>QCLE01000058.1 GCA_003214815.1 Prochlorococcus sp. AG-412-J13 | reverse complement strand
AACTAGAAAATATTCTTAAATAATTTTAGATAATCGGGTCATCTCTTAGTAGTAAAACTGTATGCTTATTTAAACCATCATTAATCCATTCCTTATATTCTTCTAGAACGGAATTTTTATCAGAATTATCTAGTAGATTAATTCTTTTTTTTGCATTATCTAAAGCTAATTCAATACAGAATTTATAATCATTAGAGTTTTCTTGCATAAGTTTTATTTGAATTTTAGTAAAAATAATTACCTATTTTGTATTGAAAATAACAATAATAAGGTTTGATTTGATAAGAGTATCAAGCAATACTGAAGGATCTTTAATATATTTAGAATAATGATAATTTATTAAAATCCTATGTCATACGAAGCAGGCAGTAAAGAATGTAGACATTTAATTGAAGCTAAGGAAAGCCTTCTATTAGCATTAGATGCGTTAAGCAATATAAATTCAACAGATCTAATACAAATCCAGATTAAAGAAATTTACAATAAATTAGAACAAATGCATGATAATCGAAAAAAAATAGAATCAGCTACAAATTATCTCTAATATATTCAAATTAACCAAAAGTCTCAAAATTGGCTTTTTATCTTCTTTACTTTTTTTTCTGATAATAAATCCAATAAGGCATCAAGTTGTGCATATACTTCCTTGGCTTCACTAAGATCTGGCAACAAATCTTCTTTGATAAGCATTTGATGCATCTCTCTAAGCTCTAACCTTATATATCTAAGGTGAGAACATACTTCCTCTCTCTTAGTTGCAGTCATATTTGCTTTATATTCTTTTCATTATACAATACGGTCTTTTTTGATTCCCAGATTAATTTCCAAAAATTAAAAAATTATTTTAAACTCAAAAATATATCTAAATCTCTTAAAGTTAAGTTGTAGTAGTATATCCTTCATGAAAAAGAAAAAATCAAAAAAAAATCAAACTAATTCAAATTTAAAAAATCAGAAATTAGGACAAACAAAAAATTCTGCAAAATTAGTACTTTTTGTATTTGGAATAGGTCCAATAATTGGCATCATCATATTTTTATATAGTAAGGGTTTTTTTAATTTGCCTACTATTTAAACTCAAATAATGAAGACTAAATTTCAATAATTAATTTCAATAAAACTAAAAAATAATTATTGAAATTTTTTTAAAGAAAATATCCTAAATTCTGCCATTTTTCTTGCATTTTCAGGATTAGAGATTAAAAAAGGGTGGTCTGATAAAAGTTCAAATACCTTATCTATCTTTAATCGTAAATCATCACAATCAATATTTTTCCATTCCTCATCAAACGACATTGCGAAGCTATCAGCATTGTCATATATTTTATCTTTCATAATATTTAGAATTTAAATTAAGAAAATTTCAGAAATCCGACCCAATCTGAGAGAGTAAGTAGTAGAAGCATATAAAACTATCCTCATGAATATTTGAGAAATAACTTTCTATGTGTGTTCCTTAAAAATTATATTTTAATCTCATTATTTAAATTTACAAGTAGTGCTGCGGATCAAAATCTGGTTTAACTTGACAGAAATGTTACAATATAGACATACGTAAAGAATCATGGAAAATAAAGTTAAAAGAATAGGGTATCTTCCTAGAAAAAGAGTACTTGAAATTATTGATGAAATATCCAATAGCGAATCAATAAGTAGATCTAAGGTAGTTGGAATATTAGTTGAGGAAGCATTAGATGCCAGGGGAATTGCGAATTTTGGATATAGCAATATCACAAAGTCAACTATATACAAGTCAAATAATTATAAAGATCTCCAAAATGAGAATGCCCACTTAAATGATGCTGAAGATGAATTTGTTGATGACAGTGGTTACACAGTTTCTTCTCATAAAACATTAGATCGCTCAATATCTTCTGCAGATATTGAATTAGCCAATAAAATCAACATTCTTAAGGAATCTGGATTAATATGACTTTCATAGAGTAATTATTTTATTTTTTAATGCACAACATTGGATCATTGTTTATTCTTAGTCAAGAATAATATTCTTTTTAAATAATTCGAAT
>QCLE01000057.1 GCA_003214815.1 Prochlorococcus sp. AG-412-J13 | reverse complement strand
AATTAATTTTTTTAACCTTTGAGGACCTATATTTGATAAGCCTATTTGAAAATCAAAGCCTTGATCTTTTAAATCGCAAAGATTATTCAACAGCCCTAATTCCTGCCAAGGATTGTATTTTGCAGTTGACCAATGTAATTGCACTATATCTAATTTGTTATTAAGTCTCTCTAAACTTTTCAAAAAAGGTTTATTAAAACCTCTTTCACCAATTCTCCAGGGATAAGGTGCAAGTTTGGTAGCTACTTGAATTCTTTTTTTCTTTGCAGAAGGAGTATTGTGTAAAAACTTGCCTATCAATAATTCACTTCTGCCCTGAAGATTCCCAGTGCCGTAAGAATCTGCAGTATCAATGAGATCAAAACCTCTTCGTAACGCTTCATTATATGTCTCAAATAAATCATTGTCATTTGAAGATTGGTAATTCCAAAAAAGCTTATTCCCCCAAGACCAAGTACCTAATCCAATTCTTTTCTTCACTAGACTATTTAAATAAAGAACTTTATAAGGTTATCTAACAATATTAAACTCTTTAAAATATTTCAAACAATAAGTTTTAAAGCATTAAAAATTAATTTCTCTTGACATTTAGAAATTATTCTCCAAAGTAAGAGAAATTAAAAAAAAATTGTTCATTACCGTTTGCGGACAAAAAGGGGGTGTGGCCAAGACCTGCACAAGTATTCACCTTGCTAGTGTTTGGCATTCTGAAGGCAAAAAAGTTTGCATAGTCGATGCCGACAAGAATAGATCTGCATTAGCGTACTCATCAAGAGGCAATCTTCCATTTCCAGTTTTCCCAGTCAGTTCAGCTGCTAAAGCATCAAGATCATCAGAAATTGTTATAACTGATGGCCAGGCTAGCAGTGATCAAGAAGAACTTAAACACTTAGCGTATGGTTCAGATTTAGTTATATTACCTACAACTGCAAAAGCAAGATCAGTGGAATTAACTGTTGAACTAGCTAATTTATTAAGTAACTTAAAAGTTAACTATGCAGTAGTAATAGTAAAAGTTGATTTTAGACAGCAAAAAGCAGCGCAACAAGCCAAAGCAGCTCTAGAAAATTTTGGTTTATATGTTTTTGATACATTTATACCCTTACTTTCAGCATTTGATAAAGCAGAAGCCTCGGGTAATGCTGTATTTGAAGCTGTAGACGATTTAGGTAGATCAGATCCTCGTCGAATGACGGGCTGGTCTGCTTATTGTTCAATTGCCTCACAAATTCCATGCCTGATTTCGAAGCCCTCATCCGACACCAACAACTTAAACAACCAACAACCAATCAGCGCTTAAAAGTAGTCGATTCTCCTAATTTTGAAGAAGAAGAAAAAAACGAAGAAACAATAATTAGACAACCTGGATTATTAGTTAATTTTTTTGGAGGTTTTATAGGCTCTGTAATTGGAACTTTAACAATACTGTTTCTTTATATGAATGAATATCTACCATTAGATTTACTAAAACTTAAGTAGTATGTTCGCTATTCATTTCTATATGAAGATAATCACTATAATTAACTGGAATAACTAAGTGTCATAAGTGAATACAACTGTAAGCAAAGTGTAAGTGATAGTTGAAAATTAAGTTATTACTAAATTTCTACTTTGCAACTGTAAGCAACAGAACATATACATTCGATTCACTAATTTATTAATAATGAGGTGGTTTTGATTCTTCTGTAGGGAAATAGGTATTGTCCTCATCATTACCTTTTTTCTTCTTTCTGAAATATTCTTCGGATGGATCTAATCCATCATTATCGTAATCACTTTCTCTTTCTATTACTTCTCTAATACACTTTTTACTTTATCTGAGAATTTTTGTTTTTTATCAGTTCTTGTATTTACTTTCATCGTTGTATAAATTCTAGGAGCACCTTTTGAATGGATTTTTTCATGGCACTTTTTTACACATTCAAATACTTTGTCCCACTCTCCTTCTATTGCAGTTCCATTCGCTCCTAATTCATAGTTAAGTCCTTCATTTTTGATAACTTCAATACACTCTTTTATATAAGGAGATAGAGAAGTTCCAACTCCA
>QCLE01000056.1 GCA_003214815.1 Prochlorococcus sp. AG-412-J13 | reverse complement strand
AAGTAAAATGCTATTAGTTGATTCATCATTTACGAAGGCATTAGCGAGGTCAATATCCTCTGGATTAGAGTACTTTGATATATCATTTAAGTTTGCCTCTCCAGCAAACACAGAAATTGGTGCTAGTAGCCCAATAGTTGCTGGTGCTACTAACAAGCTTTTAAAAAGCTTCATAAAAATTCCTCACACTATTTAAGGTATTTTAAAAATAATCTATATGCTTAGAATTAACAACCTCCAGTAGACAAAATTCGAGCTGGCTATTATTAGGAAACACTTTGCGTTATGAAATCTTATTACCAAGAATTTTATTTGTTTTAATAATTTCAATTGCAGGTTCCAAAAGTTCTTTATACTCTTTCCAGATTCCTATGGAAGAAGAATAAAATTTCTTTCTTATTTGTGCACTACTTGCTGTAAATACATTTCTTCTATTTTCATGGGGTGAAAGATATTTGTCGTCCCAATCCCAATTAAGCCAATTTATTAACTCGGTTATTGTTTTATTTGGATTTTTAATTAATTCCTCGTAATTATAATCATATATAATTGAGCTATATCTAGTTTTGTATTCCTCCATAGTTTCAAAATAGTGCAAATATAAATTAGATATATCGTGCAAAGAGAAAGAGAAAGGCTGATTTAAAAAATTTGCCTTATAAATAGATAAAATATTATCAAGAGGATTTCTTACACAATTAATTATTTTTGCATCAGGAAAAAAGTTAGAAATTATAGGGCAGTACATATAATTAAATAAATACTTGTCGGTGTAAATAATAGAGGCTTTAAATTGATTAATAACTTTTTTTTCATAGAGATCAAATACATCATCAAAATCTTGAATTACCTTTATTGATTCTTCTAAAAAGGAAACCTCACCCATATCAGTTACTTCATGATTCAAACTCAATATATTTTCGAGTAAAGTACTACCAGATCGTGGCATGCCCACAATAAAGATATATTTACAAGAATCCTTGAAATATTTATTCTTTAAATTTTTAATTTTCAATGATTTATAAAATTCAGTATTCTTTATCTTTAAATTTGCGTCAGACTTTTTATGCCTAAGACTTTCATCATTAGCGATTTTAAGATTTTTTGCACTTTCTTTGAATTTTCCTTTTTTATGCAACAAATTTGAGATCGCAAAAGCCGCATAGATTTTTGAGCTTGAATTGAGATTCTCTAGTTTTGTACTCAATAAAAAATTTAATTCATTTTTATGATTCTTAAAATCATAAATTCCTGATAATTCATAATAACTATTAAAGTCAAATTTATTTCTTGAAATAATAAATAGATTAGTCTCTATTGCAAGTTTAAGCTGGCCTGAATTTCTATAAAAACAAGCCAAGTTGGTATAAAAAGGCATGAAGTTAGGCGACAAATTTATTCCTTTTTTTAATATTTCTATACTTTTACTTAATTGATTCTTATCTCTATAAAGAATACTTAAATTTAAATACGCCAATTCCAATCTTTTATGTTTTTTGATTAACTTTAAAAGAATATTTTCTGCTTCTTCGTACTCTCTTTTCCTTATATATGCATTAGCTAGAAGTATATAAATTCTTATTTCTTTATTATTATCTTTTTGAACTTTATTTTTATTTTTTAAATCCTCTAATATAGGTAATGCTTCATCAATATTATAGTTATTGATAAAAATCTCAGACTTTAAAAGTTGATAAATATCATTATTTCTCGATAATTTAATAGCTTTATCTATATAATTTAATGCATTATCAAAGTTTCTCAATGTAAAATACAAAAGAGCCAGATTATAAAGCAAATCGCCATGATTAGGATTAATTTTTAAAGCCTTTTGAAGTACCTTCTCAGCATCATTAAATTTATTCTCCATTCTTAATATTTCTGCTAACAAAATATAAGAATTTATTGATGTTGGGAACTTTCTAATTAAAGTTAAAAAAACTTCTTTTGCTAAATTGTAATTTTTAAAATTTACACAAAAAAAACCGTATTCATAAAGTAAATCAAAAGAATCATTATTTGTTTTTAACAATTCTTGAAAAATTTTATTTGCCTCTAAAGGATTTCCTGCTTTTATATTTATTTTAGCCGCCTCAATTTTTTTATATAAATCAATTTTTTTCAATATACTTCCTTTAATTTTCTACTCATTATAGTTTCC
>QCLE01000055.1 GCA_003214815.1 Prochlorococcus sp. AG-412-J13 | reverse complement strand
AGACAATACTAATACTTAGCCATCTTCCAATGAGAAAACGGTGCAAGTATTAAGAGTTTCATTTGTCTTTAAGAAATAGTATCTACAGTACTCATCGCGGCAATATATTCATGGATCTCATCAGTTGTTCTGCTCGCGTTATTAGATATTGCTTTATCTGTTAATTTATCTCCTGCAAAAGCAGCGCCAAATAATTTTCTTATGACCATTAAGCCATCACCTAAAGCAGTAACGCTGCCATCGCCATCAACATCTAACACTTTTTCATCCATACCAGATTGTATGAACTCATGAATTTCTTGAGTGGTTCTAGTCGCAGTATTTGATATCGCCTTGTTGGTAAGAACATCAACCAAAGTACTCATAGTTTTAATAAAAAAAAGGGAGTCCGCAAACAAAAAAATCCCTAGGTTACGCCATATGGTTTGCACTAAACTTTTTTGAATTTACTGGGATTTGGCCTTGCTCAGAGTCCTACCCTTATAAGTGCTATTTAGCAGTTATCTAATTTATTTCTGGACTATAATACTGCTGTTTTTGCACTATATGGTGCAATTTTCTCTCTATATTATTTATATGGAGAAGTTCACTTTAATAAATAAAGACCGATCAAGAATAAAAGTCTTTGAACCATTTGAAGATGTTTCCAAGCCTTCGCCAAGCATTGATGCAATTATGATTAGTTATGGATGTGTATATAAAAGGAGTAGTAAACCAGTTATGAAAGGTAGCAGAATAGAAACTATAGAAAATGCAAGAAAAGAATATGCTGAATTATTGAAAGAAGGTTGGAGAAAAACTTCTATCTTTAAAAGTTATTTTTAAATTGAAAAAACATTTGCATAATTTCTTACAACTGGTAATTTTAGTTAAATTGGATAAGTTCAAATGCAAGATCAAAGAATTGAAAAGATAGCAGCTGTTGCAGTAAACATAACTAAGGTGCTGGTAATAATTTATCTAGGCTTCGTAGAAGTATTTAAAATTGGCAAATTACTTAGAGAGAAGTTAGATACTGAATTTGATATTTCTCGAAAATGGGCTTCACAATCTTATTCAATTCTAAAAAAACGACTAGTGGAACGAAAAGTAGCGGATGTTATAGAAAATTAGTTATTAATCTTTAAAAGTTATTTTTAAAATTTTTGCTATAAATTAATTGAGGCCAAACCTCGTCAGCACACTCTACGTATGCTGCAAGACATAAATTGATTCAATATAGTTGCGAGTCGATTTAATAACCCTTTCAGTATTTGGAATTTCTGGAGGGGTTTCTTGTTACTGATATTTATTGAGCAAACGATTATAAATTACCAACAAAACTATTATTCCACCTATGCCATAAGCTGCATGGTATGGGTCGTGATGATTCTGCCAAAGCTCCTGTAAAAATTCCTTCAATACTTAATAGCCATTGCCAATTGATGATAACACCAATAAGATTTTTCTCTAATTAATTGTAATTTTCTGCTATTTATTTTTACTACGATTCCTTAAGTTTCCCAATAAGAAAAATGCTTTTCTACTTATATAGACCTTCCCAACCCCATCCACCTTGAGATTCTTATTTAATACATCTAATTGTGTCTCAAAAGAAGAATTTGCCACTTAGAAAAATGATGACTTAATTAAGTCCTCAATCTGTCTAGATTTAGCTTCTTCCTGTTCTTGAGCGTAAAAAGCAATGCCAAGAACCTCATTTAAATTACTTTCCATAATTAAAAAAAAGGGAGTCCATACCAAAACTCCCTAAGCTAAGCAATCATACCCCTAAGAAAGGTAAGAGTTACACTACTTCTATTCTAAATACTGGTTTTTATCCTCGCTTTCTATCAAATGGTCATAGCTGTTTATGATTATTCATCTCAACGAAATCCGGACTATATGCTGCGGTTTTTGCACTATATAGTGCAGCTTTACCCCTCTTTTTTTATGCAAGTAGTAAGCGTTTCATTTAAAAAGTTAACTATCTATTGTATTTGTGCTTTACTCTAAAAAATTCTGACCAATGTTCAGGTGCCAGGTACAGGATATAGGCAATGAATTAAGCTATAGCTAATAATCGCTGTTAGCAGTAGGCAACTACAAAGGCCTCACCTACACCCGTCGCGCCTGCAACACAACACCAAACTCACAGAGGAAAGGGAGAAAGGCCTCACCAATTAGCCCTACATGTGGTCCAACATGGTTTAGCAAGGTGCCAGGAACCAGGTTCAGCAATGTCGCAATTACTGGTATCACATTGTACCCTTGGTTCCA
>QCLE01000054.1 GCA_003214815.1 Prochlorococcus sp. AG-412-J13 | reverse complement strand
CTTTATCTTTTTTAGCCTTAATTTACTTCGGACAAAAAAGATAGAATAGATTTTAAAAATTTTTTAAATTCATAAAAAAAAACTCTACAAATACTTGAGATGCAGAGTTTTTAATTATTAAGAGACTGATTTATATAAATCTATTGATGATAAAACCTTTTTTTTTAATTAAAGAAAAAGAGACCGATGAATGTGATGAAAATACTGAATTCACGGCCCCTTTGATAACCGCATTTTTCGGTAGATACGACAATGAATCACCTCCTTTGCTAATGTTTTTTTTAAAGATAACTAATAGAATTGAAGAAGGAAAGAAATTCGTTAAAAATTTAAAAGTTTTTTAACAAATTAACGAAATAAATCTCTTCAATGCAAAGGTAAAGATATTACCAGGGCAAAACTTCTCCGTTGGCATGCCAAAATGTACCCGAGTTATTTTTATTTAAAGAATCAATACGTTTTAAAAGGCCATTTGCTGATTCTTCAGGACTAATTCCATTTCTTGTAAAGCCAGTCATTCTTGTACTCACTAACCCAGGATGCAAAATAGCTACATAAATATCTTCTCTTGATAAATCTATAGAAAGTGACTTTGCTGCCATGGACAAGGCGACTTTAGACATCCTGTAACCATAAGAACTTCCAGATCTATTATCTTCAATAGATCCCATTCTACTTGTTACAAAAGCAACTTTAGAAGATCTTTTTAAAATATGTTTAAGCGATTGAGTCATACATATTGGGCTCAATGCATTGACTTCAAATTGCCGCAAAATACTTTTTTTATCTAAGCTTTCAAAAGAATTCAATTCATAAATTCCTGCATTATGAATTAAGCAATCTAAATTAACTCCAGATAGTTTTTCACACAAATTTGTTATCGACTCATCAGAAGATATTTCTATATTCTCTTCAATTCTCACTCCTAAATCTCTAAGTTCTTTTGAAGCTTTCCTACACGTTGCAATTACATTATCTCCCCTCTTATGAATTTGCCTACAAAGTTCTAATCCAATACCCCTATTTGATCCTGTTATTAGATAAGTCGACATCTCTAAACTAAAAAATAAAAAATTAATCTAAATCCAAATATAAAGATAACAAACTAGAAAAAGAAAAAAATTTATAAAATTCCTTATAAAATTTTTTAAGGTTATAATAAAACTTAATATTTAAAAGATTTTATAAAAGAAAGCAAGGGTAATTATCAACAAGTATGGAATTTTTCAATCAAGAATTTATACAAGAGATTATTAGGTTAACGTGGAGAAATCCTGCTTTCATGGCTATAGCTATTGCATTAGTTTGGCTTATCCCACAATTATTTATCAGAAAAATAATGGCAAAAAAATATGAACGAAGAAAAATAGAAATTCAGAAAAATAAAATTCAGAAGCTTTACCCAACTAATTCTCCTAAATAAGTTTTTTATTTACAAGTTGATCTAATGAATCAAAAAAAATACTTTTTGCATCCAATTAAATATGACCTACAAAATAATTAGAGTTGATGGGAAAGACGACGAATTAACCACTCAAAGTTTTGATAAGTATTCAGATGCATACGATTTGTTAGAAGAACTATATGGTGATTTATGTTGTTCAGATGCTGATTATGGAAATATAACTTATTACGATATCGTGGAAAATAATTTAAACCGTAAAAATGGATAAAAAAGAATGGGCTCCCTCTCAAGAAGAAAATATTGGGGTAATAACGAGTGTATATGAATCCATTAAACAAGAACTTTCAGAACTTCAAAAAGAAACTGGATGTCCCGATTCATTTATTTATGATTTAATTGGCAAGATTCAGAATGAATGGCATCCTGAATCTTGTCATTCCATAGTTAGAAATAAAAAAAGGGGAAATTAGAAAATTTTGAATCTTCAACTCAAATGTATAAAAATTTAAAGATTTTTTTTTAAATAAAATTTCTTTAATATAATTTGGAATTAAAAATATTAAAGCATGATTATTAGAATACTAGGTATTGTACTTATTCTTGGTACGATTGCATATTATGGTTTAGTTTTGACTGGGCAAAGCAACCTTTAGCTTTTTTAACTATTTAAAATTTCTCATGAAATGGCCTCCTACTCTTTGTTGGACAGCACCAAAGACTTTAAATGGTAATAGGCATTTTCAAGTTAAAGCTTATGGTGGTAAAAATGAAGATAGATGGGTTGATATTTTTCCTACCAAAAATAAAAAAGATATTAAAAGGATCTCATGGGCAAAACTAAAATCTGAATGGACTACAGGATGGTTGAG
>QCLE01000053.1 GCA_003214815.1 Prochlorococcus sp. AG-412-J13 | reverse complement strand
ATTTGGCTTATAGGTTTGGAATTAATAATGATATTGATGATTCTAGTCCTATAAAAGAAAGATTATTAGTTATAGAAGAAGCTTTAAAAGGATCAAATAGTGATTTGATCATAAAAAATAATAGACTTAGCAAATTACATTCTAACCGCAGTCAAATAATTGAGGATTGTGCCTCATTTAATAAAGAAATTGAAGTAAATCAAGATTCGCTTAAGGTTGTCATGCAAAGAATTGAGGATTATAAATCGAGATTAAATAAACTTGATAATACTAATAATTTATTAGTTAACGAGTTAGATCATTTAAAAAATGAATTAAAGCCTCATTATGACAAGTTTGATCAATTACAAAGAATTCAAAAGGCTAATTATGAAAAAAATCAAAAATCATCATTAATAGCTTTTAATAACGATTTTAATAATCTTGATAAAAAACTTGAATTAGTTATTAAGGAAAGAGATACATTACTAGATAAAAAGAATCAACTTGCTTTAAGTAAAGAACGTATCAATAATGAATTAAAAATTACTTTAATACAAGAAAAAAACTTGCAGGAATCTATCAAAGAACTTGCAATTTCTCATAGTGAATGGATAGAAAAAAGAGATAAATTTAAAAAAGAGCTTTTAGTGCTCGATAATCAAAAAAATTCTCTAGAGAAGGATTTAGGTTTATTGAGAAGGAAAAGAGATGAATTAAACGCTTCAATTTCCAATAAAAGGCAAGAACATAATAACTATCTGTTGAAACTTGAATATCTTGAAAGGGATATGCATTCTCTTAAAGAAGAGATGAGGAGCGAGAAAATAAAATTAGAAAATTATAAAAAAAATCTGCCTAATCCTTCCCCGAAGTTTGGAGAATATGAAGGCAAGAGTCTTGAATGTTTGCAATCAGAAATCTCGATCATAAATGCAAAACTACAAAGCTTAGAACCTGTTAATATGTTGGCTCTTGATGAATTAGAAGAATTAATTGAGAGATTAAATGGTTTACGAGAAAAATTAGAAATTTTATCTAATGAAAGATCTGAATTATTGCTGAGAATAGAAACTGTATCTACTATGCGGCAGGAGGCTTTTATGCAAGCATTTACAGAAGTTGATAAACACTTTAGAGAAATTTTCGCAAATTTATCTGATGGAGATGGTTTCCTTCAGCTTGAAAATCCTAATTCTCCTTTGGAAGCAGGATTAACTTTAGTGGCTCATCCAAAGGGAAAAAATGTCAGAAGATTAGCCTCTATGTCAGGTGGTGAAAAATCATTAACTGCTTTAAGTTTTTTATTTGCGTTGCAAAAGTATAAACCTTCCCCTTTTTATGCATTAGATGAGGTGGATAGTTTTTTAGATGGTATAAATGTTGAAAGATTGTCAAAATTAATATCTAATCAGTCATCATATGCTCAATTTATAGTCGTAAGTCATAGAAGGCCTATGATAAGTGCGTCTGAACGAACAATTGGTGTTGCTCAAGCAAGAGGTGCTAATACTCAAGTTGTTGGGTTACCAAATGCTGCATAAACACACTTTTTTAAATTTATACGTCAGAATGATAAAAAGGTATTTATGAGTTTGTCTAACAAATCTGCTAATAAGAATAACCCTCAATCTGTTCCTAGCGAACGTTTATGGTTAAGGTCAGAATTAATGGGGACACAAGTTATAACTACTGATACTGGGAGGCGTTTAGGCGTAGTTGGTGAAGTTGTTGTTGATATCGACAGACGAGAGGTGGTCGCGTTGGGACTAAGAGATAATCCACTTACAAGATTTTTACCAGGGTTGCCAAAATGGATGCCCTTAGAAAGTATCAAGCAAGTTGGAGATGTCATACTAGTTGACTCCCTAGAGTCATTGAGTGAAGGTTTTTCTCCAGAAAGATATGGGAAGGTTATTAATTGTCAGGTGATTACAGAATCTGGACAACTTTTAGGAAGAGTTCTTGGTTTTTCTTTTGATATCGAGACTGGGGATTTGATTTCTCTTGTCATGGGTGCAGTTGGTGTTCCACTTTTAGGCGAGGGAGTTTTAAGTACTTGGGAAATTCCTGGTGATGAAATTGTCAGTAGTGGTACTGATAGGATTATTGTTTATGAAGGTGCTGAAGAGAAATTAAACCAACTCAGTAGTGGACTACTTGAGAAACTTGGAGTAGGGGGTTCTTCATGGGATGAAAGAGAAGCAAATGGATACTCAGCAAATCTTGTACCTGTTGAGAATCAGTTACTTTCAGGTTCGGAATCAGAACAGCAAAAAAATTTGGTCGAGGAATATGAAGAAGTTGTTGAAGAGGATGATTATGAAGATGATTATGAAGATGAACTCGAATATGTTGAAATAAAGGGTTCTTCAGAGGAAATAAATAACAGAAAAAAGCTTTACATGGATAATGATTATTTTGATCCGATAGAGAATCAAAATAGTGTGAATCAAATAGATCAAGAAAACAATATTGATTTCACGCAAAAAAAACAATCAACTACTAATTTAGCTTCTAAAAGACCAATTCAAAATGCAACTGAAACTTTAGATATTGAACCACTAGATGAACAAAATTTAGTTCAAGATAATAAAAAAGCAGAAAAGTTTGAAATTGATGATCCTT
>QCLE01000052.1 GCA_003214815.1 Prochlorococcus sp. AG-412-J13 | reverse complement strand
GATAATCTTTTAAATAACTTAGAGCAACAACAGCTTCTTTCTAGAAGGTTCACTGTGGGGCATCCGAAGGCTCGAAACTTTTGAAGCACACAGAAAAACCTATCGGGAAAGATAAAGCACTTAACTAATTAATAGATTTTTAAATTGGTGCGTAGAAAGAGAAGACTTTCCATCATATTGGAGACCACCAGTTTTTAATAAAGCTGAAGAAGAAGTAACTACAGAAAAGAGGGTGGGTTATCCATTAATAGATTCCCAGATTGGAAGATTGGTTTTAAAAGCCAAGTCCTACACAACTTACTAATTATTACTAAAAGAGAGAGATTGTTTCCTAAAGGCTGGAGTTCAATCTCTTTTTTTTATGTAATTCATCAGATATTCCAGCATTAACAGCAGTAGGTAAAGCGATAGCCCTTACAAAGTAGTAAGCGTTTCATTCATAAATTTAAATTAAGGTTCCTTTTTTTTTGGCGAAAGTTATTTTTTGGAAAAATTTTCTTTAAATTTTCTGGAAAGAAAAACTCTAATTGTCTCTTTAAATCACCTTCATATATAAGGGCTTAATCATAATTTTCATATTAATTTTAAAAATTATTATTCAGCTGTTCCAATAATTTTACCTGCAACATTTAAACCTGATAATAATGCTCCATGAGTAGTTGCTGAGTAATCAAAAACTGTGTGTTCTCCACAAAAAAATAATTTATTATTAACAGGCTTTGATAAGTTTTCATAATCTTTTGGCTTAGCTCCTGGCTTGGTGTAGGAATATGCGCCTAAAAAATTTTGATCGTTAGACCAATTTGTGGAAATTGATTTATTTGGCTCTGAAATATCTTTGCCCCAAACATTTCTTAAAACGCTTAACGAATCAGTTTTTTTCTCTCTCTCGGATAAATTATCAGCAATTAAAGCATAATCACCAACAGAGAGTCCTAATAAAATATTTTGCTTAGAAAATGTTCTGTAGTTTAACCAATAATTCCATCTACCTTTTTCTTTAGTATTAACGCCAAAATATTGAATCTTAGTATCCCAAAAAGGTTTATCAAATCTATGTGCAATTTTAGTAACTGAACCGAATCCAATTTTCACCATACTTTCTTTAAATTTGCCTGGTAGTTCTGGTATAAACTTAATCCTTTTGGCTTTTAAAACTCCCAATGGAACACTACAAATAACAAAATCGCAATTATAAGTTTCTTTATCTGTTTGAATTTCTATAACTTTCCCTAAAGTAGTATTTATGCTCGTAACTTTAGTGTTTAAAACTATATCTAAATTTTTAGCAATATTATTAATTAGAAATGAGTAGCCATTTTTAATAATGACATCTGCTCCAGGAAATGCTTTGTCATCGTCATGATAAACCGCTGAAACTTTTTCTATTGAAGTTCCTTTATCAAATTCAGTATATGCGGAAAGTGCCCATAAAACCCCAGGATATTTCAATGCTTTTGGATTTATATCTTCAATAGCTTTTCTAAGATTCCTCTTATCATTAAATTCTAGTTTTTTATCAACATTTAATAGTGTTTTTCCCCATATATTTAAAACTTCTTCCCATCTCTCATCATCCCATTCACTCCCATCTTCATCAAAAGTAGTTACATTATCATCTTTTGTGACGAAATATTTGCAACCTAATTTATCGGCTAATTTTTTGGTCGGATTATTGGAAGAAGGACCATGAATCCATCCTGCTCCAACTTCAAAAGGTGCATCATTTCCAAAAGACCAATCTGTTTTAATCCTACCTCCGATATAATTATTTGCTTCAAGAACCTTAACCTTTGCTCCATAATGAGTTAGTTTTTTTGCAGCAGATAGACCTGATATTCCAGCTCCAACAACAACTATTTTTTTGTCTTTCAAAATATTATTATTTTTTGCATTTACATTTAATTTAGAGAAAAGCAAGCTAGATGAGGTTGCATATAAAGCAAGCTTCAAGAGTTCTCTTCGAGAATAAAAAGAAGTGAATTTCATTTAGTTTTTTTATGCATTAAATTAAAGTATTCTTTTTAAAGATTAATGTAATATATACTTTTAGCTTTTTATCGATAAATCACGTAACTTCCAACATCTTACTTTAACTAGGGCACTAAGTCGTTGAGGGGGTAAGCTTGAGGTGTCGTTAAGATGTAATTACAAGTTAAATTATTCTTAGTTCAATTAGATCAAATGAAAATATCTAAATTTCTATTTGTAATTCCAGTAATAATTTTAATAATTATTTTTCAAACCTCTTTGCAAAATAGATATCTAATGGCCTCCGATATTAGAGATGGAGGAACAATTTTTAAAAATGTTTGTGCAGGCTGTCATGTAAGAGGTGGATTAGTTGTTCTTAAAGGATCTAAATCATTAAAACTTTCCGATCTTGAAAAAAGAGGAATAGCAGATGTGGATTCAATAGCAGAAATAGCCAATGAGGGTATTGGTTATATGAAAGGTTATAAACATAAATTAAAGGTTGGAGAGGATAAGATTCTCGCACAATGGATTATTCAAAATGCACAAAAGGCTTGGAATTAGATGAAAATCTTACTTCTTACATCTCTTTTATTTCTATTAGCTGAATTCTCTTTTGCTGAGGAATTAATTAATTACACAATTACATCTGATTCTCAAATAAATACTTTAGAAGGTGATTTA
>QCLE01000051.1 GCA_003214815.1 Prochlorococcus sp. AG-412-J13 | reverse complement strand
GTACTATAGTTTGTATTTATGAAGTTTGGTTTAAATAAAAATTTCCAAATTTAGAATAATTACAAGAACTTTAACCGATAAATCAAACAATGAGCCTTGAAGAAAAGAAAAGAACTGAATCAAAAGAAAAAGACAAGGCACTGAGTCTCGTCTTAGGTCAAATAGAAAGAAATTTTGGACGAGGATCAATAATGAGACTTGGTGACGCCTCAAGAATGAAAGTAGAGACAATATCTACTGGAGCGCTCACCTTAGATTTAGCATTAGGAGGAGGCTATCCAAAAGGAAGAGTAGTAGAAGTTTACGGACCAGAAAGTTCAGGAAAAACTACATTAACGCTTCACGCGATTGCGGAAGTCCAAAAAAATGGAGGAGTAGCTGCATTTGTAGATGCTGAGCATGCACTCGATCCGGTTTATGCAGCCTCTTTGGGAGTTGATGTTGAGAATTTGTTAGTTTCACAGCCAGATACTGGTGAAATGGCTCTAGAAATAGTTGACCAACTTATAAGATCGAGTGCAGTAGATCTTGTAGTTGTTGACTCGGTCGCAGCACTAACCCCAAGAGCCGAGATAGAAGGAGAAATGGGAGATCACGTAATTGGAAGCCAAGCAAGGCTAATGAGCCAAGCAATGAGGAAAATAACAGGAAATATTGGCAAATCTGGATGTACGGTAATATTTCTGAATCAATTACGCCTAAAGATTGGCGTTACATACGGCAATCCAGAAACAACCACAGGAGGTAATGCATTAAAGTTTTATGCTTCAGTGAGACTTGATATTAGAAGAATTCAAACTCTTAAAAGAGGTACTGAAGAATATGGGATAAGAGCAAAAGTGAAAGTAGCAAAAAACAAAGTTGCACCACCATTTAGAATTGCAGAGTTTGATATTCTCTTCGGAAAAGGTATTAGTACAACAGGATGTTTATTAGATTTAGCAGAAGAGACTAATATCATCATAAGGAGAGGTGCTTGGTATAGTTATGAAGGGGAAAATATTGGACAAGGAAGGGATAATACAATTATTTGGCTTGATCAAAACTTGGAAATCAGGGATAAAGTAGAATCCATGGTTAAAGAGAAATTAACAGAAGGTACTGAAGTTAGTTCTAATTCAATGAAAGCATTAAATAGCAATCCTGCTAATACAATCGCTGTTAATGATATAAAAACAGTAGCTTAGATTTATAAAGAACTAGCTTTTAAATAATATAACCTCAATAACCAAATTGCTCCAAATCTTCCAACTTTAGCGGAAAAAATTGCAGCAAATATTCAAGTTAGAAGAAATAATATTATTCAAAAAAGAAGCTAATTTTTCTATAATTTTTATATGGAATTTTTAACTAATCTTTGGAATAATCAACCAAATACAGTTGTTGGTTTAGGTGTAGCGACATTAGTATTGTTGGGGATTTATATAAAATTACTCGATATTTATCAGTAGTATTTTAATCTTTAGTCCACTTTCAACACAAAAAATATATTTACAGTTTAAATCTTTAATCAATAATTAACCTGTGAATCCCATTTTCTGTTCTGCCGCCATTAATGAACCAACAAGTTTATGCTCAGCAACTTTTTCATCGTCAGTCATAACTGGCTTGATATCAAAATCTATATCAAACTTAACTTTCCAAGGAGCAAAGTGTTCTGTCATTTTTATGCCTGCTGAAGCTTGGACAATAATATAAACATTATTTGAATATGAGGCATGATACCTACCCAAAACTTTGAATCCTTCAAACTCATCATTCAAAGTTCCATCTTCAATAACCTTTAAAAAAAGATCGTAAGCTGCGCCCATGAGAGCAACATTTTTAAAAGTTGCAGTTACTAAATAAGTATTCATTTGATTAATAAATCTACAAATCTTTTCTAGAACATTGCATTTCAAATTGAGTTAAGGATCTTGAAATGAATACTTCTGCTTAAGGAATTACTTTAGATGGAATCTAAATCAATTTATATGTTAATTCTCATCCACTACCTTCCCTCCATACTCTCTGGCTATTACATCTAAACACCTAAGAATATCTTTATTTTTTAATAGATCTGTGTGCTCCAAATAATTAAGAAGAGTTATTATTTGTTCGATAGTATTTTCTTCTAATGCCTTCATTAGTCTGTATCTATTAGCTATATCTTATATCCATCAGGATCTTTTACGAACGCTAAAACTATTGATCTTGTTGCATTTGTTTTCTCTTTAGTCTTTCGTATTCAACATGTAGGACACCTAAACGCCAAGCATCTTTCAATCCTTTTACACCTCCCATCAGGAGTTTTGCATCTGAAGGTGAATGTGACTTCATGTTCAAGAAATCTCTTTGCCAAGATTTATCATTCCATTTATTAGTCATTAAACCAGCTCAAGTTTATAAACTATATCTTTGCAGTTATTAGCTTTATCCCATTCCCTAGCCCATTCTGTATCTAACATCTTTGCAAACTCTTCTAGACTTGAAATTGTGTAAAAGGAATGAGACTTGTGATCATTAATTTTTACTAAGTCATAATCTATTACGATTCCATCTCCTTGTTCTTTGACCCATTGTTCAACAGTCTCTTCATAATATTGAAAAGAGCAATCAAAAGTGCAAATGATAAATAACTTTTCCATAAAAAAAGAGGGTTTTATCCCTCTATGTTAGATCGACTGTC
>QCLE01000050.1 GCA_003214815.1 Prochlorococcus sp. AG-412-J13 | reverse complement strand
TTTTGTCCTCTCATTCCAAAACCACATGAAGCACCCTGACCGGCCGCAATACCTCTACCCTTTCTTAATTTTTTCTTTCTGGAGCCAGAGTTTGATTTAAGTGTATTTAATGTTGAAGTCATAATTTTCAAGAATAGAGCTGTTCAAGTGAGATCCCTCTCTCCCTTGATGCAGATTTGTGTGTTCTTAATTGAGAAAGAGCCACCATAGCAGCTCTTGCATTATTCAAAGGTGTTTTACTACCCAATCTTTTTGCTAAGACATTTTTTATACCTGCTAATTCTAAAACTGTTCTTATTGAACCACCCGCAATTACACCTGTACCTGGGGCAGCTGGTCTAATTAGTACATTAGCAGCACCATCCCGACCTTTAGATAAAGTTGGTATTGAATTATTTGGAGTTAAGGGAACCCTAACAAGATTCTTTTTACCATCTGAAACTCCCTTTCTAACAGCACCAATCACATCTCCAGCTTTTCCAACACCAACTCCAACTTGACCTTTCTCATTACCAACAACAACAATTGCTCTAAAACTCATTTTTTTTCCGCCTTTAACAGTTTTTGATACGCGTCTAATTTGAACAACCCTTTCTTGCCAATCAGAATCTCTCTCTAGATTTTTCGAATCGCCTCTTCTATTTCTCTTTCGGTCGTTATTACGATTATTCTTTTTTTGTTCGCCAGGCATGGCTCCAGGAACGTTATCATTCTTGGATTTAATTTCTTGTTTTGCAGGAGTGTCAGTCATAATAAAATTAAAAGTTAGAATTCTAAGCCAGCTTCACGAGCAGCATCAGCAAGTGCCTTAACTCTACCGTGATATAAATTACCTCCACGGTCAAAAATTACTTGCTTAATACCTTTTTTTATCGCTCTCTTTGCTAATAATTGTCCAACAATGGAAGAAGAATTACAATCAGAAGGTAATTTCTCAGATTTTTCTCTTAGTTCTTTATCAACAGTTGAAGCAGAGCAAATAGTTGTTTGAGCGCTATCATCTATAACCTGGGCATAAATATGGTTATTAGAGCGAAAAACAGACAATCTTGGACGAGTTGCATTTCCAATTAAGAATCTTCTTAATCTTCTATGTCTTTTTTGGGTTTGTAATTTCCGGGAAAGTTTGGTCATTTTTTTAATTGAAATTATTTTTTGCCAGATTTACCAGCTTTTCTGAGAATTAGCTCGTCATGGTATTTAATTCCTTTACCTTTATATGGCTCTGGAGGTCTAATTGATCTGATTTTTGCTGCTTCATTGCCAACAATTTCCTTATCAATTCCTGATACGGTAACGTTTGTATTACTCTCAACTTTGTATGTTATACCATCAGGGGGAATCATTTCTACAGGATGGCTATATCCTGCACTAACAACTAGATTTTTACCTTTTACTTGTGCTCTCGATCCAACGCCTACAATTTCCAGTTTTTTTGAAAAACCTTGACTAACCCCTTCAACCATATTTGCAATTAAGGCTCTACATAATCCATGTCTTTGCCTTGAGAATATTTTTGTAGTGGTTGGAATTACTACAACAGTATTATCTTTTTTATCAAAACTAACTCCCTCAGGCATCTGACGTTTTAACTCACCCTTAGGGCCTTTAACTGTAACTGTTAATCCATCAAAATCAACCGTTACTTTATCTGGGATCAGTACTGGTGTTTTTCCAATTCTTGACATAATTAATCCTCCTTAATAAACATAGCAGAGGACTTCGCCCCCGATGCCTTGCTTTCTAGCATCACGATCACTCATAACACCTTTAGAAGTCGATATAATAGCAACTCCGAGACCTCCAAGAACTTTTGGTAAAGCTCTAGTATTTTTATAAATTCTCAAACCCGGTTTACTAACTCTTTGCATTGATCGGATAGTAGGAAATTTATTCTTACCACTATATTTTAAACCAAGTATTATTTGTGATTTATAGCCTTCACCTTCCTCGTTAATATCAGAAATGAAGCCCTCTTTTTTAAGTACTTTTGCAATACTTAAGGACATTTTTGAACTTGGTATTGTTGTGGTTGTATGCTTTTTTTGACTCGCATTTCTAATTCGAGTAAGCATATCTGAAATAGGATCGTGATTTGACATGGTTTTAATTTAATTCTTACTAAAAGGCATACCTAACTCCTTCAAAAGAGCTTTACCTTCTTGATCTGATCTCGCACTAGTGACAATAGTTATATCCATACCTCTTATTGAATCTATTTTATCAAAAGAGATTTCAGGAAAAATTAATTGCTCTTTCACTCCAACGGTGTAATTCCCTCTCCCATCAAAACTTTTTGGATTAACTCCTCTAAAGTCTCTTATTCTTGGTAAAGCTAGATTTATAAATCTCTCTAAAAAAGAATACATCCTGTCACCTCTTAAAGTTACAGTACAACCAATTGGCATACCTTCACGAATTTTAAAACCCGCGATAGCTTTTTTGGCCCTAGTAACTAGGGCTTTTTGGCCTGTTATTGTTGCCATTTCATTTAAAGAAGCCTCTAAAGCTTTTGAATTTGAAGCAGCTTCACCAAGACCTCTATTAACATTGACTTTGACAACTTTAGGTACTTGGTGAATATTTTTAAGACCAAGTTCCTTTAAAAGTTTTGGTCTAATTGATTCTTTGTAGCGATTTTTTAGAGTCATAATTTTTTGTTAATTCTGGTC
>QCLE01000049.1 GCA_003214815.1 Prochlorococcus sp. AG-412-J13 | reverse complement strand
TAAAGCTCTTTCAACTGATGCGACCAGAACAACAGATGAAATCCATGAGTTTATACAAGCAGGTATGGATGAAAAGGTATTAGATGTTGATGGAGATGGAAGTGTTACTGCTCTTGGTGATGGACTGATGGTTATAAGAAAATTATTTGGCGCTGCTTTTGCAGGAGATGCTCTTACAGATAAAGCACTTTCTACTGATGCGTCGAGAACAACAGATGAGATCCATGAATATATTGCTGCGATGAGTAATATAGGTACAACAATTTAAGATGAAAGTTTAGATAACAGTCGTTTGCTATCAATAAGAAATATGATTCATTTTTATCCAAGTTTGTAGAAGTTTAAATCTATATTTAAGTTTCAATCCTTATCAATAAGTGGATAAGCTACAAAAAAAATTATCCTGTCTTTAGTATAAGAAAACTATTGCAAGAAAAATGCAAATATTTACTAAAACGTTAACTGGTAAAACAATCACGTTAGAGGTAGAAGGAACAGATACGATTGAGGCAATTAAAGCTAAAATAAATGATAAAGAAGGTATTCCTCCTGATCAGCAGCGTTTAATTTTTGCAGGAAAGAAATTAGAAGATGAACGAACTCTTCAAGATTACAATATTCAAAAAGAATCTACTCTCCATTTAATTCAACTTTTAAGTGAACCAGCCATTTTAGATTCATCAGCTTCTGCAGAACAATCTATTTTGCCAGAGTCTGAAAATCCTCAGTCTAATAATGAATTAAAATCAAACAGTCCTTCTGGTTCCTCAAATCAACCGTCAGGATCACATAGTCATAATCAAGGACAATCTCAATCAAAATTTAGTGATACAGACTATGAAATAGCTCTTAACTTTGCACATGATGTATTTGATGCGATTTATCCAACAGGAAAAGCAATTCTTAATACAGAGCTAAATCCTGATACAGGTAATACATTTGGTTCAGAACAGCTCAAGCAGTGGAGAGTTGATCTAACAAGTGCCGAAACTATTCTAAGTGATCTTGGATTAGCGATACATGAAGCTGGCCATATGTGGAATGGAAGCAAGAAGAATGCACCTGGCCATGGAGAAAATTACTATCTCGTAGCAACATTAAATGATAAAAGTCAGATCCTAGAATTTGATCTCCCTGGCCTTACGGGGCAAAACTCCAGTGACTTCATTCAGGGGATCAGCCGTTCAACAATATTACTTGATACTGAAAACTGGAAAAGACCACCTGAATCGAATGCATCGATGTCCGGTACAGAAATTCTGTTGTCACCCCACTTTGGGGAAACAGAAAATGGATGGGGTGAAGATATCACCTATAGTGGACTTTATCTAAATGGAGCACCAAAAGGTGGCGTTATCACCCATTACGATGATGATTATATAGCGAGAAATAATTTAACAACCCAGCCTGGGTATAACCCTGATTTTAAAGTTACCACTAATCAAGATTTTGACAGTGGTGATCAAGGCTATGGGATGTTGTTTGAGGAGACAGTCCAATATAGTCACTCTCTTGCCTGGGGATATAACACTCATGATCCCAATTCTGGTGGCTCTAATTCCAATAAGACAGCTATGCTTCTATGGCTATGGTGGAATGAACGATATTTAAAACTAACGAGAGAAGAATATCCAGAAGAACATGAATTTTTCATCCAAAATTGGGGAGAAGCTTTTTTAACAGTATGGGGACAATCCTGGCGATATCTTGATACGCCTACGATGAAATATCAAGAGGAGAAGTGGGACAATCTTTTGGAATTGGTAACAGATGACTTGATGCTAGGAGAAGTTCAATATGTCCGTGAGGTGCTTGCTGGAGATAATTATAGTAGAGGTAACGAATTAGCGTCTAAATCACTTGATGCCAACTCAGATGACTTCAAGTGGTCAGGTCCTGAATTGTCAGGAAGTCCCCTAATCGTCGATTCAAATAGTGCAGATGGTAAATATTTTAAAAATATGACTGATGGGCATTCTAGTGCTGAGAAGTTCATATCAGATCCGAATGATTTTCCTGATATTACCTCATATATTGATAAATATAATTCTAACCTAAGTACTGAAGCTGGAGGTTATGGAATACTAGAAAATAGTGACTTGGAATCTGATGAAGGATCTAATCCAGGTGATCCAGGTCATGAAACCACTCCAGATACGATAGAAGATGAGGTAACAGAACCAGAATTAGATCTACCAGAAGGAGTAGATTTAAGTCCAGGATTTGTAATCCCAGAACCAGAACTACCAGAAGGAGTAGATTTAAGTCCAGGATTTGTAATCCCAGAACAAGAAATACCAGAACTAGAACTACCAGAAGGAGTAGATTTAAGTCCAGGATTTGTAATCCCAGAACCAGAACTACCAGAAGGAGTAGATTTAAGTCCAGGATTTGTAATCCCAGAACAAGAAATACCAGAACTAGAACTACCAGAAGGAGTAGATTTAAGTCCAGGATTTGTAATGCCAGAATTAGATCTACCAGAACCAGAACTACCAGACTTAGTAATTTATCCAGATGTTTTAGATAGAGAACACAATAACCACTCCCTTCAGAACGAAACAGAAGTAATTCTAGATCATATAGAAGATACCGATGATGAAGACCAAAACCCTGGAATAATATTTACTCCCGAAGGTGATTACGTCAGAGAAGATACTGAAAATAGTAGTTTTTATTTTGAAGAAAATAATCTTGTAGTTGGAACTGCTTCAGCGGATGAAGAATATACATGGGAGATTATTGGAACTGATTCTGATCTGCTTACTATCACCAGTGATGGAGTTATAAGTTTTAAATCAGCTCCTGACTATGAAAATCCAACTGATAGTGATCAAGATAATGCTTATGTTGTGGAATTAAAAGCAACAGATGTAGCAGGAAATGAATTTTTATCTGGGGAAGGTAGTATATTTGTCACCGATTTAGAAGAAGAACCACAACTAGCTCCA
>QCLE01000048.1 GCA_003214815.1 Prochlorococcus sp. AG-412-J13 | reverse complement strand
CTGTATCTTTATCTTTATCATCATCGATTGTTTTATCAGATCCATCATCTCCAGTAACCTTAATTTCATAATTTTTATCTCCCTTATCATCTGTTTCCATGACTCTGATCATCAGGGATTCTTCATATGAAAGCCCCTTATCATCAGAAACCTTCAAGCGGATATTATATGAAGATTGATCCGGTATGGAATTAATGATCAGTTCATTATCTCTAATCCTAAAAAGACTATTATCAATGTCACCATTACCACTGACAAATGCAAAAGTATGTGTATCTTCCTGATCTGGATCTTCTGCAGAAAGAGTGGCAATAACGCTATTGGCTTTAATATTATCTCTAATAGTGGAAGTGGTGAAGACTAAATCTGTGGGTGGAGAATTATCATTTTTGTTATTAACTTTTAATTTAAATACCTGCTGATGACTTAAACCGGAGGTATCTGTACTTTTAATGCGTATGCTATATGATGATTGTTCATCATAGTCAGGAGAAGTGAAAATCTTTAGTTGATCTCCAACTATGGCAAAAGAAAGATTATCAGAATCACCTTCTCCTGCAACAAAGCTATAGGTATGGGTATCATCTTTATCTGTATCAACTGTTGATAATGTTGCAACGGCAAATCCAGCAGTGATGTTTTCATTAAAACTGGAACTGGAAAGCTCTATCGCTGTTGGTGCAGAGTTTTCCTTAATATCATCAACAGCTTGCGGGTCATCTATGACAAGGTTGAATGATATAGCAGGAAGTGACATCATGGAAATTGCCATATCTTCTAACCCTTCTTTTATTCCATCATCGATAAATGTATACTCCCAGCTAGCAAAGCCATCACTTCCTATTGTTGTAGGACCAAAAATATTATCTGGAGAATCTAGAAGGTCAAATTTCGTGAGAGATGAGAATGCATTACGCATAAGGGTAACTCTTTCTCCAGGAAGATAATATTCGCCAAAGCCATATTGATAGCGTGTTGCTTCTAACTCGAAGACAACGGTATCTCCTTCGTAAAATACTTGATCTCCAATGACATTCTCGTCGATCAGAAAGTATTTTTTATCAACTACATTCTGACTACCTTCTTTAATTGTTAAGGAAATATCTTGAGTAGTCGTTCCCCCTTTATCATCAGTGACAGTAACTTCAAACGAATCAGAACCTTTATAGTTTGCTTTTGGAGTATAAGACCATGAGCCTGTAGCTGGAGTAATAGTCGCTGTTCCATTGTTTGCATCACCGCTGACGGTAAAATAAGTACCATCGGTTAAACCCTCTGCATCAGTTGCCTTAAGTGATCCAGTAATTGTGTAATCAATATATGTAGAACCACTAAGATCTCCAGTGATAATTGCTTTGTCATCAACATCAGAAATAGAAACTGTCACTATTTGACTGGAAGAATTACCCGCTTTGTCAGTTGCATTTACAGAAACTATGTAAGTGTTATTGGCATCAGAATCGGTTGGATTCTCATAATCAGAAGCAGATACAAAAGATAAGGCTCCTGTTGTTTCATCAATTCCAAATAGATCTTTATCTGCCCCTCCATTTATAGACCAACTAACTGTTTCATTTCCAGTAAAAGTACCAATAGAAGTTACGTTTTCATCAATGGCAACACTACTGGAGGTATCACCGGCTTCTCCGGAGAGTCCAGTAATTTCCGGTGAGATTTCATCAACATCTAGAATTCTCACTGAAACTGACTGTTTAGATACATTACCTGCTTCATCTGTTGCTGAGATTTCTGTTAGATAAAAATTGAAATTGTATGTGTCATTTGGATTTTCATAATCAGGAGCAGCATTAAAAGATAAAGCACCCATTGATTTATTTATTAGAAACTTATCTTTATCGACCCCTCCAGTGATAGCCCAGCTGACAGTTTCATCTGCTGTAAAAATTCCAATAGAAGTTACGTTTTCATTGATGGAAATGCTGCTGGTGGCATCACCTGCTTCTCCTGAGAGTCCAGTAATTTCTGGTGGAATTTCATCAATATCGGTAACATCTATGGTGACGTCTTGGTCTGAGGTGTTACTTGCAGCATCGGTTGCCCGCACAGTTACGCTGTAAGAATTATCAGCATCAGAATCTGTTGGATTTTCATAATCAGGAGCAGCGTTAAAAGATAAAGCACCAGTTGATTTATTTATTAAAAACTTATCTTTATCGACTCCTCCATTGATAGACCAGCTGACGGTTTCATCTGCCGTAAAAGTACCAATAGAAGTTACGTTTTCATCAATGGCAATGATGCTGGTGGTATCACCTGCTTCTCCGGAGAGTCCAGTAATTTCTGGTGGAATTTCATCGATATCAGTAACAGAGATGGTTACGTCTTGGTCTGAGCTATTACTTGCATCATCAGTTGCCCTCACAGTGAAGCTGTAAGAATTATCAGCATCAGAATCTGTTGGATTTTCATAATCAGGAGCAGATACAAAAGATAAAGCTCCTGTTGATTCATCAATTCCAAATAGATCTTTATCTACCCCTCCATTGATAGACCAGCTGACAGTTTCATCTGCTGTAAAAGTACCAATAGAAGTTGCGTTTTCATTAATGGAAATGCTGCTGGTGGTATCACCTGCTTCTCCGGAAAGTCCTGTAATAATAGGAGTTACATCATCAACATCCGCAACAGAAACTGTCACTGTTTGACTGGAGGAATTACCCACTTTGTCAGTTGCATTTACAGAAACTATGTAAGTGTTATTGGCATCAGAATCGGTTGGATTCTCATAATCAGGAGCAGCATTAAAAGATAAGGCTCCTGTTGATTCATCAATTCCAAATAGATCTTTATCTACTCCTCCATTTATAGACCAGCTGACAGTTTCATCTGCTGTAAAAGTACCAATAGAAGTTACGTTTTCATCTATGGCAATACTGCTGGATGTGACACCTGCTTCTCCTGAGAGTCCCTTAATAGTTGGATTTGTATCATCAACA
>QCLE01000047.1 GCA_003214815.1 Prochlorococcus sp. AG-412-J13 | reverse complement strand
AAACGCTTACTACTTGCATCGCTATATTAAATACTATTGACAGTCGATCTAAAATTAGAAGGCTAAATCCTCTTTTTAGGTAGATTTTATTTAATAAGTTCAGCTTATAGAGGGTATGAGAGTAAGTAATTATACTCACACTTATATTTTTTAATCATTAGATTTGTTTCAAGATTGCATTAGGAAGCGTCTTAGCTAAACAACCAACCAAACAAATGAACGAAACAAAAACAGTTGAGAAGGAAAAAATCGTAGCTGAGAAGCTTAACGGTAGATTTGCGATGATTGGCTTTATTGCACTTATTGGCGCATATCTAACAACAGGACAAATTATTCCAGGATTTGTATAAATGGATTTTATATCTAAAAGACAAGGATATGTACCCCTTAAGGTGGTTCCTTACATATTCTTTGTTGCAATTGTTTTAAGCATCACAACAACAACTACGTTCGTATAGTTTTTAAAAACTTACATTGTCATGGAAGTCAGCTAGTAGGGATACAGGCTGACTTTTTTAATTGGTATTGAGTAAGTGACTTGGAAGAATTAAATCAAAACCAATAAATAAAAAATAGAGAATATATAATTAAAACTTTACTTTTTAAGCCGCTATCAACTTATTCCAAATTAGTATCAAATTCAGGTCTAAATTTAGTAAGTTTAGAAATTTCTAATTCAAGTTCTTCTTCGGAATTGAAACCTAGCTCTTCAAAGGATTCTAAACCTAATGAAGTTTCTCTTTTTAAAATTATTTCCATTTACTATAAATTATTTACTTAATACTAGATTTTTATAATTTAAAGAAAATACTTAGTTTTTGATTCAACACCTTTTGACCAATTTAATAATTGACATTCTATTTACAATGTATGTATGAGCCCCTTCTTTTATTTATGGAAGAAAAAGGATTTGACGTAATTCAGGGAATGGCATTGCTACTTTTGAAACCATTAAACTTGCCTAATAATTACTTTCTAAATCTAATAATTTACATAACTAACCCGAGAAATAATATTGGTTATTAATTATGCCCCCCAAAGTAAACAAAAATTGAATGAAAGTTCTCAAAAATATCGCATCCGATTTAGAACAAAGAATTGCTGATGCTTCAATTGGTAATACTAATAGACCAACCATTCTGTTTTGTGGCTGTGATCCTCGACTAAAAAAGATATGCATAAACGCGCAAAACGCATTGGTTTTACTCCTTCTTACTCAATCAAACACCCTACTATTAAAGTAGAATTGCAGAATTTTGGGAATAGAAAAATAGAAACAGATAGGTTTAAGACAATAACTATGGACTATGAAAACTTTGAATTTATTTGCAGGTATCTAGAGAGTTAAGCATCTTTCAAAGATCTATTTTTGTTCTTGTGTTATCCTTAATAAATCTCAGGTAGAGATAAGACTAAGCAATATTGACCAGCTAAAGAATTTCTGAAAAAGAATCCCACCTGCAAGAGTCAAATACTTTCTGATAAACAAATTGTGTTGATCTATCCCATAGAGCAAATGCAAAGAATGACAATCACTTATTAAGCCTGTGTATATAAAACTAAAAAAGTAAACTAATGAAAAAACTAAACAAAAAATATGCTGACTTAATGCGCAAGGCTCAACAAGCTACTGGAAGAAAAGAGGCAGTTGGATTAATCCATAAAGCAGCAAAGTTAAAAACTAAATTAGATCAATACGAGATGATGTAATCTAATTGAAATACTAATATAAATAAATGGATAAAAAAGGGGCTAAAGGTTACTGGATTTCAACGGCGAAAATAATTAATCAGGACTTATTTGATGAATATGTAAATAAAGTTGGTCCATGGCTGAAAGAGGTTGGTGGCCAAGTCTTTGCAAAAGATACAGAGCCTCAAGGGAAGGAAAGGACTGAGGATGCCAATTTAGCCGTTATTTGTGAATTCCCATCAATGAGGTCAGCAGTTGAAGCTTATGAATCTGAAGAATATAAAGAGCTTTCAAAGCTAAGAAAAGAAGCAACTGAAAATTCCACGTTTACAGTTATGGAAGGTTTAGATGAAGCTACAAAGCTAAGAAGAGCAATGGGTTTGTAATATATATGTAAGTTTTTCTACTCGTTACATAGCGAATAAAGAGTTAGAGTAAGAATAATGGAAGCATTTGATTGGAGATAATTTCACTAGTCCAAAGCAACTATTTATACCTTCACAAAAAATTTAAAGGAATGACTATTTTTATTGGGAATTTATCTTGGGAAACTGAGGTTGAAGATCTTGAACAACTTTTTAGTAATTATGGAGTAGTAAAGAAATGTTATTTACCTCTTGATAGAGAAACAGGAAGAAAAAGAGGTATTGCTTTTGTAGATTTAAATGATCATAATTCTGAAAAAAAAGCTATTGATGATCTTCAAGATGTTGAATGGATGGGAAGAGAGATAAGGGTTAATGAGGCTGAGAAAAGAAACGGACTCAATAATAAAAAACACAATAAGTTCAATAGAAACAATTAGTATTTATTACTTGGTGATTTTGTACCGCTTTATTAGATGGATAAAACTAACACTTGGTTAATTAGAGTATTTGCTGTTGTTCTTATTGGTGTTTGCCTTATTGCATATCTAAATGTTCAGAAGAAAACATCCTTACTTTTTTCAAAACCTAGTATCGAGGATTTGAAATATAAGGAATTAGAAAAGAAACGGGCAAATGCAGAATTTGCTGCAAAAAGAGATTATACGAACTATGAAAAATTTGGAAGTATAGTATTTTGCAATGCTTCATTCAATAGTCGGATTGAATCAGCAAACTATTCGAAACAAAGGGAATTTTATATTTCTGGAAAAGAAGCAGATTTATCAGAATGGGATACTGCTATCAAAGATTATGAAAACGAAAGATCAAAATGTAGAGACTTTAATCCTTAAATGAAACGCTTACTAATTTTTTATAACACCCGCTACTTTTTGTTCCGTTAGTCTTTTTTTTAGAATTGAATAATTTTGTGAAGCCCATTTTCGA
>QCLE01000046.1 GCA_003214815.1 Prochlorococcus sp. AG-412-J13 | reverse complement strand
TACTGTAGATACTATTGCCTAAAAATAAATGAAACTCTTACTACTTGCACCGTCATGTTATCTGATAAATATTTTGCTAAAAAAATTATTAATTAAATAATTCATAATCATGAAAAGGATTCTTTCAACAATTTTTCTTTCCTTTATATTTCTTTTAGCTTTTGCTCCTCTGGTAAAATTACATAGAGTAATTCTCGTAAAGAATGTGAAAGATATGCAAGAAAATATTTAAATATGTTTTGTGCTGAAGCTGTTGAAGATGACTTGATAACAATTACAGCTTAATAAAAGCGTGGTTTAAATATTACTTTTTTCTCTTTATTACCCTATATAAATAAAGTTTCTTCAAATGAATCACTTACTGCTTACTATGCTTTTTAATATTAAAAGCAGATCTAAATTAGAGGGGTGAACCTACTCATTTTGATTTCTATTTTTTAGAAAATTTAAGAAGAGATGGAATAAAGATTTCTAGTGCTCCAGTTAACAAAGTAATAAAGTAAATAATTTATTTCTATTCATAGATATATATTCTTAGAATTTTATTAGGTGTGGAATAATACATAGAGTTAAAAGAAAGACATGTCTAAAGAAAATAATAATCTTTCAAAAATTGTAGAAATCCAAGGTGATATATCTGGAGGCGGAGCGCTAGGTTTTTTAAAATTTAAATTATCTGGATCTGATGACTGGAAGTTCGTTGAGAAAGGTGGTACATATTATGACCACTGGGCTGATCGTACTTCTCTCAAACCGCCTGAGAATTTTTCTTCAAAATGGGATTGGGATGACCAATATGGAGACTCATCAGTTTTAAATTTAAGTGAGAATGAATTTATAACTGGTGTTTATTACGATGATGGAGAACTTGATCAGGCTATTGTAGGAGTAGCTTTTGATATTTTCAATAATAAGACTGGAGAGACAATAAAAAAAGTCCTTCAGACTGGCTTTGATGATAGTGGAACAAAAATTTATAACGGAACTCACATTAAAGCAGAACCTGGTAATGCAATTGTTTCTCTATTAGGAACAGACAATTATAGGGGTAATGGATGGTGGGGGTTCGTGCCTAGAATGCTTGAAATTTCAGAGCAGCAGCTTATACCTGAATTTGATAATGGTCTTAATGAAACCCTTGATAATTCAGATGAGGAGTTGGAGCAAGTTACGAAGCAAATAAGAGTCGTTAATCAACTTCATTACTGGGCTTCAATGTATGACTATATAAAATTCGACCCTGAGTTAGAGAATCCAAAAGGGGTAAAGTCTGTAACAGTTAAACAAAAGATTGATGAGGAATGGGTTGAAGTTGCAAGTAAGGAAGGAGATGATCTTTTTAATTCTGAAGGGGAATTATTAGCTTCTATAAGTTGGCCATTTAAGACTTTCAATTGGAGCAATGATTTTGAGATTAAATCAGTCTATGAAGATGTTGAAGGCAATACTCATGAAAGCTTTTCTTATTATTCAAGACCAACAGATGGTTCTTGGAAAGTAAATTCCTCCTACGATATTGATTCTTTTAAGTCTGTTCTGATTGAGAAAGAAGAAGAGGAAGAAAAAGAAAATTATGATTTAATCAAGAGTGCTGAGTTCATCGAGGGTTCTGCATACGAATACGCTTACTTCAAGTTTAATTTATTTACACAGGAGGAAAATCATCATTTAGATGTCGGTGGTAATAAAGATGGATCCAAAGGATTTATCAATATATTCACATTTGCCTTTAATAAAGAATCTAATGAATATATACGAATCGATGGAGCCGGTCTGCAAAACGGAAATGACTATAGAGGAGATTCAACTATCGTAAGTTATGTACATCTTGGGGGATGGAATAAAACCGATTCATTGAGATTTGATCTTAAATATATTGACAGCGATGGAACAGAGTATTTAGATCATTACTATTATGACTCTGTTAAAGGGTTAAGTAATAAACCTGCAGATGAAAAGTTAGCAGGAGAAGCTGACCTTGTTTTCTTTGAAGATCTGAAGAAAGAAGAAGAGGTTGTAAAACCAATTAATGAAGAAAATAATAGTAACTTAACAACGATAGAAAATGTTTCTGAACAATCTGAGGAAGAAGATAGTGTAAATAATCCTGTGGAAGAAAATTCTCAAAATGAAGCTTCAATAAATAAATATGAAGCTGAATTTAAACTTGATTTCAAAAACTACCAAACAACACATGGGGGTGATAATTCAACATCTAATAATAGTGATCTTTCTGTTTTATATCAGGGAGATTGGGAATTTAAAGATATCACATCAGATACATCTTCAAATCTAATCTGGTGGTCTGAACAAGTAGAAGCTTATTCGAGTGGTCCCCATGAAACTACAACAATCAGAGTTTCCCACGTCGATGATATTAAGTTTGATCTGTCCGATATTGGCAGCCTTAGAGAAGAAGACGCAGGAGTGTATAAGTTAATTAATGATGAAGGCTATGAATATGAGATTTATTCAGCTTCATTAGTTGATAGGAGCGATTTTGAATCATATCTTAATTCAAGGATGATTGATGAATTGGATGAAAATATCTTAGAGGAAAATTTCTCAAACATTAAATATTTCGATATTGAGGTGACTGCTGGGATAGATTTAGACCGGGTAATGGGAAGTTCTACTAAATTTCATTTTGATGATTTTACTCTTAATTTAAACAATACAGAAGTAAAACTTGATTTCAAAAACTACCAAACAACACATGGGGGTGATAATTCAACATCTAATAATAGTGATCTTTCTGTTTTATATCAGGGAGATTGGGAATTTAAAGATATCACATCAGATACATCTTCAAATCTAATCTGGTGGTCTGAACAAGTAGAAGCTTATTCGAGTGGTCCCCATGAAACTACAACAATCAGAGTTTCCCACGTCGATGATATTAAGTTTGATCTGTCCGATATTGGCAGCCTTAGAGAAGAAGACGCAGGAGTGTATAAGTTAATTAATGATGAAGGCTATGAATATGAGATTTATTCAGCTTCATTAGTTGATAGGAGCGATTTTGAATCATATCTTAATTCAAGGATGATTGATGAATTGGATGAAACTATTTTAGAGGAAAATTTCTCAAACATTAAATATTTCGATATTGAGGTTACTGCTGGGATAGATTTAGACCGGGTAATGGGAAGTTCTACTAAATTTCATTTTGATGATGTCAGCCTTACCATTAATCCTGCGAATGAATCAGAACCTGAGCCAGAACCTGAAGTATCTAAGAAAGAAAATTATGATTTAATCAAGAGTGCTGAGTTCATCAAGGGTGCTGAAGACGAATACGATTACTTCAACTTTAATTTATTTACACAGGAGGAAAATTATCATTTAGATGTAGGTGGTAATGAAGATGGATCCAAAGGATTTATCGATATAATCACATTTGCCTTTAATAAAGAATCTAATGAATATATACGAATCGATGGAACCGGTCTGCAAAACGGAAATGACTATAGAGGAGATTCAACTAACGTAAGTGAGGCATGGCTTGGGGGATGGAATAAAACCGATTCATTGAGATTTGATCTTAAATATATCGACAGCAATGGGAAAGAGTATTTAGATCATTACTATTATGATTCTGTTAAAGGGTTAAGTAATAAGCCTGCAGATGAAAAGTTAGCAGGAGAAGCT
>QCLE01000045.1 GCA_003214815.1 Prochlorococcus sp. AG-412-J13 | reverse complement strand
ATCGTTAGCCGGAGCACCAATGGCAACAATAGAACCATCATTTGAGAGAGTTACTGAAAATCCTGATAGATCGCCTTCAGCTTTTCCGTCAATATCGTCGCCTAATTTAATCCAATTACCATTGAGATTTTGATAGATACGTACATGACCACTATCTTCTCCATTGTCATTGTTAGCCGGAGCACCAATAGCAACAGTTGATCCATCAGATGACAGACTGACAGAAGAACCTGAGGTGTCTCCTTCCGCTTCTCCATCAATATCATTACCTATTTTTTCCCATATTCCATTATCATTTTTATAAATTCGTACATGACCACTATCAGATCCATTTGAGTCATTAGCATATGAACCAATAGCAACTATGCTTCCATCCGCGGAAAGACTGACTGAATATCCTGATTGATCTCCAGTAGTTATCCCATTAATGTCACTTCCTATTTGATACCAGATTCCATCTAGAGGAAGTTCATTAATATCATTTATAGAGATACTTAATGTATGTTCAGAAATATTATTTGATGTATCCGTTGCCTGAACAGTAACGACGTAGCTATTATCGTTTCCATTATCAGTTGGATTTTCGTAGTCAGGAGCGGACCTAAAACTTAATTCTCCAGTTGAAGAATTAATAATAAACTTATCTTTATCAACACCACCAGTAATCGACCAGGAGACAGTTTCATTAGCACTAAAGGTATGAATAGCAGAGCTGTTTTCATTGATTAATTTGCTGCTTGTTGAATCACCCGCATCTCCAGATGGACCGAGGATAGAGGGTGCTGTTTTATCTAAATCAATTTGATAGACGCTGACATAACCAGAATCTGCAATGTTGTCTGTCCCATAGAAGCCTCTTGTAGGAGCACCAATCGCAACCATGGTTCCATCAGCGGAAAGACTAACTGAATACCCCAACCAATCACCATCAAGTTTCCCATCAATATCACTACCTAATTGTGTCCAGGTTCCATTGAGATTTTGATAAACGCGTACATGACCACTATCTCCCGCTGTTTGTCCCCCCGTATTGCTAAAAATATCTTCCCCTTTACCATCATTTTCAATATCTCCAATTGCAACGATTGATCCATCATCGGAAAGACTAACTGAAAACCCGGCCTTTTCGATTCCTCCTTCCAAAGATTTTGAATCCCCATTAATTATGGCTTCCCCAAAAATATCCTCTCCTACCTGTTCCCAATTTTCATTGACATTTTGATAGATGCGAACAAGGCTGCTTCCTGTAGCACCAATTGCAACGATTGATCCATCATTGGAAAGACTGACAGACCATCCTGATTCTTTGAAATCCCATTTATTAACTCCATCAATATCATTTCCTACCTTCTCCCATGATTCATTGACATTTTTATAGATACGAACATAACCCAAATCATTATCCCAATCGGGATAAGCACCAATAGCAATAACTGAACCATCAGCAGAAAGGCTTACTGAGAAACCTAAGTAATCAGATACATTTTCTCCAGTAATATCTTCGCCTATTTTTTTCCATTTATTATTGAGATTTCTGTAGACACTAACAAGACCACTATTGGATCCATTTACATCTCCTTCGGTAGCACCAATCGCAACAATAGAGCCGTCAGCGGAGAGACTTACTGAGTTCCCTAACCCATCCCATTCTTTAACTCCATCAATATCATCTCCTACTTTTTCCCAAGTACCATTAACGTTTTTATAAATACGCACACTACCACCATCCCCGTAGTAACCGCCTGTAGCACCAATAGCAACAACTGAACCATCAGATGAAATACTAACTGAACTACCTAAATAATCACCCCATTCTCCATGAATATCATCACCTACTCTCTCCCAACTACCAGAATTATTTTCATAAATCCGTACATGACCGCTATTATTTCCAATCGAGTCATTATAGGGAGCACCAACAGCAACGACTGATCCATCAGATGAAAGACTTACAGTGTTTCCAAATAAATCCCCTGCTTCTTCTCCATCAATATCATTACCAATTTTCTTCCAGACTTGTCCAATCTCTTCAACATCATTAACAGTGATAGTCACTTTTTGATCAGATGTGTTGCTTGATGTATCTCTTGCCTGAACAGTTATGACGTAAGAATTATTCTCATCACTATCGCCAGGATTTTCATAATCAGGTGTAGAGACAGGAATGAAGTTTAGTTCGCCGCTATTAGAGTCAATAATAAACTTGGAAGAATCGGCACCTCCATTTAATGACCAAGTAACTTTTTCATTAGCATTAAAGGTATAGACAACTGTATTATTTTCTAAAATTGATATAGTGCTTGTTAAATCTCCTGATTTACCAGATGGGCCCTCAATAGAAGGAGGCGTATCATCAATATCCTCAATAGTTATAGTCAACTCTTGATCAGAAGTGTTCTCTGCTTGATCAGTTGCGCGAACAGTAACGACGTAGGAATGATCCTTTCCATTATCAGTTGGATTTTCGTAGTCAGGAGCGGACCTAAAACTTAAATCTCCGGTAGAAGAATTAATAATAAACTTATCTTTATCAACACCACCAGTAATTGACCAGGCGACAGTTTCATTAGCAATAAAGGTATGAACATTCGTACTGTTTTCATTTATTAATTTGGCAGTTAACGAATTACCTGCATCTCCAGATGGACCAGTGATCAATGGAGGAATCTCGTCAACATCATCAACGGTAAATGTAATCGTATGATCGGCAGTATTATTGGCCATATCCGTTGCTTGAAGAGTAACGACGTAGCTATTATCATTTCCACTATCAGTTGGATCCTCGTAATCAGGAGCCAACCTAAAACTTAAATCTCCAGTAGACGCATTAATAATAAATTTATCTTTATCAATCCCATCATTAATAGACCATGTAACTTTTTTATTGGCATTTAATACATATAAATCCCTACTATTTTCTTTAATTGATATTGTACTTCTCTCTCCTACATAAAAACCCAAAGGACTATTTATTAATAGTCCATTAGAGACACCTGTCTCAAAAATGCGAACTTTATAATCACGAAGATCCAACTCATGATCCAACTCATTAGGACTTAATTCTTTCCCTTCTCCAATCGCAACTATGGTTCCATCCGCTGAAAGACTTACTGAATACCCTGATAGATCACCATTAAGTTTTCCATTAATATCACTACCTAATTGTGTCCATGTTCCATTGACATCCTGATAGATACGCACATGACCACTCTCTTCTCCATTTCCATCATTATTAGGAGCACCAATAGCAACAACGGAACCGTCAGCTGAAAGGCTAACTGATCCTGATTGATCACCTATAGCTTCTCCCTCAATATCATCGCCCACTTTCTCCCAAGTACCGTCATTATTTCTATAAATTCTTACATGACCACTCCTCTCTCCATCTCCATCATTAAGATATGCTCCAATCGCAACAACTGATCCGTCGGATGACAAACTTACTGAAGAACCTGAGAAATCACCTGCAGCTTCTCCATCAATATCATCACCTATTTGTTGCCAAGTACCCTTATTGTTTTGATAGATGCGGACATGACCCCTCCCAAAATCATGACCATGTGCACCAATGGCAACGACTGATCCATCGACTGAAAGACTAACTGAGTTGCCTGACTGATCACCAGCTGCTTCTCCATCAATATCATCACCTATTTTCTCCCAAGTTCCGTTGTTGTTTTGATAGATGCGGACATGACCACTTTGGTTCCCATTAGCAAAATTGTAAAAAGCCCCAATTGCAACAACAGAACCGTCAGCT
>QCLE01000044.1 GCA_003214815.1 Prochlorococcus sp. AG-412-J13 | reverse complement strand
CATTTGGAGCTGTTGTATCAATAGTGATTGAAATAGAAGAGGATTTTGAAGATATATTGCCTGCGGAATCTGTCGCAGTAGCTTTTATAGAATAATTACCGTCTTCTATAGCAGAGGAAGGAGTAAAGGAGAAAGCCCCTTTGGTACTAGCAGTTGTGGTACCTAATAAAGAAGAGTCAATGAACAAGGTTACTTTAGAACTTGCTTCTGCATTACCAGTAATTGTTGGAGTTGAATTATTTGTAGTAGAAGAGGATGTAGATAAAGAGATCGGAGCATCAGGAGCAGTTGTATCAACAGTTATGGAAAGAGAGGAAGATTTAGAGGAGACATTACCAGCAGAATCTGTAGAAGTTGCTTTAACTGAATACTGACCATCTTCAAGTGTGGAGGATGTTACTGTAAAAACTCCTTTCTTATTGGCAGTTGTTTTAGCAGAGCTAGTTAAAGTGGACCCACTATAAAAATTTAAGGTGACTTTAGAATTGGCTTCTGCAGTACCAGTAAAAGTTGGAGTTGAGTCATTTGAATCAGATGTATTTTCTAATGATTTTGGAGCATCAGGAGCAGTTGTATCATTTGAGCTAGATGAAGGTGAGTTTTTACCACCTGGAACTAATGCTTTTCCTGCAAATGTTTCTATAGGTATCAACAATAGGAAACCTAAAGTAGAGAATATAAGCGACTTATAAAAAAATTTTTCTTTTTGAAGGAGGTTCATAACATAAGTGAGGTTTGCAGGTTATGGATCTATAAGTATTTTAGAAATTATAGGAATAACCAATGTTGATGGAATACTGATAACCTTTTCCATTAACATCAGTTATGTCTGTAACACCTGCTGAGACAGAGAGAGGAAAATAGAACGGACTTATGCCGAATCCTGCGCCTAAGGTGCTCCCGTTCCAACTTGATGCAATTGAAAGCCTTGGAGAAAGTTTAATTCCAACTCCTCCAAAAAGATTAGGATTATTTTTATTGGAATCTATATCAGATTTTGATCTAAAGCTACCAGTACCTATTCCTAAACTTAGTAATCCATCTTTATTGTTAATTTTAAAATCTTTACTTGCAACACCATATATTGATGCAAAATCGCTAGCCTCTCCCCATCGTACCAAGTCTGAATAACCTATTCCTAAACCATCAACAAATTGATCCTCAAACTTTTTATGTAACTTTACTCCCATAGTGCCATCAGCACCAAAGCAACTACTCCCTTTTTGACATGTCATACTTATTATCCCAACAGAAACTTCTGCAGCTAATTGGTTAGGGTCACCTATTCCAAAACCAAAATTCATTGATCCATCGGCAACTTTTTTATTATCTTTGTTGTAAAAAGTAAAAAGACCATCTTGACCATCAGCACCATATGATAACCCTACGAAAACACTACCGCCACCTGCTCCATATGCCGAGGGGGCTCCAAAACTAAGACCAGGGGCTGGAGGTTCTTTCTTTTGTTTTTCCTTTTCTTTAACTGTAATAATTGGAGATAACTCAATATTATTGGACAAAAGATCAGTATTGGCGGGCAAACATTGTGAAGCTATTGCTATTAGTGCAAATTTATATAATAGGTTAGCTGACTTGATAACTGACATAATAGAATCAAGATTTTATTTTCAAATAATAATTCACTAGTTTTAATATTATACTATTAAAAAGATTTATTTATTTAATATCTTCAGTTTTCAAGACACTTGTTATAAAATAATGTTTGGGTTATCGTATTTTTTTATAAAATAGATACAATGACAACATTATAAATCTATAAATTTAAAGTTACATTACTTGAAAGTTGTAAAATACCTAAAACAATTTAGAAGGTTCATTAATAAATAGCAACTTAAATAACATAATTAAAGAATTTATCTTCGATTTATTTAAGGTTTGTTTATCCTTTTAAAATAAAATTAAGGATTTTACAAAAACTCATTATTATTTAGTATATTGCCCAAAATTGGTTTTATGCATTTCTTACATTAAGTTTATAACTTTAACTATTCGGTACTTAGTTCAAGTTTCAAAAAAATATCTTTAATTTTAAGAGAATAATCCAAAAAAATCAAAAAACAAATTTAAAGTTAATAATATAAATTTGTTGTTGTCGCACTATTTGAGATTGCCTTAGAAGTAAGAGCATCACCTGCAAAAGCAGTAACAAATCTTTTTTGACAGATATCTAAGGGTATAGAAAAACTTCCATCATTGATTATTATTTTTATCTATAAAATTTTTTGAGGCTCCTATTTCGCTCAAATAATTATAAGGAAGACAATTGATTTCCATAAATTTAAGCATGCCCAAAGGATTTACATCTTTGGTGAAGTTTTTTTTTCTGAAATTATTAAATATTTCCATAACTGACGAAATAACATCTAGCCTTTTCTCTCTAAAAACTTGAACTGTATTTTCCATTCCTTCAGGAATATAAACATTTTCAATATTAATACCATTTGTCTTGCCATCATAACGTTGTAATTTATTTATTCCGTACTCAAAGGGACCAAGATCACCCTCATGTTTTTGTATAAGTTGTTCATATTTTCTTCTACCAGTGTTAACAATAGCTCGAAACATGCAATATGGATTATCTCCTTTTTTACCCATTGTTGTAGTAGAAGACCAGCTGCAACCAGACCAACAATTTTTAGAAAATGGACAGTCAGAACAAAACCCATTAATTTTATTTTGATATGGATTATCACCTATCTGAAATATTTTTTCTAAGTTCTCAAATCCTGATTGATTTGATTTACCTAAACCAAATGGATTTGTTGGTAGAGAAGGACATCCTTTTATTATTCCATTAGCTTCAATACCAATTACTCCCTTTGCAGCAGGACATCCTTGATAAAAAGAATTAATATTATGTGGACCTGATCTAATTAATCTTTCATAAGGTCCAAAGTACCCTAGTGGATTTGCTGCAATACCTAATATTCCTTTTCTCCATGCTTCAACGGAAAATATGGCAGTTAATTCATGTAAAACAGAAAAATCACTTGGCTGAAAATGGAGGTCAGTGGCTTTTGTTCCTATACCCATTGGAAGTGTTTGTGCTATTTGCCAACTCTTAATCCTTGTCTTAGAAACTTTATCTAATAACTCTAGGAGAGTAGTGTATGAAAGCTTGTTTAACTGAGTGTTACAAGCTAATGAGGGGATATTGCTTTCGGAAAGATAATCTAGAGTTCGTATGGCACTTTGATAACTACCCTTAATTCCCCTTTGATTATCATGTATATCACCGACACCATCGATTGATACGCCAACTCCTTTTGTTCCTATCTCTTCCATTCTTTTTATAATTTCAGGAGTTATGTGAAAACCCCCTGTTTGAAATGCTAATGCCATACCTGCATCGCTTATGGCTTTCCCAATTACCGTCCAATCCGGTCTTAATGTGGCTTCACCTCCGATTAAATTAACTTCTTTAACATCAAAATCTCTTAATTTTTTAACTACATCTAATGCTTGATTTGTACTTAATTCATCTCTTCTCTTTTTCCCAGCAGAGGAACCACAATGTCTACATTTTAAATTACATGCAAGAGTAAATTCCCATACTGCGATGGTATGCCTTCTTGCATTTCTTTCAACAAATTTCTTAACAGGGAGTGGTTCCATTAGTGAAAACTTATTCTCCTACTAAATATTATCTATTTTTGAATATAAATTCTTAATATAATTAAATTACTAAATAACTAAGTTGTCTCAACTGCAAGAACTCCATCTCCAATTCCTACTCCGTACATAGGAGTGGCAATAGGGGCAATAGGGTCAATTAAAGG
>QCLE01000043.1 GCA_003214815.1 Prochlorococcus sp. AG-412-J13 | reverse complement strand
GCCTATGGTTTTATACAACTTGGCTCTAGTTTCTTATCTGCAATATCTTTGGCTGCGATTGCTTTTGGATTCTGTTCAATAAAACAAGAGTCTAAACTTTTCAATAAATGTGTTGACGAGATTATTGAAGATGGTGGTACTAGTTTTGAGGCAGTAAGGTATTGCAATGGGGGCAATTAAAAGCCTTAAACTAATAAATTAAATGGATTCAACAAGTGATTTGATTATCGACTCTTTAGAAGAGGAGCCAATTGGAGAAACTGATCACTTTATTTGGTTCATAACAGAAATTGGTATTGCTGCCCTTTTTAAAAGAGAGCAGAACTGCGAAACTTTTAGTTCAAATGTGGAAATCGAGGCTAATAAAATAGGTTTGGATATAACTAAAGAGGAAAAAGAGTATCTCAAAATAAAAGAGAAACAACTTTTCTTGTTTTATTCATAAGTTTAGATCTTTTTTTTTAATAAGAGGGCTCAAGGTTAAAGGTAGGCTCTTTAGTATTTTTTTCGCTAATTAATTCGTATGTGAGTTCTTTATTTAAAGCATTTATATAGGATGTATAAAGTTTTCCCCAAACAAATTCGAATTCATCTTTACTTAAATTCTTGAAAAGAATTTCTCCTTTGAAGTAAATGTGATAAGAATCATTCATAGTGGAAAATAAATCTTTCCCTTTTTAACGCAGTGAAATATGTGTGTAGTATTAGGTGCTACTAAAAAGAAATTTTTATTTAGAAGTTAGAAATACTTTTAGACTATCCGTGTATTCATTTTTTGTTTTTTAAATAATCCGACTGTCTCATCAAGATCCATACACGGCTGAATACTTATATCCATTAACCTTCTCCAGGGATGCCATTGCTTCCAAATTGTCTCAAGAGAATCTGCACTTACTACAGAATGTCCAATCCCATTTTGAACCATAAAAATCCAAGAATGAACCTCATAGTTTTCAGGTCTGTTTTGGGGACCACCTGATTCATACCAATTAATTAGCATTTCTGCCCCTTCTTCTTGATCCTCGCCATCTGTAAATTCGTAGGAAATTAAATACCTTTGCATATAGATTATTATTTAAATCTCTAAACTATTTTAACTCTAGATTTAGATATTGCCTCCCAATTTAATTAATGCTATGAAGTTTATAGAAGTGATTTTTTTAAATGACCGAAAGATTTGGGAAAATTAAAAAGAATATTTTGACTAATTTTTCTTTTATAAATAAAACAATCTTGAAGTATTTTCAAAACCATGATCTGTTCGTATAGCTCCAGTTAACAGATAAAATTTGATACTTTTTAAAATACCTTAAATTAGTTACCATATTTATACTTTAGGGATACGAATGAAAAATAAAAAAGATAATAGTGATCCAATTAATAATTTAGAGTATGAAAAAGTTCTAGAAGAAGAAATAATTAATTCATACGAAAGTAAATTGCATAAAGATACTTTACAAGATAGTAAAAAAAATAAATTTTACAGATTCAAAAGAACTCCATTAGAGATTGTAAATAGATTATTTTTCTTTTTCTTTATTGGAAGCTTTCTTTTCTCTTTGTTTTTAGCTTTTTCAGAAAGTAAGTTATGGTTCATACTTTATGTAATGAGTGCATTGTCATGTGTTTTCTATACTCCTAATAGAAAGGCACTTAAAGAATTAATAGCAGCTTGGCCAAATATAGAGGATCTCATCAAAGGGAGGAGTTTGTGGAGAAAAGGAAAGTAAATAGATTATGAAACTTTTAAGTTCATTTAAAAAATGGTTATTAAATATTCTTATGCCATACATAGAAGGCACAAAAGAAAACAGGGGATAAAAAATGAATCTATTAAAGGATGGAGTTATTGTTGAAATATTTTTGATTGTAGGAGTTTTTTTATGGGTTAGGAAACTAAATATTAAACAAGCTAGGCAACCATCTCTATCAAAAAAAACAATAAAAAATCTCAAATTTTAGATTTTTGATTACAAAATAAGTAATCTTTATAAAGAGAACACATTTATGGGTAAAATTTTTACTTTTTTCTCTCACTTTGTGTATGAAATCGTTTAGAACATAAACATCATTATTAAAAATATGGTTTCCTCCATACAAGGTCTTGCTCCAATAACTAATCCACTAAATAGTGTCTTAATTGAAAAGAAACTAATAAATGTTGATCAAAAGTTCATTCAACTTGTTTCTCTAGCAGAAGGGTTACCTCGAACAGAAGTTATTGAAAGTGGAAGGAATTATTGGAGAGGTGTTTGTAGAAGTTTGATTTTTAGATTTCCTGACGACCTTGAAATTTTAAAGCTTGATGTAAGTAGTTATGTAGACAGATCTAAAGGGATAATCCAAATGAGATCTGCAGCAAGATTAGGTCAATCAGATTTAGGTGTTAATCTCAGAAGAGTTGAATACTTGTTTAATCAATTAGAGAAATTTTAATTAATCTGTTTTTTATAAATTTGAGGTTCTTTTTACTAAATAGTTGTGCTTTAATTCATAAGAATAATTGAAATGCCATGGTAAAGATAATCTTAGTTGGAATTATTGTCGCGCTTGTATATTCTCAACCTGACCTACGTCTTACAGTCGCTGATTGGTTAAAGGCAGCTTCTGATTTTTTAATTGAATCAGTGAAAGTAAAACCTTGATTGGATTTTTTAGTAAATAGCTAAATAAGAGATGAAACTGTAATCATTTGTTTAATGCAAAAAGCTACGAAAATAAATATTATTATCCTGCTTAATATATATTTCACTTAAACAAATAAATAGTTTTAGGAACATAATAGAAAATTTTTTTGAAATTTTTAAATAGTTAACGATAATAAGGGATATGAAGCTTAGATTATTTGAGTTCTATTTTATTAAAGACTATTTAAGGCCTTGGTTTGGTCTTATTTATTCTTTATTTTTTCTGTTTTTTTTAGGTGCAATTGGCTATCGAATAACAGAGGGATGGGAATGGACTGATTGCTTATGGATGGTTCTGATCACAATAACCACTATTGGTTATGGAGAAGTTCAACCTTTAAGTCCTGAAGGCAGGTTTGTAACTGTCTTAGTAATCGTTGGCGGATTAATTTTTATTCAATTTACCTTTCAGAAAGCTGTTAGATTATTCGAATCTGGCTATTTTCAAAGGGTAAACGAATTACGTTTCAAAAGAATTCTTAGAAAAATGGAAAATCATGTAATTTTGTGCGGATATGGGAGAGTAGGTCAGGAAATATCTAACCAAATTAAAACGCAAAACATTCCTATTATTGTCGTTGAAAGTGATGAAGATAGAAAAAAGATTGCTGAAGAAAATGGTTTAGAAGTGCTTTGTGCTGATGCAACTCTTGACGAGACTTTAAAACTGGCAGGATTAGAAAAGTGCAAAAGTTTGGTCGTTACCTTACCAAACGATGCTGCAAATTTATATGTGGTTTTAAGCGCTAAAGGAATCAGAAGTTCTATAAGAGTAATTGCAAGAGCTGGAACTGAAGAGGCTGCGAGTAAATTGAGATTAGCTGGAGCAAGTATAGTTGTAAGCCCTTATATAGCTGCTGGAAGAGCAATGGCATCAATGGCGTTAAGACCAATAGCTATCGACTTCCTTGATCTGCTTGCAGGAAGTGAATGTGAAATTGAAGAATTTGAATTAAGTAATGATATTAGTCTTTTTGAAACTGCAGAGAAAAGATCACTTTCGGAACTTGGAATAGGCAAAAAGAGTGGTGCAAAAATATTAGCCATTAAGCAAAACGAGAAGTTGGTGACCAATCCTGGAGGTGATTTCATACTTCAACCAGGTCAGGTATTAATAGCATTTGGTAGTAAAGAACAGCTAAATATTTTGAACGGTTTATTAGGTAATC
>QCLE01000042.1 GCA_003214815.1 Prochlorococcus sp. AG-412-J13 | reverse complement strand
AGTAATTTCCGGTGAAATTTCATCGACATCTAAAATTCTCACTGAAACTGACTGTTTAGATACATTATCCGCTTCATCTGTTGCTGAGATTTCTGTTAGATAAATATTAAAGTTATATGTATCTGATGGATTTTCATAATCAGGAGCAGCTTTAAAAGATAAAGCACCTGTTGATTTATTTATTTGAAACTTATCTTGATCTGCCCCTCCGGTGATAGACCAGCTGACAGTTTCATCTGCTGTAAACGTACCAATAGAAGTTACGTTTTCATCAATGGCAATACTGCTGGAGGTATCGCCTGCTTCTCCAGAGAGTCCAGTAATTTCTGGTGGAATTTCATCGATATCAGTAACAGAAATGGTGACCTCTTGATCTGCGGTATTACTTGCATCATCGGTTGCCCTCACAGTAACGCTGTAGGAATTATCAGCATCAGAATCTGTTGGATTTTCATAATCAGGAGCAGCATTAAAAGATAAAGCTCCTGTTGCTTTATTTATTAGAAACTTATCTTTATCAACACCACCATTGATAGACCAGATGACATTTTCATCTGCAGTAAAAGTACCAATAGAAGTTACGTTTTCATCAATGGCAATACTGCTGGAGGTATCGCCTGCTTCCCCCGATAAGCCTTGAATCAACGGAGCGACGGTATCTTTTCCTTGGGGAGGGAAATTAGGATTAAAGTTTTCGGCGATCAGCTCACTTGCCGTTACATTTTCCAGCACAGCGACAATAATTCCTGATTTCTCGTCTCCTGCACTGCCATCCTGATCAAAACGGATCAAGGTGTCATCATCTGACTGCTCAAGTTGGATAAAGCCTGTTGCAAATGGATTGGATCCGTCATATTCAAGTGTCCCGTTACGTAATAAATCGCCGTAATCAAGGACATCTCCTGATTCGCCTGTTGTAAAATCAGTGATGTAAATTGGCTTGGCATCGACAATATTACTGCTGCCATCATCATTCTTTACTATCCTTGGGCCTTCCTTTAAGGTCCGGAATTGATGTGCCGTTAAGGCGACGGTATCAGAATCAGCTCCTGTTGTAATCGAGATATCAAGACCACCGGAAACTGTGATCTTATCCTTACCTTCTCCTCCGTCAATGACAGCCTTGACGATTCCATATTTATTACCTTCTGTTCCAGATGTTGTGCCGGCATTATTATCAGTGATTTCAATTATATCGTCGCCTTCTCCTCCCTTGAGGGTGGCTTCGTTCCCTCCATATTCTAAGCGACTATACTCACCTCTGATTTTTAAGGTGTCATCACCCTCTCCTCCATCGAGGACATACACCTGAGTTTCATCATAAATATTATTTTGATTTTTATCTCTTGCTCGACTAAGCGACCATACATCAGTATTAAAAGCAGCAGTTAGTTGGTCATCTCCTGTACCTCCTGATATTGTACCGGTCACAAAATTACTCAAAGAAACTGTATCATCATCTGTTCCTCCTTCTATCTCTACTTTTAAACCATTGTAGGCATTGATATTATCCTTTCCCTGCTCTCCTTTTACGACAAGGTTGCCTTTTGTACTGGATGACCAGAGAGAGTCATCACCATCCCCTAAGTCAACTTCGACATCCCCTTCTATTGAGCTTAGCCCTCGTTCCCAATTATAACCAAAATTATCATTACCATTGCCGGCATTAACTTTAACTTCTCCTTTTATGTCTCTTAGAATAAAACTATCATCACCTTCGCCTCCCTCTGCATTGACAGTTTCATAATATTCGACACGAATATAATCATTTCCACCACCGCCGGTGATCGTTGCCTCTCCTTCTTCCAGATAACTTCTGGAACCTTCTTTATCTATATAGCCATAGGCATAAATATTGTCATTCTCATCTCCTCCCTCAAGAGTGACTTTCTTACCTGTTGCAGTCAGAGTATCACTTCCATAACCTCCTTTAAGGGTATGATCTCCAGACAAAGATCTTGATGTCAGATTGTCATCACCGGAACCACCGTCAAGGATGTTGGATCCGGAATCATCCGTGATCGTATCATTACCGCTGTCTCCATAGATCTCATCATTTCCAAAGTTTCCTTCAATGGTGTCATTTCCTTCTCCACCGTAGATAACATCAGAACCAGCCTGCCCATCAATGGTGTCATTTCCTTCCAGGCCTTTGATGGTGTCATCACCAAAACCTCCCACCAAGGTGTCGGATAAATAGGTTCCTTCTATTGTTTTGCTTTCTGCCTTTGACCCGTCAGGAGGAAAATTGGGATTAAAGTTTTCGGCGATCAGCTCACTTGCCGTTACATTTTCCAGCACAGCGACAATAATTCCTGATTTCTCGTCTCCTGCACTGCCATCCTGATCAAAACGGATCAAGGTGTCATCATCTGACTGCTCAAGTTGGATAAAGCCTGTTGCAAATGGATTGGATCCGTCATATTCAAGTGTCCCGTTACGTAATAAATCGCCGTAATCAAGGACATCTCCTGATTCGCCTGTTGTAAAATCAGTGATGTAAATTGGCTTGGCATCGACAATATTACTGCTGCCATCATCATTCTTTACTATCCTTGGGCCTTCCTTTAAGGTCCGGAATTGATGTGCCGTTAAGGCGACGGTATCAGAATCAGCTCCTGTTGTAATCGAGATATCAAGACCACCGGAAACTGTGATCTTATCCTTACCTTCTCCTCCGTCAATGACAGCCTTGACGATTCCATATTTATTACCTTCTGTTCCAGATGTTGTGCCGGCATTATTATCAGTGATTTCAATTATATCGTCGCCTTCTCCTCCCTTGAGGGTGGCTTCGTTCCCTCCATATTCTAAGCGACTATACTCACCTCTGATTTTTAAGGTGTCATCACCCTCTCCTCCATCGAGGACATACACCTGAGTTTCATCATAAATATTATTTTGATTTTTATCTCTTGCTCGACTAAGCGACCATACATCAGTATTAAAAGCAGCAGTTAGTTGGTCATCTCCTGTACCTCCTGATATTGTACCGGTCACAAAATTACTCAAAGAAACTGTATCATCATCTGTTCCTCCTTCTATCTCTACTTTTAAACCATTGTAGGCATTGATATTATCCTTTCCCTGCTCTCCTTTTACGACAAGGTTGCCTTTTGTACTGGATGACCAGAGAGAGTCATCACCATCCCCTAAGTCAACTTCGACATCCCCTTCTATTGAGCTTAGCCCTCGTTCCCAATTATAACCAAAATTATCATTACCATTGCCGGCATTAACTTTAACTTCTCCTTTTATGTCTCTTAGAATAAAACTATCATCACCTTCGCCTCCCTCTGCATTGACAGTTTCATAATATTCGACACGAATATAATCATTTCCACCACCGCCGGTGATCGTTGCCTCTCCTTCTTCCAGATAACTTCTGGAACCTTCTTTATCTATATAGCCATAGGCATAAATATTGTCATTCTCATCTCCTCCCTCAAGAGTGACTTTCTTACCTGTTGCAGTCAGAGTATCACTTCCATAACCTCCTTTAAGGGTATGATCTCCAGACAAAGATCTTGATGTCAGATTGTCATCACCGGAACCACCGTCAAGGATGTTGGATCCGGAATCATCCGTGATCGTATCATTACCGCTGTCTCCATAGATCTCATCATTTCCAAAGTTTCCTTCAATGGTGTCATTTCCTTCTCCACCGTAGATAACATCAGAACCAGCCTGCCCATCAATGGTGTCATTTCCTTCCAGGCCTTTGATGGTGTCATCACCAAAACCTCCCACCAAGGTGTCGGATAAATAGGTTCCTTCTATTATCTTTCCTTCATTATCCGAAACAGGTTCAGCCATGAGATTAAAATTTGTTGATCAATAATATAGCAATTTTATTAAGTCATATCAATGATTTGTTTGTATAATATTTAAGTAAAGTATTAGGAATATAGTGATATAAATAATTAGAAATGTATTAAAACTGGAAGTTAAAATAAA
>QCLE01000041.1 GCA_003214815.1 Prochlorococcus sp. AG-412-J13 | reverse complement strand
CACTAATAGAAAATTCTGAAACTCCATCATTTACATATGGAATTTGTAATGATGATGTAATTATTTCCTCATCAAAGCTTTGTCGGTCTGTATAGCTGATTATGTTGCGAATATATTTACCTTCATCTTCAGGTTCAATAATATAATCTGAATTTTCAGTAACATTATTTGGGGAAATCTTAGTTACCCCACTTGCCAAGTCATCAGCAACTGAGCTTGTATCATTAAAACTGCTGTAACGATTAGAGTCTCCATTAAGATCAAGACCAAATGCTCCCCAGGTAACAACTGAGCCATCTTCTTTTAATGCAGCAAAGGCGAATGAATTTGAAAATATCTCAACAACATTTCCACTTAATTCTTGTATGAGATCTTCATCGTTATATTGGCTATATCCAATATGGCCAATACTACCCCCACCTCCTGCTCCTGCAGCTCCCCAGGTAACAACTGAGCCGTCATCCTTTAATGCAGCAAAAGCTCCTGAGGTGGAATAAATTGTTTTTACCCCACTTGCCAAGTCATCAGCAACTGCACTTGTATCATTAAAACTGCTGTAACGATTAGAGTCTCCATTAAGATCAAGACCAAATGCTCCCCAGGTAACAACTGAGCCATCTTCTTTTAATGCAGCAAAGGCGAATGAATTTGAAAATATCTCAACAACATTTCCACTTAATTCTTGTATGAGATCTTCATCGTTATATTGGCTATATCCAATATGGCCAATACTACCCCCACCTCCTGCTCCTGCAGCTCCCCAGGTAACAACTGAGCCGTCATCCTTTAATGCAGCAAAAGCTCCTTTGTTTTTTGTTAGTTTGTTTTGAGATTGAGTTTTTGATAATTTTGTCCAAGTATTCCCATCATTAGAGATCTCCCAAACAGAAGAATAGTATCCCATGCCATCAGGGTCATTCTTAGTTTTTGAAATTTCTAGTCGGTCTCCAGGTTTTGTTAGGCCTTTAATAGAAAATTCTGCATCTCCATCATCTAAAAAAATATTAAATATGGAGGTAGTTACTTCTTCCTCAAAACCTTCTTCATCTGTATAACTAATAATGCTTCTGATATTTTTCCCATCATCATCATCTTTGATTTCATAAGTTGATTCAGTTGATATATCACTCCAAGTTTCATTATCTGAAGAGATTTGCCATTGATAAGTTAATTCGCCAGTTCCATCAGGGTCGGCTTTGTCTTCTGAGATGATTAAATCTTTTCCTAATAAGGAAGTACTATCTATAGAAAATTCTGCATTTCCTTCATTAAAATAAGGAATATCAACTATAGAGGTAGTTACATCTTCCTCAAACCCTTGATCGTCTATATAAGAAATTATTGCTCTAACTTTCTTACCTTCATCAGAAGGCATCAGAGTAAAGGTAGAGCTATTTACTATTCTTATACTTCCTATTTCTAAGTCTGTTCTTTTAAAAGAATAACCAGGAGCTTGTCCTCGAGAGGGTAATCTAATTGATGTTGATTCTGAATCTTTTAAGATCTTGAATTTTAGTGTTGCTAATGTCGTAGGCAAGGTCTCCCCTGGGAAATTTGGTTCTGTTGTTAAATCTACATACGTTATTTTTATATATTTATCAGTGGCTGTATCATCATCAAAGTCATCAATGTCATCAACAATTTTTGGATCAACATATGAATCCACTAATGCAGAGACACCATTATTATCACCATAAGGTTCAATTTTACTAGAGTCATAATGAATATTAAATTCAATTCCATTAAGTGCATTTTGATTATCTGATGTTGTATACATCAGAGGTAAACTAAATTCCTCTCCATAGTTTCCCTCTACCAAATTTAATGAAGAGCTGTCAAAATATACTCTCTGATATGGTTCGGAAACTTTATTCTCTCCTTTTTCAAAGGAAGTAAAGTTAACAATATTTTTTATTTGAGTCCAACTGTTTCCATCGGTTGATGATTGCCATTTATAGGAAAGAGCTCCAGTTCCGTCAGGATCGGCTTTATCTTCTGCGATCGTTAAAGTTTTTCCTACTAATACAGTTCCAATTCCTGCAACCGGTTCTTCTACAACTGGTTCTTCTGCAACTGGTTCTTCTACAACTGGTTCTTCTGCAACTGGTTCTTCTGCTACTGGTTCCTCTGCTACTAATTCCTCTGCAACCGGTTCTTCTACTACTGGTTCTTCTACTACTGATTCTTCTACTATTATAGAAAACTTTGCATTTTCTTCAGATACAGACATTAACCCTATTTTCTAAAGAATCTTATGAACTTAACTATAAAAGTAATCAACCTTTTCTCAACAATTCTGATGAAATAGTAACTATTTTCAAACATAAAATCAGTTTCATAGTAATAAATTTCATATCATCATATGAAATTTATTATCGTCAAATCATTGGATCAAATCTAACTTGTGTCGGGACTTGGTCAAACGATTTCTCAAGATCTTTTGAATCAAACCTTGCATAACTTAAGAGATGTGTTTCATATTCATGCCCCATTGCTTCTGCAATTTTCTTTGGAGAACGATAGGTTCCATCTTCTAGTGGTCGGTTATGTCCGTAATACGCAAAACGATGACGAAAACTATAAGGTGTTAAGACTTCTCTTTCTTGATTGGCTTCTAATTTTAATGTCTGCCAAATCTTTTGTCTTTTTAAATAAGTACCAATCGCCCCTCCTGCTCGACCTGATTTTCCTAAAGGTGGTAAAGATTCTCCTGCCGCAACCCTATTTTTTAAGGTGTAGTTCCATTCCACTGGAGTTCCATCGGTATCTACCACCCAGATTGGCATCAGTTTTCTCGGTTGTGTCACCTCCCCTTTACGGCCTCCTTTTGATTTCCTGTAATCCGTCCATATCTCCTCTCCATTTTTCTTGGTGTAGACCTCTCTTAAATCTTCTGGACGTAAGCCAAAAACTGCCATTAACTGGATACCAAATTTCCAACGCTTCCCAATGTCATTGTCAGGTAATTCATTAATTAATCGGATGATTTGAGAATCTGTTAAAGGGTATCCAATTCTTTTGGTTGTTGTGACAATTTCATCATCACTCATGGCTGGTGGTAGCCATAGAGATGGGAAATTAAGGCGATGTACACAATATTTCAATAAGCTATAAAGAGCTAAACGCATATGACGCCGTTGTGATGTTCCTTTAACCCATTTATCAAGAGCAATCTCACATAGCTGAGGACCATTGATGGGTTCTTTTTTTCTATTTAAAGCTTCTAAGGCTAAATCTAAGACAGGTCTGTATTTACTCTTCCAAGTGGAATCTTTCACTCTTGTTTTATAGGAGCGAAATTCTTTGATAGCTTCTTCCCAATTAAGTTCTACTTTGCTACTAGCAGAAGCAGCAATTTTAAAGGCATTTTTAATATCAATATTTTGATGATGTTCTAAATAGATATTGGCAGCAACCTCAATCCTTTTATAAGCATCAATCCAGTCTTCCTCTGACCATGAATAAGGAAGATTAATTGACTGTATCGAACCTTTTTTTCCAACTTGTACTCTTACCCGTCCTCGATCATTTATCACAGACCAACCTGTAGGACAGGTTTGCTTAATTGCTTTTCTGAATGCCTTTACCCAATCTGGAGTTATACGAGTCTTTGACATTAGCTGACTAAGTGCTTTACCATCTTAACAAAATTTTCCACGGACTTCCGTGGAAATATGTGTCTTACAGTTCTCTTACGTGCAGTATCATTCAGTCTTATTCATTGCCATAATTAAGCTATAGAGTATAATTAAAGTGAGCCACATGAGATGATGCCGTGCTTTGGGAGCACTAGGTCGCAGGTTCGAATCCTTTCGCCCCGACTCAATCAAATCCAAGTCATACTAGCGAGTCTCCCAACTCGCTTTTTTATTTCTCATTTGTCTTAAAATCTCTGCGGGCGAGGAATGGGCGAGGTTTTGTATACCTTTGGATAACTTTGGAGGTTATCTCGCCCGTTATTACTGATATTTTTTTAGTAATCGGTTATAAATTTCCAATAATATTATTACCCCAACTATTCCATAAATTGCATGGTATGGGTCGTGATGATTCTGCCAAAGCTCCTTTAAAAAATACTTCAATACTTCATAGCCATTGCCCAATGAGAATAACACCCATAAGATTTTTCTATAATTAATTTGCATAATTTCTTACAACTGATACTTTTAGTAGG
>QCLE01000040.1 GCA_003214815.1 Prochlorococcus sp. AG-412-J13 | reverse complement strand
ATAAATTGGTCTTAATTTATATTCTATCAAGGTAATCTGTACATATCTGTAACATATCTGTATACTCTTAAATCGCTTTAGATATTGTTATCAAGTTGCTTCTGGAGCGAATATTCTGCTGTTCTCTCTCCAGTATCTGCACCCCTTAATTAGATGATCACCTTAATGAATAAGCTTTCGATGAAAGGGGCAAGTAAGGATGGCGACATAAGAACTTGTCGTGCTGTACCTGAAGTGATTACAAGTAATACAAATCATCCGTCGTTTTCTTGCTAATATTTCTTCCTCTAGATAACCCCATTCCTGCCAGCCTTTCATGACTTTATAGTACAAGTGTACTGTTATTTATAGCAACTGAAAAGGGTAAGAGTCAACAAGTTTATTTGCTCTTCAACAATTAGCTTTATCAATATCTTGAAGATTCTTCAAATGTTGAATTCTTGAATGAGCTGATTCATCTATCTCTCCTTTAGGCCAGAGACAAATACGCTTGGTATGAGTGCAATTATCTCTTTTTAATTTTTTAGGTTTTTTGATAAATCGTAATAAAAATCGAGATTTTTTTGTTACTTACTTATATAATTAAATTTCAAAATATATATAGTGTGAGGTTATTTTGTGAAACTATTTCAAAGAATATTAATTGCTCCTGCAGCATTAGGATTACTTGCTCCTATTTCTTCTTCTGCTAGTGAAGTTACTATCAGTGATTTTGTTAAAGCCGAAGAGCTTGCTGTTACTAACAGCAGTAAAGATGGTTTAGATGCTAAATTAAACAATTTTGAAGCTGGTTCTTTCTCAGAAACAACTGTAATGAGTGGATCTGCTTCTTTCCAAGTTGGTGGCGTTGATGGATCTTCAATAACTGAGGCAGTTACAGCTACTTATTCTTACGATATTGATCTCAATACATCTTTAACAGGAGACGACAATTTATACGTCGGTATTGAAACTGGAAACTCTTCATCATCCGTAGATTTTACTTTGGATAGTTCTGGTGACGGAGCAGATAAATTAAGTGTTACTTCAATGTACTATCAGTTTCCTTTAGAAAGTTGGGATGTAGCTATTGGACCTAAATTAGATAGTGATGATTTAATGCCTACAACAACATCAGTTTATTCTGATTCATTTTTCTTTGGGAACCAGTATGGTTTAGCCTCTAATTTCTATGCAAGCCAAGGTACAGGAGCTGGTTTGGCAGCGGCAAGAACTTTTGATGGTGGATGGAATGCTTCTGGAAGTATTATTGGTACTAGTGCCTCTACATCAAGTGGATTCCTAACAAAAGAGGGTAATGATATATATACTTTTTCATTAGGCTACGACGCTGATAATTACGGTGGAGGCATTATTTATCAAAAATCTGATAGTTTATGTACTCTGGCTCAGTCTTATGTCTCAACTATTTGTACTGATTTGGGAGTAACTGCCGCTTTAGATCAGGGATACTCTTCTACTACGCTTGGTGCATATTTCAAGCCAGGAGATAAAACAACTTTAAGCGCAACTTCAAGCATTAATGATGTTTCATTTACTGGAGTTGAAGTTGATACAGTTGCAGATTTTCAATTTGCAATTGATAGAGAATTAGGTGACGGAACATTATCTGCCTCTTGGAAAACTTTTCCTTTCTTCAAGGTTCCCGACCAAAACGTAGCGGAGGTTAAGGGTGATGATTTGGGAAGTTTTATCGAACTTTACTATACATACAATGTTAATGATTCCTTGAGTATTAGACCTGGAGTAGCATTGACATTGCCGACTTCTGACGCTGCTTCTATCGCCGCTGGTTCTGATGATTTTGCTTTATATTTAGTTGATAGAACGGCTCTAGGTGTAGGGGTAGATTTCAAGTTCTAAAAACAACTTAAAAATAATTAAGCAGCCATCTCCTCATTGGTAAATGCTGCTTTTTTTTTGACAAGTTCATCGTTAGTCAAAACAAGTATCAAGATTGTAAGACCTGATCACTTCGTCTATTAAATGAACTGATAAGAAAGCGTTACCGCCTTTGAGGATTTGTATATGACTAACGGCTTCTATAAACTTTCCTATTAAATCCTCATCGTTTTAAACCCTTTTGATATTGCCAGTTAAAGATGGCTTTCTAAAGGTTTCAAAGACTATCTTTGCACTATCAAAGAGTCTGTCTTTATAGTGATTTGTGTATTCCATGTTGCTTAAAAAGGGTCTTCAAATCTGTGTTCAAAAGCTTAGAGTTTCTTTTGGGTAACTCGCTCTTAAATTTGATCAAAGATATAATATATAATTTCCTTTCTTATGTTTTAAGGCTGCTTCTGGAGCGAATATTCTGCCATTCTCTCTCCAGTACCTACCGCCCTTCATTAGATGTTCACCTTGAGGCATAAGCTTTTGATGAAACGGACAAGTAAGGATGGTGATAAAAGAATTTGTCCTGCTGCACCACTTGTAGTGATTGCAAGTAATACAAATCTTCCGTCGTTTTCTTACTAATATTTAGTCCTCTAAGTAACCCCATTCCTGCCAGCCCTCCATGACTATATAGTACAAGTATACTAATATTTATAGTAACTGAAAAGGGTAAGAGTCAACAAGTTTATTTGCTCCTCAAAAGGAGTGCTCTTGTTTTCTTACTTATAAGAGTAAATTTCTTCATTACTTACCTTTGGATAAAAGATAATTAAAAAAAGAGACCTCCAGAAACTAATAAACTACCCATAGCTACAAATCCAAGTAAATCTAATATTGATTTATCAGTATTTTTTTTCAGAAAAGTTAAAGAAAAAGCTATTAGAGGGAGTAAAAATATTGCTTTTGGAAAAAGTGCCTGATTCCATTTCTTTGTAACAGTATCTTTTTCATTTAGTTATTTATACAACTTTTCTAACTTTTTTCTTTCTTCTTCCATTTAAGAATCAATAAGCAAATAATTGTTCCAATACTAAAAATTAAGCTTAATCACTGCGAGTTAATAGTCATTCAAAATACTCTTTTTCCCTTCAACAAATTGGGACAACTTTGGTATTTCACTAATAAATATTTACATATAATAATTTTTTGATAAATAAAAAAACATGAAACAATTCTTTTTTATTGAGTATTTATGGCACTAATCCCTTTTAAATCAACTGAAAGACAAGGTAAAGCTAATAGTAAAAGTATTCTTAGCCTTGCTTTATTCATGTTATAGTTGGTTGTCTGGATGTGCTTATTCAGGTAAAAAAATTATGACTAAAAAAGAAGGAAAAGAATTAGCTACTGTAAAGGTTTATCTTAATACTGGAATTATTGCAGGATTAATTGGGGTAGGATTTATTGCTTCAACTTTAGTTTTTGGAGTATTACTTCTGGTTTTAAAATAAGTGTTTAAAAAAGATTTAAATTCTTTTTCATTAGATTTCGAAAAATCATATGAACAGATTGATTTATCATCAGATTTGAAAATTTCTTAAATTTATTCTCGTCTTTTATTTAATTATTAGAAATAGATGAGAAGCAATATGCATATTTTAAGGTTAATTCTTAATCAAGACCTTTAAAAAGATTTTTTTCTAAAGAATCACAATATTTTTTAGCTAAATGATTATTGGCTTTTTTTTTCTCAGTATATATTTCTCCAAATATAGGCAGAGCATTTACAACATTAATTTTTAGGATAAATCCAATTAACAAAAATTAAATTAGAACAAATTTCATTGATCTTCTTTTGGATTTAGGAAAGGTCTTATTTTATTTTTCAGTTGACTAAGTGGCTTTTCAATAAAATCAGGTTTTTTTAAGACTGCAAGAAAAATCCAGCCTGAACTAATAGCAAGAACCATCCCTAGATAGGCAAAACCATAAATCATAAGTACTTTAATTAATTTGTTTTTAATTATGCTTGTTTTTTGACTCCTACAGCTGGTTTAGTGTTTTCCTCTTCTTTAACCTTTTCTTTAATGATTAATTTATTTTCGGTTCTTCCAAAATCATCTTTACCTGCAATGAAGAAAATTAGTGCACTAATAAAAAAAAGTGCAAAAAGCAAAACTTCCATTTGCTAATACCAATTAATTAAATCCAAATTAGTTTAGAGATCTAATTTTAATCAACATCAAATAATACAACTCACGGTAATTTTAGTGTAATCAAATTCAAAATATAAAATTCTTTAATATCAATCTATTTAAATATTAAAAAACCTAAAAGTGTTATTTATTTTACTATG
>QCLE01000039.1 GCA_003214815.1 Prochlorococcus sp. AG-412-J13 | reverse complement strand
ATGTTTCAAATGTATTTGCCGTAGAAGGTGTTGATGGCGAAGACACTGATACAAATCCTGATTTTTATAAGTTAGCAATTAAGAGAGAGTTCATATCAAGAGATGGTGATAAAACTACTCGTTGGGAAACAATTCAAATAGATCCAACTACTGGTGTAGTTGATTGGACATCTGCGACTTCTGGTGAGGCTTCACCTCATGAAGAAGATTTAAATCAAGATTTAGATGGAGACGGAGAAATATGGCAAGCTGCCAAGCAAACGTTTACATCTATAAATTCTGATGATAAGGGAGTTATACCATCTCTAGATAATAATAATATTCTATTTCTCCAAGCAAATTCGAGCTCTGAGAGAAAAGCAGTAACTGATCCTGCTGGAAGCCTTATAAGTTTCAATACTACAGATACCTTTGAAGATGGTAAAACTATCACAAGTGCAGTATATGCTGCTGAATCAGTTGAAATAGATGGTAAAGAAACCTATAAGGTATTAATACAAGTTACTGAGACAATTTCAGATGGTTCAGATCCTGTAATTACATATAGAACTGTCAATGTTGATCCATTAACGATGAAGTTAGATTGGGCAACTTATACATCCTTTGATGATCCTACAGTTCTTGAAGAAACTTTTAATGAGGATCTAAATAATGATCAGGATATTACAAAGATTTCTTTTTCTAGTTCAAGCTTTGTAAATAGTGATACTGGCCTTGGGGCAAAATTAAAAATTATTCCAAGTACAGGTAGTTTATTTGTTCAAGATGGAGAATTAAATTTTGAGATTACCAATCCAGATGGAGAGATTGCATCATTTAATAAAGAGGAATCTTGGGATGGAGGTTCTTTCTCAGAAAGTGCCATAGCTGTTCAGAAAGTTGAATCTACTGATGGCGATACTTCGAAAGATGTTTATAAATTGGCAGTCAAAGAAACTAATACTTTTGGAGATAAAGAGGATATTATTTATAGGATTTACACACTCTCAATCGGGGGAGTTGATAATTCTAAGTTAACCATTTCATATGATTCAGTTGAATTCGTTACTGCTGCAGATTTAAACGAAGTAGAGTTTGGTCAGGATATTACTCTGGATGGCAATATTTCCATAGGTGCGACTTCAGAGGCTTCAGGAACATTTGTTTCTAATGTTACTTCGGGTACTGATGATGCAGAGGTTCAAGCGAAATTTGGTAATACTGCTCAATCAGATATTAAATCAATTTCTAATGCAAGTACATCTGAAGACAAAATTGAGATGTTTGTTAAGGGAGTAGATGGATCTGCAAAATTAAATTATGAAATGGACGTAAAGGTCGTCCAAGAAGCTAGTGAGGCAGTTATTGGTAAATTAGCAAGGGATACTGGTGGACAAGCTGATAAAATTGTCCCTTTAACTGGTGTCTTAGACTTTTCAGTATCTAATTCTTCACTCGCTGGAGAAATCGTTTCTGTTACATGGGTACTTCCAGAAGGAACAAATAATCCAAAATACTACAAAAAAGATCAAAAGACTGGAGAATATTTTGATTTCTCTTACATACCTTCATTAGGAGAAGGATATCAATGGGATGAAGATAATAGAACTCTTACTGTATACGTAAGGGATAACGGTCAATATGACTCCAATCCAGTCCCTGGGGAGGTAAGAGACCCTGGAGTTATTACAAGTAGTACTTCTGGAAGTATTACTGGACCTTCTGGTAGTGCAGGTGCTGCAACTAGTTCTAAATCAATTAAGGACGGTGCTCAAGACATTCATACCTTTACAGCAAGTTCCGAAGCTACTTGGTCCTTAAATGGAGGAGCTGATCAATCACTATTTAATATTGATCCTAGTTCAGGAGCATTAACATTTATTGATGCACCAGATTATGCCTCTCCTCTTGATGCTGACGGAAATAATCAGTACATAACAATTGTAAGGGCTACTTATGCTGGCGATTCATCAACATCTGATCAGACTGTTACCATAACTATTGATGGAATAGCCCCTTCCATTACAGGATTATCAGGCTCTGCTGGAGATGAAACTAGCAGCATTTATCTTAAAGGTGGATCAGATTCTATAGGTACATTCTCATCAAACGAAACAGTAATCTGGAGTATCGATGGGGGAGATGATGCAGCATTATTTAATATTGACGAGAATTCTGGAGTTTTAACTTTTTTAAGTGCACCAGATGCCGCCAGCCCAACTGATTTAGATGAAAATAATGAATATCTTCTAAATATAAAAGCTACTGATTTAGTTGAAAACTCATCGACTCAGTCTGTCACTGTAATAATTGATGAAAATGCTCCAATAATTACTGGACCACAAGGAAGTTCTGCAGGTGATCTTACTTCAACAACTTCTATTGATGAGAACACTAATGCGGTTGTTACTTTTTCTGCAAATGAGACTGTTGTTTGGTCTAAAAATGGCGGTTCAGATTCATCTAAGTTTAATTTAGATGCATCTACAGGTGAATTATCATTTATTAATGCTCCTGACTTTGAAAATAAATTAGATTCAGATACGAACAATGATTATGAAATTATTGTTAGAGCAACAGATAGTGCTGGAAATACTTCTGATCAAACTTTGACTGTTAATATTAATGATGTTGATGATGTTCTTCCCTCGATACTAGGTGCATCTGGTAATGCTGGTGATGAAACAAGTACAGCTTCTGTAGAAGAGAATTCAACTTTAGTTCACACATTTACAGCTCCTAATGAGACTTCTGTAACTTGGAATATTAGTGGTGGAAGTGATCAATTAAGGTTCTCTATTAATGAGAATTCTGGAGCTCTTTCGTTCATTAATTCCCCTGACTTTGAATCTCCTACTGATAGTGATGAACAAGGTGATTATGTTGTTGAAATAAAAGCTACTGACGCTGCTTCCAACGTAAGTTATCAAACTGTTACGGTTAATGTAACTAATGATGAGACTGAACAGACTGACTTTGAAGCCCCTGTTATCGAAAATGCTCCAAGTTTGGAGATCAAAGTAGAAGAAAATCTAGAAACTCCTGTAACTACTTTTGAGGCAAATGAGAATGTCACATGGTTCTTTTATTCAGGTGCGGATATTTCTGCCTTTGATCTAGATAAATCAACAGGTGTCTTGACTTTTAAAGCCTCTCCAGATTTCGAAGTACCACTTAATATCAATGAAGATAATGAATATGAATTTACAATTATTGCCAAAGATGGAGCACAAAATCAATCAGAAGCATTATCAGTAAAAGTTACTGTTACTGATATTGATGAAATAATTCCTGCAATTACTGGCCCATCTGGAAACGAAGGAGATAAAACAAGTATTAAATCTATTAATGAAAATACAACAGTTATTCATCAATTCGAAGCTAGTGAAGACGTTACTTGGACTATTGAGGCTGGAAATGATTCAGAAAGCTTCATAATTAATCAGTCAACTGGATTACTGACATTCGCATCAGCGCCTGATTATGAGAATCCTCAGGATAATGATGCTGCTAATGATTATATTGTTTATGTCAAAGCTACTGATGCAGTAGGATTAAGTTCTAAGCAAGGCCTTACTGTCTCTGTTTCTGATTTTGATGAAATCAAACCAGTAATTACAGGTTCATCTGGTAAAGCTGGTGATGAAAATTCATCTATTGATACCCCAGAAAATGCAAATCAAATTTTTACCTTCTCCGCAGATGAGAGCGTAACTTGGGATCTAACGGGAGGTTCTGATTTAGATAAATTTAATATAGATTATTCTGGTGTGCTTTCTTTCAAAGAGATTCAATCATTTGATGATCCTCAAGATTCAGATGGAAATAATGACTTTGAAGTTAATATAAGTGCCACTGATACTACAGGTAATGTTTCAAGTCAGGCAGTCACAGTTAATCTTAAGGCTGTAGACTCAACTGCACCAACAGTAATTGAATTTACTCAGAGTGTATCTTCCTCAGGAACAGTTAATATCTTTGAACTAAATTTAGCTGAAAATCTAAAATCAATTTCTACTTTCACTGCTAATGAAAATGTTACTTGGTCAATAGATGGAGGCAATGACGCAAATAAATTTGTTTTAGGTGAATCCACTGGAGAATTATCTTTCGTTTCTTCACCTGATTATGAAAATGCTCTAGATAGTGATCAGTTAAATAACTACATAGTTAATATAAAAGCCACAGATACTTCTGGTAACGAAACATCTGGTATAGCTACTATTACGATTACAGATGTTGACGAGGTAGAGCCACAAATTACTGGATTCTCGGGAGAAGCAGGTGATTCAGCTAGTGAAATATCAATAAATGAAAAAGTATCAGCTATTGGACAATTAACTGCCAGTGAGACAGTTACATGGTCAATAATTGGTGGTGCTGATTCAAGTAATTTTACTTTAGATGAGTCTACTGGTGATTTAGCATTCAGTATTACTACGGATTATGAACTGCCAAGAGATTTAGATAGGAATAATTCATATTTCGTTCAAGTCCAAGCTACCGATTCTGTAAGCTTATCTTCTTCTCAACTGATTAGTGTTTCAGTTGTCAATTTAGATGAAGTAGCACCTGCATTCACAGATCCTACTGGATCAGCTGTCTCAATTAGCCTTATTGAA
>QCLE01000038.1 GCA_003214815.1 Prochlorococcus sp. AG-412-J13 | reverse complement strand
TTTTCTGTAACTGGCACATCAACTTCTGGAGAAACAATGTCTATAAGTGAAATCAAACCCGATCCTGATGGAAATGGAGTTTTTTCATATGAATGGCAAATTTCAAGCGATAATGAAAATTGGCAAAAAATATCAACAAACAGTGACTACAATTTTTGGTCAAATTATTTAGGCAAAACAGTCAGAGCAGTTATTTCTTATACAGACAAGAAAGGATTTGAAGAAAAAGTTATTGAAGAAATAGGAATTATTAAACCAGCACCTATTTGGTATATTGATTATACATCCGATAAAAGCGATAGTATTGATGAACTTGATCTAAATGAGAAATTAGGCACGATTAAAAATAACACCATAAATTCATCTGGAGAGGATATCGTTTGGGGTTTTCAAGGTAATGATAAATTCAATATAACTTCTCAAAAAACAAAAATTATTATTGGAGGAAGTGGAGATGATACTTATTCATTTAAAGGAGACGCCTTCGCTGTCATTTTTGAAGAGGAAAATTTTGGTGATAATGACCTTTTAATTTTAAATAATATAGATATTCAGAGTCTTACAGCATATATATATTATGTTGATAATCAACATATTGTTGTTACTGACGAGAACACAGGTCAAGGAGCTTTGATTATCGATGGATTGAGAAATTCAGGAATAGACAAAATCCAATTAGCCTCTGGATCTGCTCTACTAAAAGAAAATCTTTTAGAGGCATTAAATGATACTTATATTCCAAGTTATAGTTGGGGATCATTTGACTTTAATTCTGGCGGATTTTTAAGCGAGCTTAATTTAACTTCTTCAACGGTTGATACTTTAATAGATGAAATCAAACAAACTGCTAGAGATAAAGAGATGATATTTATAAAATCTTTTTTAAATTCATCTGCAAGCTCATTGGTGGAGGGAGATGATCTAAAAATTAAAGTCACCTCACAAAATTTAGAAAAAGATACTTCTATATATTGGCAATTCTCTGGGGAGGGTATAGATAAAAATGATTTAGGAATAGATGAAATAACTGGATCTTCTAAATTGGATGCAAATGGCGTTTTTGAACTTCAATACAAAATTAAAGAGGATGATATTTTGGAGGGTACTGAGCAATTACATTTTAAGATGTTCTCTGATGAAAATTTGTATCAACAAATTGGAATTACTTCTTGGATAGATATTAGTGATTATCAATCAGACGAAATTATTTCTTTAACTCAATCAAGAGAACCTTATTCTGAATTAATTAACTCTGAAAATAATTCATTTGAGGATGAAATTTATAACCATATTACTTTTTTAGAAAATGTAAATACAACTTTTTAGGATAGGATTTTATACATCAATATAAAAATCTTTTAAAGATAAATTGCATAACAAAATAACTTTAATTAAGATGTTTAAATAGATTTTTTTTCATGTCTGAAGAAAATATAAATACTGGAACTGCTGAATTTAATATTAGTGGAATTGCTGATGTTAATGAAACACTTACATTAGTAAAAAAAGTGATGATCCCGATGGAAATGGAGACTTTACTTACAAATGGGAATCATCTTCTGATGGTATAAATTGGGAAAATATTGGAGAAGGGATATCATATGAAATCACACCTTCAGAAGAAAATAAACAACTAAGAGCGCATGTTTCTTATACAGATAACAAAGGAAATTCTGAAAAGATTTTTGCCAAGACAAACAATGTTCAGGGAGAGAGTTTATGGTATAAAACTGCAACTTTTGGAACGACACCTTCTCCCACTGCCCCTGATCCTACCGCACATCATTTAGAACCAAAACTAATTAATTTATTCAATAATGGAAAATCAATCGCTATAAAATATAAAGATCATTATCTAGGAAGTAATGAATCAAAAATAAAGATTTTTAATAAAGAGAATCAGGAATGGATTGAAGACAAAAGTATCCTTGGAGATATTCCACATGAAAAAGGACCAAATGGTTTTTTACAAATAACAGAAAATTCTATTATCTCTGAAGATGGGTCAATTGCTATCTTAGGAAACCTAGGAGCAGCTTTTCCCAAGTCAACGTCTATTTTTAATAGAGACAATAATTTATGGGAATTAGATCAAGAAATTTATTCAAAACTTTATGTCAATAATGTTTATCGTTCAAAAATAGATATCTCTAAAAATAATGAAATATTAGCTATTAGTAATATTGATTCTTCGGAAGTCTTTATCTATTCAAATGAAAATAATTCTTGGGAAGAGATAGCAAATATAAGTAATGTTAGTGGCGATTCAGTAAGTCTTTCGAGTAATGGCGAAGTAATTGCAATTGGAGATACTGATTACCACAATAGCTCGGTAAAAGTTTATACAATAGATAATTTTGGCGAATGGAATAAAGTAGGAAATGATATCTTGGGTGAAAAAATAGGTGAATATTTTGGGAGTACAATTGAGCTTTCAAATGACGGTTCATTATTAGCAGTAGGATCGTTAGGTAAAGATGGTGTCACTACAGGCTCAACAAGAATTTACAAAAACATCAACTCTGTTTGGACTCAAATAGGTCAACAAATTGATTCTGACCCTAACTATCGCAATTATGACAGATACAATTCTGTTCAACTCTCAGGAGATGGTTCGATCCTAGCAGTTGGTTTTCAATATGATGTTAAAGATGATGTTTTACCAAGAGGAGTTGTCAAATTATATGAGAACAAAAATAATCAATGGGTGCAAATAGGGAAAGACATAAATGGAGATTTAGAGGGAGATTTTTTTGGTAGTTCTTTAAGTTTATCTTTGGATGGATCCACTTTGGCCGCTGGTTCTCATCTGCAATTCGAGACACCAAACCTTCTACACTCGCGTAATGCATACATCAACATATATGGTTTATCTTCTTTTAAAGTATCTGATTTTAATAATGGGAGTGCATTATTCTTTATAGATGGTACAGCTGACATAGGAAAAAAATTAACGGCTTCTAAAAATTCAGCAGACCCAGATGGAGATGGATCTTTCACATACAAATGGGAATCATCAAGTGATAATTCTACTTGGGATTTAGTTGGATCATTATCTAAATATAAAGTTGGAAGTGATGATGAAGGTAAGGATATAAGATTAAATATTTCTTACACAGATGCACAAGGATTTGAAGAATCAGTTACCACTGAAAAGATTTCTGTACCTTCATTTAATAGTGGAGCTGCAGAGTTTTCCATAACTGGGACTTTAGAAGTCGGTAAAACCTTATCTATTGAAGAAAATTCTGAAGATCCTGATGGAACAGGTGAAATTTCTTATAGCTGGGCAATTTCAAAGGATGGACTTATCTGGAGTCAAGTAGGGACAGATGAAACTTATAAAATCACTGCATCTGAAGAAGGAAAAAAAATTCGTGCGACTATTTCTTATACAGATTCAGATGGTTTCCTTGAAAGTGTCATAACTGATATTTCTGATATTGCATATACAGATGAAGGTGATGCCATCTTTGAGATTGAAGGAGAAATAGCAATCGGAGAGACAATAGCCATTACTGAATCTAGTGAGGATCCTGATGATGGGACGGGTGAACTTTCTTATAGCTGGGAAACTTCAACAGATGAAATCTCTTGGTTACAAGTCAGTACTGAAAGCGCTTATGAAATCACTAAAACTGATGAAGGCAAAAAGATTAAAGCTATTTTGTCATATAAAGATGGGAAGGGTTTTAGTGAAGAAATAAATACTGAGACTACCAACATCCCTTACGTTAATGATGGTGCAGCAGACTTTAATATTGAAGGAAACATTGCTTTTGGCCAAGCATTAAGTATTAAAGAATTAATCGCTGACCCTGATACAACAGGTTCACTTGCATATAAATGGCAAAAGTCGGATGATGATGGTCTTACTTTCAAAAATATAAGTACTAAGTCAACTTATAAGATCTCAACAGAAGATGAATTAGCTTCTATAAAATGCGTCATTTCCTATGAAGATTCCCAAGGGTTCTCTGAAGAAGTCAGCACAGAAACTATAAATGTTCCTGCCTTTAATGATGGCAAGGCGATTTTATCAATTAATGGAAAAGCAATTGTTGGAGAAATACTTAGTATTAGAAATTTGGATGCCGATCCTGATGGAGGCACTGGGGAAATTTCATATCAATGGCAAACATCTTCAACAGGAATTTCTTGGAATAATGTAGGAACAAACTCCACATATACCTTTAAGTCTGAAGATGAAGGCAAAAATGTAAGAGCAGTATTATCTTATACAGATGGTCAAGGATTCGATGAGAAGTTGTATGTAGAACCTGATCCATATCAAAAAGTTGTTACTAATAAACAAGAAATAAGCTTTTCTCCAGGGAACAATACATCATTTGATTTGATTTATACAACTTCGGATAATCAAAATGCACTGCCTGGGCTTGGCTTAAAGGTTCATTATGATTCAACAATATTTACTCCTTCCGGAGAAAATAATGGAGTCTCTGCTTTAGTAGATACCTTTGGTGACCCAACTATTATTGATGACACTGATGATTTTGATAACGATACAACTACTGATAAATATTTAGCAATTACATGGGCTGACTTTACTGGTAATTTCCCTGGCGAAGATTTACCTGCAAAACTTGCAAGTCTCAGTTTCTCAACATCAAAAGAAGGAGTTGATTCATTAACAGGAGAAAATAAAGAATTAAAAATTAATTTAACGAGCCTATCACCAGCAGAGAATTATGATTTCCTAGGAGATTCAGTAACTTTAAAACCTCTGGAATTTAACCTTGATGTAGATGGTAATGGAAAAGTATCAGCACTAGGTGATGGATTAATGGTTATAAGAAAATTATTTGGAGCTGCTTTTGAAGGTAATAAATTAACAGATAAAGCGATGTCAAACGATGCTACAAGAACTACTCAAGAAATTCATGATTTCATACAAGCTGGTATGGATGAAAAAATATTAGATGTTGATGGAGATGGTAGTGTCACTGCTCTTGGTGATGGATTAATGGTTATAAGAAAATTATTTGGAGCTGCTTTTTCAGGTGATGCTCTTACCTCTAAAGCTCTATCAAATAATGCAACCAGAACAACTGATGAGATTCATGATTATATTGCTGTTATGAGTGACATTGGGTCTGCTGTTTAAAAGAAAATAAATAAAAGGCGTAATTTGATCGCATTAGATTGATTTAATAGCTATCAATATTTTTTATTCTGAGTATAAAATTGATTCGAATGAATTCAATTGTTTTAATTAAAAAAAGATTAACTAATTACAATTTTTAGTAGTGTTTGAATTTAATTAGTTGATAATCAAA
>QCLE01000037.1 GCA_003214815.1 Prochlorococcus sp. AG-412-J13 | reverse complement strand
CTTCACCAAACGGGCTATATCTTATATCCCATATAAAAACTACAGCTATAGATAGAAGTAATAAACCAAATACAACTTGAGCTGGAGGAAATATCATTTAGCGATTCATTATAAAAGCAAGAAAACCAGTAAAGGTAAGTAGTTTAAATCCAATAAAGAATGGTAAATACTTTTTAGATTTTTTAGCTAGAGGTAATATTTTGTTTACTGACTTTGCTATTGCTTCCATAACTAATTTAAAAGTATAAATAGTCTAACAAATTATTTTTGTCTACATGAAGGAACTGGAGTCTTCCAAAGTCTTTCAAGTTGAAGAATATGGAAAATTAATTTGCTTCTCTTCTTATATGGATTTGCTTTTACATAATGAATGCCATAACTCATGTGGTCAATCATTCTAGAAATAGTTCTATCGTTAACTGAAAAATATTTTGCTACTTGATTCAATGTCATCCATGGGCTCTCTTTAGTTGTTTCTGAAATTGCAATAGTGGTAATTAATTAAAAGGGTGTGAGTGACATAAAGATTTAATGGTTTATGTAGTAGATGTACAGTTTGTATTTATATCCTGTGCTAAAGGTTAAATATGAGTTATATAGCTAAGCCAGGTTTTATTGAATATGACGAATGGTTCGATGAGAACATAGATCCACTCGATTTAAAGTATTACACAGATGAAAAAGTTTTTAGTAGCACAATACACGAGAGGTTTTATGACTTATCAAAAAGAAACCTTCTGATTGGTTCCTCTAATAAATTGATAGAGCTAACATAGTTTTCGTTATTCATAAAAGTGTTTTGGTTAAATAGATTGAGATTCTTTTTAAGTTATCATAAATAAGATAGTTCCTCTTAGGGCTTGTGTGATAAGTATGAGTGTGAAAATATGGTCTAAAATTATGATTAATTTTCTTAGGATTATTAGTCTTTATTAAAATGTCTACCGCAATGCTGAATATCTAGTAAAAAAAGTTTTTCAAGAATTGCTTTATATTCTTCATCCCTAATTAAAAGTCTTTCAGTTCTATCAATTAATGCTTCTGATGATGATTTCATAGTTAAATTGTTCCTAATAAAGGGGAATTGGTGGTGAAAAATATGGTCTAAAATTATGGATTATTCTTCTAATAATTCATCGGGAATGTGTCTCATTTTGTGCCTCAGCACGGTCTCCTTAGACTTTGTTTCCGATACAAATATTATAGAATTTTTAGTTGGAATGGCTACACTCAGAAGTCAGTCATACCAATACTTTTAAATTAGATTTATAGCCAGAAATTTATAGGTATTATATAGTAGAAATACGCGTATAAATTTGACAATGTCTGACGAAAAAGGAGAGATAGGAATTACATGAAGAAAGAAAATAGTTATGCAGAAGGATTAAACAACTACATTGTCCTAAAGCAAGAAAAGGAAGTTATTTTTTACTTGCATAATCCTTATCCAGATTGCTTGGAAATTCCTGCAATAATGAAGGCAAGATTCCCAGAGGATTACAAAAGCATAGTTGTAAATTCCTTGGATGAGTTCAAAAAGTATGGAGAGAAAATATGACTCAATGGAATGACAAATCTTAGCAAAAAGACTTCATTAACATGAAGTCATATTCTCCTGCTGATGCAAAATTCTTAATGGGAGGTGTAAAAGGATTAAAAGATGCTTGGCGTTTAGGTGTTCTTCATGTTGAATACGAAAGACTGAAAAAGATACAAGAGCAGCAACAACAATGAAAGAAGAAATAGATTGGAAAAAAGAATTACTAGAAAGTGGAAAGTTTAATAATCAATTTTCAAAAAATATATTAGAAAATGGAGCAAAGAATTATATGCAGGAAATTTATATGGGATATATGTATTCCAGATGGAGAAAAATTAGAGAGTTAACTAAATAACAAATACCAAAATACAGACAGCTATGTTTAACAACAAGCTAATGATTTTAGAATTAAATCTCATAATTATCTAACTTTAGTAAAGCTTAATTTCTCTCTTAACAAGCAACGCTATAACTACAACACACATATTCATTAGAAATACGTCTAATGGCATTAAATAAAAAAGTCTCTACTTAATTAATAGTAATGATATTCATGTGCCAATAAAAAAGAGGATTTAACCAACCCTCCCTTTTTAGATCATAATTAAACAAGAAAATTTTAGGAATCTAATAATTCCATTTCTTTTTTAGCTTGCCTGATTCTTTCTTCAAAGACGGATCTCCTGTATGGAGTAACTTCTCCATTTTTTGTTGCCAAAAGCTGGGCTTGATGAAGCCTATTGGCTCTGTTGATTTTGTCTCTTATTTGTAAGAGATTATTCATGATCTTATGCAGTTAATGAGAATCCCGTTCCCTATTCCCATGTCATGCATCCAGTTATATAAATATTGGATGAACGTAAATAAAAATAACATTCAATAATTATTATTGCGAGAGTAATTCTTACTAAATTTACTTACTCTTTAAAAACAAAATCTAATCATCGTAGACCAGACAACGAGGGTCGGATGGATTTAATTCGCATTCCTTATCCCAATAGTCTGCTAGGTCTGTTGACATCTTTTTCTCTTGGATTAGTTCCTTGAGAGTTGAATAATTCTTTGCATTATCAAGATCTCTTGAGTTCTTATCTTGGATGCTAAATGTAGTTTTTAGTTTCATGGTACTTACCTCGTATGTATATCTATGTTCTAATTCATTTAAATAGTTCGCTGAGAATTTTATGTGTGCGGTAAGAGGTACGAAAATGTACGGATTGAGGATCAAAAAAAACTCACTGATCGCGAGTGAGCGAGATAAAAATATTTTTACGGACTAGCTGATTGGATTATTGATAAAGAGCCAAATTATTCCTCATTTGCTGAACGTAAATTATGAATGAAGGAACAAAATTCTACTTATATGATTTCTAAAACGATGAGTAAGAAATTCTAATGTTGTTGACCTATATTCCTATGAACCAACAAATGAATAATGTTTTATATGCCAAATATCTTGATCAAATCCCTACTAATTAAAAGAAACTATATTTAAAAATACTCTAACTAGACTTTAAAAAAAACATAAATTTTGGGAATTTTATGAGTAGAGATTTTGAGACATTAGAAATCATTCAATCTAAAATTTATTATTTAATAAAAATCAGAAGATAAACTTTATGACAAGATGTAATGAAAAAAAATTGAAGATATGAAGAACAACATATCTGATGCTGCTTAATCTACGACGATTAGTCATTACAGATATTTATTGAGTAACCGATGATAAATTATAAACAATACTATTACTCCTGCTATACCATAAATTGCATTAGATGGGTCGTGATGATTCTGCCAAAGCTCCTGTAAAAATTCCATTAATACTTAATTTCTTTTTGCGAATAAGGATAGTATGTTTTTACTTTTCTCTAAAAAAATGTAATTTTCTTGAATTTATACTTCCCAATCCACATCGAAATCTTCGTCATTTTCATTCACTACCTTTCCTCCATACTCTCTAGCTATTACATCTAAACACCTAAGAATATCTTTGTTCTTCAAAAGATCTGTTTGCTCTAAATAATTTAGAAGAGTTCTTATTTGTTCAATAGTATTTTCTTCGAATTTCTTCATATATTTTCCTCCTGTAACTTTTTAAGTCTTTCGTATTCAACATGAAGAACACCTAAACGCCAAGCATCTTTTAATCCTTTTACACCTTGAGTTAAGAGCTTTACATCTGCAGGAGAATGAAACTTCATTTCCAAAAACTCTTTCTGCCAGGATTTGTCATCCCATTTAGTACTCATTTAATGAGTAACACTCCCGTCCATGATTGTAATATTTGAATCGATTGAGTTAGACCAGCGTAACTTGCTTAGTTCCTGATATTCAGAACTGTTGTAGGCATCAATTGCAGCTTGCTTTGATGGGAACTCAATAATTACTGATAATTTCCCACCTTTCCCTTCAACAGTTTGACCATCTAGATCCTTTGCGAATACAGAACCACCTACAGACTCGATCCAAGGTTGAAATGCCTCTACATATTCAGCAAACGCTGGATTTGTAACTGTGGCAGTAACAAGCCAAAATCCTTTAGACATTAATTAAATAATAAATTCTTAGGACTTTAACATGAAATATTGATTCCAGTTAGTAATCGTTTAATTTAGACTTTTTATAACTATATTTGACTGATTTATTTTTGGCTATAAAACTAGTTTAAAACTATTGCTATGACTACCTCTTGAGCGTTGTAATACCCAATAAATATGCTATGTTATTTTATCGGAAACTTATTCTAGGAAGATTAGTTTTTGCTGTTATTTATACGATTATAGCAAAGTAATTAGAAACAAACCTATACCTATCTTTTAGATGTCAATTTAAAGGTTAAATAAGCAAATCCACCAAGTAATAACAAACTAACAACATCATAAGTAATTGCTATGCCGTACATATTCTGACTATTAATTACTTGCTAATCCCATAAAGACAAATCTGAATCTCCTGTTGATCTTTGCATCCAATGGATTTTCCAAATGCCATTAATCTTTTTGAAGATAGAAGTTACAGTTGGCAAATCATCATTAGGAGTTCCTTTGTAAGAGAATTTTGCTCCAAGCGTAAAAACACACATTGCCACATCTGAAGAAAGAAATTCAAACTTATGAATTTTTGTAATTTCGGCTTTTTCCTGAACAACATCGCCAGAACTCATCATTTCCTCGAATCCCTTTGCACTTATTGGATTCCCACTAGGCCTGATGAGTAAAAAATCTGAAGTGGCATTATTTACAAAAAATGAGCCCATTTTCTGAGGTGTTGCTAATTCATACAACATCGATTTAATTGTTTCTCTATCTGTCATAAAAAAAAAGGGTTTTATCCATCTAATTTTAGACCGACTGTCAATAAAACATTATTTAAGATCTTTGCCAGAACCATAGTCTTGAAATTAATTTATTTTCAATAGTTTTTTTACTTTCAATAGGTCTAATATTATTTTTTGGAATATAAATATTTTTTTCATTATTTAACTTTGACGAATCTAGGCTGATCATTAGGATAATAATTAAGGCAACAAAAAAAATATAAGTAAAGCCATATAGTTCACCATATTTATTTCCAATAAATCCGGCAGTCTCTAGAGAAATTGCTGCTGCAATAGTTAGATCTGTTTTGGGAAGTTTAGACCATTTAATCATATAAAAAAAATAACTCATGCAAAGCTACTTAATTTAAATCACTTTTTAGTGAAAGTGAAACAATCAAAAATATGATTAAATTTTAATAAGAATTAATTACTTTATTAATAAAACAAGGAGCTAATTTCCCCTTATAGTA
>QCLE01000036.1 GCA_003214815.1 Prochlorococcus sp. AG-412-J13 | reverse complement strand
ATCTTCATCTCCAGTTCCGGTGGTATCACCTTCAATGGTCGCAGCATCATTTGTTGTGTTGACAGTAATGTCTATATCCTTAGTTTCTGTATTCCCATCATCATCAGTAATAGTTACCGTGAATTTATCTGTGCCGTTATAGTTCTCATTCGGGGTATAACTCCAGGCACCGGTAGTTGCATTTATAGTTGCAGTTCCATTGGTTCCATCTGTAGTAACTGTAAAGTTCGGAGTTGTTAAACCGTCAGCGGTATCAGTTGCTGTTAATGTTCCTGCTATTGCTCCACCGTCTTCATCTCCAGTTCCGGTGGTATCACCTTCAAATGTTGCAGCATCATTTTCTGCTGTAACTGATGTTGATAATGTAATAGTATCGGCTGATATCGCGGTATCTCCACCATTTGTAGAGGCATCAATTATCGAACCGCTTGCATAGTTTAAATTATTTTCAACATAAATTGTATTTCCATCGCTTATACCAATAAATAAATCAAGATCAATATCGCCATCGATATCGATAAATGATGGCTTAGAGTCACCAGCAACATCAGAAATACCATAAGGATTTGGTGCTGATGCCGCAAAATTAGGATTATCAGCCGTCCCGATATTCTCTAAATACTGTATAGATCCATCATCTCTGCCCGCAAAAATATCAAAATCCCCATCTAGATCAATATCAGCAAAAAATGGAGAGACGTAAGTGCCTGCAGTTGAGATGTTAAATGGGTTAGAAACTTCAGCTGCAAACGAAGGGGAATTTGCGGAGCCAGTATTTTCAAAATAAAAGATATTACCGCCAGATGATCCTATAAATAGATCTAAATCACCATCATTATCTATATCAATTAAGTCTGGACTGGAAAAGCTATAATTTCTACTTCCTGAGAGTCCAAAAGGGTTTTCAGTTGCATTTGAAAAATTAGGTGAATTTGAGGTCCCAGTATTTTCAAAATAGATAAAGTCAGCAGTTTGGTTACCGATGAAAAGATCAAAATCACCATCATCATCAAGGTCTGCAAATTTTGGACTAGATGTGTTGTATTCGTTTGCGCTTAAATTAAATGGGTCAACAACAGAAATAGTAAAATTTGGCGCGCTATTTGAACCAATATTCTGGAAATAATAAATATCTCCATCTTCATTTCCAATGAAAGCGTCAAAGTCTAAGTCACCATCAATATCAACAAAAGATGGTGCTGCGTAACCTCCTACATCAGTAAGATTAAATGGATTTGTAGTAGGAGTGGAAGAAGAAAAACTTTGACTAGTGTCGATAAGTCTTACACCTAGATTTCCTGGTGTGCCATTAAAATCGCTATTGGGTAGAAACCTTACATAGTCTTTTTCAGATATAAATAGACCCTCTGTTTCACTTGAATCTGTATTGCTTATATTATTCCAATTTTCACCATTATCACTAGACCATTGCCATTGTCCTTGTGAAGTTTCACTGTTATTAGTTGTAACGATTATTCCTATAAACTTATCATTATCATCATCAGAATAACTACCAGAAAAAATACTTGAAACTAATTTGCCAAGTGGATTAATTAAATCTTCTTGAATGGAATCAATGCTCTGATTTCCATTAGCTACTGGTGCAACCATTAATTTTTATTCTTGATTTTTATTTCACATAACAACATAACATTTTTATGCAAGATTTAAAGTATAATCCTTTGTTTCATGACTTTAGCTTTATTCGATCATTTTCTTAAATCAAAAAAGGATGTAAATTAAGAAACTCAGAAATTTTCCAAATTAGTTCAGTTCTTCTCCACCCATGAGCAAATAGCTTTTTCTTAAAGGAAAAGCCGTTAAATAGATGTATTTATCATTTTTCTCTTAAAATTTTTATTTTTCATGATCTGTTTCTCTAGCTATAACTTAATTATGTTAGCAATCCCTAATATGGTCCTGCATTTGGTACTGCAACTTGGTCCTGCACACTGGTCCTGCACACCAAATTCCTAAAATAAAAATACCTACCAAAAGCATGCTATAGCAAGCATTTTGATAGGTAACACCGGACCCCCGTCAGTTCTCTGCTGCATCGACCTGGAAATGCCAGAAGAGGATTCAAAGTGGGCTTTCGTTTCCGATTACAAGATCGGTTTACTACCGCATCACGACAGTCTCCTCATATCGAAAGAGAGTCAGATCAGAGCACATAAAGAAGAACTTAACCAAAGATCCAGCTACTTAACTCTAACTTATTTTCTTATATATTTGGAGATGGCCAAATGTCTCTTACCATAGTTAATAAAACTTGTGCCTCATCGTATCTTTCTGAATGCGTTTTACCATTTAATAAAAATGTAATGTGAGCCATTTTTCTTCCCAGAATTTCTCGAGATTTGCCATAACAATGAATATTAGAACCCTCAATTTCAGATAACATTTTAACTCTTGTTTCCATCGAAATTAGGAAATTCTTTTTTAATCCCAGTAGATTTATCATAATTGCCCCTTTACAGTTCATTTTGATTTCAGGTGGCATTATCCCAGAAGAAATGCAAACATATTGATCAAACTGACTTGAAGTACAAGCTTCAATAGAGAAATGAGCTGAGTTATGTGTTCTAGGAGCTATTTCATTAATTAAAAGACCATTATCTCCATAAAAAAATTCAATAGCTAAAACTCCAACATAATTAAGCTCATTGATTATTGAAGAGAAAATATTTATTGCAAATAAGTTCAAATCATATTCAGTTGACGCAGGTGCAAGAACCCAATCACAAATATGATTTGATTGGAATGTCTCAACGATTGGAAAGAATCTTATCTTACCGGTTCTATCTCTAGAACCAACGAGAGCTAGTTCTTTTTCATACTCTATCCATTCTTCTATTAACCATTCATCAGAATTATTCTCTGTTAAAAAAGAATCTAAATCTTCTTTTGTCTTTATTTTTTTGTTCCCTTTACCGTCATATCCTCCTTTATTTGATTTTGCCATTAAGGGGAAAGTCCAATTATTTATTTCCTCATCCGAGAGATTTTTAAAATCTTCAATACTTATCCATTTTGGACAGGGAATATTCATTCTATCTATTAATTTTTTTTGAGAAAACCTATCTACTAAGGGCTTAATTGCATTAAGGCTTGGAACAAAAATATCATTGTTGTCAATTAAATTTAATTTATCAATTTTTATCCATTCATTTTCAAAAATTATTTTTTCACACTCATTAATTAATGATTTATTACCTCTTATCTTTAAAGGATCAGCTTCTATGACACGATCTGCTTTTAAACCAGCAGGATCTTCACAAGATTTTGTTTGCACACATACTTCTAAATCTCTTTTTTTTGCTGCCTCGGTTAACATCAAAGCCAATTGACCTCCTCCAATTATTCCTAGGGAATAATTTTTCTTTATTCCGTTTATATTTTTTTTAAGACTCATAGCATGATTTTATTATCATTTCTAATTCTTAACAACTGAATTTTTAAGTATCTAGAGCTTAGATTTTGCTAATATATAATATTTAATACCAAATATTTAAAATTTTTAACTAGGTAATCAATTGTGAAAAAGAGAAAAATATTAGTCCCGTTAGGTGATAAGTCATACGAAGTAACTCTAGAAGCAGGGATACTGAATAATATCAGCGAAGAACTCTTAAAAATTGGAATAACAAAGAATAGAAAAATACTTGTGATTTCAAATGAAGAAATATCAAATTTCTATGGAGAAAAATTCTTAAATAATTTAAAAGATAATCAATTTCAGGCCAAAATGTTCCTTATCAAGGCTGGAGAATCATATAAAAACTTAAAAAGCTTAAGTGAAATATATGATATTGCATTTGAATTTGGCTTAGATAGAAATTCAATAATTATTGCCCTTGGAGGAGGAATTGTTGGAGACGTAAGTGGTTTTGCAGCTGCTACTTGGCTGAGAGGTATCGAATACATTCAGATTCCAACAACATTATTATCAATGGTTGATTCATCTGTGGGAGGAAAAACAGGAGTAAATCATCCAAAAGGTAAGAATTTAATTGGAGCTTTCAATCAACCTAAAGCAGTTTTTATTGATCCAGAAACTTTAAAAAGTTTGCCCAAAAGAGAATTTAATGCAGGCATGGCCGAAGTAATAAAATACGGAGTAATAAGAGATAAAGAACTTTTCGAATACTTAGAAATTGAAAAAAACAAGAATGAACTTATAAATCTCAAGAATGATTATCTAATTAAAATAATTAGTAGTTCAATTAAAACAAAATCTCATATTGTTTCTCAAGATGAACATGAAAATGGTGTTAGAGCAATATTGAATTATGGTCATTCTTTTGGTCACGTTATTGAAAATTTATGTGGATACGGCAAATTTCTACATGGCGAGGCAATATCAATTGGTATGAATATTGCGGGAAAAATAGCAATTGAGAAAGGGTTATGGTCTAAAGAAGAATTAGAAAGACAGAAGAATCTTTTGAGAAGTTACGATCTTCCTACCGAGATCCCCAAAATAAATAAAGAAGACGTTCTTAAAATACTTATGGGCGATAAAAAAGTTCGTGATGGCAAAATGAGATTTATATTAGCGAAAGAAATTGGTGCCGTAGATATATATGATGACGTAGAGGATTCATTATTTTTAAAGTTTTTTTCTTAACGCAAACAGGTTGAATTTATATTCATTTCCTTCTCATTAAACTTATTAAAAACAAACCACTTAAAATCACCTAGACATAGAGGATCTACGAGTCTAAGTAATGCCTCTCTTCTTAAAAGCGCATTTGATAAATCCTCCTTAAATTCCTTCTGAATTCCAAAAAGTCTCTCTGCCAATCCAAGTGCCAACAAAGCCTCTCCTTGTTTAGTTATTCCAACAGTATTAAATCCAAGAGTCTCAGCATCATTAATTAAAGTTTCTATGCACACATGAGATGTTAAATCGCAATTTCCAGGAGAATCTAGGACATTATTCATCATTTTTTGATTTTCATAAGAAACTATCTTCCCATCAGAATTCTTAGAGTTATAGTATTTTTTAGCTTCTTTAGCGTAATCAATTATCAATAAAATACCATTATTGATTTTTCCATAAATAGCTTCTAACCATTTTGAATTATCTACATGCCATTCGGTTGTCCATCCTTCAAGAGCATCTTCAGGCGGAATAGTAATTCCCAACTCACTTTTAGCAAGTTCAATACTTTTTCCCAATTCACTTGTAATTGGCATTTCATCAAAAAATAATTTATGAGATTTTTTGTCTATAGAAACTGCTTGTCGAAGTAATTTTCCCTGTGAGAAGGTTATTCTCTCTACTGGCAAAGCATCTAAAACCTCATTTGCAAGAACTATTCCATTTATATTAT
>QCLE01000035.1 GCA_003214815.1 Prochlorococcus sp. AG-412-J13 | reverse complement strand
ATCAGTAGTTGCATCATTATCCAAATCATCAGTGTCATCAATAATGGATGGTTCACCAAAGGTATCCACTAAAGCAGACACTCCATTATTTTCTCCTGAGGAAGTAAATAAAGAAGAATCATAATGTACTTTCAAGCCAAGACCTGTTAATGCATTTTGATTATCAGAGGTTGTGTAAAGAAGGTCAAAATTAATATCTTTACCTGGAGAGAAACTAATCTCGTCGCTTGATGAAGATACTGTTTGATAGGGTTCTGTTATCTCATCGTCTATCTGATCTGTTTCTAATACTGGATTAGGTTCTTCATCCTTAGAAAAATTTTCATATCCTTTTGTATTTGGTTCTACTGATTCAAACCCGGTTATTATTTTAGCTATGAAAATATCTGTTTCCCCTTTATTTCCTTTTGCGTCCATATCATTTTCTGTACTGCCAATTAGGTAAAGACCATCATTAGCTACTAATAGACTTTTTGATTCATAGTTATATCCAAGTGAATGTATGATTAACTCTCTAGAAATAGAAAAATCTTTTTCAAGTTCATAGACTAAAATTCTTTGAGTACTATCGGATGTGTTTTTATCATTTCCAACGATATATGCTTTATCTTTAAAGATAACAATATCTTCTAGACTAGGTGAACTATTTCCCCAATGTTTTGTCCATAAGACTTCTCCTGTTGACAAATTCCGACTAATTAGACGATATGTTGGGTTTGTACCTTTCCATGTATATGTCCTTCCAACTGAAAGTAGATGATTGTTAAATACTGCTGAAGCCTTATCAAAAGCCCAGCTCCCTTTGGTTTCGCTAGTACTAAACCATTCTTCATCGCCTTTAAAATCTGTCTTTAAAATATAGGTTTCTCTTTGAGCCTGTTTGCCTTTCTCTGCTGAAGAAGTTGAGAAATATAAACCTGTTTCATCAAATTCAATATCTTGAAAATCACTAATTGGATAATCTTTTGTTTTCCTCCATACTATTGAGCCATCATCAATATTTAATGCCTTATAAAGCCCATCTTTTGTTTGAAATGTTGTTCCTGCTAAATATAATTTATTACCTATAACCTTAAGATCATAGATTTTATCTTGAAATTCGAAATTAGTTTTCCATATTTCATTCCCATCCTTATCTAACTTACTTATATAAGATGAGTTTTGTAAATCACCTGAACAAGCAATATAGATATTGTTTTTGTCATCTGTTGTAGATGTTATATGACTACCATTTCCGAAGCTTTTGAACCATTTCCTTGTCTCATCAAAACTTATGCTTGTTAGATTAAGATCCCAATTATCATTATTTTGTGATAACCACGGAATAATAAGAGAGTCCTCTGTTGAACTCGTATCAAGGGAAGATATGTCCAAATTTTCTGTACCGAAACTATTTATAGCTTCTAGTTGAAGAGGAGATTGTATTACTATGGCACTTTCAAGATCTCTTCCCCCATCAGCAAAAGAAAGATTCTCTATATTTATTAGAATATCAGTTCCATCAGGAGAGTTGTCTCTTTTATCAGTTACTTGAATTCCTTCATTTAATATTAAGAAATCATAATCATCCTTATTACCACTGTAATTTGCTGTATCTTCTCCTAGGCCACCATTGATATTATCATTTCCAGATCCGCCATTTATAAATTCATCTTCATTGCTTCCAGTAATCGTATCATCACCTTCTAAACCAAATATATGCGATATACTGTTTCCTCCGACTAAAATATCATCATGAGATGTGGCATTTAAGTCTTGGATAACATTAATAACAATAGGGATCTCAGTAATGTTAAATAATCCATCAGAATCTGTAGCTCTATATTTAATAGTATAAGAACCAAAGTCTTCCTCTCTTATTGGATTTCCAGCAAGGGTGCCACTACTGTCAAGCGAAAGCCATTCAGGTCCTTGAAGATGTGAGAATAAAATATCATCACCATTTGGATCTGTATAGCTATCAGAAATAGAGAAACTATATTCCTCGCCTATGTGGATATCATCAAGTATCCATCTTCCCTCTTCATTAGTTTGGGCATTAAATATTGGTGCTTGTTTAGTTCTTCTAAACCAATTTGAAATAGGAGCAAGACTAGTTACTCGAAAACCAGTTGTAGCAAAATGATTTTGTTCAGTATAGTTTTTATAGTTCCATGAAATATTAGCTTCATTTTCTTTATAATCCCCCCCGACGACTATCCCTCTATTATCAGTCCATTCATCTACATTGCCTGTTTGATCAAAAGTACCATAGTAGCTTGGTGAATGTGCATAATATCCAACTGGTTTAAGATCTCCTTCAATATTTCCATAATTAGCATCAGAAACTGAAATCTCATTACTTTGATTTGCATAAGACCAGTAACCTGATTCTCCATCCTTCCCACCATTTGGATCTCCAGAATAATACGCTGCTTTATGCCATTCAGATTGATTCGCTATTGATACTCCTCCCATTCCCCAAAAATTTAAATTTTCATTTCTTTTTGTATGATCTCGATTACTATCAATATTTCCGTAAACACCAAAATTGATATGACCAGTTGTCAACCAATTACAAAATCGCGCTGCATCTAGCCAGCTTACCCATGTAACAGGATAGTTTTCTTTCCCTTCAATAGTGTTATAAATCCAATTACCTTGTTCACCCTCGCGAAGGATATTCATATTCTGATTCCATAGCCCACGAGGATCATCAGAGTTACTAGCTACAGCATTTAGGAATACGGTATATTGTTCATTCGTAACTTCATATTTTCCTATGTAATAACCATAATCAACACTACCAACATCTTTTTTTGCTCCAACTTTCTTTCGACCGTTTGGATTATTTAAATCATCAATATATACTGAGGGTATTTCTAGATAATCTAATCTATCATCTACTCTGAATTGCCAAATATCACCCTCTACAATTCCATTAATAGTTTCAGTGTCTACTCTCCAGTAATATTTTTGTCCTGGAATTAATTCTTCAGGAGAGAAAATATTATTTGATTGTGTAGCTTTCAATTCAAGTTGATTAGGATTTTGTCCGAAATAAATAATATTTGCAATCGAATCCAGACCTTCTAGCCACATTAAATCAGCGTTAGATTTAACTGTATTTGATCCATTAGGCGCGATTGGCATACGCGCTTTCTCGGTTTGATGTCCTGGTATCCAATAAATTGAATCACCATACTCATATGGACCTATATCTGAGTTATCTCCAATAACTCCATCTGTTATTCCATCTAAGGGCTTCTCAAATATCTCTAGAGTTTTTCCGGCATCTATAAGTGTTGACCCCTCTCTTGGCCTAAAATCAAGATTGCCTGGATCGCGTAACTCATCTTGGATATAGATATTATTACGATCTTTCCGCGAGGAATTATTCGTTTTATCTTCTTCATTAATGATAGGTAAAAATGATGAACTATTATTTGATGCATTATTATGAGCGATAGAGAGGTGATTCCCTTTGGGAGCACCCCCTACGTCTCTTCCAATTCGATTGTCTTTTGTTTTCTCTTCATTTTTATAGCCATAAAATTTTGACTCAGGAATAACTAAGTCTTCACCATTATTAAAAGCTAGATTATTATAAATTTCATGTTGATCACCTTTTAACATGAAGCCACGACCATTGTTAAAAGCAACATTATGATTAATTGTTTGACCAATTCCTCCGGGATGACCATCGAGGCGAATTCCATTCCTAGGACTATCTTGAACCCAATTACGACTGATCACTAGATTATCTATTGATTGATTAGCCGTAATGCCACCTGTATCCCAACTCCATTTAATATCGTATATGTGGTTAAGTTCTAGATGATTATTACTACCAGGACGACCTAGGCCGCCGAAACCCATTGTGTTAACAGTATTACGTATGGCAGTTATATATCCTTGACCATTAACTATCGGACCACCGTTGTTACCCCAAATACGAATATTTGAATTGTGAAAATGATTGTTTTCAAATAAAACATACCGGGTTTCCCATCTATCTCCTAGGAATAAACGACCATAGCTATTGGCGAATTCGTTATTTTTAAAGGTCAGATTTTTTGAGGATATCGATTCATTCCCATAATTAACGCCATTTACTTTCAGCATAAAGCCGTTATGGCTTGGATATAAGAATTTGCAGCTATCAAAAATAAGAAAATCAGATGAATAGAGACCAAATGGTGCAGCAAAAAAATCAATACCTTCTATAGATAAATAAGAACTATTATCAATTTTTAATCCCCTATCTTTTTTGTTAATTGCTCTATCTCTATCATGAGTTCTTCCTTCGATTAATAAACTATTTGGATCATGATTATCATCGAGGTATACATACAGATTCGCTGTTTCCTGATTGAAATACCATTCCCGTGGACTATCTAATAAATCTAAGTCACCTTCCAAATGGTAATAACCGCCACTGAATAGTCCACTATGAGTAACACTTTGAGCATCAGGGTCAGTTTGAAAATCAGTTTCTCCAGCGACATGAGATGTAATCTCTGTACCACCAACTCCTCTACGAACAATGACTGAACCTTCAACACTAAACCCTAATTCTGAAAGACCTCCTTCGTCTTGATAGCTACCATCATCAATTTTTGTACAATATGCCCAAGCCGACCAGTAATCTGCATCAGGTTGATCATAATCTTTTTCAATATTTGGCCAACGAGCACCCGTTAGCATCTTATCGTCTAAGAATAATTGAGAGATGTCATAGTCAACTGTTGTCTTCCATATGTTTCCCTCATGAATCTCCCATGGTGTATCGATAACCTTTGCACCAGATACAACTACTTCTTCATCGTTATAGTTTTTAAATGTAATTGGATTATCTGTCGTTCCATGTAGATTCTCTATTAAAATTTTTTCGCGATATGTTCCTCCACGGATGTGAACAGTATCTCCTGCTTCTACAATTGATGTAGCATGTTGAATTGTCCTAAATGGTAATTCTAATGTTCCAGGATTACTGTCATCACCACTGATAGAAACGTAATAATCATTGGCTATATTGCTTGTCATTTTATTCTTTATATAAATCTATATCAGCATTAGATTAATTAATATTAGTCTTCATTTCTTAGGTTTTTAACCTCAACATCAGATTATTCATATTTCTTTTAAGCAATATTAAACAGACCATTGCTCCAATACTAAAAATTAAGATCTACCCTTGCGAGTTAATAGTCTTTCAAAATAATCATTTTTTCATTTTAAATAGGTTTTTATTTATTAAATTTAAAACCCGAACCACAAGAACTTTTTGTAGCACCTTTTGGAGTACTTATTAAAAATCCTCCTCCAGTTAAATCTTGATAATGGTCAAGAGTAAGTTCATCTAATAAACTTTTTTGAGAATCTGGGGCGTAAATAGTTAAGCCATCAGTTCTAGCAACAGGAATTCCTGATTCTTTCCAAACATTTACTCTTAAAAACATCCATCCAACATCAAGATTATCGTGTTGCAAATATAAAAATATTTTTCCAGGTGTACCATGATATATCGATTGCCTTAACAATTCATTTGAAGCAGCCTTTGTGATAATTAAGGAACTCAATTTTCTAAATTTGCTTAATTAAGTTAGTCTACTTATTATAAATTCTTAAATTTAAGCTTTATCTTGATTAAATATGTTATCAGGATTTGAAAACAATGTAATCTTAGATACCAACAGGTATTTAGCTAATTGATTATAAATATAACGCACGAGTTAACCCGTTCCAATTTGATGACTCTTAGGTTTTACCGTTGATTCCTTATCTACTTCTAGTTGTGATTCACTAGTTGTGAGATTCAAAAACGATCTTAATTTAATTTTAAACATGGAAAAGAAAATCGTAAAGAAATATGCTGAATTAATGCATCAGGCTCAACAAGCTGTTGGAAGAAAAGAAGCTGATGGACTATTACATAAGGCAGCAAAGTTAAAAAATAAATTCGATAGCTGCGAAATGATGTAGCCTGTTATTGACTGACAATCGATCTAAAATAAGGGGCAATAGCTCCTTTTTTTATGAACACACTCATCACAGATAGAAAACAAAAAAAGCTTGCTTATATCCCTAAAAAGCAAGCTCTCATGACGATTTTTTGGAAAAAATTATGCTGTTAATCTACAATCTACTTCTATTATTCCTTCGTCCATAAGGCGACCAATTTTTAAAACTAGTGCCATATCTAACCTTGAAAATTCTGATTGATGATCTGCAATCCAATCCAATTCGGATAAAGTTATTGATCCAGTTGCATTAACTAGGAGAAAAAGAATACCTAAATTCATTTTTTTAATTAGTTGCTTTTTTTCCTTTAGCTATCATTACCACTGGCACTAATAGATATGTAAAGAAGGAGATTAAGAAAATGTCTGCGTTCATTTTAAAAAATACCTGGGATGATCCAGCCAAAAAGACCGTAGTTTACTACCAATGCGAATAAACCCATCATTGCCATTCTTCCATTGGTTCTCTCGGCATTTTGCCAATAAGTTGGTTTTGAGTTTTCCATTGTTTAAGTAAGTAATATGTGAATTGGTTTTTA
>QCLE01000034.1 GCA_003214815.1 Prochlorococcus sp. AG-412-J13 | reverse complement strand
ATCCAACTGTTGTAACCGGTGGAACATCAGGAACTGGTGATGAGGATGGTGGAGCAATAACAGGGCAAATAGCAGTAACGGATGTTGATGGGATAACTAATAATACTTATGCCATCAGTACCAATAGTCATAGCGGATCTGCAACGATTGATTCTGAAGGTAATTGGGTTTATGAGCCTGATAGCCATCAATATGGAACGGATACTTTTACCATAACAATCAAAGATGATGATGGTAATACTCAAAATCAAGATATAACAATCACTATTAATGCTGTTGATGATGAAACATTAGTAATTGGAGGTACCTCTGGAAGTGGGGATGAAGACGGAGGTCCAATTACAGGACAAATTTCGGCTTTCGATGTAGAAGGGCTTACTAATACCTCTCCTTATTCCATATCTATTGATGGCACCAATGGAACTGCAACTGTAAATGAAACTACCGGGGCCTGGAGTTATACCCCGAACGAGAACTATAACGGTACAGATAAATTCACGGTAACTATTACTGATGACGATGGAAATACTCAAACTCAGGAAATTACTCTAACAATTAATCCTACTGATGATCCTTTGGTTATATCGGGTGATCTTTCCGGGAGTGGAAAAGATATTGATGGAATTATTTCTGGAACAATAATCGCAACCGACCCGACAGATGGATTAACAAATAATAATCCATACTCTGTCACAACTGCTGCTTTAAATGGAACAGCTGAAATTACTTCTGGTGGCGCTTGGAACTACACACCTAACCAAGCCTTTAATGGATCTGATAGCTTTACAGTAACCATTACTGATGACGATGGTCATACTTTAGATCAAGTTGTTCAAATATCTGTTTCACCTTCAATTGTTTTGAATTCGGGATTATCCTATGAAGAATCTACACCTTCAATAGTTGGAACTGCTGATGCAGGAACAATAATTAAACTAATTTATAATGAAACAGTAGTCGGTACATCAAAGATTGACAATAACGGATATTTTTCAATAATACCTTCTGTAAATCTTTTAGAGGGGGATAATCTTATAACTATTACTTCCTCTGATTCTGAAAATAATGTTCTTTCATCAATTGAACATACACTTTCTATTCAAATACCAAATATAGAACTAAACCTACCTAAAATAATTGGCCCTGATGACACATTGGTAACTATTTACGAAAATAGCCTGTTTGTAAATTCATTTAGTTCAAATAAGGATGTTAATTGGTCACTATCAGGAATAGATTCAACCCTTTTTGTGATTTCTAATAATGGTGCACTTTCATTTGTAAATAGTCCTGACTATGAAAATCCAGCAGGAGGTGGAAATGATGATAGTAATGCTTACACCCTCACGATAAATGCGAGAGATAATGATGATAATACTGTTTCTTCTGATTTAATAATTTCTGTTTTAGATAGAAAGGAAACACCATCAATGATTAGTGAAATAACTTCAGATGCTTTTGTAATAACAGATGTTGATTCACCTAATGTAATAGTTGATATTCCAGTTGAAATTGATAATGAAAATTATGAAATTTCTATTGAAGGAGGAAATATTAAAGATAATACCTCCTTTATTATCAAAACAGTTTCAGAAACTGCTGCTGATAATGCAAAAGATTTAGGAATAACTATTAATGATAAGTCTATTGCTTATGAAGTCGAAACTACTAACGAATTCATATCAACCCTTGTTGATTTAGATTTGGTTGGAAGCGATTTCAATTTGGAATCTAATGACAATGAACAAGTTGATGATTTAAAACTTAGTTTTTTAAGTATTGATGAAGACGAAAATGTAATAGATAAAAGTTATGACCCTATTACTGGATATGGAGCTTTATTCTATGATCTCCATGGTAATGATGGTATTGCTGATACCTTAAAAGTTATCACTAATGATGGGGGTACTGGGGATAATGACGATGTAATAAATAATTTAATTAACGAAAACTCAACATCTGGGTATTCAATTCTTGATAATAAATTTGAAGGAGAAATTAACTCTAGGATAATAAAATATACTGATTCTGAAAATAGTTCTGTAACTGCTAATTCTAATTTAATTGCAATACTTGACCAAAATACTTTGACAAGTACATCCGATGAAATTGGTTATATCGCATTAAATCCTGGAGAAAACTTTGATGAATTAACTTATGACCAATTTATGGAAAGGTATAGAATCCTCTACCATACACTAGAAAATACTGATGTAAATTATGGTAGTGATCCTTCTTCGCTATTTAAGAGAGAAATTGTAATTGGAAATGATCAGTCTCTGATTTTATATAAAATCACAGATGGTTCAACAAATGAATTAACTTCGCTAGAAGATAATAAACTATCACTTCTTTCCTCTAATTCAATAGCAAATGAAACAGCAAAATTAATCTCTGCAGATAATCTAGCAATTGATTTAAAACCGACTGATTCAGCCTTTGGAATTGAGCAATTTATATGCAAAGAACAATCAAGAGCACCAATTTTTGATTTTAGAAATCTAGAAAATTTCCAAATTACAGCAAGATTAGAGGTATCAAGAGAGGCGAATTATGATACTACATTAGGTTTCTATAAAATTCTTGATGCAGAAGGTACCGTTTTAGATCCTATTACTGGTTCAATAATTAGTACTTCTAGTGATGCTTATCATGATGCGGCATTAAATGATTTGAATAAAGTAAGCTTTGTTGGCCCAACTAATTCAGAATCTACTTTTTATGTTGAAGATAATGTGGATAAACTCTTCAATATTAAGATTAATGATTATTCACTAATAGCACCTTATGCGACAGTTACTGGAGAAGGGGGAATAGAGAGAACCTACTTCGCATTTGATACAGTCAACAATTCAATTCATGGATCAAATATGAGTCACTTTAAAGTGTTTGGAGATAATGTACTAGGTGTAGAGGATTCAATGGGTGGTGGAGATAACGATTTTGATGATTTATTAATGCACTTAACCATAGAAAACATAGTTTAAATTATTTTAATTACCATAATTTAAAGACTCTCTCATTAAAAAAATCTTCAAAAATTAGTTTAAGAAATTCAGTTGTTGTTGGACGGTTGTACATCATTGCTACTTCTGACATGCCTGGGATTTTATGTCTAACTACATCCCAAATTCTATAAGGAGATACACCTTCATTTATTAGCGCAGTAATTACAACTTTTCTTAAGTCATGAGAAGTTAAACCATATCAGGATAAATAATTTGTTTGCCAAAATACTTGACGATCTATTTCTAATGTATTTATATTGATAGTACGCATGTATTATTATGTAATGACTTTAGGAGGAGCTAATGTTTGGACTAATTTTTCTTACGGTTATCGTAATGAATCCCCAAGTGGTTGGTTACTTAGCCCAGACCGCAGCAGATTAATTTTATTTACAAGGAATAAAAAATCTCCAAGAAATAGTATGAGAATTTTTGCTCATACATATTATGCAAATGATCTTGGTGAGCCAATGGCAATTAAATCATCAACTCAAATGTATTTGGATAATGCTTGGGATAAATGGCATGACCTTCAATTAGAAGGTTGGACTTTTGAAGAACTTGAATTACCTGAATCAGTATGACTAACTTAAATCCAATCAAAAAGAAACTATCAAAAGTAGATAGAAAGATATCTATTCAAGAATCATCAAAATTATTGGCAGAATTTTTTAATGGTGTTGTCATTGAACTTGATGAAGAATATAAATATGACTCATAAAGAATTGATAGATAAAGTTTCCGCAAATTTCTTTAAACAAAGCGGAAAGTTAGAAAGCAGAAGATCTTGGTTGGCAATGAGAAATTATCTCGAGCAATTGGATAGCGAACAACTTAAATCCATGCTTAAGGACCACGGATGATTTAAAAACTTTATTTATGAATTATTTATTTGGTTTTTATTTTTTTCTTAATTCTTAGATAACCGTAAGTTCCAAAGCCAACCAAAAACATGTCCAAGTAAATATGCCAAGTAGGAAAAATCTGGTGTATTAATTCCATTAACTTTTTATTGCCACTTGCCAATAAGGATAATCTAAATTTGATTTTTCTCTAATTAATTGTAATTTTCTAGAATTTATTTTTACTACTATTCCATCTGTTGGATATTTCCTAAAAAGCATTCCTTCTAGCCATTGTTTTCTAAATACTGCGACTTGGCTCGTAAAGTTGCATGAAATATCCTGAAGGATCGTGAAGCCAAGCTTAGAAAGACTCTTTTTGGACTCATATTGGTTAAGTTTTGAATTAAGTATTTGAAATGCGGAGAAGCTAAGACTTTCAGGAAATCCTTCTTTAGCTCTGAGAAATCCAGAAGCGATTCTCTGGGAGATATTTGGACTTTGGTTGGGTGCGTATAATTCACCTCTAACTTGAAGAATTCCTCGTAAAGGGAGATTATTGGGAATGTCTTGGACTTTAATAAGTTTACCAGTAACATCAGTCCCTTTTCTTGAAATTGCTTTCTCTAAGGTTCCATCCCTATATTGCAATGCGACAGCACAACCATCAATTTTAGGCTCAATTAATAATCTGGTATCTGCTAATAATCCTTTCAAAAATTTATCTAAACTATCCTTTTCTAATGAAGGTAAAACTAGTTTATTTTTCTTTTTAAAGTAATCACAATTTGGGTTTGTTTTAAATAAATTCTTTTCAAGTTGGTCGAACTGCTTATCAGAAATTAAAGCATTGCCATTTCTATAATTATCGTCATACCATTCAATTCGTTCTTCTAAATAAGTCTTCATTTAATACGATGGCTTAAGTATTTGGCTAGGTACCCAACTTAGTTTATCTATCATCCATTTTTCTATATTTTCATATTTAACAGTCCATAAAAGAAACGAAGAAATTTGTTTTAGAGATATGGCAACCATATATCTTGTTTTTGGACTTATTGTTATAAATCCAAATAATAAAATTAATAAAATAAGCTTAAACATACCCTTAATCATTTAAAAACTCAGCGTAATTTTTGCAAACTTTTTAATTAATGCAATTCTTATAACCTTCAATCTTTGCTAGTTCATCAATGTTCAAACCTGTTTCTTCTAATAAAGTTTTTCTAATATCGTCTTTATTAAATTTAGTTAATGCTCCTTTCGTAGAGTACTTAATGCATTGGTTTTTATATTTTGCGTCTTTGACAACAGGAGATAAATAAAAACTAAACAAAATGATAAAAGCCCCATAGGTTACAACTTTTCTATGGTTTTTCCACCATTCATAAAATTTATTGGACACGAAAAATAAATAACTAAACTTTATTTTAAATTGATTGTCAACAAATTACTTAAGTAATTGAAGGACGGCTTAATTTAATGTTTTTCATTAAGAGTTCTAACCCAGGAATAATATCTTGATTTTCTAATTCTTTGCTCTTTCGAGACTAATCTATCCGCAGATTCTAAAGGTGATTCTCCTTTCTCAACTTTTGTTGTAATAGATATACCAAAACCTTTTGCTTCAATTTTTGGAATGCCACCCTCCAAAAAAAATAGAAAAGACCAACCTTTATTCCATCCTAAATAGAAGGGATTTCGATACATTTTATTTTATGGATTTATTCTTCAATGATATTTTCCTTTTGTAGGAGTTACTTGTATACCCTATTACCAAATAACAAGTTTAGGCTGATTATTTCTTGAAAGTAATTTTTTATTTAAATAATTATCTGGATGAATACTTGACGTCTCAGAGTAGTACATTTATATTAATAGTACAAAAGTATTATCTTTTATGACATCAGGAGTTGCTAATGTTCGGACTAATTTTTATCGTGGCAGCCTTATTGACCCCCCAACTGGCTGGTTGTTTAACCAAAAAAGTGGTTTATTAATTTCTTTTGAGATTTATAAGAAAACTGTATCTAATAACTTAAAAGTATATACTCACCTTTTCTATGCAAATGAATTAGGTGAGCCAGCCCAACTTAAAAATTCAAGATTTCATTCTGTTGAGTGTGCTTGTGAAACATGGAATGAGTTAATTTCAGGAGGTTGGCAAATTGTTACTAATAAATTCCAGTAATCATGATTAAGGTAAATCCTTCAAAATGGGAATATCTAAAAGAATCTATCCTAAAACGAAAACGTACAAAAAATTTTATTACTTTCGATCACTTTCACTATAGCACTACAGAAACTTTTGCTACTTTCTTTATAAGTCCAAGAAACGAAAAACACATACCACAGGAAGATCATTTACTTAAAGGTTGTGAGTATTGGAAAAAAAATAGAACTATGTTTTCTCCTGAAGCTTCTTAATTATTCTCTAATTAAACTTCTCTAGGTAATGATATTTAATTATGTAAACAAAGCATTATTTTATACAACTTAAAAAAATCTTTTTAAGTAATTTGTAAACTATGGTTCAATTTTACTTTTCTATATTTCTATTAGTAGTGCTTACATTTTTTGCGCTTTTATTAGATGCACCAGAATTAGCTTCTTTAATACAGACATTTTAGAAAATAATAAATCAGTATTATACTGATTTACTTTGTTTATAATTAAGTCCTACTTTTAACTTGTTGAATCGGAGGGATCTAATGATTGACAGTCCACCAGAGGAGTTAGATTATAAAATTTAAATCTAAATAAAACTAATGCTAAATCTGGAATGAATCTTCTATTGTAAATTCATTCCTTTTTAACTTCTTTCTAAAAAAATGTGAAATTATGAATATTAAATTTTTAAGTAAAAAAATCTATTCATATTCAATTACTTAATATCAAAGGCAATTCTAGATAGTTGCTAAATTCATCTGAATCCAAAGCCAGTTTTTTGTTCTCCCTTTTCTTCCAATTCGTTCATAATTAATTTTAGTAAACTTTTAACTTCTAAATTCGAAGCACCAGTATCTTTTTGCAGATTTATACAAATGTTTTTTATTCCCTCATAAGCATTATCAATTAATATTGTTGTTTGATCTAGATTAGCCATTAAATTTTAAAAAGCTCCATTACAGTTAAATCCACTGCAGTTAATAACCCTAAAAATATTCATTATAAAGTTGTGGAATCTTTCATCATAAAAAAATGCCCAAGTTGTAAATATTGCAAAACCAGAGACAGCAAAAGCAGCATATTGAAGCCAATGTATTCCATAGCTGTCGACTCCATTTTTATCAAAATCAGAATTACTCAATTTCCTTTTTTACTTATAATAAAAATTTTTTTTTTAAAAGGAGAGTTTGTTTTGAACGAGAAATTTATTTTTTCCTAAAACTTAAAGATATTTATAGTTTAAATAAAACCAGGGATTATCCACCCAAAAAAACCATAGTTTATTATTAAAGCTAAAAAACCAACCATAGCTAATCTCCCATTTGTTATTTCGGCATTTTTCCAAAATTTACCAATATAGTTTTTTATTTGTTTCGAATTTTTGTCTATCAAATAATTCGGTTCTAAGGGTTCCTGTAACCTTTTGATCGCAAATAAAGAAAATTGGATTGTAATTGCGATGATAACAACTATAAAACTAGTAAGAGCATCCATTTTTAGATTTCATATGTGATCAAGTATGCCAAAGAGTAAATGACATTTGTATGTATCAAATCATTCCTTATTTCTGCTTTATTTACAGAAGAAACTTTAACTTGAATTATTAATAAATGTAACATATTTAAAAAAAAATAGTATGAATTCTTACTTTTTCTTTGGATTTCACATTTAAGAAGGACTTAAATGTTACATTTATGTGCCAGTTACATTTAAGGAGTAATCTTAATTTAACTTAAGAATTAGCTTTAAAGTTTTTTATATTCACTGAAGGAGAGTATTGAAAAGTTTTTTTATAGAAATATATTTTCAATGTTATTTATTTAAAAAAATTTTAATAACTAGGAATTATTACTTTTGTTTAATTTCTGGAAGGTAGAATTTATTGCCTAATGTAT
>QCLE01000033.1 GCA_003214815.1 Prochlorococcus sp. AG-412-J13 | reverse complement strand
ACGAAAAAAAATACTGGAGTAATCAAATAATTCATATAATTAGCATATTTATACATTTCAATATTTCTTGCTTTGTAATATCCCTTAGAATTTTCTTTAAGTAAGTATGCACAAGAGAAAATCAACAAAGTATCTAGTTGACTAAAAATAAATTGATCATTATTAAACAAAATTTTTGTAATTAAAGATAGAGTAAATATTGAGATTAACCAGTACAAATTATTAATAAAACTAGTATTTTTCAAAGACTTTAAACTTAATTCATTGTAGACACTATATTGAGAAGATAACTCCACAGGAACAATCAAAAAAGTATATACATAACCTATTATTGTTAAAGAAAACAAACCATTTTCACCGTAAATATAGGGGAAAAGCAATATTGTTATACCTCTAATAAAAATTGAAAAATATCTAATAATCATTATGGAAAACTTTTACGAGAAGAAATTATTATTTTTCTAAGAAAATTGTTTTTAGTACAAACAACTTTATATTTAAGAGGAATGCAAAACTTATTATCTTCAGCTTCTCTAATCGTAATTGGCCTATTCGTTAATCCCTTCGTAATTGGATTAGGGTAATAATTGTTAATTTTTTTTGAATCAAAAATAGATTTACTATTACTTGTAATGTAAAAAATGGAATTACAATTATTTGTCTTACTTTTTTCAACATTAGAAATATTTTCAATAAATTTTAAATATTCTTCATCTAGTGTTTTTGGTAATTCAAAATAATATCTTTTGTTATTCAAACCGTAATCATTATTTTTCTGGACTACAAGAATACTTTTATCTAAACATTCTAGAAAATCAAAAGGTCTATCGTATTTCTCTGAAGAATTTAATTCCCATTCTTTCAGCAAGATACCCTCACTATTTACCAATCTATATAAACCACTTTTACTATAAGGGTAATGTATGACAATAATAAAACTATCCGATAGTGGCACAATAATTTGAGGTTGTCCATTTTCTTGATTCATTAAAGGTTCGAGTTTAATTGATTTTCCATGTTTATTTTTAAAGTCATAAGAGTAGATCTTATTATTTACTAGAGTATTTGAAACATATAATTTATTTCCCAATCCTGAAATATGGTATATTTCGGATTTTTTTTGATTTTTTATTAAACTTTTATTTAACTTCAAATCTAATGGTGATAATTGATTTTGATTTATTAAATAAATATTATTAGAACTGATTTTTCTTAAAAGAATATTTGTATGATTAACATCGAGGATTTCGAAATATTTATCATTTTTTATTGCATATATTTTCCCTTTTAAATTTGAACCCTCTTTTTTATTAGCAACTTCTAAAGTAAAACCATATTGAGATAAAATTTCCAAACCATCAAAACTTTTCAGATTGATTTTTTCAGCACATCTTTCGGGTATTAATGATCTTCTTGTTTGAGATTTACTATATGATATATTTTTACACCCTATGTTAATTAATTTTTTCTCATCTAAAGTTTTAATAGAATAATTTGAATCATAAGTGTCTTTAAGAACGGGTACGCAATCATTATCTTTTTTACAAATTAAAGCTAAAGATCTATATAAATTAACTGGCTTGGATTCAGTTTTGCTAATACAAAAATTTTCCCCTCCTTTGCAAAGATTTAATTTATAAATATTGCCATTTGAGTATGGCATTCCATTTTTAGGATTTATTCTAAATCCTGTTATGTAGATATCATTTTGAACTTTTATTGCACTCAAATATTCAAATTCATCAAATTTAAAAGGTAATGTAGTTATTTTTTTAGAATTGATATCTATTTCGTAAAGACTTGGGAACAGACTACCAATCGCTAATAATTTGCCATTTGATAATTTGATAACATCCCTAACAGAAGCAGAATAGGGAACTTTAATTCTAAAGAAATTATTAATATCGTTTATATCCTGAAAATATAAGATTGTGTTATTTAGACGAAAGAATTTTCTTAATAAAGAAGAATCATATCTATCTCTTTTTAATTTAATAATAAAAGTTTTTTCTTCATTATCTATAAGAGCAGCATTAAAAACATTTGTTGGATGAGTAGTATCTATACAAGTAAGCAGATTTATACCACAAACTAAATTAATAAATAACTCAAAAATAGGATTCATATATATAAAATATTTAAATTTTATAGATTTCTAGATTCATTCTTGATTTTATATAATTTTATTTTTTCTTTGAAATCAAACAATAAGATAAGGTATAAAACCAATTCTAAACTTTCTTGATTCAATATATATTCTGATGTATCCAAAAAAATATTTCTACATAAATAAGATATCGCTATATAAACTGGATAAATTAAACAAAAATAAGAATAATGCTTTTCAAGAAAAAGATATCTCAAATTATTCATATTTTTTATAAACGAACCAAATCCCCAAATCAAAGGAGCAAATAGAGAGACTAATAAACCAAAACTAATATTTATAGAATCTTGAGGGAAAATATAAAAATTGAAGATAATATGTTCCCAAAAATTTGCATTATGAAAATTTAATTCATTTTGCTTATTGATTAAATCCAAAAAAGGGAAATAGTTAGTAGTAAAAAAACTCAATTCTTCATAAAAAAGGATTAAAAGCAAAATTTGCTTAATCCAATAAATGTATTTATGGTTATATTTGCAAATTATTTTTTTTTGTTTAAATCCTAAAACTATTAAATTCAAAATTATTAAAACTTGCGATATCTCTATTAGTCCTAATTCTCCTCTTAAGAAATCGAAAGGTAATTGGGAAAGTAAAATTACAAAAAAGAAAAATAATATCAATTTAGGTCGATGGATTAAGTATTTAGATTCCATGACAATTAACAAAAAGTTTTATTCTCATTTTTGGCCATCTTAAGTCCAAAAATGTTTAATTAATAATTAGTTAGTTTATTTTTAAAAATTATTTAACTTCCTGCGAAGAGGAAGAAAATTAAATTTTTTGCTATTCTATAAAAAATCAAAATTTGATGATGCTTACCTATTCAGTAGTTATAACCTCTTATTTACGATCAGATCTAGTTAAATTAACATTAGAATCTATTTTAGATCAAGACAGGAAGCCTCTTGAAATAATAATTGTTGATAATAATGTTAAAGAGAGTGAAAGTGACCTTCTTAGAGATCTTGTGGCAAAGACAAAAAAAGATGTTTGTCAAATTAAAATAATAAAGACACCAAAAAACAGTGCTGCAGTAGCAAGATACATGGGAGCATGCTCTTCGATTGGAGATTTAATTTTATTTATGGATAATGATGTAGTAATTGAAAAGAATTATAGTAGTCAACTTATTAAAGATTTTGAGCTTAACGAAGAAGTTATAGGATCTCAAGGTGTTGATTCAAGAAGGATTACTGCTCAAATAAATAGAAAAAAATCTTCAATATTTAAAAAAGTTTTTATTAAAATAATTGAATTCCTAGAAATATCTGAAGTTATAGGATCTAAAACATCAAAAGTCTCTCCATCTATTTGTCTCTTTCATCCTGACGTAACAAAAGAGTTCGAAGTTTATAGTCAATGGATTTCTCTTTGTGCAAGTTTTTACAGAAGAAGTGCTTTTGAATACTCAAACTTTCCTCAAAATTTTGTCACGTATAGTAATAGTGAATATATCTACTTTTCGTATGATCTTTACAAACAAAAAGCAGGAAAATTAATTTATACAAGTAAGGCTAAATATACTAATATTGATACTGAAGAAGGAAGATTACCTACAATCCCTCTTACATATCAATTAGAAGTGAATGATTATTTCATATTTCTAAAATTATTTCCAAAGTCAATTAAAAATATTCTAATATTCACCAAATCTAGAGTGGGAAGATTCTTATATAACTTTTTTAAAGCTGCATTTAACTCTTCATTTTCTCTGAAATTGATTTACCACTCATTTGGAGCATCCTTATATCCTTTAGTTCATTTTAATAAAATTAAAAGAGGTGATTTATCATTTTATGAGAAAGACTTTACATAAGACTAAAATTCTTTTTTCAAAATTGAATTAACTCACTATTATCAAAGGTTTAGAAATCTTTTATTAGATCACTTTATAAGTAAACTATTACTATTAGTATTCTTAAAGACGAAATAAATAAACCTTATGAAAAAGAAAGTTAATGTTATAGGTGGAGGATGGTATGGTTGTCACCTAGCCTTATCTTTACAAAGCCGAGGTTATGATGTAAAAATTTTCGAAAAAAATAATCAACTTTTTACTGAGTCTAGTTTCCATAATCAGAATCGATTGCATTTAGGTTTTCACTATCCAAGATCATTTAAGACACGAGTACAGTCAAAAAGAGGATTTAGGTTATTTAAATCTAACTATCCTGATTTAATTGATCCAATAGATTTATCACTATATGCAATTTCATCAAGAAATTCTTTATTGGATTTTGATACATATAAAATGATAATGACATCGACTGGTTTGACTTTTGAAGATGTATCAACATGTTTACCTCTTGTGTTAAGTAATATTGAGGGTGTTATTGATTGTGATGAGGTAGTTATTAGTGCTTCTAAAGCTCAAAAATTTTTTCAAAGCAAGCTTAATTCCATAACAAATTTTAATAATAAAATAAGTAAAGATGATTGCTTTTCCATGAGTTCCGATGGAATTTTTGTAATTGATTGCACATGGAACAAAATTTTTAATAAGAAAAATCTTTATTACGAACCTACAATAATGTTTAAATATGAAAATAAGCAAAAAATTAAATTTGGACTAACGATTATGGATGGTGAATTATGTTCAATTTTTCCTTTTGACTCGCAAAGGTCAACTCTTTCTGATGTTGAGCATACACCACTTGGAAAATACCAAAATGTGAAAGAGGCTTACAAAAGGATTAATCAAATATCAAAAGAAGAAATTGAAGATAAGCTTAAATTTATGCATAAAAAGATTAATACCTACTTACCATCCTTTTCCGATTATTTCTCAAACCCAGAGCCGTTTTTTTCTATTAAAACAAAACCTGCAAATAACAAAACTGATGATAGATTTACAATTCTTACTAACGAATCAAAAAACGTATATTCAGTATTTTCTGGAAAAATTGATACTATCTTTGATATGGAATTTAGAATTTTATCTTTTCTTCAAAAGGAAAATGAAATAAACCCTAGTTCTTTTTGAAATGAATAAAAAAAAAATCACATTAATTGGTTCTAATAATATACTTGCAGGTCTACTTAAAGATAAAAATTATTTTGTAGAACAATATGGTAGAAATACTAATATTAAGATTGATTTTACAGATAAAGATATAAATAATCAAATTGAATATTTGTTGAAAAAAACGAATTCGGATATTTTTATTCTCTTATCAGGCTACCTTCAACAATCGGATATTATTTCACAAAAGCAAGAACAACGTATCAATAGTTTACTAATAAATAGTGTAGGTCCTGTATTATTTTCTGAGTATGTTCTTCAGAAAAAACCAAATGCGAGAGTAATAATTCTTGGATCGGAATCCGGGAAGAAGGGAAGTTACGACTTGACTTATGCTTTAGCTAAATCTTCATTAAAAATGTACGTAAAGCAAAAACGTGTGGATATTCATCAACAATTATTACTAGTATCACCTTCAACTATTGAAGATTTAGGTATGACAACAAGGCGTGAAGACATACATACCTTAGAAAAATATAAAGAGCTCCATCCAAAAAAAAGATTTCTTATATCAGAGGAGTTAGTAGAAATAATTTGTCTCCTTATAAATTCTCCTAAATATCTTACAAATACTGAAATTGAAGTGAACGGAGGTAAATTCACCTTAATGAAATAAATTATTAAGCGTTTTATTTATTTCTTCAAGCAATATTATCTACATTACTCATAGCAGCAATATATTCACGGATCTCATCAATTGTTGTACTCGCATCATTTGATATTGCTTGTGCGGTTAATTTATCTCCATCAAATGCAGTACCAAATAATTTTCTTATAACCATCAACCCCTCATCCAATGCACTTATTTCTTCATCAATATGAAGGTTAAATGCTTGGCCAGTGAGTAAGTGTTTATTACGTGGGAGAACTTGATCTACAAATTTTATAAATTCAATATTTTTAAGATAATCTGTGCAATCAGGGGTTGGAATAGATTCTCTTAAATCTTGAAAAATAACAATACCATTATCTTCAGGAATTAAATAATGATTATCTTCAATAATTAAATAATGATCTTTTTTACCTGAATATATTGCATTATCTTCTTTATCTCCTCCATATCCAAGTAATTTATTGTTACCTGAAGTTCCTATTATCGTTTCTCCTAAAGAGCTTCCAAACTCAGTACTCCCCTTTAAAATCATTTTGCCAAGGATTTTCTTCCCAACCATTAGATAACATAATTGAACAATCAGTTCCGCTACTTATATCCCAATCTCTAATATCCTGATCAAAATTACTAAAGTTATTGTACATATATTTAAAGTCATTTCCAGAACTAAAGTTCCAACTACTTATATCTGAGATGAAATTAATAGAACTTTCGAACAATCTTGAGAAATCAGTTGTTGTGGTTATATCCAAATTTCTTATGTTTCCGAATCTTTTTCCCCTATGCTCTTATCAAAGTCAATTAAATCGATAGCTACTTTTAATTCTTCTTTTGACTCAAATTTATATCCTGTACTCATTAAATAAAGAAACTACTTGCCCCCTATTTTAGGTCGACTGTTAATAATTACTACTTAACAAATTAATTTTCTTAATTGACAAGTGATAGTAAAAATGTATTTTATTGCTATTTAAAAATTTTATAGAGTTATAAATTTATTAAAGTATTAATATTATATATTTCACAACTTTTTCTGCTATTTTAATGTCAGCTCTCTTCAAATTCTGAAGCAAAGCAGTGGTCTGTTGAGAGCCTAGTATTTATAATATTTATTTTTGATATTTTTGCAATAGTATTTATTCCTATTCTTAGTCATACCAGTATCTCTTCCTGGTATTGAATTGCATTTCATGCCGTTAATCCTTCCAATACTTTTTGTGCCTTTTCAAATGCTGTTCTTCTATTCGATTTAGATGACTTTTGATAAGCTTCTTCATGGGTTCTTATCTCATGCCCATATCATCAGCTAACGAACCAAAGTCTATTCTTCTAACAGTTCCTCTAAGGCTATAACTATGTCTAAGGCTATATAAACCAAGATTTTCTCCTCTATCTTTTACTATTTCATTCAATGATTTCTAAGGTATCTCTACATCTAAACAAGTTGCTTAAAGAGCCTTTAGCACCACTTGCATTATCAAGATTGGGTAATTGAATATCTTTTAAGTTCTACCTCTGGAGCATATTCCATTTTTGGATATTACGTACACTATCAACCAACTCAAATTTATTTCTCTTGGTTTTTTTTTGTTCCTTTACTAATTTTCTTTTGTCAACTACACCACCAATAAAGCTCATTAGTTTCCTTAATTTTATCTTACTGATAGATGCTTTAGTTTGATTGATCTAAGACCTAGTAAAGAAATTAATTTAATAGCATCTTTAATATCTTTATCTGATTTTGGAAGATTATTTATAAGTTTGATTATTTCTTGATCTGTTAGTTATTAAGTAAGTATCACTTATTCTTAAAATCAAGAGTGCTAATAACCAAGATATAAATTATCAATTAATCGGTTTTAATATTTCATTTTACCCATAAAGAGTATTTTTACTCTGGGAAATTTAAATCATTGCATCTAATTTAGTTCCACTGATTGAGGTTTAACTTCATGAGTACTTACAAAACGAAATACTTCAAAAATACAAAGAAGATCAACAATACACTTTGGTTAGACAATTTAATTAATCAACTTGAAAAAAAACAAAGGGAGTTTAATTATGCATACGTTCAGAAATAAACAATTCAAAAATGAATTAGATCCAAAGTATGCTTTTTATGATTGTCTCCGTAGTTGCGAACTTAAAAGTTCTTCTGAAAAAACTTTAGAAGAATGTGTGGAAAGTTGTGAGTTGAATCCCTTGTTAGATGATTTAGATCTACAAAAATAAGAATTTAAACCCTATTCAATATTAATTATTTGGTTATAGTTTTTTATAACTTTAAGGAGGGTAATCTTATGTCCAACCTCGCTATAGAGCTA
>QCLE01000032.1 GCA_003214815.1 Prochlorococcus sp. AG-412-J13 | reverse complement strand
ACTTTTTATTTAATATTTCCATTTATATCCAATTTCAACTCCAATTATTCCTCATGAATCTGTAGCAACATCCCCTTCCACAGAACTATTGTATCCAACCCATTTTACTTCCCCATAAATATCATTGTTATTCCCGACTGCATAATCTACCCCTGCTTTTACTGCATATAAGAAACCATAGTCTCCATTAAGCTTTCCACTGGTTGCATTTACACTCCCTAAGTTAATTGTTACCCCTTGCTCAGAATATAATTTTCCTATTCCTACACCTGCTCCAACATATGGAGTAAATTTATTACTAGAATTTACTTCTGAAGTTAAATCTTTAGTTACTCCTAAAAAAAAGAATTTAATTGAAAGCGTCCTGTTAAATCTACAGATAGAGCACCAACGGTTGCTTTATCAAAATAAGCATAACTTCTATACCATGAGAAATCTGTTTTCCAAGTATTTCCGAAGTCGTAACCTACTCCAATAGTACTTCCAGCTGCAGCAGAATTTTGCATATCTATTGTTGTCGAATCTGCAGTTCCTTCAAAATCTGTAGCTTTGTTATAACTGAGTCCACCAAAGCCATAAAACCCCTTTTTTTCTTCAGCGATAGATTCATTAAATAAATTTATAGATGAAAAAGCAATTAAAGAAAATGCTAAAGATTTAGTGATTTTTTCATTTTTCATTTTTCATTTTTTATTTTTTATTTTTTATTTTTTTTTGTAAGGTAGCTGACTTAGAAATTTTTTAAAAGTTATGTTAAATTCTACGAAAAAGCTTACTACTTGCACAGCTATATTAAATACGATTGACAGTCGATCTAAATCAAGGTGTTTATTCGCACCAAACCTATCTAACAAGAAATACAGAGAAGTAATCTATATCCTCCCACGACTGCAAAAATAATCAAACTAACGAAAAATTAAATTTATAACATAAAAAATAAACATTGTATTTTATAATTCTGATAATTTTTCACTAAGGCCATGAAAAAATCAATAGTCTTGCAAGGACTGGACATCAAAGGGCTTGAGAAAGGTCAGATTAAATTACTCGAGGAAATCAATACTGGTTTAATAATGAAATCCGTTTCTGATGGGAATTCATTCTATTTTGCAGGAGAAAATAAAGGTGAATCTTATCTTGTGAAGTATGATCTACAAGGGAATTTTAAATGGAGGAAGTTATTTGATTACGGTTTTAAAGAGGGCATACATAGTGTTGAATTAACTGATAAAAATGAAATACTTTTTTCCGCAAGTTCAACGAAAGGATTATCTCATTTAAAGAAATTTGATAAAGATGGAAACAAAATTTGGGCTATAGAAAGAGAGGGGGCAATATTTGATATCGAAGAATCTAACAATATTATTTATATTTCAGGGGGGACGGGAACAATAAATGAATTTAGTTCATCAAGGAATGGATATGTAAGCGCAATAAATTTAAATAATGGTAATGAATTATGGAATAAAAACTATACAAATAGTAATTCTGCATTGTTATCAGACATAGAAATCAAAGATGATTTTATTTATGTTGTAGGTACTTATTATGGTAAGGCAGACTATGATTACGGCGTCGTAGGGAAAATTGATTTAGAAGGCAAGGAAATATGGTGGAGCAATACCAACAATGAAGGATGGAATAATTTAAGCAATGGAGTCATACATGATAATCAATTAATCGTAACAGGAATGACACCTGGCGGAGATAGGCAAGATGCACGTGCCGTCGCATTCGACTTAGAGAATGGGGATCAACTCTGGAATAATTCCTGGGGCGATGACAATGTGCAATTCCCAAATACCATTGAAACTATTGAAGGTAAAATTATTTTAAGTTATTTTGATGGGGTACCCTGGGGATACTGGGCAGGCACTTCTGAATTTAAGAAAGGATATACACAAATTGTTGAACTCAATCAAAAGGGAGAAATAATAAATACCAATGCACTAGATATAGAATCTCAAGGAGAAATTCCTAGAGATTTATTTACAGCAAATAATTCACTTTATTTAATTGGGCAGACACACGTTGGAGATTTAAATTTTGACACCTATATTACTAAAATTTATGGAAATGATGAGTATGTACAAATTAGAGGAAATAGTATTTATACAATTGTTGATGGACCAACATGGACAGAAGCAGAGGCTAATAGTAATAAATTAGGTGGGCATTTAGTTACGATTAATGATCAAGAAGAAAATGATTTTATTGAACAAATTACATTTAATAACTCTAGTCAATCTTTATGGATAGGTCTGTCTGATGTTGACTCTGATGGAACTTGGGAATGGTCAAGTAATTTAAAATCTGACTATACAAATTGGGATACAACTCAAAATCAACCTAATGGAGGCTCACAGTTATATGCAGGAATTATTGCAGGATCACTAAGTAATAAAGAAAAAGATGATGAAGGGAGAGAAGCAGGTTCTTGGCATGATTACAGATTACAAAACGAACCAAGTAAACCTCAAATTGGGATCTCAGAAACAAAATTCATCCGCCGAGGAGATTCTGCCTATGTGGTTGTAGAAGGACCTTCATGGGAAGAAGCTGAAGCTAATGCAAATAAACTAGGTGGCCATTTAGTAACTATTAATGATGCTGATGAGAATGATTTTATATTTGAAAAATTTAATTATGATGATCCCAATCCCGGTAGTAATGGATTTGTAAGAAATTCAACTTATCCAGGTTACTGGATTGGAATGTCAAATAATAAAAATCAAGACATTTATAAATGGTCATCAGAAGAAGAGATAAGTTATACAAATTGGGCGAATGGAGAGTCATCTCCTCCACCATTTACAGACTCATATCCAGATCATTCAGGTATAAATTATGGCTTTTACGGGTATCACTTAAACGGAGAGTGGTGGATTTACGAGGAGGGTGAAAGAGCTATGGGAGGAGTTGAGGACAGAACTAGAGGTATAGCAGAAATAAAATTAGCTCCCAACAATTTCCCTACAGGCTCTCTATCTATTACAGGTGATGCCAAAGTTGGAGAGACGATAACTATTAATATCTCTGATATTAAAGATGAAGATAATTTAGAAGGCTACACACCCACCTATAACTACTCATGGGAGACATCTTCCGATAATGGTGAAACATGGACTGCCTTAACTTCTGCTGATGCAACAGATAATAATTCTTCTTATACAATCTCTTCTAAAGATTTTGTTGTTGCAGATTCCTTTAATGATTTTTCTGATATTCAAGGGAATAATGGATGGGAATATGGATATTATCAGGGAGATATGACTGCTTCCTCATTCAAGAGGATGGAGAATTTTGGAGAAGTAAATGAAAATACAGAAAATGCTTATGACAGGTGGAGTCTAATAGAATCCCCTGGATATAATAATTTTACTCAACTTTGGGAGTTTGGAGGTCACCCTAATACACAAGGAAGCAGGGAATGGGCTGTTAGAAGATGGACGAGCTATCTAAATCAAGATATAAAAATTAGCGGAGAAGTTGACGGTACAAAAAGTGGTGATGGAGTGACTGCAAGGATATTTAAAAATGGGGAGGAAATATATTCTCAATTGATAGATCCATCAACTCCAGAGGGGGGATACAAATATGATATTGATTTACAAGTTATAGAAGGCGATATTATCGACTTTGCGATAGATCCAAACACTAATGATGGCAATGATACTGCAAGATTTACTGCAACTATCACTGGAACAGAATCAATATTAGCTGGTGAGCATATAAGAGGAGTTCTTTCATATATGGATGGTTATGGATCTGATGAGAAGGTCACCTCAGAAGCTATCACTATTACTGATAATAGTTCTAGCAACCTAGTTATTCGTGGAAATAGTCTTTATATAATTCTTGATGGGCCTTTAACTTGGCTAGAAGCAGAGAAGAATGCAAACAAAATAGGGGGACATTTAATCTCATTGAATAACGAAGAAGAAAGTGATTTTGTCTTAGAAAATTTCAGCAATAGAAATGATCTCGTTAATACACAAAGATACTTTTATACCCACCTTGGTATTTATGATGACGCAAATGGCAATTTTTATTGGACTGATGGATCAGAGGTAACTTGGACAAATTGGGGGCCAAATAATCCATACGATAATGGGACAGGTCAAGCTAATTGGGAAAACAATGATGTAGGCATTGAACTACAGAGCCCACACTGGAGTCCACCTTATGAAGGGAAATGGTTAAATGGAACTCCATGGCCCGGTGATTCAATCGCAGAAACAAAATTCATCCGCCGAGGTGATTCTGCTTATGTGATCGTAGAAGGACCTACTTGGGAAGAAGCAGAAGCCAATGCAAATAAATTAGGAGGTCACTTAGTCACTATTAATGATGCGGAAGAGAATAAATGGTTGGTTGATAACTTCCCAAATGAAACGAGTTGGTATACATATTGGATTGGATTAAATGATGAAAAAGAAGATGGGGTTTATCAATGGAGCAGTGGAGAAGAGTTTAATTATAGTAATTGGAGATCGTCCTCAGGACCGAATCGCAGTTTTGGAGATAAAAGTAGTATTGGTCCAAGCTATATTGAATTTCAAGTTAATGATTTAAATGAATCAAAAGCTGGACAATGGAATGATCATCCACCTGATCATCTGAATAAGCCATTAGGAATAGCAGAAATAAAACTAGCCCCCAATAATGCTCCTACTGGGACACTATCTATTACAGGTGAGGCAAAAGTTGGAGAGACTATAACAATTGAGATCTCTGATATCAAAGATAAGGATAACTTTGAAGGCTATACCCCTACCTATAACTATTCATGGGAGACATCTTCTGATAATGGTGCAACATGGACATCCTTAACTTCCCCTGATGCAACAGATAATAATTCCTCATATGCAATTACTGATAATGAAAACGGAAAGCATATAAGAGGAGTCCTCTCATATATGGATGGATATGGATCTGATGAAAAGATCGCCTCAGAATCTATTTCTATCGCAAATATCGTTAATTCAAGCCCTATTATCCGCGGAAATAGTATCTATAGCATCGTAGATGGACCAAGCTGGACAGAAGCAGAGGGTAATAGTAATAAATTAGGTGGGCATTTAGTCACTATTAATGATGCTGATGAGAACGAATTTATAGTCCAATTAGCTGGAAATTATTTCAATGGTCTTGAACATTTTTATGATAATGAGCAGAAGTATTACATAAGAGATGGAGAAGAACAGACTTCAGATATATGGATAGGATTAAATGATAAAAAAAACGAAGGAGAATATGAATGGTCATCAGGTAAACCAGTTGATTACATTATCAAAGATGAACTATTTGATGATGATGGTAATCAAGATTATGGTGCCTTAAGAGATGTTACCGATTGGAAGTGGGATGATCAGGAAAATTTAGTAGCAGAAAAACGTATTGGTCTAAGATATTCACAAAAGGTAGGGATAGCAGAAACCCCATTTATCCGTCGAGGATATTCTGCTTATGTCGTTGTAGAAGGCCCAACCTGGGAAGAAGCAGAAGCAAATGCAAATAAATTAGGTGGACATCTGGTTACGATTAATGATGCTGAGGAAAATAACTGGATAGCTGAAGAATTTTCAAAAACTAAATATGGTTATGAAGGAGACAATAATTCTGGCGATCCTGATATAATTACACACTTTTGGTTGGGCGGAACTGATAAAAACGTAGAAGGGACATGGGTATGGTCAAGTGGAGAAGAATGGAGTTTTGATTATTTCTTAAGAGATCATCCAGTAATGCCTATTCCAAATAATGAAGGCGAAAGTGATCATGATTATTTAGTGGGAAATTTTAATGTCACCTCTGGCGGTGGGTTCATTCATGGAGATGGAATTGGTACTTACTATTGGGATGATTCTAAAAATTTTTGGAAAGAATCAAGTAGAGGAATCGCAGAAATCAACCTAGCTCCCAACAATGCTCCTACAGGAACACTATCCATTACAAGTGATGTGAAAGTTGGAGAGACGATAACTATTGATATCTCTGATATCAAAGATGAGGATAACTTTGAAGGCTACACACCAACCTATAACTATTCATGGGAGACCTCTTCCGATAATAGTAAAACATGGACAGCCTTAACTTCCCCTGATGCAACAGATAATAATTCCTCCTATGCAATTACTGATAATGAAAACGGAAAGCATATAAGAGGAGTTCTTTCTTACATGGATGGTTATGGATCTGACGAAGAGGTTTATTCTTCCGCAACAAAAATTGGTACAAATACCAACGATGATACTGCTCCCGTAATCTCTGGGCCAGGGACTCCTGGAAGTGCAATCAGTACAATTTCAATGGAGGAAGAGAATACTGCTGTACATACATATACTGCTAATGAAACTGTCAGCTGGTCTCTAAATGATGGTTCTGATCAAGACAAGTTTGTAATAGATGAATCAACAGGTGCTTTATCTTTTATCTCTGCTCCTGACTTTGAAAACCCTACTGATTCTGATATCAATAACACTTACATAGTTTCTGTAAAAGCAACTGATAATTCTGCTAATACCTCCAGTCAGACTTTGATAATCACTATAACTGATGATAAAGATCAAGATCCCGGTATTAGCTTCACTGTTGCAGGTGATCATGTCACTGGTATTGAAGACGATCAAAATTTATTTTATTTTGAAGAAAATAATCTTTTGGTCGGTACTTATTCTGCTGATAAGAAATATATCTGGGAACTGGAAGGTGCTGATGCTGATTTATTTACTGTTTCCAGTGATGGTGTTCTAAGTTTTAAATCAGCTCCTGATTATGAAAATCCTGCAGATAGTGATAAAGATAATAGTTATGTTGGCACGATAAAAGCCACCGATGAAGATGGTAATGTCTTTACTCAGGAAGGAACAATAACTGTTACTGATGTAGAAGAAAATAATAATATTGAAGGCTCTGCGCCAACTGCAATAGAGCTTTCCAGTTCCAGGTTTAATGAGAACATTACAGCAGGTTTTGTCGTCGCAACATTATCAACAATCGATGCAGATGAAGATGATAAACATACTTATAGTTTTACAGCTGGAGAAGGTGATGCTGATAATAATGCATTTACAATCAGTGGTGATCAGTTAAAGATTTTTGATTCTCCCGATTACGATGAACAATCGGATTACAGCATACGTCTTAAGAGTACAGATGGAGAAGGACTTAGTCATCAGCAGGTATTCAAATTAAATGTGAATAATAAAAAAGATAATCGTGCACCCACAGATCTTGTTTTTTCCACCTCAACTATAAGAGACAATATCAAGGCCAATAGTGTAATTGCAACCCTCTCTGCAAAAGATCCCGATGAGGGAGATACACATACTTATTCGTTTGTCAGTGGTAACGGTGATATTGATAACAGTCTATTTATTATTGAGGAGAATAATCTCATCATCAACACCAAACCTAATTATTCTTATCAATCGTCATACAGCATTCGTATAGAAGTTTCAGATGGTTATGATCTCTCCTATGAAGAATCATTCAGGATTAATGTCATCGAAGCAAAGAAACCAGATAAAGTTTTGATTCAAGGATTATCTGGAGGAGAAGGAGATACTACGAGCAGCGCTTCCATTAACGAGAACATAATCAGTATTGGTAGTTTTAGTGCTAACCAGACTGTTAGCTGGTCGATCGAAGGTGGAGCTGATAAAGATCAGTTTGTAATAGATGCAAATACAGGTTCTTTATCTTTTGTCTCAGCTCCTGACTATGAAAACCCAACTGATTCTGATGCTAATAACACTTATATAGTTTCTGTTAAAGCTGCAGATAACTCGGCTAATTCATCCAGTCAGACGGTCACAATATCAATAAAAGATGTAGAAGAATATCCAGTTTTAAAAGAACCCTATCAAACAATATCTAGCTCAAATGATGCGATCTTTGTCTCTCCAGGTCAGGACGTTAATTTTGATTTGATTTATTCAACATCAGATTCCAATAACGCCCTAACAGGACTGGGACTCAGAGTTCATTATGATTCATCCATCTTTACTCCATCAGGTGGGGATAATGGAGTCTCTGCTTTAATAGATACCTTTGGTGATCCAAATATTACTGATGACACAGAAGACTTTGATAATGATTCTGATACCGACAAATATATCGATATCATATGGGCAGACTTAACCACAGAACCAAATTTCCCTGGCAAAGAATTACCTGCAAAACTTGCTAATCTAAATTTCTCATTATCTAATGAAGGGTTAGATGCCTTAACTGGAGAATCAAAAGAAGTAAAAATTAATTTTACAAGTTCTGCTCCTGCTCAGAACTATGATTTCTTAAACCAGTCAGTCACTCTTAAAACACAGAGCTTTAACCTAGATGTTGATAGAGATGGAAGTGTTACTGCTCTAGGTGATGGACTGATGGTTATCAGGAAATTATTTGGTACTGCTTTTGCTGGAGACAAGTTAACAGATAAGGCAATTTCCAATAATGCGACAAGAACAACA
>QCLE01000031.1 GCA_003214815.1 Prochlorococcus sp. AG-412-J13 | reverse complement strand
CAAAAAATAAATAGTGAATGGGTAGAAGTAGCAAGTAAAGAGGGAGAAGATCTTTTTAATTCTGAAGGTAATTTATTATCATCATTAAAATGGCCATACAAAACATTCGACTGGAATAAGGATTTTCAAATCAAGTCTATTTATGAAGATGCTGAGGGCAACACTCATGAAAGTTTTTCTTATTATTCCAAACCTACTGACGGATCATGGAAAGTAAATTCCTCATATGATATTGATTCTTACGAATCTTATCTAATAGATATTGATGATAAAACAGAACCTGAAACACCTCCAACCCAAGAGCTTCCAAAGCCTGAGATCCCAGACTCAGAGACTGAACTAGACACTGGAGCTTCTGGAGATGATAGCGATTTATTAATATCAATCTCAAGCGATACAAGCTCGCAAATAAGGGTAGTAAATAAACTTCATTACTGGGCATCTATGTATGATTACATAAAATTTGACCCTGATTTAGAGAACCCTAATGGAGTTAAATCTGTCACGGTCAACCAAAAAATAAATAGTGAATGGGTAGAAGTAGCAAGTAAAGAGGGAGAAGATCTTTTTAATTCTGAAGGTAATTTATTATCATCATTAAAATGGCCATACAAAACATTCGACTGGAATAAGGATTTTCAAATCAAGTCTATTTATGAAGATGCTGAGGGCAACACTCATGAAAGTTTTTCTTATTATTCCAAACCTACTGACGGATCATGGAAAGTAAATTCCTCATATGATATTGATTCTTACGAATCTTATCTAATAGATATTGATGATAAAACAGAACCTGAAACACCTCCAACCCAAGAGCTTCCAAAGCCTGAGATCCCAGACTCAGAGACTGAACTAGAGAATGAACAAGATTTAGAAGCCCCAAACCTAATTAATTCTAGGCCAGCTGACAATGAAGAAGGTGTTTCTCCTTTAAGCGATATTGTGCTTACTTTCTCAGAAAAAGTAGAAGTAAAGACTGGTTATATAAAAATCAACCCACTTCCGTTAAAAGCATTTACCATAAATGAATATTTTTATGATTTTGCTCATAATCAAATAAGACTAGACAAAGCATTTCGCCAACATAACAACGGTACTTGGGAAACAGTATCTAAGGAGATCATGGAAAAGCTAACGACTTTTCTTGAAATTTCAGAAGATAGTAAAACCAATAGAGAATGGGATGAAGAACTTTCAACTAATTGGACGATAACAATTGATGAGACTGAATATTGGCTGGAAGAAGATTCTAAGTACAGTAGCGATAGCTTTTCATTCTATTTAGCCACAAGTCCTGAATATACTCCAGATTTTGATGGCGGCGATGTCAAGAAACAAATAGGATTTAATTATTATCCCGAAGCTGAGCTTATTGATGTTACGAGTGCGCAGGTTACTGGTAGTGGAACAAAGCAGATAATCATACATCCACGTAATACTCTTTCCCCTGAAACTGATTATTACATCACAATTGATGGTAGTGCTTTTACCGATAATGCTGGTAACTCATTTGTTGGCATCGAAGACAAAGAAACCCTTTCTTTCTCAACGGCAGAAGTTAATACTAGTGTTGACAATATTAAGCCAACTCTACAAGAAACCTACCCAGCTCATGATTCGGTAGATATACCACTAGATAGTAATATAATTTTAAATTTTTCAGAAATTGTTAATTTTGAAAACGGTAATATCTTTATTAAGAAAGAATGGGGCAATTCTTTAGTTGAAATTATTGACATATCTGGTAATCAAATAACCCGCACTGGACCAACTCAGATCACTATTAACCCTTCTTCTGATTATGAGGCTGGCACAAAATATTATATCAAGATTGATCCTACTTCTTTTGATGACACCTCGGGCAATTCATTTGAGGGCATCAATGATGAAAAAACTTTTTCCTTTACCTCTTTAGGGAATGTATCGAATAAAGAAAATAAAATAGAACCATTAGAAGTGATAAATCAAGTCAAATTTTCAGAACTAGATGCTGATATTTTTTATTTTAATGATGATCTAAATAATGTAAAAAATATTAAATCGGTAACTATATCTAAAAAGGATGGTGATAATTGGATTGATATCGTAAAAAAAGATTACGATGATATCTATCAAGGGAGTGATATACTTCCCTCTTCAATTAGTTGGCCTTATCAAACTGTTAATTTTAGTGATAATTTAAGAATTCAATCTTTTTATGAAGATGACCTTGGGGATTTTTATATTAGTAATTCTTTTTGGGAAAAACCAGAAGATTGGGAGTCTAATAAAAAGTATCTTGTAACTTCAGTAGAAATATCTAAACAGGAAGATTTAATTGATCATAAAAAAACACCAAATCAAAAAGCTCTTGAGAGGTTTTTACTGAAGAATAGTATAGAGACTATAGAAGATCAAAAATCTAATGTAGAGCAGCAGAATTCACAAAAAGTAGGCACTACTCAAGTTGAAGTGTTAATCCCCTTTATACGTGATTTTAATAATTATTCTGAAGATGAGATAGATCATAGATTGGGTTTTTATACAGTTTCAGTGGGTGAAGAAGATCAAAATGATGGAATTATTTATCAACAAGCTGCATGGGTCTCTTTAATTAATGAATCTTTAGATTTACAATTTCAAACTAAGAATCCTGTAAATAATATTGGAGAAAATAATGCCTTAATTGAAGAGTTAAAGAATTGGGAAATTATTATTGGAGAAAATGTTTATAATATTACAGCAACCTATGAGTTAGAGCCCCCTCCTTCTGGAACTGATTATTCACCTGAATATAGAACTGGAGCATATTTTTTAGTTGATAAGAAAACAGGTTCAGATTTTGCTAATTACCAATTTCCAAAAGTTGATTTTGCTATTAAAGACATAACACGTCTAGCCTCATATCCATATGTTTATGATGGTTACGGAGATTTAGTTTATTTCGATCAAAGCCTACTGACCTTTCCTAAGGGTTATGATTTAGATGGTTATGACGAGGAAGGTTACGATGTTGATGGTTATAAAAGGGATGGTTATGACAAGTATGGTAATCAAAAACCAAGCTTATCATCCAATAAAAATACTGATCAAGAGCAATTTCAACCTTCCATTGTTGGGACAGGTCAAGCTAGGTGGACTAGTTACAATAACTATATTATTCATTATGGCGAATCGCCTGACCAAAGAGTCGCTGTAAGTACTCAATCTCAAGACTACTCTGACTCATGGGAATATAAACCTCTTCCATGGGTAAAAATTGTTGAAGATGCCCTAGATAGAGACTTCACTAGCGAAAGTGCATTTGCGAAGGAATTGAAAAATAATTGGGATATTATTCACAACGGTGAAAGATATGACATTATTGACACCAATTGGGCTTTGCAGGATTATGGCGTTTATTTTACGGTAGATAAATCTACACGACTTACGCCTATAGATGCCCCTGAAGATAGGAGATATATAGATATATCACTTGTCATTGAGGATCCATCCCGTCTTGCACATTATCCCTATATATATGATGGTCTTGGAGAAATTATTCAGTGGGAAGATAAAACTCCAATATCGCAAACGATTAATGCTGGTCAAGAAAACGAATACGAAAAATTATTGGCGAGTCCCAATTCAGGTTTTCAAAGAGGTTTTGATTTTGCTGGTTATGATGAGAAAGGATTTGATATTGATGGTTTCGATAGTAATGGATTCAATGCTGATGGATTTAACAAAGATGGTCATAAAAGACCACTAATTAAAGGACCGTCAGGAGAAAAAGGAGCAAATAAAAGTTTTTTAGAAATACAAGAAAATAGTAAAAATTTATTTACTTTTTCAGCTGATAATTCTCCTGAATGGTCACTTGGAGATTCTCCTGACGAAATCCATTTTGAAATTGATAAAAATACAGGATCTCTAAGTTTTATAGATTTACCTCTTTACTCAACTCCAAAAGATAATGGAAAAGATAACATTTACAATGTACTTATTCGTGCAACAGACTCAAATAATTTATCTTTTGAACAACAAGTTTCAATTGCCATAACAAAAGCTGAAAAAGATTCTACGTTAAATGAAAGTACTACCGAAACTGGGGCAGTGTTTACAGATAGAGAATTACTGGATATCGCAATTACAGCATGGATAGATAATGAGACTACTGCAACTGAAACTTATGGAGATATTAATACTTGGGATGTAAGTACAATAACTGATTTTTCAGAGCTTTTTCAAAATAAAAAATCCTTTAATGATGATATTAGTAATTGGGATGTTAGTTCAGGAGATAATTTCTATGCAATGTTTGATTATGCAGAATTATTTAATCAAGATATTAGTTCATGGGATGTAAGCTCTGGTTTAACTTTTAATGCGATGTTTTATAACGCCACTTTATTTAATCAGGATATTAGTGCATGGGATGTGAGCTCTTCTAGAAATTTTCAAGGTATGTTTGGTGGCGCTTTGAAATTTGATCAAGACTTAAGTGCATGGGATGTGGGTTCTGGGATTAATTTTAGTGCAATGTTTTCTGGCGCAGACTTGATGCAATCAAATCATAATGTCACATCTACGCCAGATCTCTCATACTTTACGAAACAAGAACTTCCAGAAGGACCACTACCACCATCAGCAGCAGAACCAGAACCAGAATCTACTCCAGTACCAATATCTGATGTAACTGATATAGAAGAAGTTACAGAGACAGATCAAGATTCAGAACCAGAACCAGAACCAACGCCAGGCGTAACAGAACCCTATCAAACAGTATCTGCATCAAGTGAAGAGATAAGTTTCTCTCCAGGCAACGATATTAATTTAGATCTTGTTTATACAACTTCTGACACTAAAAATGCGTTACCTGGTCTCGGTTTAAAAGTACATTATGATTCTTCTCTGTTTACTCCATCTGGAGATAATAATGGAGTTTCTGCATTAGTAAATACTTTTGGTGATCCAGTAATTGCTGATGATACTGATGATTTAGATAATGATGTAGCCACTGATAAATATATAGCTATTACCTGGACTGACTTTAATGGTAATTTCCCCGGAGGAGAATTACCTTCTACACTTGCCAGTCTTTATTTCTCATCATCAAAAGAAGGATTAGATGAGCTGACAGGAGACAATAAAGAATCCAAAATCAACTTTACAAGTACTAACCCAGCACAGAACTATGACTTCCTAAATCAATCAGTAACTCTTAAACCTCAGAGCTTCAATCTTGATGTTGATGGTGATGGAAGTGTTACTGCTCTTGGAGATGGATTGATGGTTATCAGAAAATTATTTGGTGCTGCTTTTGCAGGTGATGTTCTCACCAACAAGGCAATATCAAATACTGCAACCAGAACAACAACAGAAATCCATGAGTTCATCCAAACAGCTTTGGATGATGGGATATTAGATGTCGATGGTGATGGAAAAGTTTCTGCTTTAGGAGATGGATTAATAGTTATTAGAAAACTATTCGGTGCTGCTTTTGATGGAGATAAATTAACTGCTCAAGCAATATCTAATGAGGCTACCAGAACAACAGATGAGATCCATAAATATATTGCTGAGATGAGTATTGTTGATCCTGTTGCTTAAAAATAAATAAAACGCATACTCCTTATACCAATTAATTAAATCTTTTTTTCTTTAAATAACCAGAATTTCTAATTGCGTTATATCGTCTAATTTGAATATTTTTTAGAATTTTTTTAGCTAATGGAATTTTATTTGGTGGTTCTAGCATTAAATAAACTCGACCAGAAATATCCATCCAAATATAATCATCTAGCTTTCCTTTATTGAGCAAATTATATAAAGTTCTAGTCGATTTATAACCAAAAATTCTCGATACTTCCGTGATCGTGTAAGCTTCGATTTCAAGTGATTTTGCCTTCATCTTACAAAATTTAAATTGCGTGAGATTGACTGCGGTGGTATAATTTTGGGCTTTTCTATTCTCAATAAGATGTAAAACCGTGCCTATATATAGTGCCTTGTGCCTAGGAGAATTTTGCCGCACGAAATCACCCACCAATTTACTCTGGAAAGGACCCATTTTGGTAATTGATCAATATGTTCTTCCACTCGATTTCTATTTGGCGATAGTAATCCATAAAAAAATGCAACTAATATATTTTAGTTAAAAAAGGTGTTAGGATTTACCTGAGATCCATTGAGACAAATAGGTTTTTCCATAATCTCTTCTAAATCGCTATAAATCTCTTGAATTTTCTTAATTTGGCTTATTTTTGCTTAAATTAGCTTATTAGTTGGCAATACTAGGATTTAGCTGAGTCTTAATATCACTCATGTATGCAGCAATGTATGGCATGGATATGCAAATAATCGCTAAATAATCGCTGAGCTGAAACCTAGTGCTAAAAGGGAATAATTTTTATCAAATAATACAATAAGGGTTACTAAAAGATTTACTACAAAATAATCTATTGCGTTTATGTTCTTCTAATGATTTTGAATAAATATTAGCTGTGAGAATTGCTCCGAAATTTATCAAAACCACAGTTAATACAAGTAGCTCTATAGCGAGGTTGGTCATAAGATTACCCTCCTTAAGTTTATAAAAACTCTATAACGAAATAATAAATATTGAATAGAGTTTAAATTCTTATTTTTGGGAATCTAAATCATCTGACAAGGGTTCCCAATCACAACTGTCTACACATTCTTCTAAAGTTTTTTCAGAAGAACTTTTAATTTCACAACTACGGAGACAATCATAAAACGCATACTTAGGATCTAATTCGTTTTTGAATTGTTTATTTCTGAACGTATTCATAATTAAACTCCTTTTGCTTTTTTCTCGAGTTGATTAATCAATTTGTCTAACCAAAGTGTGTTATCGATCTTCTTGGTATTTTTGAAGTATTTCGTTTTGTAAGTGCTCATGAAGTTAAACCTCAATCAGTGGAACTAAATTAAATGCAATGATTTAAATTTCCTAGAGCAAAAATACTCTTTATGAAAATAGTGAAATATTAAAAACCGATTAATTGATATTTTTTCCCTTAAGTATTTGCACTCTTGATTTTAAGAATAAGTGATACTAAATAACTACTAGATCAAAGGAGGTTAATTATGACTTGCGGAAATCCTATTAAACATAAGTTCCAAAATGCTTTTAATTCTTTTATTGATGCGATTTCATTTGAAAGAAAATTAAGTGATGACCAAATGGAATGTATGCAGTTTGGTATATGTGACTATTCTCCAAAACAAGTAGAGGAAGTACCTTTTTTTCATTACTAAATAGTTTTGATTAAAAGCGATTAAGGGGGCAAGGTTATGCAAGGTATAGCAAATAATCGCTATTTAATAGCTAAGTCTTATTTTTCTTATAGTAGGCAATAAAAAAGAGAGTCTGGGAAACTCTCTAGTATGAATTGGTTTTTAAGAGTCGGGGCGACAGGATTCGAACCTGCGACCTAGTGCTCCCAGGAGAATGTTTTTTATTGAGTGTAGGTAAAAAAATCTTAAAAAGTAGTTCTTAAGTCAAAGGATTTCAAATAGAAATTTTATCTATAGGTAAAATTTCTTGGACCATTATTGTGTCTGGATAGACTTCATTCTCTAATGTTTTGTATAGTCTCCTTGATTGAGGTGATTTTAGGGAGTTATTGTAATTCTCAATAAATTCTGAATCATTTAAGAAAAATTTATCTTTATTCTCAAAGCTTCCTTTATAAAAATCTCTTGAAAATTCTGTGCCGATTTTTTTTTGGTTATTCCTTTGTGAAGATAAGTTTTTTAAAGACATTTCAATATTTTTATACATTACAAATTTAGGTTTCTTGAATTAAGTAATGATTAATTAAAAAATAAATTTTTTTTAAATCGCTTAAATTTCTAAAATAGATATTTGATTTTATTTCTTAGCTTAATTAAAATTTAAATATGATTTAACAATAGGGATTTAGAAAATATGTATGGATAAAAAACAACTTGTTAACTTCATCACTCTTTCGATTCTTCAAACTAAAAGAGTTGAAGATAGATTATTTAGAAAGGAAATCCAAAACTATCTTATTAAACTAAATAAAAGTCAATTAGAAGAAATTATTAGTGAATTTATCATCTAAAAAATCATGAAAAAGCTATTAGTTTTATCTATCATTATTATTACTTCCTGTAGTCCAAAAGACGAATTACCCATTACCCAAGATGAAATATCCATTACACAAAATTCAATTTCGATTAAGAAAGATAAATCATCCATTAAAGATGAAAAAAAATTATTTTATTTAACTAAAGAAACTGCTGTTCTTCTTTGTGGAGGTAAATCCAGAATAATTGATAGTAAAAATGAAGAAATCATCAAAATAGAAGTCAAAGATTTTTCAAGTGCTGAAAAAGAAAAATTTGTTCAATTTACTCTTGTTGAGACAGATAGAAAAGGCGGAAAATATAGAATTGTTAATTGTTATCCAAATAAAGATCCGAAAAAATCGGTAATTAAAACAATCAAGACTAACTACAAGTTAAATTAGTCTTAGGTTAACTAGATCAAATGAAAATATTTAAATGAGATTTAAAGCTGCTTTAAACTAAATAATCTATAAAAAAAGAGTAGAAATATTTTTTATTATGCATCCAAGCAAAGTAGTCAAAGATCCAAAAATCAACGATACTTATTACGATCCAGATGTTGATAAGCTTTATCAATATGTAAAAATTGGTGACTTTCCGCCAGAATGGGTAGTGAGAAATATAGATGAAGATGACGATTATTATTACGCTTCGATGGGATATTAGTTTTAATATCTATTATTAAATTCAATAAATT
>QCLE01000030.1 GCA_003214815.1 Prochlorococcus sp. AG-412-J13 | reverse complement strand
ACAAATCAAAGAACTAAATACTTTATTAAGACCAGAAGATATTGATTTATTAAATCAAGTAGAACAACTCTCAACTTGCGAATCTAAATTAATAAAAAAAATTAAAGATTTAAATAATTTAGAAAATAATGAAAATCATCACATAATTAATCAGAAAAAAATTTTGCCATCAAATAGAGTTACTCTTAACAAAATTAGTTCATTTATGATTAATTGGAGCAACAAAGTTGTAGTTATTTCTTTACTAACGATTTCAGCTATAGCTTTATCAAAACAAGCATGGGCATAATTAGCTAAATTAACTTCATTTCGAGAGATGGAGTTTTGAAAACTAAACAAGAAGATTTAATTAGATATAAAGATGGAAATCTTTATTGTGAACTTGCTGATATTTGGATTGATCCAAGTAAGCCAGTGAAAAAAGCATTAATAACACATGCTCATTTTGATCACTTTACATTTGGCTGTGAAGAATACATTTCTACTAACGAAACTGCGATACTTCTTAAAGAAAGAGTTGGAGATAATATAAAAATTAAGACTTTTGATTATGGAGAAGAATTCAAGATAAATGGCATCAATATTTCTTTTCATCCTTCCGGTCACATCCTTGGATCTAGTCAAATAAGATTTATTTTTGCTCAAGAAAAATGGCTAATTACAGGTGACTTTAAGCTACAAAAAGATAAGACCTGCAAACAATATGAAATAGTAAAAACTGATTATTTAATTAGCGAATGTACTTTTGGTTTACCAATATTCAAGTGGGATGAGACTAGTGTAATAGCAAATGACATTTCAAAATGGATAACTAATTCGCCAGAAAAAACTTCTTTACTTTTCTGCTATTCACTTGGAAAAGCTCAGAGATTATTAAACGAAATTAGCCTAACAAATTTTAAAGGAAATATTTATTCCCATGGCAGTATTTATAAAATGAACAATTGTTATAAGGATCTTGGAATTGATATTAAAGATACTATAAAAATCAACAATAAAAAAAAGATAGATGAACTTAAAGGAAGTCTAATATTATTACCGCCATCTTTAAGTAAGGGCTCTTATCTAAAAAATTTCAAAAATATTCAAACAGCTTTTGCGAGTGGATGGATGTCAATAAGTGCTCTAAGAAAAAGATCAGGATACGACAAAGGATTTGTAATCTCTGATCATGCAGATTGGGATGGAATTCTGGAAGTAGTAAAAAAGTCGGAAGCAAAAAATGTATTTTTTCAACATGGAGATAGTGAAGCCTTAAGTAAATATTTAGTTGAAACGGAATCAATAAATGTTCTTTTCTTCGGTAAATAAATATGAGCTTAAAAAAGTTTTCAGAATTATTTGGCGATCTAGATTCAATTAATAGTACAAATAATAAAATTGAAGTTTTAAAAAGTTATTTTCTATCAAATGAACCAATAGATAATTCATGGGCAATATATTTACTAACGGGAAAAAGTAATAAAAGATATATTAATGGAAGATATTTAAAAAATCTTTTTTCTCAAATATATGAATATCCTCAATGGTTAATTGATACATGTTATTTAAAAGTTGGTGATTCTGCTGAGGTAATAACGTTATTACTTAAAAACAAAACTACTTCCAAAAATAAAAAATTATCAAATATAAGTCTCAGTGAATTACTAAGCAAAACAATACCTAATTTATCAAAACTTAATAAGGAGGAGAAAAATTTAAAAATTAAAAATATTTGGGAAAAATTGCCTGAAGAAAACCATCTAATTTTTAATAAAATACTTACAGGAACTTTTAGAGTAGGAGTCTCTATCGGATTAATTACAAAATCAATATCAAAACTAATTAATATTGATGAAGAAATTATTTCTTATAGGTTGATGGGGAATTTCAAGCCTTCAATTGATTCATATGAATTTTTAATTAATAAGAATATCAATCTTGAAGATTTAAATTCCAGACCATTCCCATTTCTTCTAGCAAATAACTTTGAAGATAAAGTCTTCAAACATTCAATAAATGATTTTCAATTTGAATGGAAATACGACGGTATTAGACTTCAATTAATTAAAAGATTAGGTAATATTTCGTTATGGACAAGAGGGCAAGAATTAGTAAATGAATCTTTCCCTGAATTAGTAGAAAAAATGTCATATATAAAAGATGATTTTGTTCTTGATGGGGAATTATTAGTTTGGAATTTTAAAGAACAAATTGCCTTTGATTTTTCATTTCTTCAGAAAAGAATGAATAGAAAATCTCCTACTAAATCAATACAAATAAAATATCCAATTATTTTTATTGCTTATGATCTTTTAGAGATTAATGGAAGAGATATAAGAGAAATTAAATTAGAAAATAGAAGAATTGATTTAGAAAAATATTTTTCAGAATGGCAAAATAAAACTGAGAATAATATCACTGATATTATCAGAATATGCGATTTAATCTATCCTAAAGATTGGTCTGATGCTTTAACTTTTAAAGAAAAATCTCGAGAAAATAATACTGAAGGATTAATAATTAAGAAAAAGAACTCAATATACACGTCTGGGAGAAAAAAAGGTATTTGGTGGAAATATAAAGTTGATCCCATGCAATTGGATGCTGTTCTAATTTATGCTAAGGGAGGAAGTGGTAGAAGAGCTGGTCTTTATACAGATTACAGTTTTGCATTATGGAAAGACCAAGAATTAATTAAATTTGCAAGTGCATATTCTGGTTTAACAAATATTGAGATTAAAGAGCTAGATAAATGGATAAGAAAAAATACAATAGAAAAATTTGGCCCTGTTCGATCATTGAAACCAGAAATGGTATTCGAAATATCTTTTGAGAAAATAAAAATTTCAAAACGTCATAAGTCAGGGATAGCAGTAAGATTTCCAAGAATAACAAAATGGAGAAAAGATAAAAAAATTAATGATGCAGATAGCCTAGATAATGCTTATGAACTGATGAAAAAAATATCATGAAAAATATTACGCAAAATAGTAAGCAAAATAATTTAATTTCTAAAATTAAACAGTTTTTCTCCTCAAATGGATGGGAGCCATTACCCTACCAAGTAGAATCTTGGAAAGCATTTTTAAATGGGGAAAACGGAATAATACAAGTTCCTACTGGATGCGGCAAAACTTACGCTGCATTAATGGGACCTTTATCACAGATAGAAGATCCCAAAAATAATAAAAGTGTGAATATATTATTAATAACACCTTTAAAAGCACTAAGTAGAGATCTAAAAAATTCCATACAATTAGCAGCTTTACATTTTAATAAAGAAATCACTGTTGAAATTAGGAATGGGGATACAACTCCATATGAAAAGAAAAAGCAACTAGCTAAACCACCTAATATACTTATTACCACTCCAGAGTCTTTATCTCTTTTACTTTCTAATAAAGAATCTAATAATCTGTTCAAGGAGGTGTCATCAATAATTATTGACGAATGGCATGAATTGATGGGTAGTAAAAGAGGAAACCAGTGCGAGTTATCTTTAAGTTGGCTAAGAGGTAATATAAAAAATTTACAAATTTGGGCAATGTCTGCAACTATTGGGAATATTGAAGAAGCAGCAAGAGCAATAGTTGGGATGAGCGCTATTAAACCCAAAATTATAAGTACAAATATTCAAAAAGAGATAGAAATTATAAGTGTTTTGCCAGAGAAGGAAACGACTTTTCCATGGAGTGGTCATCTAGGAATCAGAAGTCATTCTTCACTTTTAAAAATCCTAGATAAAAACAAAAGCACCTTATTATTCACCAATACAAGAAACCAATCTGAGAGATGGTATCAATGTCTTAAATTTTTTCTGCCAGAGATGGAAGACAAAATCGCACTTCATCACGGCTCCCTCGATAAAGAAGATAGAAAAAGAGTTGAAGAAGGGGTTAAAGACGGATTAATAAAATGGGTAGTCTGCACCAGCTCATTAGATTTGGGCATTGACTTCCAACCTTTAGATCAAATAGTTCAAATTGGTAGTGCAAAGAATCTAGCTAGACTTATCCAAAGAGCAGGAAGAAGTGCTCATAGACCAGGCGGAAAATCAAAAATAATTTTTATGCCTACTAATTCTTTAGAGTTATTAGAGATTAGTGCAATGAGAAGAATAATAGAAAGTGGTATAACTGAAGAAATTAGACTTCCTGAATTATCTTATGATGTGCTTCTTCAACATCTAATAAGTTTGGCATGCGGAAATGGCTTTGATCCGACAATTGAGAAAGAAAGAATTAAAAATTGCTGGAGTTATAGAAACTTAAAAGATCAAGATTGGAATTGGTGTCTTGACTTTTTAGAATATGGAGGAAAATGTCTTAAAGCATACCCAAAATATAAAAAGATAGTTAAAGAAGAATCACAAAATAATAATGAAAACTTTAAATATTTTGTAAAAAACAAATCTTTAATAAGAATGCATAAGTTTAATATTGGGACAATTACAAGTAACAAATTTGTGAATGTTAAATATATGAAAGGTAAATCCTTAGGTAATTTAGAAGAGAATTTTGCTTCAAAATTAAATCCTGGAGATACCTTTTACTTTGCCGGTAAAATGCTTCAATTTGTAAGAATCAGAGATATGATTTTGTACGTTAAAAAATCAACAAAAAAAAGTTCTCTAATTCCTGCATGGGTTGGAGGTCAAATGGCAATTTCTGATCTACTTTGTGAAAATTTGAGAAAAGAAATAGATATATGCAATGAATTAGAAAATTATGATTACTTAAATCCTGAACTAAATTCATTACGCCCAATATTGAAGAAACAAAAGGTTCTTTCAAATATTCCAAAGAAAGACGAATTCCTTATAGAAATATATAAAACCAAGGATTTATCAACTCTTTTTGTTTTTACACTTGATGGCAAATTTGTAAATGAAGGAATTGCATTTTTATGGGCTTTAAGATTGGCAAAATTAAAACAATCTACATTTAGTATTACTGCTAATGATTTTGGATTCAGCTTAACCACCTCAGAAGATTATGATTTTTCCTTAATAAAAAAAGAAGCTGATTACTTTTTGGATAACAATAACTTAGAAGAAGATCTAGAAAATGCAATTAATTTTTCAGAATTAACAAGACGTAGATTTAAAAATATTGCCCAAATAAGTGGACTAGTAAATCAAAATAATCCAACCAAAACAAAAACTTCTTCTCAACTTCAAATAAGTTCAAGTCTTTTCTACGATGTCTTTACTAAATATGAAGAAGGCCATCTTTTGATAAAACAATCGCATCAAGAAGTAAAAGAATATCAATTAGAAAACAGAAGAATATCTAGATCATTAGAAAGATTAAAAAATTTAAAAATGCTTCTAAACGATATAAATACTCCAACTCCTTTTGCTTTCCCTTTATTAGTTGAGAGACTTAAAAATACTTTAAGCAATGAACCAATAGAAAAAAGAGTAGAAAAACTTATAAAAAAATATAGTAATTAAATGAAAAAAAGTTCTTTTAAATTTTATTGGGAAGATACATTATTAGAGATGCTTCCTTCTAGAGCATTATTTCTTCCAGAAACAAAAGAATTGTTAATATGCGATATTCATCTTGGTAAAGCAGAATATTTTCAACAAAATGGTTTCCCCCTTACTAATAATTCAGATGAACATAATTTCTCAGGAATAAAAAAAATAATAAAAAAATATAGTCCTGAAAAGTTAATAATTTTGGGAGATTTATTCCACAGCAAATATTCAATAGACAAAACTCTTCAAAAAAAAGTTGAAGATCTTCCTGAACTACTAAAAACTAATGTTGAACTTGTCCTTGGAAATCATGATACAGGTTGTGATATTAAAAATATAAAAATATTTGATATTAAAAAAAATAAAAATATTATTTTTAGCCATGAGCCAATTAATTTAGCAGAAAATAAAACTTTGAATATTTGTGGACATTATCATCCAAAACTCTACTTAAAAAACCAAGGAGACAAATTATCTTTTAATTGTTTTGCAATGGATATGAATAAAAATATTTTATATCTGCCTGCATTTGGAGACTTAACAGGAGGATATCCTTGTAAAAAGTCATTTAGAAAATGGGCAATTGTTTCTGAAGAAGAAATTATAGAAATTAAATCCTAAATAAAATCCTATTGAAGTGACTTAAATTTTCATTTAGATATACCAATTTATACTTAAAAGTCTCATTTAGTTTTTTTTTCGATTAATTTATAATGTGATCTATTTATTAAAACAAAAATTGATAATTAAAATATATACCGCTAATGACCCTTCCTTTAGAAGACAATCCACGTTATAAAAAAAATAAACACCTTTTATAGAAATGAAAAAATTAATAGCTTTGATTTTATTTCCATTTCTTATAATTACATTTGGTACAAAAGCAAATGAGAACTTTTCCGTTGAGATAGAAGCTCTTACACTTGTAATGGAGCAATATAAAGAAGATACTGAATCAAGTGTTGAATTAGATATAGAAGATAAAAAACCAAGTTACATGGCTCTTAAACAAGACGAATGCAATGCCACTGTTGAAGTTACTGAAAAAACAGGATTAGAGGTTGTAAATACTGAATATTTCGATGTGAATGTCTGTTTAAAAAAAATCTATAAAGTAATCAACTAAATAAAAAGAGGATTTTTATTAAAAAAATGAACAACTAAATTAAAGAGGTCTTTTACATAAAGAAGGTAAGACCTCGAGACCTAACAGAAAACTTTGGAACGGGTTCTGCATAATCAATTAATAACTACAATGGAGTTGTAGTGGTGTAATTAAAAGTACAATAACTAAAATTATTTTTTAAATAATTATTTCTTATTTGATAATTTTTGTGATTCTTCTCTAGACATTAAAGCTTCTATTTGAGCAAGAACTTTTTGAAGTTCATCCGTTTTTGTAAGAGATGCTTCTGCTACTTCTCTTAATTTTTCTAACTGTTCTTTAGTTTTATCCATGATAAATAAAATTAGAAATTAACCACATTTAAAAATGGTTTTAATACAGATTTTTCACTCCCACACAGATTCATATTCTCTCTTTTTTTCATAAAGTCAAATAAATTTCCTTTAATTAAAGTTTTATGAGGACTTCCATTTAATTCTTTATTTATTAATGAAACCATATGATTAACTTCAATAGAAATACTTTTAAATTATGAAGTAAACACAGGCAATCCAATAGTTGCAGTTGTTATTAGAGATGCTGCAAAAATCAAGAAAGGAAGAAAAGGATAGTTTTTCAAAGATAACCTTACTAATTCCAAATAACTATATAGGTATTTATACTGTTTGTCTACCCCTAAGCTTTCTTAAAAAGTAAAAATTATTCTTTTAAAGGCAAAATTATAAATTAACCAAATTTACCCGATATGTATTCCTGAGTGGTTTTTTCTTTTGGAGCGTTAAAAATTTTCCTTGTTGTATTAAATTCTGCTAAATATCCAACTTTCCCTCCATCACCATCTTCATATTCAATAGCATTAAAAAATGCAGTCATATCACTAACTCTTAATGCCTGTTGCATATTATGAGTAACGATTATTATTGTGTAATTCTTCTTAAGTTCGTGCATCGTCTCTTCTATTTTCAAAGTAGAGATTGGATCTAAAGCTGAGCATGGCTCATCCATGAGAATTATTTCAGGCTCAATTGCGATGGTTCGAGCAATACATAATCTCTGTTGTTGTCCACCAGATAAAGAGTAACCACTATCATTTAATTTATCCTTACATTCACTCCATACAGCAGCTTTTCTCAAGGAACTTTCCACTAATTCATCCATATCTCCCGTAAAGCCATTGATTCTTGCTCCGAATGCAATATTTTCGTAGATAGATTTTGGAAAAGGATTAGGTTGCTGAAAAACCATTCCGATTCTTCTTCTAACTTCAACTGGATCTACTCTTTTGTCATAGATATTAGTTCCATCAAAGAGGACTGTCCCTTTTAACGAACAATTAGGGATTAAATCGTTCATTCTATTCAAAGCTCTAAGAACGGTTGATTTACCACAACCAGAAGGGCCAATGAGTGAAGTTATATCTCCTGCTTTAAAATTTAAAAAAACATTTTTTACCGCTTCAAAAGTGCCATAACTAATAGAAACATCCTCAAGAGATAAAATGTTTTTCTTTTGCGACTTTTTAGTGTTTTTAATCATTTCATACCCTCTTAGTTTTCTCAGTAAAAGCGGCAAATATCCTTGAAAAAATATTAACTGTTAGTATTGATATGACAAGAATAAAGGAAGCCGCCCAGGCTAGTTTATTCTGTGCATCATAAGGTTCAAGGGCAAAATTATATATCAAAACAGCTAATGAGCCCATCTCGTAAAACAAATCTTCAAAACCTACTATGTAGTAGTAAGAAAATAAAGCAGTAAATATCAAAGGTGCTGTTTCCCCTGCAGCCCTTGCGATTCCAAGCACAACCCCAGTAGCAATAGATCTAAATGCTGTGGGTAAAGTTATTTTTAATATTGTTGTATACATACTTGCTCCTATGCCTAGAGAAGCATACCTTAATTCATTTGGTACTAACTTTAAACCTTCATCAGTAGTTTTTATAACTGTAGGCAACATCAATATTGAAAGAGCCATACCTCCTGCAAAACCACTGTACATACTGCCAAATAAAATTTTTGTTGAAACGATTAAGGCATAAATAAATACACCGGCAATTATTGAAGGAACACCAGCTAAAACATTAACTCCGAATCTAATAAATTTTGAAAAAGGACCTCCGTTTGAATATTCAGCTAGATATATGCCACCGCCAACACCAACTGGTATGGCAATAATTGAAGCAATAGTTGTAATAACTAGTGTCCCAATTAATGCAGGATTAATTCCTCCCGCATCTAAATCATCTCCAGGAGGATTTGGTTCTAAAGTAAATAATTCTGGTGTGATTTGAGCTCCCCCTTTAATAAGAATATATGTAACCACAAAAATCAAAGGAAGAATTGCAATGAGTGCACAAAAAACTGATAAAGAAGTAAAGAATTTATCTCCTACATTTCGTGATAGTTTTTTCTGGTAATAAAGAGAATTCATAATCATCTAATATTTGAGACTAAATTTCTTAACTAGCCATTGAGCAAAGATATTAACCACTAAAGATAGGATCATTAGTACAAAAGCCGCATAAAAAAGTGATGAGACCTGACTTCCATCGGCTTCACCAAACTGGTTTGCAAGCATAGAAGAGATGGTATATCCAGGAGATAATAGTGACCAACTAAATACATTAGAATTTCCAATAATCATCGTGACAGCCATGGTTTCACCCATTGCCCTGCCTAACGCCAATAGAACACCTGCCATAATTCCTGATAATGCCGCAGGCAAAATTACCGAAAATATAGTTTTCCATCTACTTGCACCAATTCCATAGGAAGCATTCCTAAGCTTTTTGGGAACTTGATTCAGACTATCTCTAGCTATCGAGGTCACTATTGGTAAAAGCATTACCACTAAAATTATTATCGCTAAAAGTGAATTCCGACCTGCAGGCTCCGAACTAAATAAAGGAATCCAACCAAAGAATTTATGTAAAAAAACAAAAAACTCTCTAAAGAAAGGTTCCATAACAAATATCGCCCATAATCCCAATACGACAGATGGTATAGCTGCTAGTAATTCAACAAATGAACCTACTATTTCTCTGACAAATTTCGGAACAAAATCCTCTGTAATAAATATCGCAGTTCCAACACCTAAAGGGATAGTAATCAATAATGAAAGAAGAGAAGTAACTAATGTCCCATATATTGCTGTAAAAGCTCCATATTCATCTTTTACTGGATTCCATTCAGAAGTTACTAGAAAATTTAAGCCATACCTTGAAAATGATTCAAATGACTGAAAAAAGACTACTAAAATAATTCCAAAAAGTACTATTGCAACAAGACTAGACAAGGCTAGGGTTGTATTTTTAAAGATTAAATCTATATTTTTTTCAATTCCGAATCTTTTACGATTCTTGAAAAGAGTTAATTTCTCTTCCATTAAAAAAAGAATACTTATACAAATCTACTATTAAATATTGGAAAAGACTTTAAGAGGGGTTAAAGGTATATGAAAGTCATGAAAAGTTGACATCTATTCAAAAATTTAACAACCTATTTTTTTCAACGGCAGCTCTTGATTTCAAAGGGATATTCCCTTTTAAGGGGATAAATCCAAGGGATGAAGCCTTATCATGATAATCATCACTAAAAAATTTATTAAAGGCTTGTTTGATAGCTTTAGTGTTTCTAGAATTACCTTCTTCATAAGCAAGTATCCATGGCAATGAAGAGATAGGGTACGCTCCTTTAGCTGTAGGATTAGGATTTACCAGAAAGATTTTCATCTAAATTAATACCATTAGGAGCTTTTACTCCTGCTTCTACAGATGGTTTTAGAAACTCACCTGAAAGATTTTGAAGTGCATCAGCTTTAACATTTCCTTTTATTTATGATTGGTTCACATAACCAATTACACCAGGAATATTTTGTATAACACCTGCTACTCCAGAATTACCTTTAGCACCAACCAACACCTGAAGACCATTTAACAAATTTTTCATGTTCCTAATGTCCAAGTTTTTGAAAACGCTTCCATAGAGTTTGTAAAGGCTTTAGCTCTACCTACTCCGTCAGAACGATATTCCCAAGTTAATTTATCAGGCTTACAACCAACTTCCTTCCAGTTCTTAATCATACACATAGCAACTTGAACTGCTTGCTCTTGAGTAAGTTTCAAATCGCAATCATAACTATAACCAAAAGCAATAGGAACTCCAACCATAGGAATCTGTACTAAACCTCTTGTTACTTTTGCTATATCTTTAGCCTTAATTGGATCATCAGAAGCACCAAAGTTTACAGTCTGGTCAATAAATGCTTTTCATCCAGAGCCTGAACCAACTGCTTGATAATAAACCCTTGGTCCTCCTGATTTAGCTAAGTCAAAAAACTACCTAGCATTAATTTTTAAGGAAAATGAAGAACCTACTGCTCTAAATCTTTTTGAAGAAAGCGCTTCTTGAAAGAGAACTAATGAGATAGAAGAAGAAAAAATGAGAATTTTTTTGAAAATGCCCACTATGCAATGAGAAATAAGCTTGTTAAATAAAATTTACAGCCTTAAAGTAATTTAAAAATTAAAAGTATATATTAAATTATTTTCATATAGATATTTTGTATATATCGACATTAAAAGCTCAGCTGAAATTTAAATTTTTCATCAAATATTAACTCTTTATTTAGAATTTAATTTTTGTTTTTACTCTTTTTTTATTTTGAGATTTGAATTCAAAAATTCCCGTATCAGTAAATATGGTCAACTCATCT
>QCLE01000029.1 GCA_003214815.1 Prochlorococcus sp. AG-412-J13 | reverse complement strand
CCATAAATGATTTCAATAAGTATTTTTCACTATTATTAAATTTTATAAACTCTATATCAACCAATTTATCAGTAGTGTTTGTAGAAACTATTAAAAAATTATTATCATTTTCTAGATCAGAAATTATCTCGTATTCATTAAAAGAACCATCATAAAATACCGTATCATTTCCATCCCCTCCATTATAAATATCATCTCCTCCTTTATCATAAATCCAATCATCTCCCAATCCTGCCGTAACAATATTTTTTTGATTGTTCCCAATCAAAATATCATTCCCTTCAAGACCTCTTAAATTTGTGAATTGATCAGTTGCCTTTATACGGCTTCCATATTTTTTAGATACTAAAGTTTTATCTGTCGATGTATCATTGATAGTTAATTTTTGTGTAATGAGCTCTTCATTGCTATTAATAAATGGACTAGATATTGATAAATTAAAGACTTCCTCACCTTCATCTAATAAATCCTCCGTTGAAAATAAGACAATTTGATTTTTTTGATTTTTCTTATAGCTAATATTACCTCCTATTAAATTAAAATCATTATCCAAATGATCATTAGATTTAATTTCCCACTTCAGATAATCATCATCAAATAAATTTTTACCATCGATTTCTATAATTATTTTATCTCCTTCATCATAAATAAAATTATTATCTTTTTTATCATTCAAAGATAGTTTAACTGGACGATAATTGAGAATATCAATATCATTAATTGATTCATTTAAAATATTAAGATCATTATTGGTTAAATTATTTTCAGTTGTTTCATTGATGAATATAGGCTGATAATCAAATGAACCAAACTTTTGACTATTTTCATATAGCTCTAAATTGCTCCATACATCGTCTTGAAATTCTAAAATTTCAACATTATTTAAGTTTATTTCCAAACCAGGAAGAGATAATAGCCATTCTCCAGAGTTATCTAAAGTCTGATTCTTATCGCTAGGATTCAACTTTAATATATCACTGGTAAAATAGGAGGGTAGTGCTAAGGAATCATTTAAACCTTCTTCTCCATTAAAATTAATTGTTCCATTTGTAAATTTATCTATAAATAAATAATCATCTCCTTCGCCGGAATTATAATTAATATATTCTCCTGAATAAAATAATTTATCTATTCCTTTATCACCAAATACTGTTGCATTGTTGCCTTTGAAAAACAATTGATCATTCCCTTCTCCTAAATAGATATTTATTTCATCATTTTTCAATAAATCAACATCAGATATTTGTGTTTCAGTTTTAAAGTTTTGACTGAAAAATTCAATACTATCGCTGATTAATTGATTATCAATTACTAGTAAATCGTCGCCAGATTGTGAATACAAATTTCCGCTAATACTCTTAATATTTGCATAATCTTTCCCTTCTCCTAATTCGAAATTTGAGTTAATTGCATTATTTACATTAAGATTATCATCTCCATCGCCAGTATTATAATATCCAAAATTAGATGAATCTATAAATAAATAATCATCACCTTCTTGCATATTCACAACATCATTTAAACCACCTAATGCAAATGCATTTGCATTTTCGTTTCCTGTAAGGTTGTTATTTGCTTCTAGTGAAAAAAGTCCTGCAACACCCCATAAATAATCTTGAAAAATTGCTATATTTTTCAACTCTGATATTACATAATTAGTTGTCAAATCTATATTTAGCGACTTTAATTCACTGCCAGAAAAGTCAAGATTATCATTATAAATATTGATAAGATTGGTCTTTTCTTGAATCTCTGAAAGATCCTTTACTAATGTCTCTATATCATTAATTTCTAAACCATAAATAGGACCAATATCACATGGAGGTAATGGCGGAATTCTATGTTCTGGATCTCTATATTTTACTTCAATAGGTATATTAAATTCTGTTATAGGCTCAAATAGAATTTTTCTTTCTTTTGGTTTTTGTTCTTTAGTAAAACCAGTTCCAATAATTAAATCTTGAAATTCCGGGGAATCAATCATTATTGAATTTCCATTAAATTCAACACATTCAAAACTTGTAGCTTTTGTTATTTCTTCATTGTTTTTTCGTTGAAAAAGTAAAGTATTATTTGGATCATCTAAAGCTTCGTAAATATTATATTGATTAACATCAAGATCTAAAATAAGACAGTCAAATCCTAAACCTCCATCTAATGTATTTATTCCTGTTCCTCCTCCAAGGAAATCATCACCTTCATTTCCATATATAGTATCGTCACCACCTATTCCTAAAATATAATCATTTCCTTTTGCTCCTTTTATCTGATCACTTTTATCTGTGGCAGTGATTGAAAAGCTTTCAACTGTTGGAACATTACCAACCCTTAAATTCAGAATTTCTTCATCTAAATTTAATCCTAATATTTCTTCTGCTAATTCTCTACCATCCATACTTGATGGGTTATCAATGTTATCTGGAAGTTTTTGGTAAGTATGTGTTAAAAAATCAATAATTTTGAATTTATCTGATTCTTCATTATTTCTTTTCTTTCTGGAAGATGAAGAGTTATCATAAAAAATTAAATCATCAAAGCCTAAATCTCCTGTATTGGCATTTAACTGACTGTAATATGCAGATTTATCAGTAAATGTACTGGTCCATTGTGAACTTTGTATATTAGAAACAGATATTGCTCCTAATTCAGTAATTTCCCAACTACCTAATTGATTATTGCCCGACCAACCTAAAGCAATTTCTTGAGGGCTTAATTCTTCATCATTTTGTGTAGAGTTTTCAAAAATTTCCGTAACATATAATTTATAATCTAAGGTATCAAAATATTCCTTTATTGTTAGACCATAATGATCAATAAAAATTGGATAACTAAGTTCTGAAAGATTAATTTTGAATTCATCTTGTATTAAATTCCTAGATTCTTCATATTCTTTATCATCTAATAAATGATAGTCTCTAGTTATACCACTTTGGGCTGTAACTTTTGTATCCGCAATCAAATATGTCTCTGAAACATCATTCCCAAAATTTATTTTTACAGGCATCCCTGAATTTTCATTAATTGGATGAAGTTTTTCTCTATTTCCGTATCCAAAAGCAAATGCTAAATCATTAAATGTAATATTCTTCCAATCAGGCTTCTTAAAATCAACTGTATCCTTTCCGAAACTGGTCTCTATTATTCCACTTCCTATAACTGGTATAGCTTTACTTATTAGACTGCCGGTATATTCATTTTTTAATTTATGTGCATAATAATGTTCTTTGTCATCTGATTCTTCATCGACTTTAACGGGGGTCCAAAGTCCATTTGTGATTGATTCTAGATTAGCCGTAATTAAATCATTTGATTGTGTTCCTGCTAGACCCAAAAACCATTCGAAACCTTGTACTGAAAGAGTTGAATCTGGAATACTTATAGAAACAACTTCCTCTTTTGTTCCTCCCAGATCATCTGTAACGGTGATAATAAATTGATCATCACCATGGTAGTACAAATTTGGAGTATAACTCCAAGCTCCAGTTCCCTCATCAATAATTACACTTCCATTTGACCCATCAGTACTAATTGTGAAATAAGTTCCATCGGTTAAGTCATCAAAATCACTAGGATTAAGAACTCCAGTTATTGGTAGATTTTCATATGTAATAAGTTGTTCGCCTGATTTCGTTAAGTCAAGATTTGAACCTAGTTGCTGATCTTTAACAAAACGTTTAAGATCAATAATCGCAAGATCTAAATTTCCATCCCCACCATTTATGTATTGCTTATCAAAATCTTCTGAAGAATCTTGATTTAACAAATCATTATCAGTAGTGTTATTTAAATTAATTTGATAGGCGGGAATAGTATCAAAATCGGTTAAATTATTTTCTTCGAAAGAATAATTTAAATCACCTCTAAAAAAATTAATTTGTAGTAAGTTTTTATAGTAATTATCCATTAGTAGTCTTTCACCTTCATTAGATGTAGAGGAATAATTCAATGGTGTAAAACGTATATCGATGTAACTGTCATTACCTTTACCTAAATCAACTTGATTATTTAATTGACTTCCAATTACTGAATCATCTCCTTGAGAGTTTGATTTGAAAATGATTTTTTCAAAACTTGAAGGACCTACTCTTGTCTTTATAGATTTTTGATTCTCATGAATTGGCTGCAATAAATCTGGAGTTTGGCTATTTATTTGTATTAAAACTGGATTTTTAAGACTTATTGGAGGTAAAACAGTTTCTGTTACATCAGAACCAATATCCTCTACATACCTAATGATGCCATCAGGAGCACTTACAAAGATTCCAGGACCAGCAGAAGCTTCATCTGTAAACGAAAGGGTATCATCACCATTCGCATTCATAAATAATGATTGATATCCATGTGGTTTATTGGAGAATAAAGAGTTAATGTCTTCTGGTCTATCGTAAGTTTCTAATTTTGTTAAAGGATTTTTAGTTGATAAATTTATATCATAGTAATTATTACTTTTATTACTTAATGATGTGGCACTACCAATAATTGAATGTAAATTATCTTTTAGCCATTTCTTATCAACTCTCTCATTATTTTTTGCGTGATCCTCTCTATTACTATCTTCTATGCTGCTATACTCATCAATTAAACTATATATATTACTTATTCTATTATCAACAAAACTCTCAATAATTTGAGTCCTTTCATCTGAGTCATCAATTAAATACGTGAACAAATCAACTGATGTATTGATGCTATCTTCATCATTACTTAGATGACTCCTCATTTGTTCTATTATTGTATTCAAATCATTAGTATTTATTAAATCTTCTTTACTAATTGCCTCCCAAATTGATTCAGTAGTGAGAGTATTCAATATTTCATTAGGATCAAGATTACTACTGGCTAATAAATTAATACTATTACTATTACTATTAAATAATTGATTAACACCTTCAAGTAAAATTGTATGATAGGAACGACCTAAATCTTCAATAACATATTCATCATCCCCGTTAAAACCAAGAGCTATTTGTCCTACATTAAGTTGTTTGGGATCTGTTTGAGATTGAGCCCTAAGTAAACTATTAGATGGGGGGTTGAAAATTTTAATTTTATCTTTGTCATTCCCCCCAATAGCAATATCCCATGGACCTCTTAGATTTAATTCGTTTGAACCACTTCCACCACTAATTAAACCTGTAGAAAATTCCTTAACATCATTACTAATTCTTCCAGCTGTACCATTATTGAATTCCCAGATATCTCCATGTGTTGATAAAATATCATTACCTTGCGATCCAATCCCTATTTCTATTGCAAAATCCGAATTTAAATATTCTTTTAACTCATTTCGAACACTTTTATTTATATTTTCAGACTTGTTATGTTCCAGTCCATAAATATCTATTAATGAATTAGATTCTCTATCTCCTTCTGCGATTTGAAAGTCTGAGATTGAGCTTGGCGTGTGAGTGTCGCCAGCCCTTGAGTCATAGATTTGAGTTCTAACCTCTAAAGAATCAACTAGATCTTCTTCATTTAAGTAATAGATGAATAAATTGGAATCATTTGTCGTTGATCTAGGTATTATTGATTCAGAAAATAAGCCTGCAGAATTTAGATAACCATCTTGAGCAATATTGTTTACAGCAGAATTATTATCTTTTTTACTTTTTACCCATGGCATTTGATAATTTGGATGCCAGTGAAATTCAGAAAAGGATTGACTGTCCACAGTACCTACTGTAGACGGGAGATTAGTTCCACCTCTTAAATCTAAAATTACTCCTGTTTCTTGTCTTCCAAAAGCTAGTTCATCTATACCATCTAAATCATAAATTGTTCGATATGCTGCAGCTTCTATTGCATCCCATTGATATTGATTATTGCTTTCATTGTCTGAATTTAATTCTAGGCCATATAATGCCTGAAAGGCCAAAATATCCAATGGCTGAGGACCGACAGTACCTATGTCTTGCCTAAAACGTGAAAAGTTATCTCTTAATTCATAATTCCCAATAACAGGTTGATTCCAAAGTTGTTTATTACCTATTCCATCTGGCATCCCTACATGACTAATTGAAATTTGAAAGTTAGGGTTATCAGAATTACCTGAAAATGTCTCAATCTCCTGTTGATTATTATCTAAATTTTTTAATGGGATCGTAAATATATTCTCAACTATTTCCCCTATCTCTAAAATTGGAGCACTTGAATTGTATTTAAACTCTGCTGTATAAATATCAGAATAATTATTATTTTTTTTCCACCTATCAATTTCTATAGATCCCATTGAAGGAACAGCATTACCATTACTGTCAAATTGATCTGAATTGATTGTAATTGAAGGATTAAGTCTAGATTTATTCTCATCTCTAGTAAACGCTAATGGAGTATTAATTGAATCTTCTATAGAGTTAATAGGTATAGGTAAAACAGAAAAATAATTAGTATTCTTAATCAATACTGGTTTATTATTCTTATCTTTTGGACTAATTAAATCATTGCCCTGACTAGAATGATTAAATATCTCAACTGAATTATCATCATTAAATTTATAGATAGATATACCATCTGCATCCAAATCTATTTCACTATAAGTTGATGTTGATCTCAACGAAGTTGGGACTATTCCATCAATTCCTAGCACCCCTTCTGTATTGCTATAAGTAAAAATAGGTTGTCCTATTCCTATATGTTTAAAAGGTTCATCTTCTTTTCCTTTTTCTACCCAGTCAGCAGCAATGGCGAAATTTCCATTAAATAATTTAATATTTTCATGATCAGGAAGGATCTGGTATTGATCCCCAACAACTAGAAATCTTAATTCCTGAGATTTATCACCAACATTTATATTGAAGATGTCTTCTTTTAATGTATTTATTGGTATTAAATTTTTATTAGGTTCATAAGATAAATCATATGAGCTATAGTTTATATCCCCTGATATTTTAAGTCTTCCATAGTCTCCACTAATATAAAATAATTCTGAGTTGGGTGATTCGTCTAAATCATCATAGGAATTACTTAACTCCTTTAACTGAGCATCAAAGTCTCTTAATGGTTTATATACACCATAGGGATCATTCTCTATATCAACATTTGCGAGATTATTTGTACTAAATTTGTCAAAGAACTCTGTCCACCCACTTTTTTCAGATTGGGTAGGTTTAAATTCAAGTGCAATACCAGAAGTTACGGCTAATTTAGGATAAATAGATACTGGATCAATATAACTTTCTTGACTCCATCTTCTATTATCTAAACCTACATGACCTGGTGAATTAAATTCTGTCCCGACTGTCGGTTTTGCTTCTAATAATTCATTTATTAGATTATCAACGTAAAACTTTAAACTTGGCCATTGATTTTCTGATAAAACATTATGAGTGACTCTTTTAGTTGTTGTATTATCTGAATCATCAGTAATTGTAACCGTAAATTCATCAACACCAGTAAAATCATCATTTGGTATATATGACCATTCGCCTGTTTCAGCATCAATAGTTGCAATTCCATTGCTTCCATTACTGCTAATAGTGAAGTAACTGCCATCTGTAAATCCACCAGGGCCAGGTGGTGTTTTAACTTTTCCCTTATTTATATTTTCTATATATTTGTTTCTTCTTCTTTCTGCTTCTTGCCAAATCCACCGATCTTCATCTTGGTTTAAACCTTCATTACTTATTGCAGGTAAAAAATGCCCAATTTGTTTCCCAGGCTCTCCATCCCAAAATTTATCACCTGCATTGTAATGGCCTGGATGAATTAAACCTAAAGAATGTTCTAATTCATGAGCAATAGTGTTATGTGCGGTTCCACCTTCCCTCATGTTTCTATCTGCTAAATATGATGTTTCTTTGTGATTGATAATTACAGGACCATTATTTGTTCCAATATATTTATCTTCTCCAAAATAAAGTTCAGTTTGTCCTAAATAAGAATCACCCCATATCTTTAACATCTCCTCTTTTAGAAATTTATCAAATTCCTTTTTTTGCGTGCTATCTTCTGCTGATGCAATATGAGATTTCACAGCTAAAATTGCATCAACGAAATCAAAGATTCCTTCTAATATAAAGCTCTGGGAACTCCATCCATCAGCAATTAATTTAAAAGCAGATTTAAAAAATAAATCTGATTCATCAAATAAAATTTGATTTACAAGTCCAGCTAATGGAGATCCTAAATCAAATCTTTGTTCTTCCTCCCAAACACCTAATCCATCTTCAGGTGGCATACTAAATGCATCATCACCAATTGGAAGAGATAAAAATGTTAAATCTGAAGGCGGAGTGACTGGAAAGAAATCAAATGAATTATTAATTACAGGAATAGTGATATCAGCTAATGCTGGGATTTTTTGTGGAAGTACATTACCTATATAATTTGTCATAGCAATATCTCCTAAATCATTTAAATATTCATCCAAATCATCAAAACCAAGTGCCTCGACACCAAGCTCAATAGCATCAAAAAGAAAAGTAAACATATGAGTATTCCATATGTCTGCAAAAACACCAATTATCTCAAGTGATTCAACAACTGTATTAGGAAGATATTCTCTAGCCAGTGCTATTGCTTCATCAATACTGTCTAATGCCCATCCAATAAAAGTACTAGTATCCATTCCAGGAAGAACTTCAACCCCCAACACCTCAACTGGATCTATACTTAAAGCTAAAGGGCTGCCTAATGCGGCAGAGCCTTCTATAACTAAATCTCCAACAGTAATGTCAATATAAGAAGCAAGCTCTGATAATGCTAATAAATCTTTAAAGTTAAAAGCTTTAGATTCGTCTGCTTCCTTGAAATCAAGTGATAGCAAATTATCATAATTCTGAACATTTTTTACATATATATTTCTAAATTCTTCTGATCTTGGGAGACTAACATTTACTTCATCTGTTCTAGGACCTGCTGCAGGATCTTTATGAAATTCTAAAGAACCTAAATCTTTAAAAAATATCTCAGTTAATGTTGAACCAAAGTTAACATCAAAAAAACTAAAGATAGAAGAAACAAAACCCGTTGGTAAATCGGTTAAAGAATTTCCAGCAGAGACAGAAAGTATTGAATTGAGAAATGAATAAAAGAATGGACCACCATCATCTACGTACCACCAGGTAAGTTCATCTTCTCCATCAGGTTTATTCTCTTGAGCCCAATATGTTAAATCACCTCCATGTGTAAAAGCGAAATAATTGTTAGTGTCCCAAATTAATGGTCTTATTTGATCAGCAGTCACTAAAACATAAATATGTATTTTAAGAATACAAAAATTTATTAATTAAATCTAATTTGTTAATTATGATAACTCATCTATAAGTTTCACTTACAAATAGCCAATAAAGTATTAATAATATTTATTTTAATTTAACTTTGATTTGTGATGCTAAAGAGGCATAACTTATTGCAAGAAGTTTTAAGGTATCCTCGTGAAATTTTAACTGTACTTGATTTGATTTAAATGCTAATAAGAGTTGTTTAACTTCATCTGACTGAGAATCGTAATCATACTCTTTATCTTGAAATTTAAATTTTCCTTTTTGATTATCAGAAAACATTTTAGTTTGCTTTGGCGGTTCCATTGGAAATGTGATTTAGATTTAATAAATTCATAATGCTGAATCATCAGTTTGTATTAAACATTTATAAAGAATGAGATAAAAGTTGATAAATTTACTAATGCTTAAAGCTAAACATCTCAGCTATTTTATTTTTAAGCAATAGTGTCTACTTTACTCATCGCAGCAATATATTCATGGATCTCATCTGTTGTTCTGGTCGCATCATTAGATATTGCTTTATCTGTTAATTTATCTCCTGCAAAAGCAGCACCAAATAATTTTCTTATAACCATCAAGCCATCTCCGAAAGGGGTTACTTGACCATTTCCGTCAACATCATGGTTAAATGCTTGTCCAGTGAGATGCATCAGAGAACTGACGGGGTCCGGCAGAAGACTTATAACAGTTGCTATAACAGCGTTCTAATTCGTTATTATTAAATTTTTATTCAACTCTTTCATCTTTGGAGTGGTTGTAGCAGTAAATCTTTCTAAATCTTTAACTTCAAATATTATGTGACTTTATGTTCATTTACCTTGATGAGTTTATATTCTTCGACATATTTATGTAACTCCTTTTCATGAAAATCGGTTATAAATTTTTCAAAATTTCAAAAGAAAAATCAAAAGTTGAGACTATTAAGTTACCACAAAAAGAAAAGCAAATTGGCACTTATTGTAAATCGACTGTCGATTTAAAGTAGCTTGACATAACAGTTGAATCATAAATATGACCTGCACTCTCAATTAATGGTTTCACTGCTGAATCTTTAAACATAGATATTGATTTACCTTCTTCACCCTGCTCACTAAGTATTACACTGGTTGGATCATCTTCTTGACACCTTTGTATAAACAAATAATTCCACGTTTTTTATTCATTTGTATATTTTTTTCGCTGTCATAAACAGCAGCCCATTCTTCATAAGGGACACTGATTTTGAATGTGAAACAGTAGTTCAAGAGACATAAAAAAGGAGCTAGTTACTACGCACTTTAGATCTTCTGTCAATCATCAAGAAAAGACAGGTGGATAAGGTGTTTGTCCATTCATTAAAGCGGTATCAATTGGTTTACAGATATTCATCAGTGCATCTTGTCCGAACCCTGGACCAGAAGGTCCATCTATAAACTCCTGAAATTCCTCAGGAGAAATACCTTCTTTTACTTCCCAAAAACAATATACAGGACCAGTTTTAGTAACAGCATTTGCAGAATGATTGTAAAATCCTTTTTCTTTATTAGCTTTTACTGCATCATCCCATCCGCCACCAGGTGACATTGCTGCATAAGCTGTTTCCCACCATTTTTCAGCTTTTCCCGCCTTGAATTCATGATGAACAATGTAGAACGTTGAAGACATAAGAATAAAATTTGCGCTGATTATTAATTTAGTTCGAATAAGTAAAATGGAGATTAAATTATTTTGAATTCCTAAATAAAAAGGAGCTAATTGCCCCTTTTTTCAGATCGATTGTCAATTACTAACTATGAGTAGACTTTGGCGACTATTGGACCAGCTTCTTCATCAGTGAATACTGGTGTGGTCTCCCAATTAAGGAATTCACCCCATTCAGCCGCATGCTGATATATTGCTTTTGGATCATCTGTCTTTAAGACTATCCACCCCTCGAGAGAACCTGGCGCATGATATCTTCCAATCATCTCAACTCCAGGATAATCTCCTCCTCCACCAAGAAATTTTTCCGCACCTTTTTGATGATATCCAGTCTTAAATGACCAATGCTGAACATAAAGCATTTTTGTATTTTGTATTGCTTTCTATTATTAGCAAGAAAAATAATTCTTGAAAATAAATATTATTATTTACCTCTTATTTTAGATCAACTGTAATTCTTAATCTTAATCAGCCTTTGTTATAAATAAAATCTTAAAATCGCTAAAAGATCTTATAAGAGTGTTGATCATACATAAGTTATTTAAATCAGCTTAAGTAGCCATTATTACCAAAAGAGTATATGTGTTTTTAAATGAATATTTTTGTGCTTGAAAACCCTCTAAAACATACTTTTTTATTGAAATAAAGATTGACAAGACATTCATAAAAAAAACTTCTATAAAACATTAACTTCCTTTATCAATATGTTTTTAACAAACAATACTCGTTTAAAAATTAAAGATATCCTCAGGAGAATTTCAGTGAATGAGCTAGTTACATTAGAGGAAAGAATTTATGTAGAAAAGTTTGCAAAACATAATTCAACTATATATACATGGCTGAAGAAAGCTAACAGCATAAGGAGGTATGGCAAACAAAATTCAGACGGAATAAATGGATTAATCCAATCACTTGGGCTTGATGGTTTAGAAACTGAAAATCATTTCGATCCTGAGAATGATGATATTGCTGATTGGTTTAGTGGATCTCCTGATTGGGTGAGAAGGAGCTAATTCCTGCAGCAGCTATAGCTTTAACTTCATATTCAATCATTGAGGCTAAAGCAATGACCATTTTCATTTTCAATAATGTTGCGTTTGCTATGCAAATGTATGTTTAGATTTGGAGGTCAAGTTCCTACACCTTGGGGGTGACTAAGTGTAAAAAGTGGTTAATATACTAATAAATGTTGGAGATACATAGAACGTAAAATACACAATAACTGGGTAAACGGGAATTATGACCTTGCCATAAATAAACACCCAACTTTTCAGATTTAGGAAAAAGAAAAACAAATAGCGGATCAGGAACCACAGAATCCCAAAACTGCAAACTATAAAAAACTTGATTGAAGATTTAGAGAAATTAGAAAAACTACCTTAATGAAAGGTAAATATTGGGACCCAAATAGTGACCATTTTTTCTTTGAAAATTAAATTTAAAACCACATAAGTAAAAACAAATAAAAAAGGAATTTTTATTTATTTAAACAGCAGGGCCAACATCACTCAT
>QCLE01000028.1 GCA_003214815.1 Prochlorococcus sp. AG-412-J13 | reverse complement strand
GCTATTAAAGATCATAAAAGTTTGCAAGACTCAAGAATTCTTCTTGTAGAGGATGATAAGAGTATTAGGCTTACAGTCAGTGAAACCTTGAGCAGCGAAGGTTTTAGAGTGTCAAGTTTCAAAGACGGTTTAAGTGCCTTAGATTTTATTAATAATGATATTAAAAAAGATGTTGACCTAATAATTCTAGATTTAATGTTGCCAGGACTAAATGGATTAGAGTTATGTAGAAAAATAAGAAATGATGAAGACTACACACCCATACTAATTTTGAGTGCTAAAGATAATGAATCAGACAGGGTTCTTGGATTAGAGGTTGGTGCAGATGATTATTTAACAAAACCTTTTGGTTTAAATGAATTAATTGCTAGATCTAGAGCCTTAATAAGAAGATCTAAACGTAATAAAAAATATATAGAAAAATCAAAAACTGTTCTCGAGTTTAATCATATAAAAATGTTTTTGGAAGAATGTAGGGTAACTTCTTTTGATAGAGAAATAACATTATCTCCAAAAGAATTTAAATTATTAGAGTTATTTCTGAAAAATCCAAAAAGGGTTTGGTCAAGAGATTTAATACTTGAAAAAATTTGGGAAATTGACTTTATTGGTGATACTAAAACTGTAGATGTTCATGTTAGGTGGCTCAGAGAGAAATTAGAAGAAGATCCCTCAGCTCCAAAGTTTCTTAAAACTGTAAGAGGTTTTGGATATAAGTTTGGATGAAAATGAAAACACTACAAGAAGTATTATTTTTTTTACATCAGAAGTGGAAAATAAAAGTCAAGCATTTTTCTCAATCAAAAGAAAAAAAATTTGAAGTTGATAAAAATAAGTATAAAAAAACTATTGATTTCCCATTTGATAAAATTAGACCTCAAGAAGTGTTGTCTTGGTTAGATTATTCATCGCAAGGGTGGATAATCTTATCATCTGATCTAACAATAAAATTTATCAATCAGAAAGCTTTATCTCTTATTAGGGTTATCAAATATAAAGATGTAATTGGAAAAGCAATTAATGATATTAATGAGCTTGAAGTACTTAGTAATAAAATTCTATATTTAAGAAAAAAAGATTTCCCATTCAACCTTGATTTCACAATTGCGGGAGTACCCATTTCGGTAAATATTGTTAGAGGAAGGACAAAGAATTATTTAATATTATTGGAAAGTAAATTATCAATTGAATCGATAAAAAAACGACAAAATCAATTAATTAATGATGTTTCTCATGAACTGAAAACTCCTCTTACATCACTTATCTTAATTGGGGAAAGACTTGAATCAGTAGTATCAAAAAAGGATAGGTATCTTGTTAAAAGACTTAAGAAAGAGTCAAAAAGATTAAGAAAAATGGCCGAAGAGACTTTAGAGCTTTCTAAGCTAGAAAGTAGCGAAGATTTTAATAAAAACAAAAAAATATCTATTTCAGATTTGATTATGGAATCTTGGCAAACACTAAAACCGCTTGCAGAAAAAAAGGATATAAAAATAAATTTATTTTCTCCAACAAAATATTATATATCTGGGGATATTGAAAATTTAAAAAGAGCATTTATAAATATTTTAGATAACGCTATTCGTTATTCCCCAACAAAAGAGGGCATACAAATTGAAATTTTTAAGAGAGATAGCTCTGTTGTTATAAGAGTTAGAGATAAAGGTATTGGATTAGAAGAAGATGAATCAAATGACATTTTTTCTCGTTTTTATCGTGGGGATCCATCAAGGACTAAATTTAAGAAAAGTGGAAGTGGCTTAGGTCTTTCAATTACAAAAAAAATAATTAATAACAATAAAGGTTTTATAAAGGCATTTAATCATAAAGATGGTGGAGCGATTATTGAAACTATCTTTCCGTGTCTTAATACAGATTTATAGGGAAAATTTAAAAAATATTAGGACATGATTTTTCTGCAATAAATTTTTTTAAATTCAAAACCCCTTCTCTTGTAAAAAGAATGCTTCCTTCTTTGGAGTCATCTGCCCAATAAGAATCTCTTTTGCCAATAGCTAACCAAAGCCTATCAGGTAATGTTGGCATGTACATACTCTCGAAAGCAGATGTTCCAATGAAATTTTCTTCTTTCATATCTTTGCATGCTTCTATCATTAGTTTGGGTCGATTTAAATAATGCCTGATACCCTGCCAATAGTATTTTGTTTCAGCTTTAACTGGGGCGATGAAGAATATAATAAATAGAAGGTATTTCATGAATGAATTTTATTTAATTATAAGAATTGCCAAAAAAAAACCACCTTTTACAAAAGGTGGCTTTTTTTTGTTTTACTAGATTTTTCCAATATTTAGGAAAAGAGTTTCTCCAGTTGATTTCTTTCCAGTCCCATCATTGTCAGTTGAAATCCATGCTTGCCCGTCGCTTGTTATTGCTAAACCTTCAACCTTCTCGAGGATAAAACCACCAGTAGATTTCATTACTGGTTTTAGATCAGTAACTAACTCTTTTTCAACTAAGGGATAAAGTCTTGGAGGAATATTAGATTGAAGACCTTCGAAAATAACATCATCTAAATCTATCTTATATATAGCTTTCAATTTTGCTTTCTTACCATAGAAACTATCTCTTTCGATTACATATAACGCCCCGTCATGGTAAGTTAATTCTGAAATTCCAACACCGCCTTTTTTGATCCTATCTAATTGATAATTTACGGCCCCCCACTGTTTAGTTTTTAAATTATAGGAAAGGATCTTAGTAGTATTGAAAGTATCATCACCCCAAGGCTTCTGTTGAGCAATATAAAGAATATCTCCGTTTCTTGTTATGCCTTCAAATCCAGGATTTTCAGCATAATTAAGATACGAGGCTGGCGGAGTTATCTTCTCTAGAATTTCACCATCTGAGCTTACATGGTAGATAGCAGGAGGATGTTTATCTAGCTTTTTCTTGATTCCTTCAGTAGAAATGTAGAATCCACCATTACCATCAGTTGTAATACCCTCTTGATCCATAAATAATGCAGTCTTGCCATCTAGCTTTATTTCAATAGCTCTTTCCAATAGTGCTGGCGAGGATGAAGGATCAATAACATAAATTCTTGGCTGAGTTTTAAATGTTCCATCATTTACAGCATAAATTTTTCCGTCATCACCAGCCACCATTCCACTAATTGCCCCCCAAGAAACAAAATCAAGTCCGTTTTCATTTGTTAAATGTGGGTAAGAAGCTGGTGCATCTTGGAGTTGATAGATAGTTACATGAGAGGAAAGTCCAGGTTCTTTTTTGTTGTAGTCTTTTTCATTCGCTGAGGCAATTAATCCCCTCTCTGGAATTGCGACAAATCCCTCTGGTCCAATGCCTGATGGAAGTAATTGAGTAAGCAAAGGTTGATTTAGTTCTGTAATATCATATACAGCTACTATTCCTGCTCTTTCTGCTCCAACGAATAAATATGGTGTTCCATCAATTTTAGAGAATGTAACTGATTCAGGTTCTACACCTTTTTTACCAGCTCTCCCATCTTGGAAATGGCCTATTTGAGCAATTGCTCTTTCTAATCTATTTGCATCTTCATATACTACTGTTCCATCTTTTTTGAAAATAGTCCAAGATCTTGAACCACCTCTTTTAGCTTGTTTTGGATCAATATGCTTGTAATCGCCTTCATTTGCTGTTGCAAAATGATCATTATCAATCCATGTTAGACCGTCTGGCTCTCTTCTTACATTTTTTAGTTTTTTCTTAAATTTATGGGCTCCATCTTTCTTTGTATCCATTCCTGCCATCTGTTTAACAATACCAGCAGTAAAATGTGATATTACATTCCCATCTTTATCAATTACTGCAAGATGGTTGTTTTCTTGAAGAGAAACTACAGTCTCACCAAGATCATTAATAGCAACAAATTCGGGCTCGGGATCGCTAGGAGCTATTTCAGATAATCCTGTTAAATCTACTTTTTTTATTGATTTACATTGTATTTTTCCTCTTTTGTTTAACTTTACAAGAGAAACATAACCTGGAGGATTAATTTGTTTACCTTCCTCATCTAATTGAGGGATAAATCCATCTTTATATTCTTCATCCCTCTCATTTTCTATAGCGACAGCTAGAAATGTTCCGTCTGGTGAAACAAAAACGCTATCAGGCTGCCCACCTAAATCACATTCTTTTACCTCTTTTCTTGTTTCTAAATTGTATTGAACTAATGCTCCTGAAGGATTTGTATAACTTTCAGATGTATTTGAACCTATATAAGCATTGTTTCCAAGCGCTGCAATTCCAGTTGGTTCTGCTTCAAGCTCTACAATCCCAAGAGCTTTTGGTTTCGCAGGATCAGAAATGTCAACTAAACCAACTACTCCTAAATCACTATCTGTATACATCAATGTCTTTCCATCTTCTGATGCTGTAACTACTTCAGATGATGTTTTGGTTGTAGATTTTGAGCCCTTTGGTAAATTGTCACTTACATTAAAAGAAGAAATTCTGTTAAAGTTTTTTTCATTTGCCCAATATTTTGTATTCCAATTTGCAAATCCGCTACTTGTAGAGGAGGCGACAATTGCAAGTAATGCTGAAAAACTTGCAGCAGCTAGGTTTTTTTTCATTTAGTGCGTAAGGAAATACATCCTCATGCTCCCTTTAAAAAGTTAAGAAAAAAAAATAGATTTATTAAGAACAATTTAAGGTTTTCAAGCTGCAGATAAAAAAGGCTCCATAGTATGGAGCCTTTCTGTTAAAAAATTTATCTGCGTAAAGCAAATAATTTTTTTTCTTATGTTTTCTAGAACTTGAAAGTTGTGAGTAAACCAAGACCAGTTGTATCACCAGCTTTTTCTTCCGCAATGAATACAAAAGGTTGAATTTTTGTTGAATCATTCAACGGATATTCATAACCGAGTTCATAGACGTATTGTTCGTCTGCTCCATCTGCTATAGAGCCATTAGTACCTACACCAAGTTGGATTTCACCTTCGCCTAGATCTGATGTGTAACCTATCACCCATTGTGTCGTTTCGTCAGATGAATTCTCTGGGTTACCCAATTCAATACCCCCACTAAGTGTTCCCATTCCTTCTGGAGACCAGAAAGCAGTTGCACCCCAGTAGCTAGTAGCAACAAGATCTTTTTCTTTGTTTGAGTAAGCAACAGTTAATCCATAGGTATCACCTTCGTAACCAAAAGCTGCTCCATAGAAGTCATCGCTCTCAGCGGTAAATGCACCTTTTGTTTTTTCTGCATCATCTGCTGAAATACCAAATCCAAATGCCCACCCGTTGTCAAATTCGTAGCCAACACTCAAAGAAGTATCTCCACCTAGATCAACAGAGTTCTTGGCTCCACAATCATCCATTGAGTCAACGATTTGACTATATGAACATGCATTTGGCCACTTTTTGGATGCATCATAAGAAATTCCAACTCCTACATCAAAACCTCCTAAGGGGAATGAGTAATTTAAATCTTCAATTTTAAGTTCATCCTGTGACTCCCCGAATCCTGTAAGTTCACCAACAGTTAATTTTCCATCAGTATTACCAGCAGCAAATTCAACGTTCAGTTTGTCATCACCAGTGAAACTTGTATTAAGGTCAATTTCCCAGTGGTAGTTGAACATTGTAGATTCATCCGAATTATCTTCAGTATCAGTTGCGCCAATAAGGAATTGTGCTTTACCTTTCATAGTTGTTGTTTCGCTGAAAGAACCAGCTTCAATTCCGTTCACCCGAGCTTCAAGGCCATCCACTCTTCCTTTCATAATTGCCAACTCTGAACCAAGCTCGTCACTTAATCTGTCTATTTGAGCTCCGTTCATTAAGCCTTCACCACCTGCAATTAAGTTGTTTAATTCAGCAGCAGCTTCTAAACGAGTAACTGAGTTACCATTGAATCTTGGACTATTTGTTAGATCCTTTAATGAATCGTAAGTCCAATCTCCTGGAAATAAAGTATCTGATTTGAAATCACCTAAAGATACTAATTTGTTAGAGTTTGAATAATCACTAAGATCTGTTGAATTGATCTCAGATGCGTTTACTGCAAGACCTGATGCCATTGAAATGATCGCAGGAGCAGCAATTAATTTTTGAAAAAGTTTCATAAACCTCAACACGTAAAAATGGATATTAATCCAATTGCATATGAACTAATCAAAGTTAAGAAAAGAATAAGAAATTAGGTCAGAAGGAAATTTTAAAGAGAGTTTAAACTTTTCTTAAATCAAACAAAATAATTTTTTTATTTATTGAATATTTTTAAAGTAAGAATTTAAAATTGAATTTATTTATTTTCAAATATTTTCAAAACCAAACGTAAATAAGTTAAATTGATATTTAGTTTAAGAAGGGGTTAAGAACGAATTAACCACAGGATAAAATTTTAATTAATGAGTATTTGTGTATAAATTCGGTGCTATATATATGTAGTCTTTAATTTAATCATGACTTCCATGAACATAGCTAAGAAAGCTTTGGTTTTCACTTCTGCAGTAGCCATTGCTGCTGGTACAAGTGTTCCTGGCACAAGTGTTTCTGCTAGAACAAGATTAAGTGGTGCTGGAGCATCATTTCCTGCCAAAATTTACACTCGTTGGTTCAAAGATTTAGCCACTTCAGGTGGACCAAGAGTTAATTATCAAGCTGTTGGTTCTGGCTCTGGAAGAAAAGCATTTATTGATCAAACTGTTAACTTCGGTGCATCAGATGATCCTATGAAAGATAAAGATATAGCAAAGGTTACCAGAGGTTTAGTTCAAATCCCAATGGTTGGTGGAACTATTGCTTTCGGTTATAACTATGATTGTGATTTGAAACTTACTCAAGAGCAAGCAGTAAGGGTTGCTATGGGTATGGTTAAAAATTGGAAAGAATTAGGCTGTAAATCAGGTAAGTTAACTTGGGCACATCGTTCTGATGGATCAGGTACAACTAAAGCCTTTACAAACTCTATGGAAGCATTTTCACCAACATGGACTTTAGGAACTGGTAAATCAGTTAAGTGGCCAGCAGGTGTTGGAGCAAAAGGTAATTCTGGTGTTGCGGGTGTTATTCAAAACACTCCAGGCGCAATTGGTTATGTTAACCAGTCTTACATAAAAGGTAATGTCAAAGCTGCTGCACTTCAGAATCTTTCAGGTGAGTTTCTAAAACCATCTGTAGAAGCAGGAGCTAAGGCTCTTAATGGTATTACTCTAGATGAAAATCTTGCTGGTAAAAATCCTAATCCAACTGCAAAAGGAGCATACCCTATAGCTTCATTAACATGGATACTTGCTTATGAAGAGGGTAATGGTAGAAACACTAAAGCTATCAAACAAGCCTTTAATACATTATTAAGTGATGAGTATCAAGATAAAGCTCCATCACTTGGATTTGTCCCCTTAAAAGGAGATATTCTTGAGAAGTCAAGAGCTGCTGTAAAAAGAATCGGTAAATAAACCGTAAGACAATATTTAAAAGGAGGAATTTATTTCCTCCTTTTTTTTATGCAAACAAATATTTTGACAAGCCTAATATTAAAGAAAAAAGAATGAGTATGTATGTTGGAACTATTTTTAAAAAAGATAATAGTGTGGAGATTAAAACTATAAAAATAGAGCTAATTAAAAAGAATTTTGATGAAAAACTATCTTCAATTAAATTAAATCCAGAGAAAATAACTGCTCCAGGAATTGTATTGATCACTCCTTCGATAAAGTAATTAATTGATTTAATTCTGTTTTTTATAAAGCCTTTTCCAAAAACAAAAATCAATATAAAACTTGGTAAAAAAATTGCAAAAGTTGATATAAATGAATACTTTAAAGCTTCATTTATTCCTCCGATCGAAAACCCTGCTTTATATCCAATAAAACTTGTAATTAATAAGACAGGCCCAGGTGTTATTTGGCTAATCATTATTCCATCTATAAATTCATTATTTGTTAACCATCCTTGCGAGATAACATAATCACTCATAAGAGGAATGATTACTAATCCACCTCCAAAAATAAAAAGTCCCGATTTAAAGAAGAAAAAAAACAGATTAAGGTAATCTACTAAAAACTTTGAGGTTATAGACTCTCTTAAAAAATTATAAAACTTTGATATATCTAAAAAGACCGAGCTAATCAAAAATGAGGTTGTTGAAAATATAGATAAAGGGACCAAGCTATAAAAAATATTTTTGAATTTCTTTAAAAATATATTTATCAATCCTGCAATACTAAGAATTGTTATGAGTGGAAATTGAATACTATTATATTTAGCAAATATAAGTAGAAATAATATTGAGCTGGAGAATAATATTCGATCAAACTTTAATCTTTTTTTTAATAGAACTAATGAGAATGAAAAAATTATCCCTGCAATAATAGGCGGATTAAAATAAATTAAATCTGTTAAGAATTTTGATCCAGAACCAATTTGCCAAAAAAAACTAAGAGCTAATACTGAAATGAATCCTGGGATAATGAAACTTATACCTGATATCAATCCACCAAGATAACCATTGATTTTAAGACCTATATATATTGCCAATTGAGTAGATATTGGTCCTGGAAGTATTTGACATAATCCAATACCTTTTTCAAAAGATTGATTTGATATCAATTTTTTATTATTTATAAGTTCATCTTCGAATAAGGAAATATGAGCATAGGGTCCTCCAAAACTTAAAATACCAATTTTTAGGAAAGTTTTTGCAAGTTCAATTAAGGATATTTTTGCCATTAAAATATTCTAATTCCTAAAAATTAGTCTTTATGGAGCTGATAAGCTTTGTTTGATTGATGGTAATTTAAGACTCGAAATCCAAGATAAGAATATTAAAAGTGATGAAAAATAAAGACAATATTGAAGACCAATACTCGGATTTCTCCCAATCATAAATAGTAAGCCAGATAGTAATGTTCCAACTAGTCTTCCAGCAGCATTTGCCATGTAATAGAAGCCAACATTTAAACTGACTTTTTCATTATCAGAGTAGGCCAAAATCATATAAGAATGTGTAGAGGAATTCATTGCAAAAACAAATCCAAAAATAGTAAGTCCTAAAATTATTGCTATTGATGGAGAACTTTCTCTCCATAATGCGACTCCTATCAAAGATGGTATTACCATTAATACGGCACTCCAAAATTGGATAGCTTTACGATCTGGACTTTCTTTCTGGCCCCATATCTTTCTAATTGCTGGAGCAGAAGCCTGAACAATTCCATAACCTATTACCCAGGCCCCAAGAAATAATCCTATTTCCATGTAGTCCCAACCAAATGCCATATCTAGGAATACTGGAAGAGCTACAACAAACCAAACATCTCTTGCTCCAAAAAGAAAGAATCTTGCTGCAGAAAGAATATTTATGGCATTTGATTTTGAAAAAAGATCATTAAAAGCTGGTTTGGTTTTCATCTTGCCAATTTCTCCAGGTAAAATTAATGTCAATAAAAAGGCTAAGCAGAGTCCAAAACCCATAATTCCTACAGCATTATTGAATCCAAATAACTTATATAAAAGTCCACCCAAGAAAAAACCAACTCCCTTAAGAGCATTTTTAGATCCAGTTAAAATAGCAACCCATTTAAAAAGTTGTTTTTGGCCAGTATCATTGCCATCATTTGTCTCTGGGACTACTGTCTTAACAGCACTTTTAGCACTCATTTTGTTTAAATCTTTTGCTATTCCACTAACTGCTTGAGCAACCATAACGTATGCGACACTAAAAATTACCGGCCAATCTTCCTTAACTGGAATAAGCATAAAAAGAGCGATGATTTGCAGGATAGTCCCAATCCATAAAGTAAGCCTTAATCCATATCTTGCTCCTATCCAGCCACCATAAAGATTAGTAATTATTCCAAAAAACTCATAAAAAAGGAAAAGTAAAGCAATTTGTAGAGTTGTGTAACCTAGCTCATGAAAGTGACCAACAACTAATAATCTTAATGCGCCGTCAGTAAGCGTGAACGCCCAATAGTTTGCTGTTACAACACTATATTGTTGAATATTAGATAACTTCATAAAGACATAAATTAAATCTCTTTTTTGATTACATATTCAGTAAGATCTGCAAGTCTGCAGCTGTAACCCCACTCGTTGTCATACCAAGCGTATATCTTTAATAAATTTGAATTAACAACCATCGTTGATAAACTATCAACTATTGAACTTCTAGAGTCATTTACATAATCTGCAGAAACTAAAGGTCTTTCTTCGTAGCCAAGAATTCCTTTTAAATAAGTTTCTGAAGCTTCCTTTAGTGCCATATTCACTTGTTCAGTTGTCACTTCTTTATTTAATTCAAAAACTGCATCTGTTAAAGAACCATTAAGTAGAGGAACTCTTACTGCATGTCCATTTAATTTTCCTTTTAATTCTGGAAAGATCTCAGCGATAGCTTTAGCAGATCCAGTGGTAGTAGGTATTAAACTTTGCATACATCCTCTTGCTCTCCTCAGATCACTTTTATAAAAATCTACAGGAACTTGAGTGTTCGTTACATCGTGAATAGTTGTAATAGCACCGTGTTTAATAGAAAAATTTTCATTAATTACCTTTACTATCGGAGCTAAACAATTTGTAGTGCAGGATGCTGCAGTTACTAATTTATGTTTGGTAGGGTCATAAAGACTTTGATTTATACCGTAAACAATATTCAGTGATTCAGCTTCTGCAACAATTCCTTTGACTGGACAAGCTACTATTACTCTTTTCATCCCAAGAGTATCAAAATAGGGATTTAGTTTGTCTGGCTTTTTATTCTTTCCTGTACATTCCAAAATAATATCTACAGAAGATTTTTCCCAAGGAACATCAAGGTAATTTTTAAAAGATGTGTAGGTTAATTTCTTTCCATCAATTATTATTTCTTCTTCTTTAACCTTTATATCTTTCACCCATCTACCATGGACTGAATCGAATTCGAGTAAATGCGCAGCAGCATTCGAATCTCCTGCTATCTCATTTATATGAGTTATTTCTATATCAGCTCTATCCCATAATGCTCTGAAAACTAATCTGCCAATTCTTCCAAAACCATTAATTCCAATTTTCATCACTGTTGAAATTTTCTATATTAATTATACATCAAAATATTTTGATGTATCAAGTTGTTTTGATTAATGAAATCTTTTTTATTTAAGCTATATTTAGGAAAATTTAATTACTTTAAAATTGTTAAAAAATATTAGCAAAGTAAAAAAAGAAGATATATCTAAGTTGATGGTTTCATTTTCTGATCCTTTTAGGCTAGAAATAATAGACCTAATGATGGAGGGAGAAGTTTGTGTTTGCGATATTATGAAATTAACTAAGTTATCTCAATCCAGAATTTCATATCACATAAAAATTTTGAAGGAAGCTGGTCTTATCTCAGACAGACAAGAAGGTAGATGGGTGTATTACAGCCTAAAGAAAGAAGCTCTCTTTTTGATCAAGGAATGGATAACTTCTTTGACAGATTATTCTTCAAATAAAAAACGTTGCTGCGAATAAATTATATTTTAGATTTTATTAATTAACTTCTGATTCCCTGTCATAAGTCATTCCTGATTGTTCCATCCACTCAGCTTTAGTTTTGCAATTTTGTTTGTGATTAAAGATGTGAAAACCTTCAATAATAATCATTATGGATAGAAGCAAAACAGGAATAAAATATACAGGTGAAGATATTACTTCTTTATATTTGATTTGAGCTATGAATTCCCTGTATTTAAACATCTCCTTAGTTTTTATTTAATAAATAATATTCACCTATGGTTAAGTAAAGTTAAAGAAAAAATCTTTTTAAAAAATTTAGTTTAAGGATGTTTACTTAAAAAAATAAAACCTTTCTAAATGAACCTTTTGATAATATTATTTTTTCTATATTGAATATTTGCTCTAATTTTTTCCGCTAAAGTTGGAAGATATGGTGGCTCCAGCATTAGATAAACTCTTCCTGATTGTTCTAAATAAATATAATCCTCTAAGACATCTCTATTAAGCAATCTATAGATTGTTTTGGTGGATTTGTAGCCTAATTTTTTAGCTCCATGGCTAATCGTAAAGGCTTCAACTTCGAATGATTTTGGTTTCATCTTACAAAATTTACATTTGGTGAGATTCACTGCTATGCAATTATTCTAGTCCATTTACCTGATCAAGTATTTGTAAAAGTGTGTCTAACTATGCAGCCTTTTACCTAGGAGGAATTTGGGGTCAGAATTTACCCACACCCGCAAACTAGAAAGAACCTAAACCACTTGTCTCATAAAAAAAATTACCCTTGGCATTACAGTATCAAAAATGTGAAGTTTGCAATCAATTTAAATTATGTAGGATAGATATAGATATGAATCTTTTTCCAAGAAAATGTCTGAGGGAGTCAATTTAGAGGGGACATCAGGTAATGACAAGATTTATGGAGGAGACGGGAATGACACCCTTAAAGGATTAGAGGGAGATGATGAAATTCATGGCGGAGATGGCAATGACACCATAGAAGGTGGTAAAGGGGATGACACTATCTACGGAGGAGATGGAGACGATATTATTTATGGAGGTCGTGGGTTTGACAACATATATGGAGGAGATGGAGACGATTTAATTTGGGAGAATCAAGGTGACGGCGGAAGTTCTGAACGGGGGAATCTGCAAATTATTGATGCTGGAGATGGAGACGATGTGGTTGGAGGAAATGGCAATATTAAAGTTCTCTTAGGAGCTGGGAACGATTCATATAAAGGAAGGTTGCAATATTTAAGCGCTGGTGACGGAGATGACCATGTCACATATAGAGGTGAGGGTGATGTTGATTTAGATTTTTTAGATGGCGGAGGCGGTAATGATACTTTAGTGATCTTTAATGATAGAGGTTTATATACAGGAGATTTAATAACTAATTTTGAAAACATAGTAATAAATTCTATTGGTTATGATTTGAATTACAAGTTAGGATCTCAAGCAGCATCTGCTGGAGAGACTATTAACGTAGTTAATACTTATGACTCTCGTTTAACAAGTTTTAGTACGGTTGATAATTTTCAAGGCAATATAAATTATTCAGGAAATTCAATTCGATATTTTGAACGATTTCATGTAATATTTACTTGATTGACAGTCGATCTAAAATTAGAGGGATAAAACCCTCTTTTTTTTATGGCAATATTTTTTGCTTTAGTTATTTTATGGCTTGCATCTGCATTGTATTGCGGGCAAGTTGCTCATCAAAAAGGATATAGCGGAGCTGCTTGGGCTATTGGAGGCTTCTTTTTTGGTTTTTTTGCTTTAGTTGCTGCCGCAGGTTTGCCTGATAGGAAATTAAGAAATATATAAGATTAATTGGAGAAAAACAAAATGCAATAGAGGTTGTTAAAGAAACACTTGAGGTAGTAGATGGAAATACAAAAATCTCATTTTCAATGCCTAAGGATTCTAGTAAGGAAGAGATATATAAAGAATTAGTTTTGGTCTTGAAAGAAGGTGGTTGTAAATTAGAAAAATACAATGTGACTTCCTACGATCTAGATATTGATAATTGGGGTAAAGAATTTATTGTTAATTCGGAGGAGAAAGATCGTTTAATAGTTTTGGACGGCAAAGATAAAGGAAACCAAATAGATTGGTCAGGAAGAATATAAATGAAACGCTTACTACTCCCACTACTAGCAGCCCTCGCTTTACCTACTGCTGTTAATGCTGAAAGTTATTGGTTGATACTTACTTATGGACTTGGTGGCAATCATCAATCTGGATCATTAGAAAAAATAGAAATGCCAAGTGCAGAGATCTGTGAAAACGAAGGTAGAAAGTGGGAACTAAGTACATCTCAAGGAGTATCGAGCAAACTTAGAAGGTTTCATTGCGTTAAAGGAAAATAAATGAAACGCTTACTACTTGCATAAAAAAAAAGAGGGATAAACCCTCTTCTCGATAAAAGAATCAAAATCTAAACTTTTTTCTTAGCGGGTTCAATAGATTTTAGTTCAGTTTTTAACTCTTTTTCTCTTTCATCAAGATGTTTGACTTGAGCTTTGTATGATTCTTCAAGTCTTTTCTTTTGATGACGAATTTCTTCAAGTTCATCTTGATTTTGCGTTCTTTGTAACTCCTTCATCTCACTATCAGAGATTACATATATGGGTCTATATGCAGGAGTATCAAAGAATAGATCAAACATTGAATACATTGTTTACCTCTGAATTAGTACATAACTATCTTTGTATGAATAAGCAATATTTGTAATGTTATAAACCGAATGATTATATAGGGCAAATACACCGAACTTCGGTTTACACATCAAAACCGAATCGTAAAAACCGATAGATTCTTAAAAAAAAGAGAGCTAGGGCTGTACTCCTAACTCTCCAATAATCACACCGTGAATTTCTACATTTAATAATTAAGTACTAAAGTAATATTGATTGACAGTCGATCTACAATAAGGGGGAAATAAGCTCCTTTTTTTATGAAGTTAAAAAATATTTTAAAAACCACTGGAGCGCTTCATATCCTGTTGGGGTTGTTAATTATTTCTCTACTAATTTTTTCAGTGGAAACTATTGCAGGCAACGCTTCAAGTGAAACATTGCTTCTTGTTAGAGGTACTGCAGATGTTGTAGCTGCTAGTAATTTAGGAATAGGTTTTTTATTGATTATTTGTAGTTCCATTAAAGATAAAGCCTCCTTAAGAAAAGTTTTATCAGGTGAATTAGCTTTGATGTTTTGTTTTTTGGCAGTAGCTCTATTTAATACTTTTAACGCTGGGACAATTGTTGATGGAGGACCCCCTCCTCCTTTCTGGATTGTTTTGATAGTGAATCCTCTTTTATGTATCTATGGATTAGTTAACAATAAAAATTGAAACGCTTACTAATTGCACCGCTATATTAAATACGATTGACAGTC
>QCLE01000027.1 GCA_003214815.1 Prochlorococcus sp. AG-412-J13 | reverse complement strand
AATATACAAATCAAAGATAGATTAGATACTCCTCATATTAATTTTATTAGTCAAAGAGCAATAGCCAATGTTGACTTAGAATTTGATGAACCTTCAGGTTTAGTTTTTGATGTAGATAAAAAGTCTCTTTGGACGGTTAGTGACGACACTTCCAAATTGTTTAATTTAGATCTTAAAGGAGATATAAATCGAAAAAAAACAATTAATTCTCCTCTCGATGAAAGTGAAGGTATTACCTTGAATAAAAAACGTAATCTTTTAGTAGCTGTAATAGAATCTCAATATCCTAAAGTAGTTACTGTTGAATTGGATAGCGGAAAACATAAAAACTACTTATTAAGTGAAATGAAGAATTTTTCACTTATAAAAAAATTCTTTAAATTGCAGACCTTAAATAAAAGTCATGGACTAGAGGCAATAACTTTTTTACCAGAAGAGGAAACATATATTGTTGCAAAACAAGATTTTCCAGCAATGCTAATAAAAATTAACGGTGAATTAAATAAAATACTTAGTTTTAGAAAAATTGAAAAGTTCTCCAACTATGAAAATCAATTAAATAGTTTTGATATTAGTGGGCTTGATTATGATGTATTAAATAAAAAAATCTGGATATTGAGTGGTTTAAATAGGGAAATCTATATTTATGATTGGGATTCAAATACAATTATTAATCAATATAAAATCCCCTACATGAATTGGGCTGGAGGAATAGCAGTAAATTATGATGATAATAAATTTCACATAGTTACTGATGTAGATAATGAAGAGCCAATGTTATTTGTTCATTCTTATAACCCAGAATTAATATATCAAAATAAATAAAAATTTTTACAAAATAAGGAAAGCTTAAATGAAACGCTTACTACTTCCACCGCTATATTAACTACGATTGACAGTCAATCTACAATAAGGGTCAATTAGCTGAAATGAATTTCTTAAGTAGTCTTGGACTGATACTGGACATAAAACACGAATTAAACACTAATAAAACACACTTTTGAAAAATGAAATGAGACTCCAAAACCCTTGAAAGTAGGTTAAATAGTCTCAAAAAGACCTAAGTAGTACTGTCTGGGGCACAATTATTTATATAGTGGGTTTTATGTGTTTTATTAATATATAAATGTAGTTATATATATGTATTAGAAGGAATATTAGATGTGTTTTATTGATGTTTTATTAGTGTTAAAAACCAACTAATTAAACACAAAACACCTTATGCAATTTAATGTTTGTAATTTCCATGAAATGGGTTCTGTTTTCTTTTATCTGACGCTTCAATCGTGATTTTGTGCATTAAATTCAAACTTCCAATAGCTGCACTTAGTTGATTAGCTTCCAGGGCTTTTATATATACCCTCTCAGTCTGTGTTATTAACCATCCCAGAAGGTCTGTTTTCTCGTACTTTTCTAAGCTCTTTATCATTTGAGCACTTGCCCAGTTGATGTCGAGATTCGCACTTCTACGAGTAATTACGTAGTCCCTGACAAGGGTTCTAGTTACTTCAGACACCCCCATGCCTGACTCGAATAACTTGAAAGAGCCTTGCATTTGACGGCATTTTGACGGCTCTTCCTGCCGTCAAAATTTTCAATAAAAAAGCGAGTCTGGGTAACTCGCTAGTATGACTTGGTTTTTAAGAGTCGGGGCGACAGGATTCGAACCTGCGACCTAGTGCTCCCAAAGCACCAACACGCAATTAGTGAGACTCTGTTATCTCGGCTATAACTTCAATTATAAACTGCATAAGACTGCAAGAGACTGCATACTTTTGCCTGAGTAGGCTTATATTTCTACGGATTTGCGTAGAATAAAAGTGGAGCACTCGGACGCATTTTGGCAGAAACTAACTCTTGGATAAAAGTATTTAGAAGAGCGATTAAAGTCTCTGTTGGAACTGGTTGGACTGTTCAACCAGATAGAGGAAATATTCGTGTTTTATATGGAACAAAAGCTAAAGGATTTCTATCAATAAACCTTCCTTACAAATGGCAAGAAGATCAATGGGTTGAGGCTTTGAAGCTGATAGAAACTGCTGCTGATACTTATGAAAACTATAAATCAAGTATTACTTTAAAGGCCGCTTTTGATATTTCACAGAAATCATCTACTAAATTTGAGCTGAATTGGGATACTGCGCTTAAGAATTACAGAAACTCTAATAAACACACTATCCAAGAAAATACATGGAAAAGGAAACATCTTCCTGTCATTAAAGCGATTCTTTTTTACGTGAATAGATCAAAGGCAAGACCTCAAAATGGTAAAAGATTATGGGATAAAGTCAGTAATGAATATCAACATGGTAAAAATTTAGAAAAAAGAGGATGGGCTAAAGGCACAACAATGCGAAGACATATGAGATTAGCTTTTAATAGATTCTTAAATTGGTGCGTTGAGAGAGAAGACTTTCCTTCATATTGGAGACCCCCAGTTTTTAATAAAGCTGAAGAAGAGGTGACAACAGAAAAGAGAGTCGGTTATCCATTAACAGATTCTCAGATTGGAAGATTGGTTGATTCTTTCGCGAATAATGAACATGCAGCAAAATGGCAATTCGCAACTCAGCTTTGTGCCGTATATGGATTAAGGCCTGAAGAACTTAGATATTTAGTTCTCAAAAATAACAAAACAGAACTTTGGACTACTTATAAGAAATCGAATTCAAAGATAAATGGAAGAAGGTTATTTCCTTTATTTGTTTTAGATATAGATGGAAATCCTTTTGATTGGTGTCTTACTTTGCATCAGAGATTTGCAGCTGGGGAAGTTCTTCCTCAAATATCTAAAGGACAAGGAGCAGATAGGTTAGGGAAACAGTTAAGAGATAGAAGCCCAAAGAATGTTTGGTTGTCAATTTGTAAAGAGGCTGAAATTGAAGGGCAAGAATGCACACCTTATTCTTTTCGTCACAGATACGCTTATGTTGCTCATAATAGGATCAACAAAAATGGAACTTATAGATCACCAAAACAGATAGCTGATGCAATGGGACATGATCTGGAAACTCATTTGAAAAGCTATTCAAGATTCAATACAAAAGATCTTGAGAATGCTTTTGATTTGTTTTTTGATAAATCAAGAATAAAGTTTAAAAGAGTATAGATAAAAAATGACAACTTAAATGTTGAAGGATAAAGAAGGCTAGGCTATCATTACCTTAATATTTAAGATTACTGTAGAAAAATAGAAATTGATTAAGTTCGATATTTTAACCAAATTTCTTTTTGAGTTTGAGAGAAAAGTGATTTAATGGCAATCAAGAAATCTGAACTTTACTCCTCTTTGTGGGCTTCATGCGATGAGCTTCGAGGTGGAATGGATGCAAGCCAATATAAGGATTACGTACTTTTTATGTTGTTCATTAAATACATATCAGATAAGTACGCAAACTCAGACGACTTCGCTCCACCTGTAACTATACCGGAGGGAGCTAGTTTTATTGATATGCAAGCTCTTAAGGGTGACAGTGATATCGGCAACAAGATCAACAAGGAGATTATTCAACCATTAATAGATTCAAATTCAAACCTAGCTAGAAGTGACTTCCCTGATTTTAATGACCCAATCAAATTAGGTGAAGGGAAGGCAATGGTTGATCGTTTATCCAATCTAATAAGCATTTTCGAAAAACCAGAACTTAATTTCTCGAAGAATAGGGCAGAAAACGATGATATCCTCGGAGATGCTTATGAGTATCTTATGCGTCATTTTGCTAGTGAAAGTGGCAAGAGTAAAGGACAGTTCTACACACCCTCTGAAGTAAGTCGTATCATGGCAAAAGTGATTGGTATATCAAGTGAAAATACGGTAGCGGCTACTACGGCATATGACCCTACTTGCGGTTCAGGGTCATTATTATTAAAGATTGCTGCAGAAGCAGGAACTCACATTACTCTTGAAGGACAAGAGATTGATGTAACCACTGCTGGGCTTTCTCGAATGAATATGATTCTTCACGATTTCCCTACTGCAAATATTGTTCAAGGGAATACACTTGCGAATCCAAAATTCAAGGATGGCGAGAATCTTCGTACCTACGATTATGTAGTTGCCAATCCTCCTTTTTCGGATAAGACTTGGAGTACAGGCCTTATACCCTCTTCTGACCCTTTTGAACGTTTCTCATGGGGTGAACCTCCAGAAAAGCAGGGTGACTATGCTTACTTGCTTCACATAATAAGGTCAATGAAGAGTAAGGGCAAAGGGGCATGTATACTGCCCCACGGAGTACTTTTTAGAGGTAATGCCGAGGCTGTCATTAGAAAGCAACTTGTGAAATCTGGCTATCTTAAGGGGATCATTGGCCTACCTCCTAATCTTTTCTATGGCACTGGTATTCCCGCTTGTATCCTAGTCCTAGACAAAGAAAATGCTTCTGCGCGTAAGGGCGTCTTCATGATTGATGCTAGTAAAGGTTTTATCAAGGATGGAAATAAGAATCGCCTTCGCGAACGTGACATTCACAAGATTATCGATGTATTCATCAATACTAATGAAACTAAAGGTTTCTCAAGAATTGTGCACTTTGATGAAATTGCGGATCTAAAGAATGACTATAACCTTAACTTGTCACGCTATATAGATAGTAGCGAGGTCGAAGACCATCAAGATATAGACGGTCACTTGAATGGCGGTATACCTATCCAGGATATTGAGATACTTGGTGATTACTGGTTGGTCTGCCCAGACCTCCGTTCAAGTCTATTTAAAGATCAGCGACAAGGTTACGTTGATCTAGTAATTGAGAGAAACAAGCTTAAACGCTATATCCAAGAACACCCACAATTTAATTCATTTATTGAGGGTATGAATAATCATTTCTCGCAATGGAGAGAGAAAATAGTTATTACCCTTAAACAATTAGGAAAAAACTGTATTCCCAAAGAAATAATTCGTGAACAATCAGAGTCACTTCTCCGACATTATGAGAATCACGAAAACCAATCCCTAATCGATTCCTATGCCATTTATCAGAAGCTTTATGATTACTGGGAAGATACTATGCAAGATGATTGTTATATTATTTCAGAATCCGGCTGGATTGCGGCCCCCCATCTCGTTTTTGAAACGGTCAAAAGTGGCAAAGATAAGGGTAAATTAAAAGAGAAAGGATGGGCTTGTGATCTCTTGCCCAAGCCTCTCATTATCGCAAGATATTTTCCAAAAGAGAGGGCAATTATAGATGATCAGCTCAGTGAATTAGACAATCTTATTGCACAACAAACTTCGTTGGAAGAAGAGAATGGAGGTGAAGAGGGAGCATTTGCTGAATTAGATAAGATAAACAAAGTTGAAGTCACAAAACGAGAAAAAGTTATAAAAGAGAAGCCTGAATATTACGATGAAAAACAAGTCCTCACCCAATGGCTTTCATTAAATAAAAAACAAACTGAACTTAAAAAGATAATTAATCAAGCTGAGAAATCTCTAGATCTTATCTCTCGTGATAAATACTCTCAACTTAGTGAGGAAGAGGTTAAAAAACTCGTTGTCGATCACAAATGGATGGTCAAGCTAGAAATAGTCATTCACGACGAGATGGATCGTGTTAGTCAAATCCTAACCAAGCGTGTTGAAGATCTAGCTGAACGATACGAAACACCACTTCCACAAATGAGTAAACTCGTGATTGAGCTTGAGAGAAAAGTCGACAATCACCTTGAAAGTATGGGATTCGCATGGGAAGGATAGAGAGTTATAAACAGACGGAGATGGGTCTTATTCCAGAGGATTGGGATGTTTCTGATCTTAACTCACTTGGCGAGTATCCATTACCAGCTATCAAAGCAGGGCCATTTGGCTCATCATTAAAAAAAGATACCTACGTAAAATCTGGATTTAAGGTTTACGGACAAGAACAAGTGATCAAAGGAGATATAAATTATGGAGACTATTTTGTAACTCAAAAAAAATATCGAGAACTCGAGAGTTGCTCAGTCAGACCTGGCGATGTACTACTAAGCCTTGTTGGCACTCTAGGAAAGCTCTTAGAGATTCCTAGTGATGCGCCTAAAGGGATCATTAATCCAAGATTAATTCGTTTCTCATTTTCAAGATCCCGTATCTATCCATGTTTTTTTAGATTCCTTTTTGAATCTAAAAAGATACAGTCACTTCTAGCCAATAAGGCACAGGGTGGAACAATGGGAGTCCTAAATGCAGAAATTCTAAGAAATTTCAAAATAGTTGTTCCAAGTAAAACCGAGCAAATTTTGATTGGGGATGTATTAAGTGATGTGGAAGAACTAGTTAAATCATTGAAGAAACTTATTTTTAAAAAACGTCTATTAAAAAAAGGCGTTACGCAACTACTTCTTACGGGTAAGAAGCGTCTTCCCGGTTTCAAAGATAATTGGGAGACAAAAAAATTTAGTGAAGTATTTACTTTCTTACCAACGGCTTCAAACTCCCGCGATGATCTTTCAGAAAATGGTGATGCATATTACATTCATTACGGAGATATCCATACGAAGTTCCATAATCATTTAGATCTTAATGAGACTAATTTGCCGATGATTTACGAGACAAAATGTGGCAACGCGGCTCTTGTGAAAAATGGTGATTGGGTTATGGCTGATGTCTCTGAGGATTCTGAAGGTATTGGAAAGACAATTGAGATAAGTGGAATAGATGAAGGGAAGAAGGTTATAGCGGGCTTACACACCTTTTTACTTCGAGAGAAATCTCCAACCTTTGCCCCTGGATTTAAAGGCCATCTAGTTGATCTAAAATCATTACATGATGAGTACCTGAGAGTAGCGACTGGAATGAAAGTCTACGGTATCTCCAAGAGGACACTAGCTGATTTGGAAATTCCTGTGCCAAGCATCGAAGAACAAATTAGAATTACTTTAATTCTCAGTGATATGAATAGAGAAATATCAGTCCTGGAATCTAAGCTCTCCAAGGCACTGCAATTAAAAGAAGGAATGATGCAAGAACTACTCTTTGGAAAAATACGCCTCCCTTCGCTAAAGAGATCCAATGATTAAGAGATCTCGACCTGAACGCTTAACTCAAGAGCGGGTGATTAATTTCTTTACAGAGGATAGTCATCCAGATTGCCTTGGTTACAAGTTCCTTGGAGACTGGCATATGAAAGATAGCAATAGCTGTATTGAAGAAGATTTATTAAGACTAAATTTAAAAAGTCGTGGTTATTCTGAAGTCCATATAGACGCTGCACTTCAAAAGTTACAAAGTGCTGCAAATTCCACTGGCATTACCCTTTATCAGGCCAACTTACGCACTTATAACATGCTGCGGTATGGAGTTAAAGTGCAAGTCGCAGCAGGTAAGTCTTATGAAACAGTACATCTAATAGATTGGAATAATGTCAAAAATAATGATTTCGCGCTAGCCGAGGAAGTAACTCTAAAAGGAGGTTTTCAACGACGTCCTGATCTCGTTCTCTATCTGAATGGCCTCGCGATTGGCGTAATTGAACTTAAGCGCAGCTCAGTAGATGTAATCGATGGGATCCGACAGCTTAATACTAATCAAGAAGAAATATTCAATAAAGGCTTTTTCAGTACAGTTCAATTCGTTTTTGCAGGAAATGATTCACAGGGACTTAGATACGGCACAATAGGGACACCAGAACAATATTTTCTGCAGTGGAAAGAGTTTTCTGAGATGGAGGATGAAGATTATTTACTTGATAAAGCCCTCAAACATATTTGTGAGAAATCTCGACTACTAGATCTAATTTATAACTGTATTATCTTCGATGCAGGAATAAAGAAAGTTCCACGTGTACATCAATATTTTGGTTTAAAGAAGGCTCAGGAGCGTATAGAAAAACGTGAAGGAGGTGTTATCTGGCATACCCAAGGTAGTGGTAAGAGTATTTTGATGGTTTTACTAGCTAAATGGCTACTTGAATATGATGCAAATGCAAGAATTTTAATAGTCACTGATCGTGATGAACTAGACAAACAGATTGAAGGCGTAATGAAAAACTCTGGTGTTGTCGGTGAAGAATCAGCATCACCGCGAATCGTCTCGCGACAAGATTTCAATAAGAAGTTGTCTGCAACTATGCCGCGCGTACTCTGCGCATTAATTCATAAATTTGACCTAGATCTACGATCAGCTCCCCCTCCAATTCATGGAAGTTTCTATATCTTCGTAGACGAATGTCATCGTACTCAGGGCGGGGGTATGAATAAGCAAATGAAGCGATGGTTAGAGAACGGCATCTTTATAGGGTTTACAGGTACGCCACTTCTACGAAAGGATCGACAAACAACACGAGAGGTGTTCGGCACCTATATCCATACATACAAATTTGACGAGGCAGTTGAGGATGGTGTTGTCCTTGATCTTAAATACGAAGCAAGAGCAGTGCCTCAGCGATTAACAAGCAGACAAAACATTGATGAGTGGTTCCAACATAAAACTAAGACACTTAATAATTACCAGCAGGCTATATTACGAAAACAATGGGCAACCATGGAGCGGTTGATGAGTGCAGGAGAGCGCAAACAAAGAATCGTAGCAAGTATTATTCAAGATTTTTCACTCAAGCCCAGGCTCGATAATGATCGTGGAACTGGAATTCTTGTGGCAGCCTCTATCTATGATGCATGCCACTACTTTCGACTTTTTCAAAACACTAATTTTGGAAAGTATTGTGGGATTGTTACGTCCTATCAACCCAACCATAACGCCATTTCCCGTGAGCCTCCGGATAGTGACGAAAGATATAAATTTGATACATATACGAAGTGTGTTCTTACAAATAAACAAGCGACTAAAGACTATGAGACATCAATAAAAAGGCTTTTCATAAAGGAACCTGCTAATTGCAAATTACTGATTGTTGTAAGCAAGCTTCTCACTGGTTTTGATGCACCATCATGTACTTATGTCTATCTAGATAATGAGATGCATGACCATAATCTTTTCCAGGCTATTTGTCGAACAAATCGTCTTGATGGTGACGATAAAGACTATGGATACATAGTCGATTTTAAGGAGCTATTTCACGAAGTACAGAATTCCATTTCCGTATATACTTCTGATGAATTAGATATTGATGAAGAAGGCAATACTGGCAATCCCATAGTTAAGGACTGGTTGAAAGAGGGTAAAAAGAAGCTAGACGAATCACGCGAAGCACTTTTCTATCTATGTGAGCCAGTCTTAGCACCAGCAGAAATTGAGCAGTATCTACATTACTTTTGTGGCGACTCTAGTGACCCAAAAGGCTTAAATCGAACAGAAACTCTACGAATAGAGTTCTATAAAGCAGTAGTATCATTTGTTAGATCTTACGCTGCAATTAGCCAAAATCTTATCGAAGCAGGTTATTCAGACTCAGATATCAAGACCTTGCAGTCTGAAATAGCCAATTTCACTGATATCAGAAATGCTATCAAGAATTTCTCAAACGAGGAATTGGATATCAAACCTTATGAAGCAGATATGAGACATTTAATTAATACTTATATTCAGGCTGACCAAGCTGATGATTTAGGAAATCTTAGCGAATTATCCTTGACGGAACTAATTATCGAGACAGGCATAAATGACGCCATTGCTAAAAAATTAAATGCGAAAGGTAATCTATCTAAGAATTCAGTTGCAGAGGGGATTATCAATAATGTTCGAAAAACGATAATTCGAGAGCAATTGACTGACCCAAGATTCTACGAAGAAATGTCCACGCTTTTAGATGATCTAATCCAACAAAAACGTGAGGATACAAAATCTTATGAAGAGTTTCTGAAGAGAGCTGAAGAACTAGTTAAGAAAATATCTTCCAAAAGTGTACAAGATGAATATCCTTCAAAACTTAATGGAAATATTGAAGCAATTGTTTTATTTAATAACCTTCCTGACATTCTTTTTAAAGAAAGTGATTTGAATCAAAATAGAAAGACAGAAATAGAAGAAATTGAAATCAGAGCAAATCTTGCTTTGGAAATTGATAGAGTCATGAGAGAAAAAGCTCCTGCAGAATTCAGAGGCGATGAAACTCGTGAACGTCAAATTCTTAATGAATTATTTCCAATTATGGGTCGTGATAGAGATGCCACAATAAAAATTTTTGAAATAATTAAACAGCAAAAAGGATATTGATGGAAGATTTAATAAAGTTTGGTGATATAGAAATTCAATATAAAAAAAAAGAAATTAAAAATATCCATCTAAGTGTACATCCTCCAAATGGAAAAGTAACTCTTGTAGTTCCCAAAGAGACAAGATTAGAAGTTGCTAAGGCATATGCTATTTCAAAACTCAGTTGGATACGTCATCAAAAAAAATTATTTTTAGAGCAGACTAGAGAAAATTATCTTAAATATGAAGATCATGAAAGCCATTTTTTATGGGGGCGAAGATACTTATTAAGCGTGAACTATAGCGACAAAAAATCATTTGTAAAACTTGAGGATAAAAAAATAATCCTTACTGTTAAGTTAAAAAGTTCTAGAAAAAATAAAGAAAAAATTGTACAAGAATGGTATAGATCTAAGCTCCATGAACAAATTCCATCTCTTATTAATAAATGGCAAGAAAAGATGGGTGTAAAAGTTAATAAATACTATTTACAAAAAATGAAAACTAGATGGGGTAGCTGCAATCCTATCTCTAAGAATATACGCTTAAATACAGAACTTGCAAAAAAACCAAAAAACTTTTTGGAGTATGTTTTAGTGCATGAATTAGCCCATTTATTAGAACCTACGCATAATGAAAATTTTATTAATATTTTGAATAAATTTTATCCATATTGGAAAGAAGCTCGTAAAGAATTAAACGAATTACCAATAAGTAATTAAGAAAACTTTTTTTTAATTAAAAACAAATTTAAAATTCTTTAGGAAATTAATTTATCAAATGAGATTTAATGAGAAGAATAAAAAAAATCATTTACTTAATATCGGCTTTATTTATTTCATGACAGAAAGGGATTTATTTGGTTATCCATGTGGCCCTTATGTAAAGATTGGACTTGTAAAAGGTAATGATGATGGAAGATCATCTTTTGAGAGGAGAAAAGAACATCAAACCGGTAACCCAAGAGAAATAATTGTTGAAGCGGAAGTTAAAACCTATGCTCAAGTTTCAACTTTAGAATCTCTTGTTCATCAAAGATTGGCAAAGTATAGAATCCATGGAGAATGGTTCAATTATGGAGAAGATGGAATACAGCCTTATGTAGAATTAACTAAAAAAATCAATGAAGATTTAGAAGGCCAAATAAAGGATAATTTATTAATAAATCAATATGCATTAATTGAAGATAATGGAGAAGAATTAAAACCATCATCTGACGCAAAAGATATCCATAATGATTTGCTAGAGGCAAAAAAAGAAATCATAAAAATGAAAAATGAGAAAGATTTAGCAAATTTAAAACTTCGATCTTTTGATAAAAGTTTTTACCGAGATATAGATGGAATTTGTTTTTATGAAAAAATAAAACCACAAGAAAAATTTGATAAAGTTAATTTTGAAAAAGATCATCCAGATATTTTTGAAAAATTATCAGTGGAATTTATTAGCCCAAATTTCACTATTAAAAAAGATTTGAAAAATAAAAAAAGCGCAGAATTTAAAAAATTAGAAGAGCTAATTGAAGGTCAAAAATTTTTTAAAGACGATTCATTTGATTCAATAAATAGAAATAAAGATTTAATAAAATTGCACTCAAAATGGCTTGATGCTCATGTTGAACTTCAACCTCTGGAATTAAAGAAAAAATTGCTTGAAAATAAGTTAAAAGTTTTAGTTGGAGAAAACCAAGGAATAGAAGATATATGTTCTTGGAAAAGAAAAAAAAAGAAACAAATTACAAAAAATGCTTTATTAAAATTTGATCCTGAATTAGCGAATAAATATATATCGATTGGTGAATCACAAATAAGATTTAAGGTTAATGACTACAGACCTTATCATTTTAAATAATTATCGATAATACAAACTTACTTCTTGCGAAGAATAATTTATTTTGGCAAAATTAGTGACCAACTCAAAAATTGGCACATTCACTTTGAGTTTTGCTTAATAATGCCAGAAAGAATTTTATGAAAGGATTGATGATTGGACTTCTATTATTTTCTACTCCTGTATTAGCAGAAGAAGATCCCATTTATTATGTCCACGTAAGACCTCCTTCCTCTTATTCAGGTACGATAAGTCCAGATGGATTTTTTTACTATTTCACTAACTCTGCCGATAGAGTTAATAATGAATTTTGTAAAATAAGCATTGATGGTGCTTGCTTTGTAAAAACTGATGTTCCTGCAGAAATTATTAGGAAAGGAATAATGAAAGCTGGGGGTAGGTATTGGTGTTCTGAAGATCACATACAAGCTAGAAAAAAAGCTGACCCAAAACCTGTACTTCGTCGTGGTGGTGGTTATATGGATTATGGATATGGAATCTGCACTGAAAATGGTTGGGTAACTAGAAGTCTGGATGAGATATAAATGAAACGGTTATACCATGCAACATTTTTATTAGGTTTAATTCCTTCAGCTATTGCAGCGGATACCTGCAATTTTGTTAGTGAATATTATCCAGATGTAACTATTGAGGTTATTAATGGAGAATATAATTCTGTTGGTAGAGGAACAATTAATTACAAAGATAAGCCGGTTCTGAATTTCGAAACAGGAATAAGTAATGGATATGGGGGACAATACTTTTACATATACAAAATAAAAAAAGAACCTTCTGAAAAGCAAGTTTCAATAGCTAGTGGTCCAGTAGTCAATATTATTGGAACACAGTCGGGGAGAGGGACTCCAAAGGAATTTCAAAAGAAAGGAAGGGATAAAATTATGTTTCCTAGATTTGGAGTTGGATACTATTACTCGTTATCTACAGGTGACTCAAAAACTGATGGAAGATTCGGAGGTAGAACAACACAGATGAATAAAATATTAGGAGCTGCTGAGGGCTTTTTTCTACCTTCGAAAAAATGTGAAAGATTTATTTATTATGGGTGGGATTAAATGAAAAGATTACTAATCGCATTACTATTTTTCTTATTGCCTATAAGTGCATTTGCAGTACCAACTAAACCAGAGCAATTTGAAAAATTAGAGAATGAATTTAGTTTGGAATGTCAAAAATATGGAGCAGAAAGTTGTGCTGCAAGATTTATTTCTATGGCTGCTTGTACTTATATATTTGCGGTTAATCAAGGCAAACACCCTGATGAAGCAATGGATATATCAGATAAATTATTTGTGGGAATTATGAGAGGTAATAAAATCAAGCCTGAAATTATGTTTACTGAAAAAGGTAATATAAAACCAATTATTGTCAATGAAGTTGCAGGAAGAACTGCTCTTTGCAAAGAAGCAACTGAAAAAGCATTACCTAAATTATTTAAGGCTCGAGGTATGGAAGAGCCCTCTCCAGAAATACAAAAGAATTTAACTGATAGCTTTGGATATTGGTGGATATCAACTGTAGAAACTCTTTATAAGAAAGGTAAATAATGAATGAATAATATTCCAAATAGATCAGGATTTAATTCTTCTTTTGAGGAATTCATTAAAAAATCTCAAGATGAGATTCTTGGTGTATTGGTAAGAAATCAAGAAGGGTCTGTAGAAACTACTCAAAGAGAGGCTTGGCGATTTCAAATAAATTTATTAAAAGATATTCTTCCTAACTTTAAAGAAGGAAATATATTATTTGAATTCAAAATCCCAAGGATTGGGAAAAGAGTTGACAATATATTGATAATAAAAAATATTATTTTCGTTATCGAATTTAAGGTCGGATCTAATAAGTATTTAAATCAGGATAAGGTCCAAACTATTGACTATGCACTTGATTTAAAAAATTTCCATGAAGGAAGTCATAATGCAAATATAGTTCCAATTCTTGTTTCAACGGAAGCTAAAGAGATTAAAAATAATTTTGATTTTTCGGAAGACAGAGTTGCGACAAATTGTCTTTTGGCTAACAAGTCAAATTTAAAAATAATAATTGCTTCATTACTTGAAAATTCTTTTGAAGAAAACAATATTAACTTCTCAAACTGGATAAAAAGTTCATACCTCCCAACTCCAACAATTATTGAGGCAAGCAAGGTTTTATATAGAAACCATAATGTCACCGATATAAGTAGGAACGAAGCAGGCTCAGATAATCTTGGGAAAACAAGTGTTACGCTTAATAATGCTATTGATGAATCAAAAAAGAATGGATATAAATCAATATTTCTTTTAACTGGAGTTCCAGGAGCTGGGAAAACTTTAGCTGGGTTAAATCTCGCCAGTAATAGAAGAAAAAATGACCAATTTAATGAAGAACATACCGTTTTCTTATCAGGTAATGGTCCTTTAGTAAGAGTGCTTAGTGAATCTCTAGCACGTGATGCGAAAGATAATTATGGGAAAAAGATTAGTGAAGCCAGAAGAGAGACAACTTCTTTTATTCAAAACATTCACCATTTTAGAGATGAGTGTATTAAAAATGAAGCTCCTCCTCTTGAGAGAATTGTCATTTTTGATGAAGCACAAAGAGCATGGAATCTAGAGAAAACTAGAAGTTTTATGAAAACAAAAAAGGAAATACCTAATTTCAATTCTTCTGAGCCTGAATTTCTTATTAGTGCAATGAATAGACATGATGGATGGGCAGTAATTGTTTGTTTGGTCGGAGGAGGACAGGAGCTAAATGATGGAGAAGGAGGTATGGAGGAATGGTTAAAAGCTTTGAAAGATCATTATCCTGAATGGAATGTTTGGACTTCACATCAACTAGATTCAAAATACTATTTACCTACTTTTGATTTAAATCAGTTAGGAGAAAGATTATTTAAGAGTGAAAATCTTCATTTAGGTGTATCGATTAGATCATTCAGGTCAGAGAAAGTATCAAAAGCGATATCATCATTGCTTGAAGACGAAAAAGAGCAAGCAGCAAAATCTATTAAAGAAATAAATCATTTATATCCAATAAAAATAACTAGGTCTATTTCAAAAGCGAAAGATTGGTTAAGAGAAAATGCGAGAGGTTCTGAAAGATATGGGCTCTTGATCTCCTCAAAAGCAAAAAGATTAAAACCTCTTGGTCTTTTTCCTGGAATAGTAAGTGAGAAAGATTCACCAAATTGGTTTTTAAATAATCAAGAGGATATCAGATCTAGCTTTGCACTAGAAGATCCTGCGACTGAATTTCAAGTTCAGGGATTAGAATTAGATTGGGCTGGAATAATTTGGGATGGAGATCTTATTAAGACAGAAAGTAATTGGCTTTATAAATCTTTTCTAGGCTGGAGATGGACTAATATTAAAAAACCGATTGATAAAAAATATAAGCTAAATGCATACCGAGTTTTGCTCACAAGGGCACGTCAAGGAATGGTCATTGTAATACCAGAGGGTGATAAAAAAGATCCTACAAGGCAAAGTAAAATCTATGATCCTACTTGGGAGTATTTAAAGGAAATAGGTTTAGATATTATTTAAAACGAACGAACACTTAAGACTTTCTCCGCGTATATTTATTAATTGACAGTCGATCTAAAATAAGGGGCAATTAGCTCCTTTTTTTATGTTGCTATAAATGTATAAGTACTATTCATATTAATGAAAAAAGCATTAGCAATTGCAGGAATATTTGCTCTATCAATTACACCAACAGCATCTTTTGCGGATCATTTAGAACCTAAAGAAAGTGAGATAAGACCAGGTGGTGACTTAGCTCATACAAACCTGAGTGGTGCCGAACTGAGTAATGCCAACCTGAGTGGTGCCGACCTGAGTGGTGCCAACCTGAGTGGTGCCGCCCTGTGGAATGCCAACCTGAGTAATGCCAACCTGACTGGTGCCAACCTTGATCGTGCCTTCCTGGATAATGCCAACCTGAGTGGTGCTAACCTGAGTTTTGCCAGATTAAGTGGTGCCTTCCTGTTTGGTGCCAGCCTATTTGGTGCCGACCTGGATGGTATTACTGCAACCAATCTCATAGGTTGTCCTAGATTTTTACCAAGCGGATGGGTCTGCGAAAACAACTCACTAATACAACGCTGATTTATAAATCTAAACCCTTACTTCTGATCACTGATATTAAGAACTTACTTTTAGAAATTACTGCTATAAATAAAAAAACCTTTATTTTTTAATGAAAAAAATCT
>QCLE01000026.1 GCA_003214815.1 Prochlorococcus sp. AG-412-J13 | reverse complement strand
GATAAAATTTTCGAAACTGGAAGACAATTTGTTGATGGAGTATCTGGTGCTAGGCCAGGTAAAAGAAGGAAATCAGATTTGCAAGGAATAACAAGTAAGAGTGTTAAAAAAGTAGGAAGATGGGTATCTGAAAAAGTGGATTTATTTTTTGATGAAGATAATGATGATTGGAATGATGAGAATTTTTACGATGATAACAGCGATATTAAGACATTTTCCAGAGAATCAAATTCTTATAAATCTCCTAAACAACACTCAAAAAGACCTTTAGAAGCAATATCTTTAAGGCAACCAAAAAATTTACAGACAACTGAGCAAAAAAAATTACCTTATGTGAAAGAGAGTAAGGACGAAGATTGGCCAGAGGAAATGGATTTCAAAGTTGAAAGATGGCAAAGAGCTTCAGAAAAAGAGAATAATACTTCGAGAGATCAATCAAAGCAAAAAGTTCAATCAAAATCAAGAAATCTTCCCAGATCAAGAAGAAGAAGAGTATAGTTTCGTAAATTCTTTAATTCCTGAATATCCTAATAAACTTTCTAGATGTGGATTGAATACTTCTCTAATAATTGTTAGGGGCTTTTTGTCTCGAAAAAATCTATAATTTCTTGACCAGAATGGACCTTGAAAACAAAATTGATCCTCTAACCAATTTGAATTAACAAGTGAAATTCGGTCAACTTCTCTAAATAATTCTGATCTGTCTTGTGTCAAATTCTTCCAAATTGGTTCTTCTTTGGCTTTTAAATTTTCATTGACTTGTTCTGCATTCCACCAACTTTCAGCCCATGCTAGGTTTTTATTATTGTTTTTAATCCATACTTGTCTTCTAATTAAAGGTCCATTTAACTGATTTAATTCTTTAGGACCTTCTTCAATGAATAGTGGATCTACTCTCATTGAAATTAATTTAATTTTCGTCTCTTGATTAGTTAAAAGCTGTAAATGTCTAGTTGGACTGCCATCCCCAAGCAGCATTAATTTCCATGGACCAGATATTTTTGGTAATGAATTTTTCACTAAAAAAGTAGAGGCTTTTTCTTCCCATAAAATTTTTGGTGAGTTAAAAAGTTTATTATTCAGTGTTCTGACGGATTGCTTTTAAGATGATAACTTTTTTCGACAAAAATATTTGCTTTTTCTTTCTTTATTTCTCTTATTTTTAGCCAAACAAGTAATGCAGTTAAATCAGCTTTGCTTACTCCAGGAATTTTTGAGGCATCACCAAAATTTTTTGGCTTTATTTTATTCAAATTTTCTCTAGCTTCTAAAGATAATGTATCTATCTTTTCATAATTTATTTCTTGAGGCAGAGATTTACAGCTTTGACGATTTATTTGTTCAATGTTGTTTTTTTGTCTTTTAAGGTAACCCTCGTATTTAATATCTATTTCAACACCTTCCTGTATTGAAGAACCTAGATTTTTTTCAGTCAAATTATATTTAATTAGATCTGAATAATGAAAGTTTGGTCTTTTTAAGAGTTCTTTCAAAGTTGTTGAGCCTTTGATCTTTGATCCCGTGTCTAATTCTATATTTTTTGATATTTCATCGGTATTTTTTAAACGGGTGTTATTTAATCTTAATTTCTCTTCCTCGAGGAGTTTCATTTTTTCTTGATAGGCCGACCATCTTTTCTCATCAATTAGCCCTATTTGATAACCTAATGGGGTTAATCTCCTATCTGCATTATCTCCTCTAAGAGTTAACCTATATTCACTCCTACTAGTCAGAACTCTGTATGGTTCTTTGAGATCTTTGGTAATTAAATCATTGATCATTGTTCCTATATAGCTGCTTTCTCTAGTGAAGATTATTGGGTCTTTTTTGTTTAGTTTTCTCGTCGCATTGACTCCTGCAACTAATCCTTGTGCTGCTGCTTCTTCATAACCAGTAGTTCCATTAATTTGTCCAGCGCTAAATAAATATTCAATTTCTTTCGTTTCGAGTGATGTTTGGAGCTGTGTTGCAGGTATATAGTCATACTCGACAGCATATGCTGGTCGCAACATTTTACATTCACTTAATCCAGGTAAGGTTCTTAAAAGTTCTAATTGAATATTTTCGGGTAAACCTGTAGAAAATCCTTGTACATATATTTCAGGAGTATTAATTCCTTCTGGTTCTAAGAAAATTTGATGTGATTCTTTATCAGCAAATTTAACGATTTTATCTTCAATTGATGGACAATATCTTGGCCCCTTACTATCAATAAAACCGCCGTAAATCGGAGTTAAATGTAAATTGTCTCGAATTAGTTTATGAGTTTTGGCAGTTGTTCTTGTGATATGACAACTAACTTGAGGCATATTATTTTTTATATCTGGGTCAAAAGAAAAATATTTATCTGCTGCAGTACTTGGTTGAATATCTAATTCATCAAAAATGATACTTCTTTTATCAACTCTTGCTGGAGTTCCTGTTTTTAAACGTTCTGTTTTGATACCAATTTCGTGCAAGTTTTGAGTAAGACCTTGTGCTGCTTGTTCACCAGATCTGCCAGCTGACATTGATTTATTACCTATCCATATTCTTCCTTCTAAAAATGTACCAGCAGTGATGATAACTGATCTCGCAGAATAATAACTACCAAAGAAAGTTCTTACTCCTTTTATTTTTTTTTGTATATTTTTTTTTGAGTAAAGTCCAATTATTTCAGTTTTTTCAATATCAAGTTCAGTAATCATTGCTTCTTTCAAAGATAAATTATCTGTATTTTGTAGTATTTCGATCATTCTTTTTGAGTATTCTCTTTTATCTGTTTGAGCTCTTAATGCCCATACAGCTGGTCCTCTACTTGCGTTTAATATTCTTTTTTGTATAGCTGTCTCATCAGCTAATTTTCCAATAATTCCTCCTAGTGCATCAACTTCATGCACTAACTGACTTTTTGCTGGTCCGCCAACTGCAGGGTTGCAAGGTTGCCAGGCAATCCTATCTAGATTGATTGTAAATAAGGCTGTAGAAAAACCTAATTTCGCTGTAGTTATAGCTGCTTCACATCCTGCATGTCCTCCTCCAATAACGATTATGTCAAAAGATTCATTTGTTGATTGATGATCTTGCATTTTAGGATCGATTTAATTAGCTAAATTTCTAAATCTTGTAAATTGAGGTTCAAATAATAATTTAACAGTTCCTACTGGTCCATTTCTATGTTTCGTGACAATGATCTCTGTTATCCCTCTATCTTCAGTTTCTGGATTATAGTATTCATCTCTATAAATCATTAATACTAAATCTGCGTCTTGTTCAATAGAACCTGATTCTCTTAGGTCGCTTAACATTGGTCTTTTATTTGTTCTAGACTCTACTCCTCTACTAAGTTGAGACAAAGCTACCACTGGTACTTTTAATTCTCTGGCCATGCTTTTAAGACCTCTAGTTATCCGTGAAAGTTCTTGCACTCTATTATCAGGTGTCGATCCTTCCATCAATTGAAGGTAATCAATTACAATTAATCCAAGTTCTTTTTTTTGTTCTGCTATTAATCTTCTGCATAGAGATCTCATCTCTAAAACACTTAAGTTAGGTTTGTCATCTATAAATATTGGTAATTGACCCAATGAATTGATGCCTTCTCCAAGTAACGGCCATTCATCTTGTTGTAATCTTCCTGTCCTTAGCCTACCGCTTTCGATTCCAACTTCCATAGAAAGTAATCTATATGTCAATTGTTCTTTACTCATTTCAAGGCTAAATACGCATACAGGTAAATCTTGAGATTGCGCAACATTCTTGGCCAAATTAAGAACTATTGAAGTTTTCCCCATTGAAGGTCTTCCAGCCACAATTATTAAATCACTTCTTTGAAAGCCTTGAGTCATGGCATCAAGGTCGTAAAAATTTACGGGAATTCCAGCTACTGAAGTACCTAATGATCTTGACTCTATTTCATTAAAAGTACTTGTAAGGATTTCAGCTGCTTGAGTCAGCCCTTTTGAAGGTTTTTCTTGACTGATTTCAAATATTTTTTGCTCTGCTTTATCTAAAACTTCATTAGTATCTTGAGTCTGATCGAAACCTAATTGAACTACCTCATTTCCAGATCTTATAAGTTGCCTCCTCATGAATTTGTCGTTAATTAAATTTGCGACTTGTTCTATGGATGCTGTAGAGGATACATTTTCCACTAGCTCTACTAGTTTGTTGTTTCCTCCAATTTTTTCTAATGATCCATTATCTGCTAACCATGCACTCATTGATGTTAAATCAGTTGGTTTCCCCTGGGTATGCAACATTAATGCTGTTTTATAAATCTCTTGATGAGCATTTATATAAAAAGCTTCAGGTTTTATTAAGTCTGCAATTCTGCCAATGGCGTCTTGATCAAGGAGTATGCCACCAAGAACAGCTTCTTCAGCTTGAATGTTTTGAGGTGGTACTAATCCAGCATTTTCACTATTAAAATCTTTTTTAAAGTTTTTATTTTGACTATTATTTGGAAAAGGTACGGAAACCATATCTTTAATTGCTTAGATATATACTCTGGCTACTTTTCAAAATAATGCAACAAATTGATTAACTTGTTACTTCAATATTTACTTCTGCATTTACCTCTTGATGCAATTTTATTTTTGCAATAAAGGAACCTAAATTATGAATATCAGGAACTGTAATGGTTCTTCTATCAATTTCTTTTTTGGTTGCTGCTTCTATTGCTTCGGCAACATCCCCATTGGTAACTGTTCCAAAAAGTACTCCATCCTCTCCAACCTGTTTTTTAATAGTGAATCTACCTATTGTTGATAATGCAGTTTGGAAATCTAAAGCTTCTTGTTTTAATTTATCAGCAGCAATTTTTGCTTTTTCTTTGTTCCTTTCAATTTGTTTAAGAACAGCTGGTGTTATATTCATTGCTTTTCCATAAGGTAATAGGAAATTTCTTGCATATCCAGGTGCTACTTCAACTAGATCGCCTTCTTTACCTAGTGAGGCGATTGATTCAGTTAATGCGACTTGTACTCTTTTAGCCATGAAAATATTAAACAATATAGTTAATAATAAGACCTAGAGGGTAACTTTACTTTTTTTGCAAGACCTAATTTCGCAAGAATCTTAATATGTTCCCAAGTTATATCGATTTGACCTCTAAATAATCCTTGTTTTGCAGAATTGGGAAATGCATGATGATTATTATGCCAACCTTCTCCAAATGTTAATGCAGCAACCCAAGCATTGTTTTTGGATGAATCACCACTTTCAAATGGTGCCTTACCCCAACAATGTGTTGCGGAATTTACTAGCCAGGTTATGTGATAAACGACTACAAGTCTCAATGGAATTCCCCATAGCACTAAAGCCCAACCACCAACTCCTAGTTTTTGACCTATTGCGTACAAAGAAAGTCCAATAGGAATTTGTAAAAATAAAAAATATTTATTTAGGAATCTATAGTATGGATCTTTAATTAAATCTGCACTTAGTTTTGGAACAGCTTTGAGTGCTTTAACATCTTTGAACATCCAACCCATATGACTCCACCAAAAACCTTTTTTGCTGTTGTGATGATCAACTTCGGTATCTGAAAAAGAGTGGTGATGCCTATGCAAACCCACCCAATCAATAGGTCCATGCTGGCAACTTATAGCTCCACAGGTAGCAAAAAATCTTTCCAACCATCTTGGAACAATGAACGATCTATGTGATAACAATCTGTGATATCCAAGAGTAACTCCTAAACAAGCAGTTACCCAGTAAAAAAATAATAATGATATAACTGCAGGTAGACTCCAAAACTTTGGTTGTAAAGCTACAACAGAAAGAATATGAATTGCAACCATGAAAACTATTGTCCCCCAAGTTTTATGTAGCCTTGGAGGATATTGTTTTGAATGTCTGGAAGGCTCTAATAATTTTCCTGAGAGTTCTATTACTTTTTCAGCTGGAACAGGTTTTTTTAATTTTGCTGTTTCTTGGAAAATTACTGAATTCATGATATTGAAATACTATTTTCAAAATTACCGATATGTAATATTATCATACAATACTATTGATAAGTTTAATTATCTGTGAGTCTCGGATATCGCGATAAATTATCCAGAGGTCGAAGGGCTATGGCTCATTTGATTCACCTCTGGCACGAAAGAAATGGTTGGTCTCATAGGGTTTTACCTTTACTTTCTGAAATTCTTGATTTAGGTAAAGTTCATAATTCGCAAATTTCTAATCTTAGAAATGGAAAGTTATCTTCGCCAGGGCCTGAAGTTTTTCTTGCTTTAGCTCAAGTGAATACGATTCTTGATCAAGGGATAGAAAAAATCAGGGATCGTTTAGAAAGTGATTATCCAGAGTTATGGAAAGCTTTGCAAGAGTCTGCATTGCCCTTAAAAAATGATTTTGGTAATCCATTGTCGGCCGGTGAGTTATTTGAGATATTTTCAGGATTAAAATCTCTCCCTTCATCTTTTGACTGGTATATAGAAGATGAAGAAGCTTCTGCTTTAAGTGATGCCCTTTCGGTGCATTTTTGTCAGAATAAGGCTTGGAGATCATGTAAAATTCAGGTAATGGAAGCTTATGCTGTAAATAAATCTACCCGTAGAGAACGTTTTGCTGAGGTAATAGCAGGAATTAGAGACTATACGGCAGAAGAATTGGATGGAGAACTACTGGATTTATATGAGGCTTCAAAAAAACTCTCTTATTTTCAGGGTAGAGGACCTAATGCTTTCCTCGCAGAATTAAGAAATTTAGTTTCTAAAAAATAACTTGAGTTTTCATAATTAATGACACTAAACAATAACTTAAAACTGGCTGAAAATGCTGTTCTTTCTGTAGAAGAGAGTTTAAGTAAAGTTTTTCAAGAAAGATCCAATCAGGTTTTCCAGAAATTAGACAATATATTAACAATTTTTAAGGAAGAAAAAGTTTCTACTAGTCATTTTAATCAATCCTCTGGTAGTGGTCATGATGATATATCTAGAGAAAAAATTGATGCGGTTTTTGCAAGATTTTTTCTTGCTGAAAAGGCAGCTGTGAGAATGCAATTTGTAAGTGGAACGCATGCAATAAGTTCCGTCTTATTTGGAATTCTTAGACCTGGAGATGTGATGTTTTCTCTTACAGGACAACCATATGACACATTAGAAGAAGTTATAGGAATAAGGGGAGGAGGTAAAGGCTCACTTAAAGATTTTGAGATTAAATATAAGCAAATAAATATCTGCGAGAATTTTGATTCTTTTGAAGAAAAAATTGTTAATTCTTTTAAAGAAAATTCATGTAAATTAGTATTCATACAAAAAAGTTGTGGATATAGTTGGAGAAAATCTCTTACGAATCATCAGATAGAGAAAATTTGTAGTCTGATTCATTCTCTTGATCCTAACTGCATATGTTTTGTTGATAACTGTTATGGGGAGCTTGTTGAAGATAGTGAACCAATTTCTAAAGGGGCAAATATAATTGCTGGATCATTGATTAAAAATTTGGGAGGAACAATCGTTCCCACTGGTGGGTACATTGCAGGAGATGCAGATTTGGTTGAGATGGCATGTTCTAGATTAACTTCACCAGGTATTGGTTCATCAGCAGGAATCAATTTTGGATTAGGAAGATTAATCTTGCAGGGTTTGTTTTTAGCACCACAGATTGTTCACGAATCACTAAAAGGTGCTGATATGGTTGCCGCAGTTTTTAAAAATTTGGGATTTCAGGTTTTGCCAGAGCCAGCAACTTATAGATCTGATCTTATTCAGTCAGTGAGATTGAATAATCCTGATTTGGTACAAAAAGTTTGTCAATCTTTTCAAAATTCTTCACCAGTAGATTCTTTTTTAAATGTTGTTCCATCACCAATGGATGGATATGATTCAAAATTATTAATGGCAGGAGGTACTTTTATTGAAGGTAGTACAAGTGAATTTTCCGCTGATGCTCCTCTAAGAGATCCTTACAATATTTTTGTTCAAGGCGGTTCTCACATAGCTCACATCAAAATTGCATTAATTCAATTATTATCTGAACTATTAGAGGAAAAATTAATTTCAAAGGATTCTCTACTTTCTTTATCAACTTAATCATGTCTTACCAGTTTCCAGACAACCTTCACTATGCTGATACCCATGAGTATGTATTGGAAGAAAATGGATTTTTAAAAATTGGAGTTAGTAAATTTGCTATAGATCAATTAGGAGATATTGTTTTTGTTGAGTTAGCTGATCAAGGGAAGACTTTAGAGAAAGGTGAGACTTTTGGAACAATAGAATCTGTTAAGGCCGTTGAGGAAGTCTACCTGCCTTTTTCAGGGAAAATAGTATCTGTCAATGAAAGTGTTATTGATAACCCTGAGCTTTTACAGAATGATCCGATTGGAGAAGGTTGGTTAGTCATTTTGAAGCCAGAATCCGAAGTATCAATTGCTGATTTGATGACTTCTGAGGAATATCAATCAAAGGTTGTACCAAAATAAGGCAAACTTTTTAAAAAGAGCTATTTTAAAGAAAAATATTTTAATATGACATCCAAATTTGGGTCCGATTTGTTTATAGATAGGCATCTGGGGTTAGGAGATAATGATGAGAAAAGTATGCTAAACAAGCTTGGTTTTAATAATATTGATCAATTTATAAACCAAGTTATTCCTGAAGATATTCAGCTTAAAGATAAATCTTCAGAAATATTGCCCCAAGGTTGTTCAGAAATTGATGCTTTAAATGAATTAGAAGAGATTGCGAAGAAAAATACCAAAATGAGATCACTAATAGGCCTTGGTTATTATGACAATCATATGCCTAAAGTAATTCAAAGACATGTTCTTGAAAATCCTAGATGGTACACGTCTTATACTCCATATCAAGCAGAAATTGCACAAGGAAGATTAGAAGCTCTATTTAATTTTCAGACTATTGTTTGTGAACTAACAGGATTCCCTGTAGCCAATGCATCTTTATTAGATGAGGGTACTGCTGCTGCAGAAGCTATGGCCATGAGTTTTGCTGCAAGAAAAAATAAATCTTCAAAAGTGTACTTAGTGGAATCAAATGTTTTTGATCATACTTTTAATGTCCTACAAACCAGAGCAAAACCTTTGGGAATATCCTTAAAACGCTTTACTCAAAGCAACCTTCCTAATCATGATGATGTTTTTGGAATTTTGTTGCAATTACCCGGTAAAAATGGGCAATTATTTGATCCCACATTCTTAATATCCCAAGCACATAGATCAGAAATTATTGTAACGGCATCTATTGATCCAATGGCACAAGTTTTAATTAAACCAATTTCTGAATTTGGTGTTGATGTAGCAGTGGGTAGTATGCAAAGATTTGGTGTTCCAATGGGTTTTGGTGGCCCCCATGCAGCATATTTTGCCTGTAGCGAAAAATATAAAAGGCTTATACCTGGAAGAATTGTTGGGCAAACTCTCTCCAAAAATGGAGAAAAATCACTAAGACTAGCATTGCAAACAAGAGAGCAACATATTAGAAGGGAAAAGGCCACTAGTAATATTTGCACTGCTCAATCTTTGTTAGCCATAATTTCTTCTTTTTACGCTATTTATCATGGATCCTCTGGATTAATGCAAATTGCTAAGAGATTAGTGGAGTTGAGACTAACTTTAGAATCATGTTTAGCTGATTTAGGTTTTGATATTCCTAATGGGATTAGATTTGATAGTGTTGATGTTTATTCTGAGCACTCCCAGAGTATCCATAATGAAGCTTTAAAAAATGGGTATAACTTAAGAATTTTGCCGTTGGGATCACCTATTGAAAATTCAACTGGTTTTGGGATCTCTTTAGATGAGCTGAGTAATGAAAAAGAAATCAAAGATATTTTGACTTTCATAGCAAACCTTATAGAAAAAAAAGAAGATTTAGAGCATATAAAATTTGATAAAAGATTTCATCTTGATGGTTTAGCTTTGAGATCCAGGGAATGGATGCAGCAAGAGATATTCACAAATAACCAAAGTGAAACTGAATTAATGAGATATATATTCCGACTTGCTGAAAAAGATTTTTCTCTGGTAGATGGAATGATGCCATTAGGAAGCTGTACCATGAAGTTAAATTCTGCAGCAGAGTTAAATCCAGTTTCTTGGGCTAATTTATCTTCTATTCATCCTTTTTCTCCACCAGATCAAACTAAGGGCTATTCAAAAATAATATCTGACCTAGAAAACTGGATAAGTGATATTGTTGGTTTAAAATCAGTTTCTTTTCAACCAAATGCAGGCTCTCAGGGAGAGTTTGCAGGATTATTAGCAATAAATTCTTATTTTGAATCAAAAGGTGAACTTTCAAGAAAAAAATGTTTAATTCCTAAAAGTGCTCATGGAACAAATCCTGCTAGTGCAGTGATGGCAGGATTTGATGTTTTAACGGTTCAATGTGATGACGAAGGAAATATTGATTTTCAAGATTTGTCGATCAAGGTCAAGAAATTTCATAACCAAATAGGAGCCCTTATGTTGACCTACCCCTCTACGCATGGAGTTTTTGAATTGCAAATCAGAAAGATATGTGACTTAATTCACTCTGTTGGAGGATTTGTCTATTTAGATGGAGCAAATTTGAACGCTCAGGTTGGATTATGTAAACCCGGTAACTATGGTGTTGATGTTTGTCATTTGAATTTACATAAAACATTCTGCATTCCACATGGAGGGGGTGGTCCAGGAGTAGGACCAGTTGCTGCATCAGAAACTTTAAGCCCATTTCTTCCTACTCATTCTTTAATGGATAATAATTTATCTAATAGTTCCAATTATGTATCTTCTGCCAAGCATGGAAGTGCAAGTATTCTCCCAATAAGTTGGATGTACATAAAAATGGCTGGTCTTACTGGTTTAAGGAAAGCAACTGCGCATGCAATTCTATCTGCAAATTATATTGCACATTCTTTAAAGCATAAATTCAAGATTCTTTATAAAGGAAAAAATAATTTTGTAGCACATGAATGTATTTTAGATTTTAGATATTTAAAATCCAACACTGGTTTGAGTGTAAATGATTTAGCTAAACGATTAATAGATTATAGTTTTCATGCCCCAACTATAAGTTGGCCTGTTCCAGAGACCATAATGATAGAGCCTACTGAAAGTGAAAGTTTGGCTGAATTGGATAGATTTTGTGAGGCTATGCTATTGATTGGAGAAGAAATCAGCGAAATAGAAAATAATATTGAATTAAATAATAATAATGTAATAAGCAATGCTCCCCATACGCTGAAAGAGTTAATTTCTGATAATTGGCATTATCCTTATTCAAAAGAAAAAGCTTCTTTCCCTTATAAAACTCCAACAACTATTAAGTTTTGGTCTTCAGTTTCTAGGATTAATAATGCATATGGCGATCGCAATTTAATTTGTTCTTGCAATGTAAATCAAGGAGAGACTTTAGAAGAAAAAAAATGTGCTTAAAGGACTAGCGTCCTTGTAATTACTTAGTTATTATCAATATGAATAAAAATTTAATATTTTCTTATAGAATTTTTTTAAATTTTTTTATTAAAATATACAGCATCAAATTTTTTTGGGGTATTTGAAGCTATGACCAAAGATTTTAAATCTGTTAATGTTAAGCACCTGCCAGTAAAAAACGTCGAATTACCAAATTTTGTAAATAATTTTTCAGGAGATAATTCAAATATTTGTGCCATTGAGGGAACTAATGTTATAAGAGTACCTTTTGGTAAGAAATTCTCAAAGAAAAAAAGGCCTGAAAAGAATCAAAATATAGCTACTCTAATACTTCCTTTAAGTTCGTATAGTAATCCTACGCCTCCACATGTAGCATAATTAAGGTTAAGTTTAATCTATTTCTTTGAGAGTATCTGAATAATAATTTTGCAGTTGTAACGTTGCTTGATTCCAATCCCATTTTTCTGCTTCTTTTCGTGCCTCTTTCCTCATAACGTCTCTTTTATCTTCATTCTCTAGAATTTTTTTTGTCGCTTCAATCAAACTCTGTTCTCCATTATCTTTTTCATCAGGATCATATAAACAACCATTTATCCCATCGCTAATAATATCTGGAATCCCCCCCTTGTTGGCCCCGATAACTGGACATCCTGCCGCCATTGCTTCTAGTAAAACTAATCCAAGTGTTTCTGTACTAGATGGAAATAAAAATATATCTCCAGAGGCATAGGCGCTAGCTAGTTCATCGCCAGATAAATATCCTATGAAATTAGTCTTGGTATTTTCGAAGATTTTTTCAAGCTGGTTTCTGTATGGTCCGTCGCCTACAAGTGCTAGGCAAGCATTAGGAATACTTTCTAAGACTGGTTTAATTCTCTCAATTTGTTTTTCTGCTGATAATCTTCCTACATAAATCAATAAGTAATTAGCGTCTTTATATTTACCAAATAATTTTTCTCTCATTTTTTCACTTCTCAAATCTGGTCGGAAACTGTGAGTATCTACTCCCCTTTGCCATAGAGCAGTCCTTTGAATACCTTTATCTCTTAACTCATTTACCATAGCGGTGGAAGTACATAAATTTAACAAGGCTTGATTATGAGCTGCTTTAAGTAATTCCCATAAAAGTGGCTCTAACATACCCATACCGTAATGTTCCAGATATTTTGGAAGATGAGTATGGTAACTAGCAATTAAAGGAATATTATTAGTTTTTGCCAACCATATACCACCTAAGCCAAGTACAGCTGGATTAACAACATGTATCAAATCTGGGTTAAATTTTTCTAACTTATCTGACACTGCAGGACCTGGTAAACCAAGCTTCAACTCTGGGTATAAGGGTAATGGCATTGCAGCAACTCCAACTACAGTTGCGCCCATATATGATTCTGGACACCCCTCTGGACAAAAAATTATAACTTTATCGCCATTTTTTATTAAAAATTCAATCGTTTTAGTCAGTCTTGTGACTATGCCGTCAACTTTAGGTAAAAAAGTTTCAGTAAACAATGCAATTTTCACTTTCTTAAGGTAATTTTTCAGAAATTTTAATTAGTCTTTATAGCCTCAGCTTGTTTTTTAGTCCAGGATGAAACACAAGGTATGCGCTTAAGATCACATCTATTGGAGTATTTTTTAGCAACTTCAACAACTTCTTCTAATAAACCATTATCAAGAGTCGTTGGGTTTAAACCTAATTCTATAAAGCATTTATTATCAACAATTAGATCATTTTCTACTGCTTCATTCCTTGGATTTGGTAAATAATTGATATCAACACCTGTTAGAGACGCAACTTTTTTAGCTAGTTCTCCAACTTGATGACTTTCAGTCATTTGATTGAATATTTTAACTCTTTCTCCAGGTTTTGGAGGATTTTCAAGAGCAAGTTGTACACATTTTACAGAGTCTTTTATGTGTATAAAGGCTCTTGTTTGCCCTCCTGTCCCATGAACACTTAATGGATATCCAATTGCAGCTTGCATGAGAAATCTGTTTAGAACAGTTCCATAATCTCCGTCGTAGTCAAATCGGTTTGTTAATCTAGGATCTTTTAAAGTTGCGTCTGTATTTGTTCCCCAAACAATGCCTTGATGTAGATCAGTAATCCTTACAAGATCATTTTTGTTGTAGTAAAGAAATAATAATTGATCTAAAGTTTTAGTCATATGGTAAACACTACCTGGACTTGCAGGGTGTAATATTTCTTCTTCAAAGCGGCTTCCATCTGGTTGTGGAACTTCAACTTTTAGATAACCTTCTGGAATTGTTGCACCTCTATGTGATCCATATCCGTAAACTCCCATTGTTCCTAAATGTACAACATGAATATCTAAATTACTTTCTACTATTGCAGCAAGAAGGTTGTGGGTGCCATTAACATTATTATCTACTGTATATCTTTTGGTAAAACTAGATTTCATCGAGTAAGGCGCTGCTCTTTGTTCTGCAAAATGGATCACAGAATCTGGCTTTTCATCAATGAGCAAATTGAGTAATTTTTGATATTGTTTAGAGATATCCATGTTAAGAAATCTCATAGGCTTACCTCCAATTTCTTCCCATGCAGAAAGTCGTTCTGTTATCGAAGCAATTGGAGTTAAAGATTCTACCTCTAGATCAATATCAATTTTTCTACGACTTAAATTATCGACAATAATTACATCATGATTTTGCTCTGCTAAATTCACCGCACAAGGCCAACCGCAAAAACCATCTCCACCTAGAACAATAACTTTCACTCAGAACTCCAGAATTAATAGATTCATAATATATTTATTAAATTACTACAGTGTGCTTCCAATTTGCGAAAAAACATTGAAAATAGTTTCAAATCTTTTTTCTTAATACGATGAATAAAATAATAAGTTTTTATTCTCTTTTTAAACTTTGCTCAATGAAGAGAATTAGATAGATATGTTTTTTTCCGGAGAACTTGCTACTGCAAAGTCTTGTTTTTTAATTCTTCCTGCCAGAAAAGCTTGCCTGCCAGCTTTCACACTATAATTTATCGCTTGAGCCATTAGAGGAGGATTTTCAGCTAGTGCTATTGCACTATTGATTAAGACACCATCAGCTCCAATTTCCATAGCTTGAGAAGCTTCACTAGGCACCCCAATTCCTGCGTCAATAATTACTGGCACTTTTGCATTCTCAATAATTATCCTTATATTTGATAAATTTAATAAACCTTGCCCGGAGCCTATAGGCGAGCCCAATGGCATTACAGTTGCACAACCCATTTCTTCTAGTCTTTTTGCAAGAATAGGATCTGCATTGATATAAGGAAGTACAGCAAAACCCTTTTTTATTAAAATTTCGGCTGCTTTAATGGTTTCTATTGGATCTGGTAGCAAATACTTTTTGTCAGGAATAACTTCTAACTTCACAAAATTATTTTCTTCTTGACCAGACAATTTTGCAAGTTCTCTACCCAAAATTGCTATTCTCACTGCCTCATCGGAATTAACACATCCAGCAGTATTAGGAAGCATCCAGTATTTTTTCCAGTTGATCTTTTCGAGTAAATTTTCTCCGGTCTGATCATTTTTAATTCTTCTAACAGCGACGGTTATAATTTTCGTTTCAGAATTTGACAAACTTTCTACCATATCTTGAGTAGATTTGTATTTGCCAGTACCCACCATTAATCTACTGGAAAATTGTTTTCCACCAATTAGTAAAGAAGAATAATTTTCCATATTTAGAATCCCTTATCTTTAATACCTTTATAAGGTTTATAGTTGTTTCTTTTTTCTAACTCCTTACTTTTTTTAATTGCTGTTTTGTTTTTTGGATCTATCACCAAAACCTTTTGATATGTTGCATATGCCAAGTCGTATTCAAGTAAACGCTGATGTGCTAATGCGAGGTTATTTAGGGCTATAGGATATTCTGGGAGTGATTGTATTGCACAGTTATAGTGTTTAATTGCTTTCTTAAATTCATTTTGAGCAGCATAAGAGAATCCTAAAGCATTATTTATTATCGCTTTGGCTTCATCAGGTTCATTTTCATAATTTTCAATTGCTTTTAAAAAAGTTTTAGTTGCTTCAGAATATAATCTTTTTTTTATCTGAATAGACCCAAATTCATATAATTCTGTAGCTTCCGTGAGAGAATCTAAACCTTTCTGCTCGAATTTTACTAAATTTAATTCTTCACTTCTTGTTTTTAGAAATTGTCTGAATACAAAAATAGAAATTATTATTAATACAACAAAAAGAATTATTAAATAAGATTGAAAGGAAGAAATTTCCATTATTTATATTTACTTTTCTAGATTATATTCTTTTTTTTACTTACTAACTAACGGAAGAAACAATTTTTTCAAAACACTTAGGATCGTTTAAGGCTAATTGAGCAAGCATTTTTCTATTAATGATAATTTCTGAATTTTTCATGCCATTTATCAACTTGCTATAGTTTGTTCCATTTATCCTGGCAGATGCGTTAATTCTAGAAATCCAAAGTCTTCTAAAATCTCTTTTTCTTCTTCTTCTATCCCTATAAGCATTACAAAGAGCTTTCATCACTCTTTGGTTTGCGGTTCTGAAAAGATTTTTGTTGCCTCCTCTAAAACCTTTTGCAAGATTTAAGATTTTGTTTCTTCTTTTTCTGGCTATGTTGCCTCTTTTTACGCGTGCCATGAATATTTAATAAAAATTGGTTAAAGATTTATGCGTATGGAATCATTAATCTTACATTATCAGCATCTCTTTCATCAACTACGGCTTTTGTTGATAGATGTCTTTTTAATTTTGAGCTTTTATGATCAAGTAAATGATTATGGAAAGCTCTTCTTCTCATGAATTTACCCGTCGCGGTAGCTTTAAATCTTTTGGCAGCTGATTTACGAGTTTTTAGTTTAGACATTTAAGTCAAATGTGTTTAATTAGGATAATCTAAACCTTTATACGCATTGGTGCAAATTAAAGTT
>QCLE01000025.1 GCA_003214815.1 Prochlorococcus sp. AG-412-J13 | reverse complement strand
CATCACCAAGAGCAGTGACACTTCCATCACCATCAACATCAAGGGTAAAGCTTTGAGGTTTAAGAGTTACTGATTGATTAAAGAAATCATAGTTCTGGGCTGGGTCAGTACTTGTAAAGTTGATTTTTGATTCTTTTGATTCTCCTGTTAGCTCATCTAATCCTTCTTTTGATGATGAGAAAGAAAGACTGGCAAGTGTTGCAGGTAAATCTCCTCCGGGGAATTTTGCCAGAAAATCAACCCAGTTAATTGAAATATATTTATCAGTATTTTCATCATTATCTAGATTGTCAGTATCTTCAATGGTGGAAATACCAAGAGTATTTAGAGAGGTAGTGACACCACTATTTTCTCCGGATGGAGTAAACAGGGAAGAATCATAATGTACTTTTAATCCAAGACCAGTTAATTCATTTTGAGCGTCAGAGGTTGTATAAAGCAGGTCAAAATTTATATCATTGCCTGGAGAGAAACTTATCTCTTCACTTGATGTAGATACTGTTTGATAAGGTTCTGTCACCTCATCTTCTATTAGATCTGGAGTAGGTTCTTCTGATTCGTGTTCATGATCTTCATGACCTTCATGATCTTCATGATCTTCATGATCTTCATGACCTTCATGATCTTCATGATCTTCATGACCTCTTCCATCTTCTACATGAGAATCATTATTCTGAGAACTGTCATTATTATTTGGTTGATCAGGTGCTTTTTCATTATCTTTAAAGAAGACAAGATCAGCTTCCCCTGCTAATTTTTCATCTGCAGGCTTATTACTAGCGCCATCAACAGAATCATAATAATAATGATCTAAATACTCTTTACCTTTGCTATCAATATATCTCACATCAAAACGCAATGAATCGGTACCATTCCATTCCTCAATCCAGTAACTCCAAATATTAATAGTTTCTCCTCTATAGTCATCACCATTTTGCAATCCAGTTGCATTAATATTCGCATATCTATCTGACTCACTATCAAATGCATAAGTAAATATGTCGATAAATCCTTTGGTACCGTCTTGGTTACCACCAGCATCTAAAAACTCATTCTCATCTTGTGAAGACAGATTGACGACAAGGTTTCCTTCTTTATATTCAACCCCTTTGATTAAATCATAATTTTCTTTTTCTTCTTTTTCTTCTTTTTCTTCTTTTTCTTCTTTCTCCTGATCCTTAAAGAATATAAGATCAGCTTCTCCAGCTAACTTTTCATCTGCAGGCTTATTATTCGCGCCATTAACAGAATCATAATAATAATGATCTAAATACTCTTTACCTTTGCTGTCAATATATTCAAGATCAAATCTCAATGAATCGGTACCATTCCATTCTTCAATCCAGTAATTCCAAATCCTTAAAGTTTCTCCTCTGTAATCAACTCCATTTTGTAGATAATTTTGATTAATAGTTATGAAGTTATTAGTCTTGTCATCAAAGGTCAAAGTACTAGAACTGATAAATCCTTTGGAACCATCTTGATTTCCACCAACATCTAAATATTTATTTTCATTTTGTGAAAATAAACTGAGGTTAAAATTGCCGTCTTTATATTCTAGACCTTTGAATAAGTCATAGGTTTCTTTTGCAATATCATTTTGAGAATTATCCTCCTCATTCTCACTGGGATTATCAACGTTCTTCTCATCCTCATTAACAACCACGAGATCAGCTTCTCCAGCTAATTTTTGATCTGTAGGTTGATTACTTGCACCATTTATCGAATCGTAATAATAATGATCTTTTAATTCGTTGCCAGAACTATCAATGTATTTGAGATCAAACCGCAAAGGATCGTCTCCGTTCCATTCTTCAATATGATGTTCCCAAATCGTTAAAGTTTCTCCTCTGTAGTCAACTCCATTTTGTAGGACAGTTGGATTAATATTAATATAGTTATTAGTCTTGTCATCAAAGGCCAAAGTACTAGAACTGATAAATCCTTTTGAACCATCTTGATTTCCACCAACATCTAAATATTTATTTTCATTTTGTGAAAATAAACTGAGGTTAAAATTACCGTCTTTATATTCCAAACCTTTGATTAAGTCATAGGTTTCTTTTGTAATATCCTTTTGAGAATTATCCTCCTCATTCTCACTGGGATTATCAATGTTCTTCTCATCCTCAGTAACAACCACGAGATCAGCTTCTCCAGCTAATTTTTGATCTGTAGGTTGATTACTTAGACCATTAATTGGATCAAAATAATAATGATCTATTAATTCGTTGCCAGAACTATCAATATAGTTGAGATCAAACCGCAAAGGATCGTCTCCATTCCATGCCTCAATATGGTGATTCCAAACCCTATCAGTTTTGCCTCTGTAGTCAAAGCCATTATATAGGCCATGTCCACCAACATAAATGTAGTTATTAGTCTTGTCATCAAAGGCCCAGATACTTAAACTAATAAATCCTTTTGAACCATCTTGATTTCCACCAACATCTAAATGTTTATTATCATCTTGTGAAAACAAACTGAAGATAAAATTACCGTCTTTATATTCAACTCCTTTGAATAAGTCATAGGTTTCAACATCAGTTACAGAAACTGTGATTACTTGATCAGAAATATGATTCGATGGATCATCATGAGCTGTGGCTCTTACAGTAACTATATATGAATTATTTTTATCATTATCAGTAGGATTTTCATAGTCAGGATCAGATTTAAAACCTAGAGCACCAGTAGAAGAATTAATTTCAAATTCAGTTTGATCATTACCCCCAACAATAGACCACGTTACTTTTTTATTAGCACTAAATGTATGTACAGAATTTTCATTCTCGCTAATAGATTTGCTACTAGTTTTTGCACCTGCTTTACTTGAAGGGCCCGAGATTGTAGGTGTTTTCTTTTCTCCAGTTTTAAAAGAGAGGGATTGTTTATCATTTATTCCTTTATAGGAGTTTCCGGATAAATCATCAAATGCTGTATCGGGGATTTTTAGAAAATAAGAGGTATATTCTGTAAATTCATTTTCTGGATTAATAATAATTTTATTAGTTTCTGATCCTGTAACTAGAGAACTATTGACATCTACAGTTTCTACAACAGAACCTCCTTCTGTTGATTTATGTATCACAATATTACCTTCCCCAACATCTACTGCCTCTGAAAAATTGAGAATTAAATTAGCGTATGTATCAATAGCATTTGCATTATTAGCAGGGTATGAACTACTTAAAGTTGGATTGATGGTATCAACAGTAGTAAATGCAAGACTTGATTTATCACTTATTCCTGCAAAAGAATTTCCTTCTATATCATCAAAGGCTGTGGAAGGAATTTGTAGATAATAATTAATTGCATCTGCGATTAAATTATCCGGGTTGATGGTGATCTGATTAGTACCGCCGCCTGTAACTTTAGAGCTGGTGACATCAATAGTTTCTATCGTTGAATTATCAGATGTTTTCTTGATGAGAATATTTCCAGCTTTGACATCAACTGCTTCTGAGAAGTTAAGAACAATATTACTATCAACTCCAACTTCAGTTTCATTATTAGCAGGAGATGAACTACTTAAAGTTGGATTAACAGTATCAACAGTTGTAAAGGAAAGACTTGATTTATCACTTATTCCTGTAAAAGAATTACCTGGTTTATCATCAAAGGCTGTGGGAGGGATCTGGACATAATATTCTGTATTTGCGATTAAATCAAAACCTGGGTTGATGGTGATCTTATTATTACCAGTACCTGTAACTTTATAGCTGGTGACATCAATAGTTTCTATCGTAGAATTATCAGATGTTTTCTTGATGAGTATATTTCCAGTTTCGACATCAACTGCTTCTGAGAAGTTAAGAACAATTTTGCTATTGACAGCAACTCCAGTTGAATTATCAGAAGGAGATGAACTACTTAAAGTTGGATTAACGGTATCAACAGTTGTAAAGGAAAGACTTGATTTATCACTTATTCCTTTATATGAATTACCTGCTAAATCATCAAAGGCTGTGAAAGGAATCTGTAGATAATAATTAATTGCATCTGCGATTAAATTATCTGGGTTGATGGTGATCTGATTAGTACCGCCACCTGTAACTTTAGAGCTGGTGACATCAATAGTTTCTATCGTTGAATTATCAGATGTTTTCTTGATGAGAATATTTCCAGTTTTGACATCAACTGCTTCTGAGAAGTTAAGAACAATATTACTATCAACTCCAACTTCAGTTTCATTATTAGCAGGAGATGAACTACTTAAAGTTGGGAATCTAAACTCTTGAATAATTTCACTCTCCGACTTAAAACCTTTTTCAGTAACAATTTCCTTGTATACATCTGGGTATCCTTTACCTGCTAAATTAACAATATCTAGAGTTTTTATAAGGCCAGAACCATTGTCGATATCTAATACCGGAAGAAATTTAACCTTCTCCCAAATATTGTTTATTGATAAATCTGAACTCTTAATATGAGTTTCAGGCAGATCAATATAAGGGGCCTCTAAACCTGTAATAGCATTAAATAATTTCTCAAAATCAATATTTGGCAATGGGATTGAAGGTAGACCTATATCTAAAACTGCCATATATGAGAAAAGTTCTTGGCCTTCTATGTCTATGCCATTCTCTCCGAGATCCAAAACAGGCTTAAGACTTATAAAATCCTTCCCTGCGCTAATTAAATCATTAATTGTATTAAAACCTATTTTTAAATTTGGTATTTTTGTCTCAGGTATCGGTATAGATGGAATTGGAAATAAATTTAACGTGTCAGTTAAATCATTAATTATATTTGTATATGTATTGATATTGAAAGGATCTAAACTGCTAATAAGATCTCCACCTTCTTTAAAATCAAATCCACTTGCTTCTGACAAATAATTAGCAACTTCCCCAAAATTAATATCAATTACTGGTTTATATTCAAAAATATTGTCGAAGCCAGTTAAATTTATAAATTCTATTAATACATATGTACCTAATTCAGTGATGTTATTATAATTTTTCTGATTAAATTCGACAGTTGCATTTTTATTATCAACTACTAAATTATTATAAAAACCATCAAAGTCTCCTTCTACTAGGCTTGAACTAGCATCAAATATATTATCACCTACTTGATAAGCATAATTACCACTGTTAATTACAAAGTCTTCTTTAGACTCTAATAATTTAGCTCTTGCTTCTGAAGCTGCATCAACCATATCAGACGCTGTATTCACAGCCTCTGATATTACTGAAGTAGCTTCATCTGCAATCGCATCTGCGCCAGGAGTTTTATCTACTGCTTTATCTACTGCTTCATCTACAATATCTTTCACTACATTCACACCGTCATTGACGGTGTCAGATACCGGTTTAGTAAGATCTTTTAACCAATTCAAAGTCTTAATATCATGAATATTGTCATTTATTTTAACTTAAATATTTAATTTTTATTTTTCAACGTAAATCTATCGATTGCTGCAGGAGAGAAGAGGAAGATAAGAGAACCATGTCAAAAGAAAATTCATAATTATTTAAAATGGCGAAATAAAAGAAGAGCCATTTAAAAAAGAAAATCAACAATAGATTGCAAGATCACATATTCAGAAGTTGAGGTTGATATTTAATCAAGTAATTAATAACTTACCAAAGCGGAGCAAGCTGTAAGTGTTTCATTTGTCTTTAAGCAATAGTATCTACAGTACTCATAGCAGCAATATAATCATGGATCTCATCTGTTGTTCTAGTTGCATTACTAGAGATTGCTTTATCAGTTAATTTAACTCCATCAAATCCAGCGCCGAATAATTTTCTTATTACCATCAATCCATCACCCAATGCAGTTACTTCTCCATCACCATCAACATCAATTTTTTTTCTACCAGATTTTTGTTTTAAGTTTAATTTGGGTCGCTTCATCTTCAGAGACCTAAGAAGTCAGGGTTTATATATGAGCTATTACTAGAGGAGCAGGGAAACCGTAAATTTTCCTTTCGTTTACCTCTTTCCCAGAAATCAGATAATTTCAAGGCGTCAATTATGGCTAGCTTAACAACTAATCAGGCGAGAACAAGCACCTGCAAGTACATCATTTAAAAATTATTGGCCTGTGTAAGTTGTCCGTTTATAGATTGATTTGCAAGTTGCATTGCATTTTTATTTTCTTCCTCTTTTGACCAACCGCCATAATATTTTAAATGCGTTTGTAAGTCGTGCCCCATCAAAGAAGATAAAACTCTATAAGGAATTGCAGGTTTAACTTCCATACTTCCACGCCATGCAAAACTATGCCTCATTGAATAAACAACATAATTAGGATTATCAATTTTTAATTGTTTCCAATACCAATATCTATTTAATTTTTTTGCAAAAACTTCACCGATAATTTTATAACCTTTTTCATCATTTGTTTTTTCAATTGCTCTATTAATTACAGGTGGAAATTTTAATTTTTTACTCTCTAATAAACTTACAATTCTTTGTCCTTCGTCTGGAAGATTTGGAAGATTTAATGGTTCAACAATTCTTGTAGAAATTTGAGAATTTTCCATATTTTTCGCGTTTTGTTTTAGTGTCGTTACTTCAACAACGCCATCTTTTATTTCCATATGAGCTATCTCTGAAACCCTGATTCCATATACTGCTGAGAGTATGCAGATTGCCCTCATACCATGCTCTTCATCACGTTCTAATGATTCCAACAGCAACTCTAAATCTCTTGTTGAAATGGGTGTTGTACCTCTCTTCTTTTGACCTTTTGGAACTACGCCAATATATTTACTTGCAGCTTTTGTATTGATAGGAAACCATCTATCTGGAGCACCTTTTTCTTCTACAGCCCATTTTAAAAATGCTCTAATATCTCCAACATTTCTACGTCTTCCCTGACCACCTGATTGCATATTAATTAGATGTAAATCATAAAATCTTTTGAACAAAGTTTCGCTATCTCTTGGTATTGGTTTTTGTTTAAAACATTCCAAAAATCTGTTTAATCTCAACTCTAAATCTCTAACAGTTGTAGCCCTATGATTTTTCTTTTCTTCATTTAAATAATCATTTTTTAAAGCTTCCCATGTAGAAAAATTATTATCTTTATTTTGCGAAATTGGTTCCATTCTTAACTCAACAGCTTTTTGTAGAGATAAGTTTTTTTGCGTCATTAAATCATTTAGAGCCTCCACCGCTGTTATAATTTTTGTTGTGTTTTTAGCGTTCCAAGCTAAGTTCACATTCGCAGCAGTCCTACCTTGATTGTCTGGGTATCGGAAAGTTACTTGGGTTATTAATTCGCCTTTGGATTCCCTCCCTCTAACCGACCAACCCGCGCCACAAGTGTTCTTTATACTCTGGCGCAGATTTGATACCCATTTTAATGTAGAAGCCATACTGTGTCTAAGTTTCCTTGGCGCATATTCTGGCGCAGAATTGGTTATTTAGCCACTATCAAGCACATCAAGGATTTAATTTGAAAATGCTAGGATTAATTGATATGACTGCTATTACAACGATTTGGGGCCATAGCTCAGCTGGTAGAGCACCTGCATGGCATGCAGGGGGTCAGGGGTTCAAATCCCCTTGGCTCCACTGAATTTTTTTAGTCATAGCAATGGTTTTCAGACGGCGTTTAGTAATAACATAACTTTTGTACGTACTTGTCCAAGCTTGTTTATGCAATTCTGCTCTCTAAAATGCTCTTAGAAGTATTTTTTTTGTTGCAGAAATGAAATCTCCTAAATGGGTTGCTACAACAAGGCAGTTAATAAAATCCAATCATGGCTTTGGTTGGTCAATATCTGGTTGGGAAAGAAATAATAAATTGATAACTAAGGTTGTTTATAGATACCAAGATGGTTCAAGAAATTCTATTTTGGTTGATCTTGATTGGTCATCAGATAACAGCGGAAAAATGATAAATCTCATTGAAGAACTTGCTGATTTAATGCAAGAAAGAAGTGTTGATTTAGCCAAAGCTTATGAACTAATTAATGGAGGAAAAATATCAAAAGGAACTAAAAAAGAAATTAATTGGGAAGCTTTAACTGATGAATTTATTTATGACGAAAGAGGTAATAGAAGAAATACAACAAAGCGTGATTTGATGACAAGAATGTATAGAACTTTGCAAGCTGTTAATACAAAACCAAGGCCAAGAAATGCTGAACAATTATTTAAAAATTATGCAGAATTATTTTTTGATAGAACTATGCCAAAAGGCGGAGTTGGTAGAAAAAGAAATATGGGAGATTTAAGAGCATTTTTAAATTGGGCTGTATTAGAGAAAAAATATTTAGGTGTTGAATGGTTGCCTTTAACTTCAAAACAATACTCAAAATATGTAGGTGCAGTTCCAAAAGGTAGGAAAAAATCAAGCGTCAGAGAACCCATTTCTACCCCTGATCTTGAGATGCTATTAGAAGCATTAAAGAGAGAAAATAAGCTTGGTCTAAGGGCAATAGTGGTACTCTCAGCGGTCTATGGAATAAGGATTTCAGAGATAGCAAATATGAAAATTAAAGATAAAAAAGTTGAAATTACAACCCTTAAGCAAAACGTAAAAACCATGCTTGAAGAACCACATGTAAGAACTGTGGAACCTTTAAATCTTCCCAATCTTGCTAAAGAAGGAGAAAAAATTATTTCTGATTTAGAGTCTGGAAAAATAAAATATCCTGACCCAATTCTTAGAGCTATTGCAAAATCAGATGATGAAAAAGGCTACAAAGAAATCGGAGAAAGATTTGGAAAAATGATAAATAGATTTTGGTTCTGGAAAGAATTAAAAACAAAATATTCAAATCTTGTGCCGTATAGTTTTCGTCATTCTTTTGCTTGGAGAGCATCAATGGAAACAACCCCTGCATTACCACTAAGAACAATTTGCGATTATTTAGGGCATGACCCAAAAACTCATTTAACTTATTACGGCAAGTGGTCAAATGATGCTGAAAATAAAAAACGTATTGAAGAAGCTAATAAAAATAATGCAGAAAAGTACGCACTTGCACGTACATAGATAAGCACTATAATTTTTTTAAGCTTGGTTCCCGTAGCATCATTGCTTTGAGTAGGTTCAAGATCACTGGAGAGCTTCCACCGAGAAAATCTTAAAAGCGGTTTTCGATTATCTTGTTCAAAAAATCTGCAATAGTAGCTTGGTTCCCCTTTAGTCTTTTAGGTAACGAATGACGGCTTGTTCATATAACTCTTAACTTTTAATATGGCATCCGTTGTTGTTGGCAATCGCAAAATTCGCTTACCTAAAGGTTTTACTGAAGAAGAAGTGAAGGAAGCAGTTCCAATATTTGAAAAAACAATTTTACCTATTTTCGAAAGTAGAAAACCTTCTGCTGAAGAAATTAAGGATATGAAATTGGCTGGATGGATGGTTGCAATATTAAGAGCAAAGGGGTTGCTTACCTAACCCGAAAAAGTGGAACAATTAAATACGCCTAATTTGTTGGGAACAGCAAATACGGCAGCAATTCTTGGTGTATCAACTAAGACCCTAAGACGCTATCGAGATTTAGAAGGCGGTTTTCTAATTCAAGATAAAGATTGGTTTTTTGGTGCTTATGACAATAGTCCTATTAGATGGGATTTAGAACGTTGTAAGAAATCTCTAGCCACTCGCAGAAAAGGATTTTCCAAATATGCGGACTTCCAATTTGCAAAAAAAATCATAGACGAACAAAAAAAATGACCCCTAAAAACTTAGAGGTCAATAATTATTTTCCTACCGATATTGTACCTCCTGATCAACACCACCTGCATATTGTGCAGATGCTAAAAAAGTTGAATCCAATTCCTATAGCTGGGTTTGGTGATTCTGAACTACTTCAACAAGTGCAGAAATTAGAGCAGGGGGTCCAAAATGAACTCCTATAAAGAAGAAAAGTTTACCTTTTTAATTAATGACCTGCTAGCAGCAATCAAACAGGAGGATGAAGACGAAGAGATGAATATATATAGAGAATTAAAATTTAGATTTAAATTATCTGATGATCAAATACATAGAAAAGTGATGAAATATTTTTATGATATGAAGTCAGATTTTCGTCCTTCTTTAAGAGATTCTGTTGATCTTTCAAAAGTTGAGCCACTTACCTATTTAATGGATGGATGGTTATTAAAAGGAGATGTTTGTCTAACTTATGGATCTTATTTTTCTGGTAAAACAACGCATTGTTTATACAAAGCCTATAAGTTTGCAAAAGGCGAATCCATCTTAGATAGAAATGCTCCTTGTAAAAAAGGAAAGAGTTTATTCATTTGTACTGATGGCGGTGTAAGTACATTTAAAAAAGCAATGTATGATTTAGGTCTAAGAGAAGATGACCCAATTTTTAAAGACGGAGAAGATAAAAAAATCTTTGTTTGGGGTAACGAAGCAAGTCAAGGCCAACAGGCTTGGTATGCCAATATCAATGGAATTATAAGATTAGAAAGTTTTGTTCGATATAAAGAAATTGATGCTGTTTTTATTGATAGTGCCAAAAGTATAAGTTCAGGAGCTTTTAACTATTTAGACAATGTACAGGTAAGAGACTTTATAAGAATTTCTAGAGATATTATTGCCAAACCTAATAATGCTCATATTGAAATCCTGAGCCATGACGGAACTGCTAGAGGTTCTCATGCAGGTGCTAAAAGTTGGGCAGAAGAGCCTTCAATGGTTATTTGTTTGAAGCCCAATATTGATGAAGATACTAAGAAACAAAATGGTGTAACGGCTGAATTTAAAAAAGATAGAGCAGCAAATATAGATCCTAGAAGGCGTGTTACTTATAAACTAGAAGAGTGCGAAATGGTACTAGAAAAAGGTAAAGAGATAGTAGGAAGTTGCAATCAAGTAATTCTTGAAATAATGTGTGATTTTTATAAACAAGGACAAAAAGAAGTAAGAAGGATTGATATTGTAACTACTGCATTTAATATTGCTTCCGCTGCGAGACAAACTGTAGATAATACGCTTGGAAATATGGTTAACAGTAAACAGATAAGACGAACTAAAAAAGGAGTTTATGCTTTAAATCCGAAGGATATTCAAAAGTTAATATAGTTACAGATCGTAACTTGGCCAATAGAATCGGGAAGTCAAAAAACGCTAGTCATACAAATTAGTCTGACTTTCTTACTTACCATGACATAGAGATACCCCTAAAGAATTTACCCTATCTCTAAGTATCAGTAAGTAATAGAGCTTAAATAATTTCATACCAGAGGATATAGTAACTTCCTGACCTTATTACTTTGGTATAGATATTTATTGACAATTACTCTAAAATAATATGCAATTAAGCTTTCTGATTTAATGACTAATTCAAAAGTTTTTAATTTCCATTTATTGAAAAACGAACTTGGCGGTATATTTTAAAATTGTAATCTAAGATGTCATCTTCAACTAATAAAGTAAATACTGGACAAAAAAATATTACTTTAGGGAAAAGTTCCAACACTCCAACCTTATCAGATAGTTTCTGGATAAATTATTTTGAAGATGATCCTGATGGATATACCGGAGAAGATTTAAATCTTATTTGGCAAACTTCTACTAATAATGAAACATGGGAAGAAGTAGGAAATGATGATATTTATGTGGCAACCCTTTTAGACGAAGATACTTGGATCAGAGGTTTAGTCAACTATACAGACGATAAAGGTTTTGAAGAGATCATTGAAACAGAAAGCGTCTTCATAAATCCCTCTAATAAGGGTAATGCAAAATTTTTAATTTCCGGTATTCCAGATTTCAATAGCAGTAATCTGAGTGAATTTATAAATTTTACCGTTGATGTAGAAATGGAAAGTGAAGATCCAAATGGAAATTTACTGAGCGATGTTGAATATACTTGGCATACTTCAAATGCTGATTGGAGATGGGCTAATGGAACATATCCATGGTCTACTAAAAGTCTTGAAATAAATTGGCAAGAAAAAGCAGAGGGTGAAATTTATTGCGTAATTAATTACGTAGATGAAGATGGCTATCAAGAAACAGTCACGACAGAATCCTTTGAGATCCCAGCATATTTATCATCACCAATAGAAATGTGGGCTTTACCTTACGGTGAAAGTATCGATCAATATGACTATACAAATTCAAATGAAAATAAATGGCCGGAATTAGTATATGAATTTAAAAATAAATTTAATAACAATGAAGTGCCTAATCCAAATACATTTCTTGATGGTAGTAGTAATGCTCTATATAACGATTGGGAGGATGTAAATTTTAATTTATACATTGAAACTGGAGAAAAAATTTTCAGTTCAGATATTAAAAAATCATTTCATATCTTTGAACATATATACACTATTAACAAGGATAATTTTAATAATAATCTTGGAGCAATAAAAAATACTTACAATGGCGATAGTTATACGGAAAAAAATTTAAAATTTTTTCAAAATTTAGCTTTTAATGATGGGATTAATGGATATCCAGATGGATACTATGTTTCTCCTCAAATAAATTCTTTTGGTTTCAAAGAAACATTTGTACCTGGTCGTTCATCAGGTTTCACAATAGAACGTTCATATCATGTTGATTCTCCTGATCCTAAAATTGACCCGTTAGAACATAATTTTTATTGGGATTTAACAAAGAAACTTACAAATGGGAACGAATTTACTCTTGGAGTTTCTGATATAATAATTACCGGCGACCCTAATGAAATTCCTGACGATTATTATGAAAAGAAATCTAAGTTAGGTCTTGAAAAAGAAAAATCTAAATTTTTTATATCAGGTAAATATATTACTAATGAATTACTCGAAATAGTTGAGACTGAAGTCGACTCTGAAGGAAGTTATTTTCATAATTATAATTGGCAAACTTCAACAGATAAAAATAATTGGGAAGTAGTAGGTTTGAACCCTACATATACAATTAATGATCAAGACAAGGGGAAATATATTAGATGCCTCGTTAACTATAAGGATGGGAATGGAAGCTTTGAAGAAATTTTAGCTCTAAAATCTAATTTTTCTGTCGAATCTTACATTCAGCAGGTTAGTCTTAACGGCGGTTTTGCATCCTTTTCAATTAAAGGAGATACAAAAATTGGCTCTACATTAGAAATAAGTGAAAATAAAGAAGATCCAGATGGAACAGGATCTTTAAGTTATAGCTGGCAATCATCAGAAGATAATATTAGTTGGGCTGAAATTGGAAAATTATCAAAATATGAACTTACTACAAATGAAGAAAATAAATATATCAAAGCAGTAATTTCTTATGAGGATAACAATGGCTTTAGAGAAAACGTTTCTACAGAATCTATTCAACTTTTAACTAATGATTTAGAAGAACCAGAACCAACTCCAGAACAAGAACCATTCAGTCTTATTTGGACAAAACTTTTAGGATCTTCTGCTAATGATTTCGTCTATCAAATAACTACAGGAAATGATGGTTCGATTTATATAACAGGTTTCACCAATGGAAATCTCGGGGGACAAATTAATAGTGGAAGTGCCGATGCCTTCATAAGCAAATTTGATAGTGATGGGAATAAAAAGTGGACACAACTTCTAGGATCTTCTAATGATGATTACTCCACTGGAATAACAACAGGCGATGATGGATCTATCTATATAACTGGTGAAACTGAAGGTAATCTCGATGAACAAGTTAATAGTGGAAGCGGCGATGCCTTCATAAGCAAATTTGATAGTAATGGGAATAAAAAGTGGACACAACTTCTAGGATCTTCTAATGATGATGAGTCATATGGAATAACAACAGGCGATGATGGATCTATCTATATAACTGGTGAAACTGAAGGTAATCTCGATGAACAAGTTAATAGTGGAGGCTGGGATGTCTTTATAAGTAAATTCACAGGTCTTACATCCAATCCTGAAGAAATCACAAAACCTGATTCTAATCCTATTGCAAAAGTAACAGAACCTTATCAAACAGTATCTGCATCAAGTGAAGAGATAAGTTTTAGTCCAGGCAAAGATATAAATTTTGACCTAGTTTATACAACTTCTGACAGTCAAAATGCCTTAACAGGTCTTGAATTAAAAGTACATTATGATTCTTCGGTATTTACTCCATCTGGAGAAAATAATGGGGTCTCTGCTTTAGTAGATACTTTTGGGGATCCATCCATTATTGATGACACAGATGATTTCGATAACGATGCAAATACTGATAAATATTTAAATATCATATGGGCAGACTTTACCGCAGAACCAAATTTCCCAGGTACTGAATTACCTGCAACGCTAGCTACTCTTAATTTCTCATCATCAAAAGAAGGAGTTGATTCTTTAACAGGAGAAAATAAAGAATCAAAAATTAACTTTACAAGTTCTGACCCTGCAATGAACTATGACTTCCTAAGCCAGTCGGTATTTCTTAAACCTCAAAGCTTTAACCTTGATGTTGATGGTGATGGAAAAGTTGCTGCTCTTGGTGATGGATTAATGGTTATAAGAAAATTATTTGGCGCTGCTTTTGCAGGTGATGTTCTTACCAACAAGGCGATATCAAATACAGCTACAAGAACCACTCAAGAAATTCATAATTTCATACAAGCAGGCATAGATGAAAAGGTATTAGATGTTGATGGAGATGGAAGTGTTACTGCTCTTGGAGATGGCTTGATGGTTATTAGAAAATTATTTGGTGCTGCTTTTGCAGGAGATGCTCTTACAGATAAAGCACTATCAACTGATGCGACCAGAACAACAGATGAGATACATGAATATATTGCTGCTATGAGTGATGTTGGGTCTGCTGTTTAGGTCACAAAATTAATGTGATTTTTATACGAGAGGTTTTATAAATTTATAATCTAACTTTTTATTTTTGCATCTAAACCAATTAATTTCATAAGAACTTTTGCATTACTTGCAACTGCTGAATATTGTTTTTCTTGCATTGCTCTATACATTGCAGTTTCAAGAGAGCATACTAATTTTGCTGCCATTTCAGGGCGATTTAAGTCGCCTTCTTCGATATCATCTTTTAATAAAAGATAAGCATTAGAAGTGATCTGCCTAGCTCTTCTTCTTGATATTCTATATTTTGCGGCAATAAGGGTAGTAATAGATGAATAGGCTTGTCCTTCAGCAACTAATTCAGCAGCATGTGCAATTCTTAATTCAGTTTCTTGTTTAGTAGCTCTTTTGGACATACCTTAAATATATACTCTATTTCTATGATTTGATTACATAAGAACCATTGTAATTACTGATATTCTCTAATAATTGAGCTTACTATTTTTTCCCTTTTTGTTTCAAAATATAGTTAATAAAGTAGGTTAAATCTAGATATGCTTATTGATCTCCTTACTTATGTTTGCCTAGACAAAACTGCACTTATTTCTGCACTCGGCTTTATTAAAAAACTGTCATAAATAAAGTAATTGCTAGTGTTTGCAGTTCTTTTGGCTACTACATGGCATGCAGGGGGTCAGCGGTTCGAGTCCGCTTGGCTCCACTTAATTCTTAAAGAGTGAGACATATAATATGGTATTTTCTTAAGCTAACCATTGCTTTTAGGGTATTTGCTGTTGCAAGCCCAGTTATATTGTCTATCTTATATTTGACGTTTTTGGACGTGCAGATCATCAGAGAGCGAAAAATGCGTTTTAATAAAATTCAATGAGGAAAAATAAAATACCTAGGCACATTGAAAAGGTCAAGCATAATCTCACACCACAAAGTTAGATGGTGTAAGAATCAAAATTGGCTCAGCAGAATGGGAAGCTTTCTCATGTAAGTGGAGATACTTTCAATTTCTAGAAGATAAACCTAAAGATCCTAATTTTAAAAATGTATTAGATCCCATTGATTGGGAATGTATTGGCCAGAAGTTCATACTATTCTCAAAAAATAGCGCATGATAAATATGTCAAATGAAGAGTATTTAAAGGCAGCTAGTGACTAGCAAATTCATTTCATTTTGAAGCCTGCACGATCTCAAAAACCTCAAGACAACTTGGCTACAAAAGCACCAAAACATTGTACAGATTGCTTAATAGAGATGTACTAGAGGATTATGTTGATTTAAAAAAATTAGGGAGAATTTTTCTAATGTTAGAGACACCAAATCTTCCAACTTTAGCGGAAAAATTTTCGGCAAATGTTCTACATAGAAGAAATAATATTATTAAGAGGTGCAAGTAGTAAGCGTTTCATTTTGTCATTCAAGACCTAAATAGTTTTTCTCATATTCAGAATATTTTTCTCTAAGGAAATTAGTAAAATCTACTATTGAATCTTTTAACTCAAGGTACTCATTTACTTCAAAAATTTTTGAAGTAGACTTAGTTAAATACAAAGCTGTTAATGGGGAATATTTAGCTACTTTTATTGATGGAAAAAACTTAATCGCTTCAGGATAAGATTCGTACAAGTCAGAGACGTAATTATTCATATCTTTTTTAAATGCAAAATATTCGGTCGCAAGAAATATGCAGTTATAGGAATGGTTAATAAAGCTCCTGAGATTGAAATTCTTAAAAGATTCTTAGTAAATGATTCCATAAAAAGTAGCTAATTACCCCTCTAATTTAGATCAGCTGTCAACAAGAGGTGCAAGTAGTAAGCGTTTCACTTATTTCTTCAAGCAATAGTATCTAAATTACTCTAAGAAAATGTAATTTTTAGAGATATTTAATTTCACATTACTAAGAAAAAAATCTAGAGAAAAATTTTTCTATATAAGCTTTTATTAGGACCATTGAATCAAGAATATGATTAATCTTCAATATTAATTCAAAGATGTAAAAAGGACACTGTGTTAAATGGAAAAACAACTCGTAAAATAATCCATAACGTGAAAATAATGAAAAAGGTTAATTCAATTAATTATTTTTCTGCAGATAAATTCATTCAATTGGATCCATTGTCTATTGATGTAAATTATCTACTTGAAGATATAGATGATAATGGGTTTGAATTTGTATATTTAGATCAAATATTTAGATAATGTTTTAATTTCATAAACTATAAATATAAATGCTAAATAAAATTTTTATTTAGCATTTATATTTTATTAGCTCGTCTATAATAAAAATTGGAGTTTTTGTTATATGCCTTCACAAGAAGTTTATTTTGATAGTTCTGCCTTAACTACCTTCTTAGGGAAAGAGGGAGAAGAAATTATATTGCCATTGAAATATAGAACTTCTGATGGGAAATCAACTACAGGTTTAAACGTAGAAATATATTACGACTCTGATATCCTTACACCTCTTTCCGTGGAGGACCAGCTCAAAGCTTCAGTGATTTCGAGAAATACCTTTGGGAAAAATTTAGCTGACAAATATAATACTGATGAAGAGGAGAGAACTGATAAGTATATCGGCTTTTATTGGGCTGATTTAATGGGGGAATGGGCAGGAGGTACAGAAACATACACTCTTGCGAATATAAAATTTAAAGTTGCTCAAGGAGCAGATTTAACATCTGCTACAACATCATTGAACGTAAATAGTTCGGGAGGTGCTACTGGATATGATTTTTATGGAAAAGATCTTTTAATAGGTAAAGATGACTTAGCACCTACTTTAATAAGCAGTACCCCTTCAAATGATTCCGTAAAAATTGATATTGAAAATAACATTATTTTAAATTTTTCTGAAGAAGTCGATGTTGAACAAGGAAATATCATAATTAAGAAAATTATTGATGACTCAATTTTTGAAATAATTGATGTAACCAGTAATCAAATACAAGGAACAGGTACTCCAAAAATCACGATTAATCCTTCAAATAATTTTGATTTTAATACAGAATATTATTTAGTGATTGAAGGAAACACTTTTGATGATCATTCGGGTAATTCTTATGAGGGTTTTAATGATAAAATTTCCTTATCCTTTAAAACTGAGGGGGTAAGGTCTTTAGCACCCTCAGAGCCATATCAAGAAGTTTATTTTGATAGTTCCGCCTTAACTACCTTCTTAGGGAAAGAGGGAGAAGAAATTATATTGCCATTGAAATATAGAACTTCTGATGGGAAATCAACTACAGGTTTAAACGTAGAAATATATTACGACTCTGATATCCTTACACCTCTTTCCGTGGAGGACCAGCTCAAAGCTTCAGTGATTTCGAGAAATACCTTTGGGAAAAATTTAGCTGACAAATATAATACTGATGAAGAGGAGAGAACTGATAAGTATATCGGCTTTTATTGGGCTGATTTAATGGGGGAATGGGCAGGAGGTACAGAAACATACACTCTTGCGAATATAAAATTTAAAGTTGCTCAAGGAGCAGATTTAACATCTGCTACAACATCATTGAACGTAAATAGTTCGGGAGGTGCTACTGGATACAATTTTTATGGAAAAAACCTTTATATATACAACGACTCAACAGCCCCAAAAATTACCGGACTTTTCGGCA
>QCLE01000024.1 GCA_003214815.1 Prochlorococcus sp. AG-412-J13 | reverse complement strand
AGTAATACAAAATAGAGTGACAGGTCTTCTCCCATATCTATCACTCATAAGTCCTATAAAAGGAGAAGATGTAAATTGAGCTAATTGGTAAGTGCATGATAATAAGCCATATGTACTTGCTTTAGAGTCAAAAAGTAAAACGAAAGAGGGTAATATAGGTAAAAGAATACTTTCACTTAAACGATCATTTAGAAGAGTGATAAACGCACTAAGGAGAGTGAATTTTTTATTTGGTTTTAATAAACTTTCTTTCACAATATTTACCTTCATTGCGATTAACTTCTACTACCATACTTGTTAATGGAGATTAATGTGCCTGGCATTGTTTATTTAGTTGGAGCAGGTCCTGGTGACCCTGAGCTTTTAACTCTAAAAGCTTTACGCTTAATAAAAAATTGTGATGCATTAGTTCATGATGCTTTAATCCCAGATGAAATAAAAAAAGAGGCAGGAAAAAATACAGAAATTTTTCATGTAGGCAAAAGAGCCGGCAAATGTTCTGTACCTCAATCTGAAACTAATACTCTTATTTTAAAATTGGCCAAAGAAGGCAAAAATGTTGTAAGGCTTAAAGGGGGTGATCCATTCGTTTTTTCTAGGGGTGGTGAAGAAGTATCTTTTTTAGAAAAAAATGGAGTTTCAGTTGAAATAGTGCCTGGGATTACTTCTGGTATAGCTGCACCCACATATTTTGGTATTCCACTTACCCATAGAGATGCTGCGAGTTCTGTAACTTTTGTGACTGGGCATGAGCACGTTGATAAGGCAAAAAAGAGCGTCAATTGGAGGGATTTAGCTAAATCTTCCGATAGCTTAGTTATTTTTATGGGTATAAAAAATATTGAATTTATTGCAGAAGAATTAATTTTAGGCGGTTTATGCAAGAGTACAAAATGCGCTGTAATTCAAGAAGCTACTTTGAAAAATCAAAAATGTTTTATAGAGAAATTAGATAATCTTGCTGATAAAATCAAAGATAAAGAATTTTTATCCCCATCAATTATCATTATTGGAAAAATTGTTGAATTTAAGGTTAATAACAATATAACTAAAGTATCTGATGTCTATTTGTCGGACATTAATAAAGTTCAATTATATAATAAATTCCAAAAATAAATTGGATCTAATTTAGGGCTAAGCTTTAAATTATTAACCTGATTAATTTGTCTGCAAGATAAGCTATTAATTGCAACTATTATGTCATCATCTTGAAATTCTGGGTAAATTAATTCTTCTTTTACAATATTTAATTTCAAAGCCTTAGCAGCCATTATCCCCTCTAAACAGCCGCTCTCTTTTCTAGGTGTTATCCATTGATTATTTCTTTTAATTAGAAGATTAAATGTGCTTCCACAACAAAGTTCACCTGACGTATTCAACAGAATAGAATCATCAAATGATTTTTCATTAGCCTCTGTCAATACTTGTATGGCTTGATTATATGAAAATGTTTTGCATTTACTTATAAGACTGAATTCATTTATTTTTTCCGTTTGACTAATAAAAACGCTTATGGGATTAAAATTAGGTTTTATTCTGTAGAATTCAAGCCATAAATTATCTAAATCTTTTGTAACTAAAGTGCTGTTAATTGTTAGTGTTCGTCCTTCATTAGTTCCTCGACTATAGTTTATCCTTACTGAAGCAAATTGATCATTCTTAAGAGATAACTTTCTAATTCCATCATTAATAAGTTTTCTCAAAGTTAATTTATTTATTTTGAAATTAATTTTCAAAATTTTGCTACTTTTTTCTAACCTTTTCAGATGTTCATCAAAAAGAATAGGTTTGTTTTGCTTTATTAAAATGGTTTCAAATATACCATCAGCAAATTTTAATCCTCTATTATTTGCAGCAATTAATATTTTATCAATATCTAGCCATTGATTTTTATACCATCCTAATGTTGCTCTCATTTTAATGAATCAATTAATGGTAAAAGTTTCCACTTTAGTTCATTAGTTTCCTCTTCAGGATTAGAGTCAATCACTATTCCGCAGCCAGCATATATATTGATTGTTTTTTCTTTAATTAAAAATGTTCTGATTAGTATATTGCTGTCAAACTCTCCATTCCAGTCAAGCTTCAAAAATGAGCCGCAGTATGGTCCGCGTTCATATTCTTCTAATTCAAAAAGTCTTTGACATGATCTTAATTTAGGTGCTCCAGTTATAGAACCGCCAGGCCAACAAGCTTTTAATAAATCAATCCAGTTTTTTCCTTTTTTTAATTTTCCTCTGATTACTGAAGTTAGATGATGCACTTTTAGGAAACTTTCAAGTTTTAATATTTCGGGCACCATAATACTTCCTGTTTCACAAACTTTACTTAAGTCATTCCTAATAAGGTCGACAATCATAATATTTTCAGCTCTATCTTTTTCGTTTGTTATTAAATCGATAGCATTCAGTGCGTCTTGATTTAAATCTTTATCTCTGGATCTCGTTCCTTTGATGGGTCTTGATTCTACAAAATTTTTATTGTCTATTTTTATAAATCTTTCTGGTGAGGTAGATAATACCGCCTCTCTATAATTATCATAATTATTTACTATTATTCCTCCAAAGGGAGCTCTTAATTTGCTTCTTATTTTTAAATATATATCTAGAGGACTATAGTTTTTGGAATATTTAATTTCACATTTAGTTGTTAGGTTTGCTTGAAATAAATCTCCTAAAGAAATTAATTTTTTTAATTTTAAAATATTTTTCTGAAATTTTTCGACCATTTCGTCCAAATTAATTTTTGAAAAATCAAAATTCAAATTTGTTTTAATAATATTTTCTTCTTCAATAGTATTTATATTTTTGATTATATTTTTATAATTCATCAGTTCATATGAGTTTGTGCCTTCGATAATTATTTCTTTTTTTATTAGATTACATTTAATTATTGGATCATATGATGCAATCCATAAAGTCGCCATATCAGATTGTCGCCATGGGTTTTTTGGTTCTATATATACACCAGCTTCATAACTTAACCATCCAATCCAAAATCCTTTTTCAATATTTTTTAAATTGTTAAAGGGATTATTAGTTTTGTCTAAGTTATTAATATCTCTTGATTGGATTATTGTTTTCGGTTTAATTCCTATTATTGACCATTCTCCATTTTCTTTACCATCACTGTCTAGCCAAGCTAATCCTTTATCTCCGAATTGTTCTGTTAGATGGCGAGTAATCCGTGCTGGATCTATCCATTTGTCTAGAATTATTTTTTTTATTTTCATTTTTTATTTTTTTTATTGAGCCATTTTTCATAAGCTGCATTTCTAATTCTGCAGCTATCACACTTTCCGCATGGTTGTGAATTGCCTGAATAACAACTCCATGTTTTATCTAAAGGGACATGGTTATCAAAAGCTAATTTAATAATTTCTTCTTTATTTAGATCTAATAGAGGTGTCCAAAGTTTTATTGGGTTATTTTCTCTTCCTCTTTTATTGGCTAGATCTGCTAATTCTTGAAATTTTTTAATGTAGTCAGGTCTGCAATCTGGATAACCAGAATAATCCAGTGCATTTACTCCTAATCCTATAAAATCAGCATCTATTGCTTCGGCGTAACTTAGTGCAACGGAAATAAATATAGTATTTCTCCCAGGAACATAAGTATTAGGAATTTTATTAGATTGAACCCCTTCTATAGGAATATTTTTTTGAGTATCAGTTAATGAAGAACCTCCCCATAGAGATAAGTCAAGCTTAATGATCTTAAATTCTTCGATATCAAAGTGTTTTGCAATTATTGATGCAGAATGTAATTCTTTTTTATGTCGTTGACCGTAATCAAATGAAAGTCCAAAAATTTTAGCTTCGGATTTTTTTGCGATTCCAGTTACTGTAGAAGAATCTAAACCTCCAGATAATAAAACTACTATCGATTTATTTTTAAGAGTCATATAATTTCATTTAATTTTTAAGTATTTGTGAGTTTGAAGGCTTAATTTCCAATCTGGATTATTTTTTACGAAATCAATAGCAAGAGAAAACCCATTCTTATTGTTCCATGCTGGCTGTAAATAAAAAATTTTATCTTCTTTTTTTAAGCCATCTTTTCTTTTTGAAAATTGATATTGTTTTAAAGTCTCTTTTTTTATTTGAATAGCAAATTTAATATCTTCTATTTCATTAATGATTATTTTTATTTCATTACAGTTTTTTAAAAAATAATTTTTTGGAGGTGAGTGTCTTTTAGGAGACAAAGTAATCCAGTCATAACTTCCTGATATCGAATTAACTCCACTTGTCTCAATATGTATTTTCATTGAGTTTTGTGCGTCTACCATCGTCATTTGTTTTATGGCTTTGCAAAACTGATCTAAGTTATGTTGTAAAGGTTCTCCACCTGTAATAACACAAAAAGACGCTCCTTTTTCTCTGGCAATTTTTATACGGTCTATTATTTTTTCAATTGATATAGAGGGGTATTTTTTCTCATCCCATGAATTCTTGGTATCACACCATGAACACCCAACTTTACAACCAGCTAATCTTATAAAAAAAGCACTTTTCCCAGCGTGATAACCTTCACCTTGCAATGAATGAAATTGTTCGACTAAGGGTAAAAAATTTGTCATTTTTTCATTCAAAAAAATAAAGAATATTAATTTGATTGAGTTAACTTTTCTTGAGAGGCTTTTATTAAGCCTTTAAATAATGGATGAGGTTTGCCAGGTCTTGATAAAAACTCAGGATGATATTGACATGCTAAGAAGTAAGGATGATTTTCTAACTCAATTAACTCAACTAATCTGCCATCAGGTGATGTACCACTAATTTTGTATCCAGAATTTAAAAAACTTTGTTTGTAGTAATTATTAAATTCGTATCTATGTCGATGTCTCTCATAAATAACATCTTCATCATATAGGTTTTTTCCAGTTGTATTATTTGTCAATCTACATGGATAAACTCCAAGTCTCATTGTCCCACCTAAATCAACTACATCTTCCTGTTCTGGTAATAAATGTATCACTGGATTTGGAGTTTTTGGGTCTAGTTCTGCACTTGATGCATCTTGAAGATTAGCTACATTTCTAGCCCATTCTATAACTGCACATTGCATACCAAGGCACAGACCTAGAAAGGGAATTTTATTTTCTCTTGCGAATTTTATAGCCGAAATTTTGCCATTGACACCTCTATTGCCAAATCCCCCAGGTACGACAATTGCATCAACTTCATTTAAGTAAGTTTCTGCAGAATTTTTTTCTATCATTTCAGCACTTACCCAATGTAAATCTAATAAAGCCTTTTGTTCAATGCATGCATGTTTTAAAGCTTCAACAACGGATAAATATGCATCTCCAAGTTCAATGTATTTTCCTACGAGAGCAACTTTTATTGGAGCTCCAGGATTTCTAAAATTGTGTATTAGTTGTTCCCAATTTTTCAAATCACATTTTTTATCTTCAAGTTCTAAATACTTCAGGGTTTCTTTGCATAAACCTTCTTTTTTTAAAGAAAGAGGTACAGAATAAATACTGTCTGCGTCTAAAGCTTCAATTACAGAGTTAATACTGACACCACAAAATCCACTAAGCTTCTTTTTAAGAGCTTCATTGATCGATTTATCACTTCGGCATACAAGTAAATCTGGCTGAATTCCAATTGATCTTAATTCTTTAACTGAATGTTGTGTTGGTTTAGTTTTTATTTCGCCAGAGGTTTTGATGTAGGGAAGTAATGTTACGTGTATGTATGCAACATCATTCCTATTGACATCATTTTTGAATTCTCTTATTGCCTCTAAAAAAGGTAAAGATTCAATATCACCAACTGTGCCACCAATTTCAGTAATAATAATATCTGCATTGCTGTTGGCGGCTACTCTATGGATTCTTTCTCTTATTTCTCCAGTTATGTGAGGGATTACTTGCACAGTTCCACCGTTATAACTACCTCTTCTTTCTTTATTAATAACTGCTTGATAGATAGATCCCGTAGTCACACTATTTAACCTAGTCATTGCAGTATCAGTAAATCTTTCATAGTGACCTAAATCTAGATCGGTTTCAGCCCCATCTTCGGTTACAAATACTTCTCCATGTTGGAAAGGGCTCATTGTTCCTGGATCAACATTTAGATATGGATCTAGTTTTAAGATTGAAACACTATAGCCTCTAGACTTTAATAATCTTCCTAAGCTTGCAGCTACAATTCCTTTACCAATGCTAGAAACTACTCCTCCTGTGACAAAAACAAATTTTGACATTAAATATTTTTAATTAAGCACAGCTCCTTATACTTTATTTAAACAAAAAACTTTTGGAATATCCATATATATTTTATTCATCCATTGTTATTTCAATATCCAATTCTTTTAATTGTGATTCAGAGACATTTGAAGGTGCATTTGTGAGAAGACATTTTGCTTGTTGATTTTTTGGAAAAGCAATGGTTTCTCTGATTGAATCTGCACCAATGATCAGCATGGTAATACGATCTAATCCAAACGCTATACCACCATGAGGAGGAGCACCCATTTCTAGGGCTTCTATTAAAAATCCAAATTTTTCATCAATCTCTTTATCAGTAAGTCCTACCGTTTTCAGAACCTCTCGTTGCAAGTAAGCTTCATGAATACGTAATGAGCCTCCTCCTAACTCCAATCCATTAAGAACTAAGTCATAAGCATTTGCTATGGAGTTCTCAATTTCTTTTTTCAAGTTTTTAGAATCTTTAGAATTTATATTTTTTGGAGAACAAAAAGGATGATGTAAAGCTTCATATCTATTTTCCTCTTCATTTCTCTCAAACATCGGGAAATCAGTTACCCATAAGAAATTCCAATTACTTTTATCTATGAGATTTAATTCTTTTGCTATGTATTGTCTCACTCTATCTAATGACTGGTTGACAATTTGTTTATCTCCAGCTCCCAATAGGATTAAGTCTCCATCTTGTGCTTCTGTGATTCGTAAAATATCAGATATATGTTCTTCACTTAAATTATTTTTAATTGCTCCAATAGTCTCAAGCTCATCTCCTTTGACCCTTATAAAGGCCAAACCACCAGCTCCTGCATCTTGAGCTACTTGGAAAATATCACCTCCTGGTTTGATTCTTACGTTGCTAATCCTTGAATTGCCTCCTTTGACTGTTATTGATTTTATATAACCTCCAGATTTAATTGCCTTGGTGAAAATATTAAAACCAATATCACCTAGTACTTCTCCTAAATCTTTTAATAACATTTCATATCTAGTATCTGGTCTATCAGTGCCGTAATTGTCCATTGCTGCTTGCCATGACATTCTTGGAAAAGCATTATCAAAATTAATATTTAACACTTCTTTCCATATTTTTTTTATAAGACTTTCATTAAAAGAAATTATTTCTTCTTCACTAATAAAGCTCATCTCAATATCTAATTGAGTAAACTCTGGCTGTCTATCTGCCCTTAAGTCTTCATCACGGAAACATTTTGCGATTTGATAATACTTGTCCAACCCTCCAACCATTAAAAGTTGTTTAAATAGTTGAGGGGATTGAGGTAGAGCAAAAAAATCTCCATTCGAAAGACGTGCAGGAACAAGAAAATCGCGAGCGCCTTCTGGAGTTGATTTTGTAAGTAATGGAGTCTCTACTTCTGTAAATCCAAAATTATCAAGAAATTCTCTAGCAATTTTAATAATCTTATGTCTTGTTTTTAAATTTTCTAGTAATTTCCCCCTTCTTAAGTCTAGATATCTATATTTTAATCTGAGTTCTTCTTTTGTATTTTCATAATCATGTATAGACACTGGAAAAGGTAAGTTTTTTTTAATTTGGTTGAGAATTTGCAAATCTTTAACCTTAAGCTCTAACTCTCCAGTACTTAAATTTTTATTTATTGAATCTTTGGGCCTTTCATTAATAATTCCGCTAACCATTATTACCGTCTCATTTCTCAGAGTTTCTGCCTGTTTAAATAGATTTGCTCCATCATCAGGGTTAATTGTTATTTGTAAGAATCCACTATGGTCTCTTAAATCAATAAAAATTACACCACCATGATCTCTTCTTCTATCTACCCATCCGCATAGATTAACTAATTTACCAATATCTGTATTATTGAGTTCTTCACAAATTTTGTTTCTCATCTAAGTATGATTGATTTATCAATAACTTATAATAATTCTTTAAGGGTAAATTTAGTTAATAATTCTTTTTATAAAACGATCTTTTTGTTATAACCCCTTTGAATTTTTTGCCTCTTATTAATATTTGAACTTCATTATTTATTAAGGCATGAGAAGTATTGATGTATGCAAAAGCTATAGCTTGTTGTTTAATTGGAGACCAACTGCCGCTAGTGATAGTTCCAATATTTTCTTCACCTTTCAATACTGCACAACCTTTTCTTCCTATTGCTTTACCTTCTATAGAGAGACCAACTAACTTTTTTTGGATACCTAATCTTGACTGCTCTTCAAGAAATCTTCTTCCAAAAAATTCGTGATTATTTTCTAGATGTACTAGCCAGCCTAACCCTGCTTCATATGGAGAAGTTTCTTCATTAATGTCTTGGCCATAAAGATGCATGCCTGCTTCAAGTCTAAGAGTATCTCTAGCTCCTAAACCACAAGGCGCAACATTTTTGGAAATTAAGAAATCCCATAAATTAGTTGCTGCTTTTTTAGATAAAAGTATTTCTAGACCATTTTCCCCTGTATATCCTGTTTTGGAAACGAAGATTTTTTCTTTAGGCGAAATATGTTCAAACATTTTATATTCGCATCCAAATTTAGGGATATGTGAGATCGATGATTCAAGCCATTCTTCAAATAAATCGAATGAGTTTTTCCCCTGTAGTGCTAAAAGTACTTTGTCTTTTTTAAAGTTTGTTATCGAAATTTGATATTTATTTGCATTATTTTTTATCCACTGAAAATCTACTTCATATCTACTTGCATTAACTATTAACAATACTTCTGATGTGTCATTGTCTTGTATACCAAGGTCATAAATTATTAAGTCATCTATTATTCCTCCTTTTTCATTGAGCATTACTGTATAAAGCCCCTGACCTTCAGAAATGGAGTATAAATTAGTAGGAAAAAATTTTTGAATATAATCCTTTGGATTGATTCCCTTAATAGAGATTACACCCATGTGAGAAATATCAAAGAATCCTGCTGAAGATCTCACTGATTCATGTTCTTTGATTAATCCAGAAAATGATATGGGCATTTCCCACCCTGCAAAATTCACTAATTTTGCATTGGATTGAACATATTTTGAATACAGAGGACTTTTAAGCAAATCCATGAAATATTTAATTTTAATTTAGTTTTTTTACACTTTAGTTTAGAAATTTTTTATTGCATATTTTCTAATGACAAAATTAAGCTTCTAAGTACTTTGGCTGCAACTATGCTGCTAACTCCACTTTTATCAATTTCTGGAGATAATTCCACAATATCTGAAGCCACAATTCTAAAGTCTTTTAAAGTTTTCAGGATTTCTTCAAAATCATTCCAAAAAAATCCTCCCGGTTCTGGAGTTCCCGTCCCTGCTAATAAACTAGGATCAAACCAATCTAAATCTATTGTTAAATAGATTGGCGACTTAGAGTATGGTAGGAGAGCTTGTTTTAACTCTTGTGTATTTCCGCCTGGACAAAAGTTAACTAATTGATTGTTGTTATGCATAATTTGAAATTCTTCTTTAGTCCCACTTCTTATTCCTACTTGCAAAATTTTCTTTTCAGGTAGCACTTCTAAGCATCTTTTCATTGCACAAGCATGACTATGTTTATTTCCTATATATGATTCTCTTAAATCTGCATGAGCATCTAGTTGAACCAATAGCAAATCTGGATATTTTTTTACTAATGCTTCAATAGCACCTCTGGTAATAGAGTGTTCGCCTCCAAGCATAATAGGACTAAGGCGTTTATTAATTAAAAAATTTGTTGCTGATTTGACCGCTTCAATAACGGACTTTGAGTCATTTTTATCAATAAGTATTGACCCAAAATCAACATACATAATATCCTCTAAGTCTTTATTTAGATTTGGACAATATGTTTCTAAACAAGAACTGACTTGTCTTATAGCTTCTGGACCAAATCTAGCTCCTGGTTTGAACGAACATGTCCCATCATAATTGACTCCAAATATACCAATTGCGCAATCATCAGGACTTCTTTTTGCCCCCATAAAAATCGCATTTTCGTTATCAAATAAATTTTTTATCATTCTTTGAATTGAGTTCTTTTACAATTTTATTTGGCATCATTTTGAATGCTGCATTTTGAAAATTTAAATTCCAAATTTCACAATCTTTTTCTATTCTCAGGGTTTCAATGAAATTTTGCTTTGATAAATGTAGAACTTCTTCAGAAGCGAATGTCCAACTCCAAATACCGCTCGGATATATAGGCACAAAAGAATACATAGTTTCAGAGACTCTAAATATTTTTTTCAGGGTTTTCAAAATACTTATGTGAATATTTTTGAAGGATTCAGGTGATTCGCTTTGCGTTGCTAAGATACCTTTTTTTGTAAGAATTCTTTTGCATTCTCTATAAAACGAATCTGAAAATAATAAATTTGACAATTCTGAGGGATCTGAACAATCTATAAAAATGACGTCGTAAAAATTATCTCTTGTTTTTTTTACCCATTGCACACCATCATCAATATGAATCTTTAATCTTTTGTCATTCCATGCTTCGCCTCCAATTGCTTTTAAAAATTTTTTAGATATTTTGATTACTTCCTCATCAATCTCTACAAGATCAATTTTTGATATTTGAGAGTATTTAACGCATTCTCTTGCAGTACCACCGTCTCCTCCACCAATAATTAGTACATTAGATTTTTCGTTAATGCTACTTAATGCTGGATGTACAAGACACTCATGATAATATTTCTCGTCTTTTAATGATGTCATCCAACAACCATCTAGCATTAAAGCTCTGCCATAATTTTCATTTTCAATCACAATAATTTCTTGATATTTTGATTTTTGTTTAATTAAAATTTCTCCATTTAGGCCGAATCTTGAGCCTTTATGATATTCATCTATCCATGTTGAAATATGATTCATTTGCTTTTTAAGAATTTTTTCTTTTAAGTTTTTGCTTGGCTATTTGCCAAAGCCGTTGAAAATCTTTAGGAGTTTGTTTTTTAATATTATCTCCTGCATGATGTTCAATGATTGAAAATCTGTCTAAAAATTTTTTATTAGTGTTTTGAAGGGCTGATTCAGAATTTATTTTTAAAAAGTTTGAGAGATTCAGAAGGGTAAAGTAAATATCCCCAAATTCATTTTTTATGTCTGAATCATTATTACTTTTAATTGCTTCCTTTAATTCATTAATCTCTTCTTCTAACTTTTCAAAAATCTTATCGGTACTCTCCCATTTAAAACCATATTCTTTAACAACATTTGTGATTTTATCTGTTCCAACTGTAGGCGGTAAATTTTTGATTTTCAAATTTAAATTTTTACTAATTGATGATTCCATATGAGGTGCTTCTTTGCCTGAATTTTTAATATTTCCCCAAATCTGTTGCGATTTTTCTAGAGATACTTTTTCTTTTTTGTCAAAAATATATGGATGTCTATGAATAATTTTCTTGTTTAGATTTTTTATAACATCATTTAGTTCAAATTCTTTGTTTTCGTAACCGATTTCAGAATGCAGCATTACTTGTAATAAAAGATCTCCTAACTCTTCACAGATGTTATCCGCATTTTCTTCATATATCGCATCTATAAATTCACTACTTTCTTCATTTAAAAATGGGATCAATGATTTATGAGACTGTATTTTTTGCCATGGGCATCCCCAAGTTTTATCTTTCAATGATTTGACATTAGATATTAAAATTTTAAAGCTCTCTAAAGTCTCTAAATCGGAATTTTTTTGCAAGTTATATCTATCTTTTGAGGACATAGGATATATTTTATTAATTCAATTTTGCCTTAATCATGAAATATTTAAATACTTAGTATAAATATTTCAACTTCATCCATTAGAATGATTTACTATAAGGGCGATTAGCTCAGCGGTAGAGCGCCTGCCTTACAAGCAGGATGTCCCTGGTTCGAACCCTGGATCGCCCATTTATTTTTTTTCTAATGACTGAGATCGTCAATCTTTCAATCAGTCAAAGCGCTGCTTCAGAATTATCTAGGCAATCTTCTTATGGAGGTTCTCCTGGAGAAATGTCAATTGATTTGGTTGAGGATAAAAATTGTTCCGAAGGATGGTTGCATATTAAATTAAGGCCAGGCAAATGTAATGGAACCCCTATCTCAAGAACGGAAGGAGTCACTTTATACGCGGATGTAAAAAAGTTTAATTTACTGAAAGATTTAAAATTAGATTATTACGGCGATTTAAGTGGTGGTGGATTTCTTATTTCAACACCAAAAAATGCAAAACGTTGTTCCTGCGGTTCTGGCTTCAAACTTTTGTAAAATTAATGTGCCTTTTTTTGCAAACTAATATTATTTTCATTAATTGGCTGCTATCAAGATAAAATAAACAAAAAGTTTATTGAAATAAAATTTGCATATGACAGAGATGAATGATCAATTATCTTTAGAGAATTATTCACCTTTTGAAGTAGAGAAAAAGTGGCAAGAAAAATGGGAAAGTTTACAGGCGTTTAGTCCTAACCCTGAGGATGAAGGGGAACCTTTTTGTATTGTCATACCACCACCAAATGTAACTGGATCTTTGCATATGGGACATGCATTTAATACAGCTTTGATAGATGTTATAGTTCGTTTTCAAAGACTTTTAGGGAAGAATGTTTTGTGTTTACCAGGAACTGATCATGCTTCAATAGCTGTTCAAACTATTCTCGAAAAACAATTAAAAAGCGAGGGTAAAACAAGCGAGGATGTTGGAAGAGATGAATTTCTTAAAAGAGCATGGAACTGGAAAGAACAAAGTGGCGGCAGAATAGTTTCTCAATTAAAAAGGATAGGATATTCAGTTGACTGGACTCGAGAAAGATTTACTCTGGATCAAAAATTAAATGAGGCAGTTGTTGAGGCTTTTAATATTCTTTATAAAAAGAATTTAATTTATAGAGGTGAATATTTAGTTAATTGGTGTCCTCAATCTCAATCTGCCGTAAGTGATCTTGAAGTTGAAATGCAAGAAGTAAATGGTCATTTATGGCATTTTAAATACCCTTTAATTTCTGAAAGTGGGGAACACTTAGATAAGTACTTAGAGGTTGCAACAACAAGGCCAGAAACTCTTTTGGGCGATACTGCTGTGGCAGTTAATCCTGATGATAATAGATATAAAGAATTTATTGGTGTCAAAGTAAAAGTCCCTTTCGTTGATAGAGAAATACCTATTATCGCTGATTCACATGTTGATAAAGATTTTGGTACGGGATGTGTCAAGGTTACTCCTGCTCACGATCCAAATGATTTTGCAATAGGAAAAAGGCATAATTTAAAACAGATTAATGTAATGAACAAGGATGGAACTTTAAATATTAATGCAGGCAAATTTCAAAATTTAGATAGATATGAGGCTAGAAAGAAAATTATCAAAGAATTGGATAACTTAGGCCTTTTGACAAAGATAGAGGATTATAAACATACTGTTCCTTTTTCTGATAGAGGTAAAGTTCCAATCGAACCTTTATTGTCAACACAATGGTTTTTGAAAATGGATGAAATATCTCAAGGATGTCTTAATGAAATTGATTCCAAAAAACCATCGTTTATTCCCCCACGCTGGGAGAAAGTTTATAAGGATTGGTTGGAGAATATTAATGATTGGTGTATCAGTAGGCAATTATGGTGGGGGCACCAAATACCAGCATGGTACATTTTAGATGACTCTCAAGAGACAATAGAACAAAATACTCCATATGTCGTTGCAAGAAACGAGGAGGATGCCTTAATCAAAGCTAATAAACAATTTGGATTAAATATTAAATTGGTTCGTGATAAAGATGTTTTGGATACTTGGTTTTCAAGTGGTTTATGGCCTTTCTCAACCCTTGGTTGGCCAAATACAAATGACCTCGATTTTAAAAAATGGTATCCAAATAGTGTTCTTGTAACGGGTTTCGATATTATTTTCTTCTGGGTGGCGAGAATGACAATGATGGGGAATACTTTTACGAATAATATTCCTTTTAAGGATGTTTATATTCATGGTCTAGTTCGAGATGAAAATAATAAAAAAATGAGTAAAAGTTCAGGTAATGGTATTGATCCAATACTATTAATTGATAAATATGGTTCTGATGCTTTGCGATTTGCTTTGATTCGAGAAGTTGCAGGCGCTGGACAAGATATTCGGCTTGATTTTGATCGAAAAAAAGATACATCTTCAACTGTTGAAGCTTCAAGAAATTTTGCGAATAAATTATGGAATGCAACTAAATTTGTATTAATTAATAAAACTTCTAACAATAATTATTCGCTTAATGACAGTGATGAAAATTCTTTAGAGTTATGTGATAAGTGGATTTTATCTAAACTGAATAAGGTAAATACAAAGGTCACTGGTTTGTTGAAAGAATATAAATTGGGAGAATCTGCGAAACTACTATATGAATTTACGTGGAATGATTTTTGTGATTGGTATGTAGAATTTGCTAAACAAAGGTTTAATAATAAAGAGATTAAAAATAGACAAATATCTGAAAAGGTTTTAATAAAAGTGCTCAATGATATTTTGGTGATGATTCATCCTTTTATGCCTCACATTACTGAAGAACTTTGGCATGTACTGCAACTTAAACCAGATAAAGAATTATTATCTCTTCAAAAATGGCCAACCCAAGAAAATAAATTTGTTGATAATAAGCTTGATAATTCCTTTCAGAAACTCTTTGAAATTATTAGATTGATTAGAAATTTGAGAGCTGAATTAGGCCTCAAGCCATCAGAAAAAGTTCCTGTTTACTTAATTTCAGATAATGATGAATTGATTGATTTTTTAAAAATTTTAGTTGATGATATTCAAACCTTAACTAAATCTTCTGAAGTATTTATTTTTAAACCTAATGCTGTTGATAAAAAAGAGTTTGCTAAATCTTTTTCTGGGATAATTAGTGATTTAGACGTTTACTTACCTTTTCAGGATTTTGTAAATATAGATGCATTAAAGGAAAGGTTAACCAAGGATTTAAAAAAGGTGACTATTGAATTAGATAATTTAAATAAGAGATTATCTAATAAAAATTTCGTAGATAAGGCTCCAAAAGATATTGTTGATGAATGTAGATTTAAATTAAATGAGGGGTCGGTACAAATGGAGAGAATTACTAAAAAACTTGAAATTTTGTATTTAGAATGAATATATTCCTTGAAAATATTTATAATTTGTCTTTTTTTTTTAATACTGGAATTGGGATCTTTTCGTTTGTTTGCATTTATATTTTAATTGTTTTATTAATACTTCCAGCTTCTTGGTTATCTTTATTATCAGGTTTTTTATATGGCTCATATTTAGGATCAATTATCGTTTTTATTTCTGCTTCCATAGGAGCATCAGTTGCTTTTTTTGTATCTAAAAGTTTGTTTGCAAAAAAGCTAAAAAATATTTTTAGCCGTTATCCAAAATTAAGTGTTATGGAAAAAGTAGTAGAAAAAGGCGGGCTTAAATTAATTTTTTTAGCGAGATTATCGCCGATATTTCCCTTCAGTATTCTTAATTATTTTTATGGTTTGAATAATGTTAAATTTAGAGATTTCGCTTTTGGTCTTCTTGGAATAATTCCGGGAACTTTGCTTTATTGCTCAATAGGTAGTTTGGCAAAAAGTATCCAGGATTTAAACAATGTGCAATCACCAAATAATTTATATATGACTATCGTTGGAATTATTGCAACTTTTTTAGTTTTATATTTCTCAGCTAAATACTCCAAAGAATATTTTGAAAACTCCTAAGAATTTACTCTTTAATATTCCAATCTCTAATAGATGCAATTAAGATAAACCACAAAAGCCTAAATTTACCTAGTAAAGTTTTGTTGGCTTCTAATTCGATATATTTTGCCTGTCCACAAGGTGTTTTTATGTATTTGAAAACTGTTTTCTTCGTCATAAGTCTCTCAAAAAGTCCTGATAATTATTCTTACATTTTTTAGCCAAGATTTTTAGTTTTTTTACTTAAAAACCACATTTTTCATTTACTAGTTTGTTGAATATTATGTTTTAAAAATTAAACTTTTTCTCCAGCTTTAAATCCTCTAAAGCATTTGAATCTAGGAAACCTAAGACTAAAAGCCACCGCATTCTTGGATTTAGTTTTAGCATCAGCTCTGATTTCTACAAGTTGACCAATAAGTTGATTCCGTTTTGACCAATATTCTTCACGTTGGATATCACTAAATCCGCTTCCACAACTAAGACTATATTCATGCCCATCATCTTCCCCTTCTACTAGGACAGCTCCCAGTCTACCTTTATTGCGACCTGTGCCTTCCTCAACCGATACAACTTTTAAAGTGACTTCAATGAAAGGTTTTGCTTTTAACCAACTGTGTGTTCTTTTACATTCATAAATAGCATCAGGATCTTTAATCATTACTCCTTCATATCCACCTTCCACGGCAGATTTATTCAGCTCTATAAACCTTTTCTGTCCCTCAATGGTGTCGAGATCTACATTTTCCCATTCAAGTGTTTTTATATGTCTTAGAAGCATAGAATGTTTTGCTACCCATTCTTTTACTAATAAACTTCTTGCTGTTTGACTAGTGTTCCATCTCCCTTTTTGGAAGTTTTTAAGGGGACATAAGTCAAATAGGTGTAGAACTGCGTCTTTTGTTTGTTTGCCATCTTTTCTATGAACCTGTTTCATTAAATCCTGAAAGTTAGCGCTCATTACTTCACCATCTAGGACTAAGTCATGAGGTGAAGGATCTTCTTTTAAGACGTTTTCTATTTCTGAGATAATATGACCAAAATTATAGAATTGTTTCCCATTACGAGAAAACATTTCTACTTTATTTTGTCTAATAATAGTTAAGACGCGCACACCATCTAATTTGATTTCAATTTGCTTTTTTCCTATCATTTTTTTTTCATGATTTGCACTGTCATGAGCTAAAGGACAAGAAAAAATAGGAATCGCATATTTGGGGAATTTCTTGGCTATCTTGTTGATTGTTTTCTCAGATACACCACATCTAAGATCTTTAATTAAAATTCGTCTATAAAATCCATTCCACTCTTCTTTTGTGGCAGATTCCATAGCCGTAAGAATTGCATCTCGAGCAGCGTGACCAGTAAGTTCTCTCTGAATAAGCTTATTTGCTAATTCTTTAAAATCTTTCCATAAAAAATTTTGACTTTTTTCATTCTCTTTTTCAGGCACAATTTTTACTCCAAAAGTTACCAATGGATCAAGTGCCATACGGATTCCCTCAAAAAAATCATCTAGACCTTGTTCCATTGCTTCTGAGATAATTTTTTCTTTATCTAATCTGCTTGGGTTTAATTCTAATTGATTTATTATCTCTTCTTTAAACAATTCTTTTTGCCTCACAAGAAATTATTAATTCACTTTTGCTATTCTGTCTATTTTCCAATCATTGTCAGTTTTTGCGAAAGTAAAATCTAATGGGAGCTCATCTTGTTTATCTTCTGATTTTAAATTCAAAGTTATTATGATTTGATCTTCTTGGACTCTAGGTCTTCCTGATTTTAAATTTCTGTATTTATTGAGGTTTAAACTAGCTAAAAATTTAAGAAAGTCTTGGCGCTTCACATGAGTTTTATAAGTTTTTGTAGTCAAACCATACGCTGCATCAATTCTGCCAGCAGCTATTTGATCAAAAAACTTTCTTACCAATGGGTTAATTCCTCTGGCGCTTATAACTAATTTGACTGCATTAAAAGTCCAAAAAGAAACTAGTACAGCTCCGCCAACTAATAATGCTTTAATTCCGATATCTTTAACTAGTGTTGCATCCATGTTGATTTAAGTTTTTTATTACTTTAAGAAAAGAAATCGTTTTTGATGGCTTTTTTTGTCAAAATAATACTTATTTTAATCCATAATGCCTGTCATTCCTCTTTTACCTTTATTTCATAAATTTAATAGCCAATATTTCGAAAATTCTCTAGCGGTTAATAATCAACCTTTAGTAAAAGTTAGATGGAGTGATAATAGATTAAAAACTACTGCTGGTTTTTATAAACGAAAACGAATTAATGGTCTTGTAGATTCTGAAATTATCTTATCAAAACCTATTTTGAGTAAATTATCTACTAGTGAAATAAACAGTACTTTATGTCATGAAATGATTCATGCATGGGTAGATAGGATATTACAAAAAAATGAGATACATGGTCCAAATTTCTTAGAAAAGATGAATGAAATTAATGAGAAAGAGAAGAATTTTAAAATTTCTGTGAGGCACTCATTTCCTATTGAAAGGAGAGAATTAAAATACATAGGAACTTGCCAAAACTGTGGTGAGAAATTTTTCTACAGGAAAAGGATAAAGAATATTGCCTGTAAAAAATGTTGTGTAAATTTCTTCAATGGATCATGGAAT
>QCLE01000023.1 GCA_003214815.1 Prochlorococcus sp. AG-412-J13 | reverse complement strand
AGATTGACTTTCCTGGCTAAAAAATCAATCTCTTTGTTTTGCTTAGATCTGTATAGATCAATATGAAATTACGATAATTATTTTCAAATGTATATGAGTAGATATGCTGATTTATTTTTGTCTACATGAAGGCACTGGAGTCTTCCACAGCTTTTCAAGTTGAGTAATATGGAAAATTAATTTGCTTCTTTTTTTATATGGATTGGCTTTTACATAATGAATGCCATAACTCATGTGATCAATCATTCTAGAAATAGTCCTTTCGCTAACTGAAAAATATTTTGCTACTTGATTCAATGTCATCCATGGGCTTTCTTTAGTTGTTTCTGAAATTGTAATAGTGATCATAAAGTGGATTAAAAAATAATTGTTTCTGAGTGAGTTAATTAAACGAAAAACTCAAACGTTTTTAGTACCTTCTTAGGGCGTGATGAGTGTGAATATATTGACTAAATTTATTACTTATTCTTCTAATAATTCATCGGGATTGTGTCTCATTTTGTGCCTTAGCACGGTCTCCTTAGACTTCGTTTCCGATGCTAATATTATAGCATTTTTTTGTAGGTATGGCAACACTCAGAAGCAAGTCATACCAATGGCTCTAAATGAGTTTTATAGCCAAGAAATCACAGGTTATATATAGTATAAATACAACTGTTTTTTTTTACGATGGCTGAGGATTTTGAAGTAACAACTAAAATAAAGAAATTTTTTTCAGATCTTTACAAGCTTTTAGACATTGAAGATATCGCACTCTCAAGCAAAGAGGCATACAAACAGGAACTCAAGAGAGGTGTGGGTTCAGAAATAGGAAAATCCTTATTTAATAAAATTTCGATTGAAGATATCATACTTTCAAGCAAAGAGGCATATAAAAATGAACTCAAGAAAGGTATGGGATTACAAATAGGAAAGTCATTATTTAATAAATTCTCGATTAACGAGATCTTACTCTCAAGCAAAGAGTCATTCAAAAATGAACTCAAGAAAGGTGTGGGTTCACAAATAGGAAAGTAATTATATAGTAAAAATACTAGAGCAAAAACATCAATAACTAATCATCGTATACCTAGCAGTGAACATTAGATGGATTATCAGTACGTTCCTTATCCCAGTAATCAGACAGGTCAGTTGATAATCCCTGTTCTTTCATTAAATCTTTAAGAGTTGAATAGTCATTTGCATTATCAAGATCTTTTTTATTTTTATCTTGTATTGCGAATGGTGATCTTTCTAACTTCATAATTAATTACCTCAAAATTTTTGTTGGATTCTGGTTACAGAATTTGGATGGTCATGTACGTAAGAATTAAATTCTCTAGCAAGCATCAGGCAGTCATATGCATCGCGAGCGTAGAACCCTATTTGATGTGTACTATTAGATGAATCTTTGTAACTTAATACATATTTTTTACAAGATCTGATTGGTGTTGAAGACATTTGAACTCATGACTATTACTACTACGTTCTAACTAGACAGACTCACCAACTGACTAAAAGATATGTACGGTTTGAGGTACAGACATATACGGATAAAGGATCAACAATTGAATTTAGATATTGATAAAATGCTAGGAACAGATCACAAAAGATCGAGAAAATTATATTTTAATTAATCTAGTAAGTCTTATTTGAGATCCTTGTTGCCATTTAAAATTTCCATAGCTATAAAAATAAAGCGGGCTAAAGTCTGTAAACTCCACGAGGATTTAGTCCGCTTGCCTAAAGGTAATAAGTCCATTTTTAGTGAAGACCTGTCCACATGACAGTACTACCATGTCAACAAACAGTAGGTATATAAAAGGATTTATAAAGACTATCCGTGGTCAAGTGGACTTAAAGTGGGATATTGGACAAAAGATGGACGACAATACAACGTCAAAACCAATTAAAAAGTTAAAAAAAAGGATAAAACTATTTAATGAGTAATTCATAAGCAACATTCCATCTCCTAATAAAGTTTTTCTTTGGGGTTTGTTTTGAGTGTTATTTGTACCTCCAAGGTTAAAAAGCATATTGGTACCTTACCAGTACACCAGCTGTAACAATACTAATAGCAATTATTTGCAGCTAAAGTTTGGTAAGCAACCATATTTAACTTTTCAGATTTCAGTTTATCCAGGGCTTATTGAGAATGGATTTATTCAAATTAAAGGTCATTTCTTGAGCTCCTTTCATACATCCTCCTGATGGGTAGCTGATAACTTTTTTTGATATCGCACCAATACCAAGAGCTAAAATTCCAATACCTAATATGGCTTTTGATCTATTACTTGCAAGAAGAGATTTCATTAGAAGTTTGTAATTGTCTTTATGATAGAAGCGATGAATTTTGTTCTGTGGATTTCAAGCGGCTTCTGGGGCAAAGATCCTACTGTTTTCTTTCCAATACCTGCATCGCTTAATTAGATGATCACCTTGAGGAATAAGCTTTTGATGAAACGGACAGGTAAGGATGGTAACACAAGAACTTGTCGTGCTGTACCTAAAGTGATTGCAAGTAATACAAATCTTCCGTCGTTTTCTTACTAATATTTCGTCCTCTAAATAATCCCATTCCTGCCAGTCCTCCATAGCTATATAGTACAAGTATACTAATATTTATAGCAACTAAAAAGGGTAAGAGTCAACAAGCTTATTTGCTCTTCAAAAGGATAGCTCTTGCTTTATTCCATCTACGCTCGAAAGACTCTTCTCTGCTTGATTCTTCTATCTGATTTCCATACTCATCTACACCGTTGTAGTACACGTCTAGAAAGTACTCTACAAAGGGTTCAATGGCTTTCCTGCTCTTTGATATAACAAGCTTGCTGAAGTCATCCATAGACTGCTGTAGCTTGTCTCTTTGTAGGTTATGGATCCATGAGGAACCTTGGTGATGGTAGATAAGAACCTTTACTAAATCTTCATAGTCAAGCCAAGGGTGTTCTTCTTTTATTTGTTGTATTCTGTCCATTTGTTTTAAGTTTTAACTGTTAGTTATCTATGTGTGGTTTTCGTGGGGTGGTACGGGGGCAATGTGACCGTGCTACTTCCTATTTATGTCCAAAGAAATTTCCTTTAAAATTTACGGATACAACCTATCTATCGCTTCTTTCTGTTCTTTCTTTTTTATCTCTTCAGCATCTAAGACAGGGCAGGTATTTTGATTCAGCGATGAAAGGAATGTGCTTTTTTTAAATAGTTTGAAAAGTGGTGGGAGGAGTTGGAGTTTCAATTTTTATTGTTAACTAATCCATAAATACATAAAAGAGGATTCACTATTAAAACAATCCAAAAAGGCGGAGGAGGTCCTCCATCAACAATTGTCCCAGCGTTAAAAGTATTGAATAGAGCTACTGCTAAAAAACAAAACATCAAAGCTAATTCACCTGATAAAACTTTTCTTAAAGAGGCTTTATCTCTTATGGAACTACAAATAATCAATAAACAACCAATTCCTAAATTACTAGCTGCTACAACATCTGCAGTACCTCTAACAAGAAGCAATGTTTCAGTTGAAGCTTTGCCTGCAATAGTTTCCACAGAAAAAATCAGTAGGAAAATAATTAATAATCCCAATAAAATATGAAGTGCACCAGTAGTTTTTAAAATATTTTTTAACTTCATAAATAAAGGAGCTAATTGCCCCTTATTTTATATCGACTGTCAATCAATTAAATTATCCCATCGCTGCTAGTTCTTCAGCAAGTTGTTTATTTCTTAGAATAACTTCTTCATCATTAAAAACGGGAAGTACATTCCATTCAACACCAAATTTTGCTCTCCAAATACCAAAATGTTCAGCCATTTTCAGATGACTGTCAGCTTTGCATGTTACAAAAACTTCTCCAGTTTGTGGAGCATGTACTCTACTAATCAGTTCAAATCCATCAAAATTATCCTTAGGTGCGCCAGAAGCAATATATTGTTCAAAGAGTTTGTAACCTTCGGATTGCGAAAGAGTATCTGGGATAACGCCATGAACGTGATAGTAAGCCATAACTAAAATTGGGTAGTATAATTTCAATCTAAAACGATAATTTAAAAAGCATTTAATTTATCTTTAAATTTAGATTTAGATCGACTTTCAATCGTATTTAATTTAGCTGCAAGTAGTAAGCGTTTCATTAGCCAGTAATTAATATCAGTCATATCAAGGGATTAAGAGAATATTGCAAATCGTGAATGAATCGTGAATGAAATATAAGATTTGCCTTTATAAAATCATTATCCATTAAAGCTTCTATTTAGGAAAGTGATGGGTGGTATGGGGAAACTTCATTATTTTTTGGATACCTATCCAAATCTGAGATATTTGATGATTTGATAATTTCCCATGCTTCGGATGCGGTGTCTGCATATTCAAAAAGATTTAAGTGCTCATCTGAAATTAATCCAAGATCAGCTAGATATTCGAAGTTAATTATCTTATCCCAATATTCTCTTCCAAAAAGTATTATTGGGATTTTGTTTTTCATTCCTGTTTGACGAAGTGTTAAAAGTTCAAATAATTCATCTAATGTTCCAAAACCCCCAGGGAAAAATACAGCTCCTATTGATCGCATGACGAAATGGATCTTTCTTAATGCAAAATAATTAAATTTAAAGCATAGACCTGGTGTTATAAAAGCATTGGGGATTTGTTCATTGGGAAGACTGATATTTAACCCTATAGATTTACAATTTGCTTCAAACGCACCTCTATTAGCAGCTTCCATAATCCCTGGACCCCCACCAGTCACAATCACATGAGAATTACATGATTTACTTTGATTATTTTTTGAAGCAAGTTTAGAAAACTCCCTTGCGGATTGATAATAGTGACTCATTGATAGCAAATTTTCTAATCTACTTAAATTTCGTTTAAGCAAAACCGATGAAGGATTTTTTTTAATTAACTTTTTTATATCGTCAATTTTCTCTTTTGTTTTTGATTCTTCTGTAATACTTGCGCCTCCAAAAATTATTATGGTTGAAAGAATTTTATTTTCTTCTAGGATTAAATCTGGTTTAGTAATTTCAAGCAGCATTCTGACTCCGCGCATTTCGTTTCTGTTGAGCAAACCAATATCTTCATAAGCCAATTTATACGTATCAGAATTAATAATTAAATTCAGATTTTTTGAATTATTAATTTTGGTTGAAATACCTTTTTGTGTTTTGTTCATATTAAGCAAGGGTCTTAATTCTTCGTTCTAAGGGATTAAACCCAACTCTCTTAATTTGATCATTTTCCCAAACCCAATAAACAGGTGGAGTTTTTCTTGCCTTTATTAAACTTATTTGGTCTAATTTTTGTGGGATAAATTCTTTAGCTGGATCAAAAAAATTATCTCTTGTGGGTTGATTTAAAACAATACTTCCTTCTTTGCCTGAGATTGATCTGTGATAAGTTCCAACAGGAATTTCTAAAGCTCCCATAGATCTATTTAAATAAATCACATGATGAGGTTCATCCCATGCAGGATTTATTAAAACAAATGTTCTTTCCCCAGTAATAACTAAGTTGTGATCAATTTGATGATTGTGAACGTAATATTGCTCATCTTTAAAATCATCTGGAGGAGATATAGCTTCTTCAGAATGAATTACCACATCACAACCATTAGATGCCCCCAATCCTGCATCAAAGAATATAACTTTTGGAGTCTCTCTAAAAATTTTTGTTGGCATGAATTTTAATTTCATAGTTAAACCTCTCCTTAAAAATTTATTAATATTTTTAAAATTTATAAGCTATGAAAACCGATTAATGAATAGTCAGTTACAACAAAATAAACAATCTTCTTTAGTTGGGTAATCTTGACATTCTCTCTTAAAAGTTTCTTCTAAAACTTCTACTTTATTGACATAATCAAGATCTCGCAGACCTTTGTTTGGAACGGTGAATTGTGTTTGAAGTTTCATTTTTCCCTCCTAATTAATACTGTTTTTTGAAGCCATCCCAGGTTTTAGAAAATCTTAATCCCAGATAAGAAACTAAAATTGCCCAAAATAGAATCTCTATATTTAAATTAGTCATCTGCTTTTCCTCCTTTCTATCTGACTATGCTTTAGTACGGATGATATATAAAAATCAAGCGTAAGAATACTTAAAAAGTTCGAGTATTAATCGCAAAAAATTTTGCAATGGTTATTACTAGGATGCTTTTCGCATTCTTTATTCCAGTAAGCTTCAAGTTCTTTCGCCTTAATATCGTATGAAAGATCTTTTGTATCCAAGACCATCTCTTGGATGGTAAATGTGTCGTTTAATGCCATAAGACTTACCTCTTGACTACACTTATGTTCTAATTCATTTGAATAGTTAATCTCAAGTTTTATGTGTGCGGTTAGAGGAACAAAATTGTACGGATTAAGGATCAAAAAAGACTCTCAAATTCAAAATAATGACCAGCCGAATATCTTCAAAATTATTAATTTCAAATTTAAAAAAGTTTGAGTAAAGTTTGAGTAAAAAATTACGATTTCTTTAGATCCAAGTATTAGCTAGTCGCGTTCACTTTTCATTAGCCAGTAATTAACGTCATTCATATCAAGGGATTAAGAGAATATTGCAAATCGTGAATGAATCGTGAATGAAATATAAGATTTGCCTTTATAAAATCATTATCCATTAAAGCTTCTATTTAGGAAAGTGATGGGTGGTATGGGGTCAATTATCCTTGCATGTACGTATATATTCGACCTCATAAATTTCTGTATAAACCCCGCCATTGATACTGAAAAATAGGTTTATCGCATGAAATTTGTTTAATGTAGAACAGTTTTTAGAACAAATTCTAGGGTTTTTAAATAGTTCGTACTGATACAAATGTTTTAAAAGGTTGACATAAGAGTTTTGTATATTGCTAATACACTTCGATTGAGGTTATTTAGGTCAGTTACTAAATCTTCGTGGAGACTGCTTTAGTTAATTTCTTTTACTGGCTGCTGATGAGATCAGCCGAATCACACTACTGTGAATCTTTGGTTCCAGTAAAAGTTCCTTCTAATACGATCAAACGTTTTTATTAAATTTTATAGGTTCTTTAAGGTAAGAATTAAATAGCTATTTCTTGGCGTCCAATGCTTTTAGAGGAGTGTCATTAAAAGTAGCTAATTGCTTTCCTGAATTAAGAGAAAAAGAGGCTTAATGGAATGGTGGCATAACACTTTGATTGACCAAGGATGAATAATTTAAACTCAGTCACAATAGATTAAACAATTTTGATTAGTTGGATTGTCTTTACATTCTTTGTCCCAGTAGGTTTGAAACTCTACAGGGCATTGCTCAAGTTCTTTTGGGGTTTCATTCAAATTTAAACCTGCATAGTTAAATGCCGTTAGATATTTTGGAAGAATATTAAATTGATTGAATAGCTTCATAAGACCTCCTAGATCTATACCTATATTTTCCTCTAATTGACCTGAAATTAATAGAGTATTTTTACCCGAGTAGAAGTGCTTTGTGGTTGTCACGACTATCTTTTCCAATTCAACAGGAGTAGAAATAATTCAGGAGTCAAAAGCACTCACCGACTTTTTAGATAATGAGTGCATAAGACTCGAAAGGGGCAAACACATGCCCCTTTATTTTGTTTATTAATTGGTATTAGAAGTGTTACTAATAGATGTTCGTGGTTCTTAAATACATCACTATCTCTTTAGTTATATGAGTTTGTTTTATATCTTGAATTGATCTCTAATAATTTATGGTTGGCTTCAGTTGTATCCCTGCAACTGCCTCATGACAACCATGAATTAATCCTAGGACTTGCATTTAAATAAAAGTCTCAAAATTTGGTCCTTTACCCGTACTTTATTTTTCCTTAAACCGTACATACTGATACTCATAAATGATATGCGTTGGTAGTTAGAACATAGGTGTAGCAAGTAGGAGGAAATCATGAATAAAAGAGTTCCTTATACAATCATTCCTAAATACTTTAGGACTATTAACGATATAGAAAGGGAGCAAATATCAAAGTAATTTATTGGAAACTTAGGTGTGAAGAGAACCCTTCATATCGCGGCTGCGAAATTTAATTGCTGAAACTGTAGATATATAAATATATTTAATCTTAACTTTGCTTAATCTGCTTATAAAAAGTTTAAAGGATAATCGATATTAGCTGGTTCCAAGTGTTTAGCATAACAAGCGGTAGTACAGTCTACCCCCTCACTATTGATACTGCATGAAGTAATGCAATCGAAGAAACTTTCCAAAGCATCTGAATTTTTGATGTTTGATAAAATGTCTTTTTTCATAATTAATTCTCCAATCTGCAGAACATCTAGCAACTTTTTCCTAATAAAGTCAAATTTTAGGTAAAGTACCTAATCTAAAGGTTTTTAAATTTGGCACTTGATATCTATATTGTTCTTGTTGTAGATGAATCTTAATTACTTTGAAATTATTTGCACCCATAGACCACCGCTTTGCTTAGGTTGTAATGGATGCATTTTAATATTGGCAAAATAGAAATAAATATGAGAAGTTTGTTTTGATGTAAACCCAATAAAAAAAGAGATTGAATCCTGCCTTTAGAAAACAATCTCTTTAACTTAGTTATGTGTCGGAATAAATTAACAACGCACCTAAATCATTGATCCTTGTTGTTAATGTTGTCGGCTGCCTAAACCAATCTAATGAACTTCTCTGGTGGACTATCGATCATTTCTAATCCCTCCGTTTGACTAATAGGAAGCTAGTACGGATAAATTTTTTTGTATATGCGTAGATATGCTGATTTATTTGAAACTTAGTATTTAAAATAAATTCTTATTTTTAGTTTCGAAGTTAATTAAAGTAATTGCCTGATATTTTTTTAGGTATTCATACGCTTGCTTTTTAGATATCAAACGTACTAAATAATACTCAAATCAAAGGAGGTTAATCAAATGACCAACTTAGGATTAGAGCTACTCATATTGACTGTCTTACTTATTTATTTTGGAGTTTTCATGACTCAAAGTATTTATAGAAAATATGAAAAAGCCTATCTACGCAAAACAATTTTTTGCAGCAAATCACAAAGCGACCCCTATTGCATTGCTGAATAATAGGGTTTAAAAATTTTCAAAAAACAAAGGAGGTTAATGATGTCTTGCGGAAATCCTTATAAACATAAGATTCAAAATACAATACATTTTTTTCTAGATACATTCTCAGGTCGGAATTCAAACTCGAGAGCTTTGACTGATGATCAAATGGAATGTATGCAATTTGGCATCTGTTCTTTTATTCCAAAAAAATTAGAAGAAATTCCTTATTTTCATTACTAATTAGGAGGAAAAAATGAAGATTAAAAAACCCCTCACTCTAACCCAGAAGTACTTTAATGAATTTCAAAACTACTTTCATAATGCTGATGAGAAATTAGTTTCATATAGTTATATCCCTGAATATCTTAAGAAAACTACTTCAAAAAAACCAAAAACTCTATTTAAAAATCATTTAAATATTGACTGATAATACTAAATTCGTGAAATCAGGATATCAATCAGAAAAAATGATTAAGGGATTCGGATAATTTTTAAAAGTTTAAAAGTTTAAAAGTTTAAAAGTTTGGCTAAAGTTTGGGTAAAAAATCACAAATCCTTGAGATCCACTCTGAAATCAGACTGGCTCACTTTTCATTAGCCAGTAGTTAGGTTCAGTCATATCAGTTGATTGCAGGAATAAGTGGCACTTAGAGTAAACTTAGAGTAAATATTTAATTATTAAACTGATCGCTTGAGAGTGATCTAGAAAGTTTACAAGCTCGCTTTATATTAACTGAAAATTTGGCATTAAAAAGAGCCAGCCTGTATCCCTACTAGCTGACTCTCATGACGATGTTAGGTAAGAAACCTAAACAAATGTGTTTGTTGTTGTAGTGATACTTAAAACAACCGCAACAAAGAAGATGTAAGGCACTGCTTTTAGTGGTACGTATCTTTGTTTCTTGGAAATAAAGTCCATTTGTTTCACCGTTGGTTTGTTTGGCTAAGACGCTTCCTAATGCAATCTTGAAATCAATCTAATACTAAGGATGAAGGAATGTGGGTATAATTACTTACTCTAATACCCCTATAAGCTCAGCTTATCAACCGCAGATTCATGTGTTTACTCTAAGGTTTTTTGAGATTTACTCTAAGTTTTATTGGTAAAGTTAGTCGTATCAATAACTTACTTACTGTCTACGGAACAACGAGAGTTTTAAACCCCAGTATTTACGTTGATTTAACTTTCAAGTTAGAAGTCAGAACTTCATAAGCTCCATTCCATCTTCTAATAAAGTCTTCGTTATCTACTTCTTCGCCTTCTGGTGCAAAGTATTTGTCTTTAACAAACGCAACGAAATCATTAATCTGTTTTCTTGGTTTAGAAACTACTTCATCTATCAACTTATCCATCTCCTTTTGATGATTAAGTCCGTCAGTATTCTTGATCCAACGTAAGCCCTGATCAGAATAAATCAAAACCTTAGCTGATTCTTCAGAGTTAAGTCCTATCTTTGTCAGCTTTTCTAATCTAGTCATCGTCATACACCTCAGTCCTAACTTTGCCGTTATCAATGATGCTTCTTACATGAGCATGAATATCGTAGTGATACAAATGTTTTGATTGGTGGATATAAGAGTTTTGTATATTGCTAATACACTTCGAATAAGGTTATTTAGTTCAGTGACTAAATTCTTCGTGGAGAAAGCTTTAGTTAATTTCTTTTACTGGTTGCTAATTAGATCAGTCGAATCCCATTACGGCGCATCTTTAGTTCCAGTAAAAGTTCCTTTTAATACGATCAAGAGTTTTTATTAAATTTTCTAGGTTCTTTAAGGTAAAAATTAAATAATTATTTCTTAGCGTCGAATGCTTTTACTAGAGTTTCATGTCTTCTTGTATGACTTTATACATGGAGATCTAGTATTACTAATATAGCATAAACTATCCACTAATGGATCTATATTTACAAATCGACACATAATATATTAATATGTACGTTATAGAGACAGGAATGGACTTTAGATGACACAGTCAAAACTAGAAGAATTACTGAAGATAGATACAGAATCGTATAACCTGTTACGAGTACTCCATATGTTCATGAAGTTGGATAAAACTCAGGATGTTCCACTACAAGCAATGGCAGTATTTTGGTTCGTAGCAACCTATAACAATTGCAGTAAAAAGAATATTGAGGAACACTTTAAAATGAGCAAAGCTAGCGCATCAAGACTCACAGACTATTTAAGTAGATATCACAGACTAGGCAAAGGTGGCTTAGGTTTAATTTCAAAAGAAGCTGATCCTAAAGACAAAAGAAGAACACTTTTAAAACTAACCAGGAAAGGTAAGGATTTAATAGAAAAGTCTTTTAGTACGCTTTATGAGGACATAAAAGATTATGAAATTGACTATGAGGATTGATCGCAGTATTTACATTAATAAATTAAGCAAATACAAATAAAAAATTAAATTACTGGGGTTTGCTGTAAAAGCATTTTATAAATTAATCGAAATTTAATATTCAGAAAAGATTTATGGAAAATAAAAAAGAGATAAAATTAGAGCGATTAAATTTTTATTCAAATGATATGAAAGTCGCTAAAGATCAGCTAGCTCAAAATCACTTGAAGTTGACATATCAAAGAAATTTAGTTTCTGATCTAGACCGAAAACATAAAACATGGGCGAAAAAAGATGCAGCAACTTAATCACTTGTTGTAAGAGATTAGATTTTGAAAAATATGTTCATCAGTCTTTGAAGATGCAAGAAAGGAATATAAGCTGTTATTGGAAGAGGGTTGGAAGAAGACAAGTATATTTAAAAGCTATTTTTAAAAATTTTTAAACTCAATTAATTTCTAGCAGGACAGTTAGGTATACGCCTTTCAACATATCCATATAAGACGTAATGAAGACGTCCAGCTTGCTCTAAGTTTCCTACAAAAAAAATCTGATCAGTACCATCTGGAAAGGTGTAAGAAATTTCTCCCCTCCAAACCCATCTAGGGAGCTCTGAAATCAAGTCAGGATGATTATTGACGTAACATTCAGTCCAGGTAGTCCAGTTGGTTCCAATTAAACTTCTACCATTTTCATACATGGTGGCAAATTGTTCGCCAGCAGCAATTTCATTTTGTCTAGTTTCAGTTTGTCTATCTTCAGTTTGTCTAGCAAGATTAGCAAAAGATGCTGTTGGTGTAATTGATAGAGCCAGTATTCCTGCAATTGCTAATGCTTTTTTCATTAAGAAATCCTTTACAAATCATCTTAAATATACAATCAATAACAGGCTACATCATTTCGTAGCTATCGAATTTATTTTTTAATTTTGCTGCTTTATGTATTAGTCCAACAGCTTCTTTTCTTCCAGTAGCTTGTTGCGCTTGTTGCATTAATTCAGCATATTTTTTGTTTAGTTTTTTCATTGTTTTTTTGTTTATGGTCATAGACGCAGTTTTAATAAGTGATGTCATGCTTTGCGTTTGGTCTATTGGATAGATCAACACAACTTGGTTATCAGAAAGTATTTGACTCTTGCAGTTGGGATTCTTTTTCAGAAATTCTTTAGCTTGGTCAATATTGATTAGTCTTATCTCTACCTGAGATTGATTAATAATAGCATAATTCAAATTATAAAAAGCTATTTGCCTACCTTTACGTATTCAAGGTTGTAGATATATCTTTCACCATCATCATTACTATCGTCGTCATCATCGCCAAAAGATGAGATTAAAACGTACACTCCAGTAAGTCCTAAGAACATTGAAAGATAGAGAATTGGATCGGTCATATTTATTGTTTAAAAATTATGGTTGATTTCTACAGCTTCCGCGGCAGTCTCATGACAACCATGTAGATACTCTAGGAAGTCTTAATTATTCACTGAGTATTTATACGTACCTACTCCCGAACCTCCTTGTTCCTTAACTCGTACAAAGTTCCTTTTGCGAATATAAAAACTATTATCAATCTTTAGGTTTAAATTCTCCTGAATCAATCAGGTTTTTAATTAGACGTTCGTTTTCTGTTTTTAAATTTTCTAAGGAAGATTTGGTAAATTGTTCTTTTGCCTCGAACTTTGCTGTCTTAACTATTTTTTTATTAGGTAACTTTTTACGAGGCTCTTCTTTCACGGTATTTTATAAGCAGTTTTCTAAAATATTAAAGGATGCAAAAGTCTTTTAAGGTAAGAATTTTTACAAAAAATGAGTTAATTTTTGTAATCCACAGATTAAATATGTTTACTCACACCCCTGTGGAAAAAAGCTGTTGAAAAGTATCCAAAAAGTGGATAACTTAATAGGGATCATTTATATAATTGACTTTTTAATACCTTTTGTTGATAGTTATTTGTGAAAACTTTTAAATAAATATAATTTAACTCCCAAGAATAAGCAGAAAGTTATTTTATTAGCCCAACGGAAAACCGCAACATGGTCTGGTCTCAATAGACTTGCAAGAAAACTAGAATTTAAAAAGTCAGTAGCTAATCAACAGCAACAACAGTAATGATGGAATTATCTACCACTTCACCTACTACAGTCTTAGAACCAAAGACTGCAAAACAAAAATATCCAGAAGCAAGAGTGATAGTTCTGGATGATAACTTTAATACTTTTCAACATGTAGCAAAATCCCTTTTGTCAATAATTCCAGGAATGAGTGAAAAGAGATCATGGGATCTAGCCATTAAAGTAGACAAGTCAGGTTCCGCAGAAGTATGGAGGGGTAATTTTGAACAGGCTGAATTTTATCACGAGCAACTAGTTAGTAAAGGTTTAACTATGGCTCCAATTGAAAGAACTTAAAATTTAATTGAGAGTAATGTAAGAATTTACTTTAGTAAATTAAGCAAAGACAAATAAAAAGTTAAATTTCTGGGGTTTGTTGTAAACGCATTTTATAAATTGAATCGAAATTAAATATTTGGAGAAGATGTATGGAAAATAAAAAAGTGATAAAAGTTGAACCATTGAATTTCTACTCAAATGATATGACTCTAACTAAAGATCAGCTAGTTCATAATCACTTGAAGTTGACGTATCAAAAAAACTTAGTTTCTGATCTAGATCAAAAACATAAAACATGGGCTAAAGAAGATGCAGCAAGTTAATTTTACTTGTGATTAGTGTGTTTTAATATATTTAATTTCTAAAAATTAATGGTTTACTTTTTGATGATTTATATTAACTAAATATACTTTTATTTTAAAAAGAAGTGTTAGATATTTTGAATAAGATTTTTACTTTTATATTAATTCTAATATTACCTGCGTATGCTTACGCGGGCTTTCCTGAAGGTGAGAAGGGTTACGATTTAAATAAAATAGAAAAGTCATTCAAACTTCCATGTAGTGAAATTGGAAATGATCAATGTCTTGCAAGAGAAGTAGCTATGGGAGGTTGTATTTATAGTTTTGAAATTAACAAAGGGAAAGAAAATGAAGACGCCTTAAAAAAATCAGATGAAGTTTTAATTGCTCTTTTAGATGGAAACAGTTTGGATATAAATAATATGTTTGAAAATGATGGATCAATTAAAAATGATATTAGATATGAAGTAATTAGCAGAATAAATTCTTGTCGTGAAGCTACTAAAAAAGCAATACCTAATTTAGTTAAGTTACCTGAAGGGATGGAAATGACGGAAGAGAGACTTGAAAGCTTGACTAATACTTATCCTCAATACTATCTATACATGTTTGAACAAATGAGAAATGGCAAATAATTATTTCTTATTCTTAAATATTATTTTTATACATATATGTGACAGAAGTGTATAGATCTAATATAATAATAAGCATATATAACCAATTTCTTTACATTAATTAATATTAATGTTATATTAGTTTACATAAATCACCCTTTATAAAAATGACTCCTGAAGCAGAAAGATTTAACGGTTGGGCAGCAATGCTCGGTTTCGTTGCAGCAGTTGGCGCATACGTAACAACAGGTCAAATTATTCCTGGTTGGTTCTAATGACAAACACAAAAACAGTTGAGAAGGAAAAGGTTATAGCTGAGAAGCTTAACGGCAGATTTGCAATGATGGGCTTTATTGCTCTTATTGGCGCTTATCTAACAACAGGTCAAATTATTCCAGGCTTTGTGTAATGCTCGAGGCAGGAATTAACACTTGGATTAACACTATACTTTTTCCTTTTATGCCAGTCATAACAGTATTTCTTGTTAGTGCATTAATGTTGAGTGATTTGCCATGGAATGATGATGATGACGATGATGATGGCGGTGGATTAATCTCCCCGGTGTACAACTACGTTCCCCAAGGAGCTTAGAGAACATATACCAAAATGATTTTCATCTCATCTTTATTTAACTCAGTTCCTTCAAGTGCTAAAGACCTTTTAGAGTTTGGTTTCTTTCTTACTGTGGGTATTACAGCAGGAAAAGTAGGACTCTTATGAAAACATATCTAATTGCCATATCACTATTTGGCATTGCAGTAATAACTACTGCGATAGCACCAAGTATTGCTTACGCACTATAAAAATTTAATCACTCTTATTAACGAACAATTAAAAAATGGAAAACTCAAAACCAACTTATTGGCAAAATGCCGAGAGAACCAATGGAAGAATGGCAATGATGGGTTTATTCGCATTGGTTGTAAACTACGGTCTTTTTGGCTGGATCATCCCAGGTATTTTTTAAAATGAATATAGATATTTTCTTAATCTCTTTCTTTACATATCTATTAGTGCCAGTGGTAATGGTTGCTAAGGGTAGAAAAAATAAGGTATTTTAAAATGTCTTATTTCGCAAAAAATAATTATATAAAATATGACGAATGGTTTGATGAGAATATTTCTCCACTTGATTTAAAATTTTATTACGAAGAAAAACGATTCTCAAATACTCTTCATGAAAAATTTTATTTATTGTCAACCTCAAAAATATTTATTGGGGGTTCTGAAAAAAAATGATTAATATAAAATATTTTTTTTAATTACTGCTCCTAATAATAATTAAAGAAAAATAAGGTAAGGGATTATTTTATCAACAAAAAAAGGACGTAAGATACGTCCGATTAAAAGCTTGATAATCCCCATCACCCAGCCTTTTTAAAATAATAGCACTACATATGGTGTTTGTATGTAATAAATTTTACCTATTGATGGGGTTGTAAGTTTCCATTTATTTTGTCATGATATAAATCCCCATCACCTAGGCTCGCAAGAGTCTTTTTTTTTGCTTGTAATAACAAATAAGTGAATGATTGAAAAAACAACAAAAGAAACATATAACAGTCTCTCTAGATACACAATAATTCCATCACAAAGTATTAGTATGCCTTTACTGAAGTTAAGGTATTTAATATGTCACTAAAAAATCAAACTAATGGTATTTATCCATGGGATTATCAAATAGGAGATGAAAATTTCCAATTTGAGCCCTGGATTCTAAGGAAAGGAAAGGAATATGTAACTATTGAGAAAAACATAGATAACAAAGGATTTTTTTATTTACAGAAGAATGAAGAAAAACGTCTTTCTCTTAACGCCTTACAAACAAAATCTACATTTAACCAATTAATGAATTTTGGATATGAGCTATGAAAAAGTAAGTTCTAATTTTTTAAGGGTATATTTTACTGAGATAAACTCTGGTTTTACATAATTAATAAGAAACGGAGAGCTAGAGGCAACCACATACATAGAAGAAGCATTAGTAATAAAGTAATAGCATGGACATTGGGAATGTAATGCTCTTTAAAAACTTGATCCTTCATTAATTTATCTAGCTTTCCTTAATTTTATCTCCCTTCTGATAAGTAAAGCTATAACAACTACACACATATTCATCAGAAAAACGTTTAAAGGCATTAATAAAAAAGTATTTACTTAATTGATAGCAAGAATGCTAGTCTGCAAATATTAACATTTACTGATAGTGAGAGAGAGAAAACATCAAACATGGGTGAAAAAAGATGCAAAAAGTTAATTACTTATTGAAAGAAATTAAATTTTAGAAAGGGTAACTACATAAAGCATATTGATGAATTTGACTCATAACTGTGACAGTTTGTTTTAATTTATTTAAAATCTAAGATAAATAGTAATATTACTTTACACTAAGTAATATAAATGTTACATTTTATATGTAGGATTTCATTCTTCTTATGAACTCAAAAAAAGTTAAAGTTCTCGAAACAAAAACAGTTGAGAAGGAAAAAGTTGTTGCTGAAAAGCTCAATGGCAGATTTGCCATGATTGGCTTCATAGCTGCTATTGGTGCTTACTTAACAACAGGTCAAATTATTCCTGGGTTCGTCTAAATGGACTTTATTTCTAAACGCCAAGGATATGTTCCTTTTAAGGTAGTTCCTTACATTTTCTTTATTTCTGTAATTTTAAGTATCACTACAGCAACAGAAGTGTTCGTATAAATTTTCAACAAACTTATTCATGAGAGCTTGCTTCTAGAAATATAATCGAGCTTTTTTTTCTTTCTGTGATGAGTAGTGTGTTCATAAAAAAGTTTAGATTGACTATCAATCAAAAAAAGTTAGAACGAGAATTATTAGCTATTAATAAATAAAGTATACTAATGAAGCTAAAAATCAATATAAATTTTATAGAAAAATATTTAGCTTATTTAATTAACGATATTGAATATAAGCGGATTACAAAAAAATTAAAAAAATATGATTTAATGGCGGACGTTGACGATCAAAGATTTCATCATTTTAGATCGACTGTTAATTAATTATTTCCCTTAATAACAACTTAATATAAGTAATTATCAAATTAAATTTATGCTTAAATATTTCAGTTCTCATTAACTTACAAATGTATTATTCAGAAACTAAATTGATAATGGGTGGTCTAGCCCATGTTCCAATATTAATCTTCATAGTAAAGAAAGTTTGAATCTATAGCATCAAAAGTAGTTGAAGTTAAAGCGGAAGAGCCAAAGGTAAAATTAGTTGAAGTTAAAGAAGAGGAAGTAAAAGCGGAAGAGGTAAACGCAAGTGAAGTTAAAGAAGAAGCAGAATAACAGGAAGAAATAATTAAGAAAGAGGTTTTAATCCCTCTACGTTAGATCGACTTTAAATCAATTAAAAGTGCGAATAAAGTGTGAATAGAAAAATTTTTTTTTAAATTACCTTTTATAGATAAATTTTTGTATGTCTTCGAATAGATTAGATTCTGATTTAAAAAATCCATTACTTTTTAAATAAGATTTTCCTTTTTCTATATTTTCAATTCTTTTTTCATAAGAATTTTCATCTAAATTTTTTTTCATAAAAAAATAGTCGGACTCTTATTCTGAATAATGCTCACAAAAAAGCGGTTACCTTAAATACAAAATTTAAATTCTTTTTTGAATTGCTTCTCATTCAAACTAAAGATCAAATAAAAAAGTTTCTTTCTTAAATTTTGAAAATTATTAATGAAAAATAAATTAAAAATAAAATTCTTAGAAAAAATGTAATTTAGGTAGGAAACACTACATCAATTACCTATTAGGAATAATTAACTTGTAAATATAAATCTATCTCGCATAATTATGGAATTCTTTAAAAAATTCATGACTGAGAAAGCTGAAAAGCTTAACGGTAAAGCTGCAATGCTTGGAATGTTTGCTCTAATAGGGGCTTACTATTTTACAGGTCAAATTGTTCCAGGTATTTTCTAACGAAAAGCTTACTAAGATTTTTGGGGGGTTGGTAATTTTCAGCCCCTTTTTTATTTAATGACTAAGAATCTCTTGATAACTTGTTTTTCATATCTTCAATATTCTTGATTAATTTTTCTATCCATTCTGTATTGTCATCTTGTTTTAGATATGTAATTTTTGGTTGATTAATTTCAAGTGTTTCGAAATCTCCACTCATAAATTCTCCTTTGTATATTTGTTTAGCTACATCTTTGTTCTAATTGATTTGACTAAAATACTGCGTATCTAATGTGTGCGGTTTGAGGAACATTTAGGTACGGAAAGAGGTATGTTTTTTTAGTCATTTAAATCTATGGCTGACCTAAATTAGAAATATGGTTGTCATGAGTCGGTTGCATTGCTACAACTGAAATCAACCATAAACTTTAAATTGCATTTAATAAAATGACTTACTACAGTTGCTTTGATCAAAAAGGAAACATAATTGCTCGCTGTCAGACTAAAGAAGATATAGATGTTCTTAAGAAAATGGGCAGACCAATAATGGAAATAAAAGAAATGAAAAAAGAGGAATCAGTTGTTTGTTCTTTAACTGGTAGTCCATCCGATTACAACGAAGATTATTAAGAGTATGACTCAAAGATCACTTCAATTAAATCAACATGGAAGATCAGTAGTTTTTTTGTTGGTTGCATTGAATAGCATTTGTACTTTCTTTTCTACTTTTGAAAAAGCATTAACTGATCGCGAAAGAGCGAGATAAAAATATTTAGTTATTTGTGGATTAACAGTCAATCAATAAAATTTAAGACATAAAAAAAGACCCTTTTAGAGGTCTTTTTTAAATGGTGACGACAGAAAGGAGATCTATTTAATAATCAGATTAAGAATTTTCTTAGAAATTAGTTTTGAAAGTAAAAGTGATTACTCACTTCTTCATGCTTTACAAACGACTTTATTTTTAAGATAGTTCAGAATTAATCCCGAAAGTTTAATTTCTGATCACTTAACTTTCTTTCCGTAAAGGTTAGATAAGTTAATTTACCTTGGTATTGCAGACCATGGATTAGTGAAGATCTAGTTGGTCAACCTTGGTCGAGTCGATCACCAGAACTGTCGGATAATTAAAGTAATCGACCTAAAATATTTTGCATGAATCCTTTAGATTGATTTAATCATTATTAATTAAATCTTTAATCCTCGGACCACATCATCTCGTAGCTATCAAATTTATTTTTTAACTTTGCTGCCTTATGAATTAAAGCCACCGCTTCTTTTCCTCCAGTAGCATTATTAGCTTGGAGTATAAGGTCAGAATATTTTTTTACGATTTTCTTTTTCATAGTTTAGATTAAATAAAGACCGTTTTTAAATCTGCCAGGAGTAGGAGATCTACTACTTGAGATAAGGAATCAACGGTAAAACCTCAGAGTAAACAAATTGGAACGGGTTCACTCGTAGGAGTTAGTTATAAACGATCAAATTGATTTTTGTAGGTATTTATTACTACATTGTTCTCAAATAAAGACGGAATTATCAACCCGAATTTTTTTCGGGTTAAAGAAAATTGCCTGATTTTGTTACACGTGTAATATTGGTATCCTTAAAATCACTTGATATATCTGTTAATTTTAAACTGTAGTTGTTACACGTGTAACATCGAAAAACTGTTAAAGGTGGTGTAACAAGCCGTGTAACATCAGAA
>QCLE01000022.1 GCA_003214815.1 Prochlorococcus sp. AG-412-J13 | reverse complement strand
AAAAAAATGAAGAATTAGAATCACTCGAGAGACTAATCCAAGAAGCAAAATATAATTTAAAATCTGCAGTGGCTGATAGATATCCAACTCTTGATTTAGTTGCGAGTGGTTTAACTCAATATATTAGCGGGAAAAAATATACTCCTTCAACCAATTTTGAATCATCCCAATGGAGTAACTCTCCTTCCTTGGTATTAAATTGGGATATTATAGATCCAGAAAGAGCGCCTACTATATCATCTGCGAGAAATCGTCTTACAATAGCTCAAAATAATTATGAAATAAAAAAAAGAGATTTAATATTATCTGCACGAGGAAAATTTCTTGACTTTCAAAGATCTAAAAATGAAGTTTTCAATGGTCAAAAATCTTTACTTACTTCAAAAGAAAATTTAAATGATACTGAAGCAAGATTTGATTCTGGATTAGGTAATAAACTTGAGGTTCTTGAAGCAAAATCTCAATATTCTAGAGATCTACAATTTCTTACTAGAAAGATAAAAGAGAGAAGAATATCTAAAAATGAACTATTTAAAGTCTTAAATATTAATAAGGATTCATTTACTGAAGAAAAATTTATTTTCCTTGGTTATTGGAATCAACACTTTAAAAAGTCTTATAAAGCTGCGTTAAATCATCAACTAATACTAAAAAACATAACAGAGAATAAATCATTCAATTTAAATCAATCAAAAATAGCCTCAGCCGGAACAAAACCGACCTTAAGTTTTACAAATACATTTACTTCAAAATTTACAAAAGGTCAGTTAAACGAAGGAGTAGTTGATAAAGATTACTATGATTCCAGCTATGACAACACTGTTTCCTTAAATATCAACTGGAGATTATTTGATGGTGGCAAATCAAAAAATCTTAAAAAAGCATCATTATCTGCTTCCGAATCAGAAGATTTTAAATACAGTAATGCTATTAGAGAAATAAGAACAAATTTGAAAAATTTATTTAATGAACTTAATCTAATTAAATCTACTTTAATCTATACACAAAGTGAGTTAAATTCAACAAAGGAACAATTGGAGATATCAAAATTAAGATACAATTCTGGTATAACTTCACAAAGAGAAGTGATTAACAGTCAAAGAGAAGCCACAACTGCACTAACAAAATATAATCAAGCAATATATGAATACAATATTTTAATTGACAGATTAAAAAGAGTAACTGGATTAGAATTAGATAAGAGTTGCAAACAAAAAAATATAATTAAGACTTCTAAAATAGATAACTTAGGTGTAGATTTCTGCGATATCAAATTCAATTTTTAATTAAATTCTTAAAAAATTTGTGACCCGTATGTCAAGATAAAATTTCCTCTTATTAAGTAATTATTTTGAAATCCAAAGAAAATTAAGTTGCTTAAGATTTAAGAGTCTAATAATATCGAAATATGTTTCTCTTTTAAAAATAAAAAAAGATAATGACCAATGAACAGAATAATTCAAATGCAGGGGTACCTAACATCAAATGGGAATATAAGATATTAAATATAAATGTTGAGACTACTAGCGCTCCAAAATCAGATCCAGTAAAAGATAGTGAAAAATTAAATGGTTATTTAAGTCCAGATTTTATAAAAAAACAATTTCCAACTCAATACAAAGAAATTAAAGAAGTTCATCCCGCAAATCAACTACAAAAGATATTAAACATGATTGGAGAAGAAGGATGGGAACTCGTTGAATCTGAAAGGATAGGTAAATTTTTGTTTTTTATTTTTAAAAGAATGAAGAAAAAAAAATAAATAATTAAATGAATAATTTCTCTAAAATTAAAATACAATGGGAACTTTAATTATCTATTAAGGAGATTAGATTATTAACTCAGAAATATATTCGTGTATTTCATCAACTGTCCTTGTAGCATCATCAGACATTGCCTTATCAGTCAATGCATCTCCAGCAAAAGCAGCTCCAAATAATTTTCTGATAACCATCAATCCATCTCCAAGTGCTGTCACTTTACCATCTCCATCAACATCGTAAACCATTGCTTCACTTGCACTAGTGATGTATTCATGTATTTCATCAACTGTCCTTGTAGCATCATCAGCCATTGCCTTATCAGTCAATGCATCTCCAGCAAAAGCAGCTCCAAATAATTTTCTGATAACCATCAATCCATCTCCAAGTGCTGTCACCTTACCATCTCCATCGACATCTAAATTATATGAATCACCTGGTTCTAATAATGTCTTTCCACCTAAAAAGTCATAGCCAGTAGGAGTCTCTGGAGAAGAAAGATTTAAGGGGATTGATGTGATTGGTTCTCCTGTAATATTATCAATCATCTCATTTTCAGCTTGAGTCAAAAATGTGACAGAGGCAATTTGTATTGGAAGATCTTCTCCAGGATATTTTCCTAAAAAATCTCCCCATACAATTTGTACTAATTTATCTGTAGAAGAATCATTATCTAAATTATCTCTATCAGATATATTAGCCGTTTTAAAAATTGGAGCAGTTAGTGCGTTGCTAACCCCATCTTTATAAGAATCAGATACGGATAATAATGAAGAATTATAATGAACATTTAGAGTTAAGCCTGTTAAATCTTTCTCTAAATCTGAAGTTGTATATTGCAAATCAACTGTTACCTCTTTACCTGGCACAAAGAGGTTCTTTTCGTTTTTGAAATAAACATGCTGATAAGGCTCATTAAGAACATTTTCTAGAGAATCGTTTGAACCTGAATCAGAGTCTGATTCATCCGTATCATCTGAATTGCCGTTATCATCAATTTCTTCAGAATCACTTGGTGCAGGGATATTAAGTGAACCTTCTATTTCTATATCACTCATATTTGAAAATATAACTGACTTAGTATCTTTATTTCCTACAAGATCTGAAACCTCAACAGATAATAAGTTCCAATTACCTGAATCTGAAGAATCCAAAGGAAAAAAGTATTCATATGTTGGAGAAGAAGAATTATTATTAAAAACTAAATCAAATTTTGATAAAGAAGCATCAATAGGGTTTTGAATACCAATAGTAATTTTATCTATCCCACTAGAATCATCTGAGGCTGTAGCTAAGATATCAAAGCCTATTTTTTCAGAATTAAAACTTAAATTTAGATTTGACACCACTGGTGCAGTTGTATCTAATTCTGATTCGGAATTATCAATAACAGTTTTTATTTCAACTATTCCGTATTCTCTTCCCGAAGAAACAGTATCCTCCCATCCTCCTCTTTTTTCCTGCTCTTCATTCGCAATCAAGTATATTGCAGCATAATCTTCAATATTTTCTATGTTTTGCAAACCACTTTCATTCGGTTCCCCAGTATTCCAATTTGCATATTCAGAAATATCGCCAGATGTCCATTCCCAATTCCCTTCTTCGCGAACATCTGTATAACCAATCCAAGCAACAAATTCATCGGAATCATTAAGGGAATCAAAATTTGGGAAGTTTGAAAAATTATCCAACAAGAATTGATTTTCCTCTTCATTATTTATTGAGACAAGATACCCTCCTAAATTTTGGGCTTCTTTTTGTGCGGCCTCCCACGAATTAGCTTTTACAAACTGATAGGTGGAATCGCCAAATTTATTTTTATTAGTAGAGCTAGGTTTTACTAAAACAGTAATACTTTGTTCGGAAGAAAATCCAACAAGATCTGTTGCCTTTATGATTAATTCATAAGTATTATCCTCATTAGTATCACTAGGATCGTCATAACTAGTTTCTGCAGAAAAAATTAATTTACCTGTTTCACTGTTGATTGAGAAAGTATCTGAGTCACTTCCTCCCGTAATGGACCAACTAACTTTCTCATCAGCTTTGAAAGTATAAATATCACTTAATTTTTCAACTACTGCTATCGCATTTGAAGCTTCTCCTGAGATCCCAGAAGGTCCTGTAATGACTGGGGCTAAATTATCTAAATCAGAATCTGGTTCATCAATAGGCTCTGAAGATGATTCATTTTCTCCCCATATTTCAGTTAGAGCTTGAATATCAACCTCTTGGAAATATGACATAAATTCATCATTGTAAGTAGAATCCTTGCCCATGATTGTTGGAATATTATCAATTTGTCTTTCAAATGCAAAATCTCCATCATCTTTATCCCATGGATGTTCTAAACCTAAAAAATGTCCTACTTCATGAACAAAAATTTTGTTCCAAACTTCTTTTGAGGTATCCTCAACATTAGGAATGTTAATCCTAATAGGATCATCAATGCTTGGATCCAAGCTGCCAGAGAATGAATAATGATCAGATAATCCATGAATGAATATTTTTGCATCTGCTTTGTTCGGGTCATCGATTTCTTTAACTGTTAATCCAATATCATTATTTATCTTTCTTAAGACATCTCTTATTGATTTAAATTGCCAATCTTCTGGAGAAAGAGATGTAGTCTCAACATTCTCATTCAATTGTTCATCAAAAATTTCTATATCATCATCACCAGCGGATATATAAATTTCAAGGACATTATCATCTCCAACAAATGTCTTAAGTAATTTAATTTCATCTTCTGACTTAATTAATGATTCAGTAGGAATGACAGTTGGAGTAATAGCGAAATCTACATCTGAAAATCTAAGCAATTCAATAGATCTGAATACATCCTTTCCATCTATATCTCTACTATCAGATAATGTTACTTCTGATTCAGAAAAATCAAAAATATAATCTGATTTATTGCCTGAAAGAATTGCAATATCATAACCCTCCCCACCAATTACAGTATCGTTTCCTGACCCAGAAGTTATCTCATCATCACCCGGACCTCCATCTAAATTATTATCATATTTGTTACCTGTAATTAAATCGTTACCTTTTCCTCCAATAGCATTCTCAATGACTGTATCAAATCCAATTGCCAAATTATTATTTTTTTGCCAATTAACATCATAATTTAAAGTAGAGTAACTTCCTTCAATAAGAGATAAATCATTTGTATTACTTAAATCACTTAGATCTATGGTATCTATTCCACCTCCATCCCAAATAGTCTCAAGAACTGGAGAATTAGATTTATAGATATAAGTTGTATCCCTTAAATTATGAGAAATATTTGCTCCATAAAGATATTGAAGAGATGCAATATCGTAAACCATTGGGGTGGAGTTAACTATTTTTTGTTGATCATATTGCGTATATATAGTAGTTTCATCTTCTTTATAATCGGCGGCCATAAGAGTATATTCTCTAGAATTAAATTCCTCAGGGAATAATATCTCGCTATTATCGCCAGGATGCTCTAGACCTAATGCATGAAAAATCTCATGAAAAAGAACAGTTAAATCTCCAATATCAGTATGAGATTCAGATGTAAAAATATTTCCAGACTTAAAAGTAAGATCAGTATTTGATTCCTGAAAAACTTTATTGAACCAAATATCTCCTCCATCAGGATTATCGGAAGGTGGGGTTGCAGTTGCGACAATACCTTCCCTATAATTTCCCTGCTCATCGGTTATGGTTTTAATTGCCAATCTGATAGTGCCAACTTCTGAATCAGATTCTTCAACTTCAACGAACTTGACGTTGATAAAATTACTTATATCAGAAAAAGCTTTTCTTATGTTTTCACGCTGATTTAGATTGAAGGACGAAGACTTTATCTTTTGACCTAAATCATCAGAATAAACAAACTGAGCTTCTTTGCCTCCCAAACCTGGAAAACTGTATGAAATAACTGTCGTATTACTATCTTGATCTCCATAAACTGGATCAGTTACCCATTTAATGGGTTTACCTTTTTCATTATTAAGAAGACCATCAATATAATTTTTACCTGAAAGTTCTAATTCTAGTATCGTTTGATTTGAGCTATCAAATGTTTGCAATGTTGATGTTTGCTTACTGGTAATTTTCTTTGTATTAGAAGTTATTACATCTTCTTTAAAACCTTCATTATCTTCATAACTAATTTTAGCTCTTATATTTTTATTTAAATCATTAGGGCTAATTGTATAAGTGCTTTCAGTTGTTATATCTGTCCAATTTATTTTATCGTCAGTTAACTGCCAAATAACTGATATCTCTCCTGTTCCATCAGGATCGACTCTTGTCTCCTCAATTTTTAAAACTTGATCAATTTCAGAATTTCCAGTAATTTCGAATGCTGCACTTCCATCATTGAAATAAGGGATTTCAAAATTTTCTGTTTTAACTTCTTCATCAAAACCTTGACCATCTGTGTAAGAAATTTTAGCTCTTATAAGACTAAATTCGTCCGCAGAGCCAATTTTGATAGTAGATTTTCTACTAATACTATCCCAAGATTCTCCTGCATCAGATGATATCTCCCATAAATATGAAAGTCTCCCTTCACCATCAGGATCATCTTTTGTTGATTTAATAGATAAAGTTTCATCAATAGCTGCCTCACCATCAATAGAGTAATTTGCAGCGCCATCATTGGTTAAGAATAAAGATGATTCAGTTGTAACCTCTTCTTGAAAACCATCGTCATCTTTATATGTAATAACGACTCTAAAATGCGAATCAATATCAGATTCTTTTATTAAATATTTATCATTAGTGCTTATATCAATCCAGTTTAATTCATCAGATGACGACTGCCATTGATAATCTAATTTACCAGTTCCATCTGGATCTTCGGTATCGGTGCTAACTTTTAATTCTTCACCTAAACTTACTTCTCCAAAAATTGAAAAAGTAGCATCTCCTGAGTCTTTAAGAGGGATCTTAACTATTGGAGTTGTTACTTCTTCAGAGAATCCTTGATCATCATCATATTTTACTACTGCTCTGAAACTTTTACCTTCATCATTTGAAGTGATCTTATATTTTAAATCATTTGTATCTTTTTCAGACCAAACTTTTTCATCACTAGATACTTGCCACTGATAAGTAAAATCTCCGGTCCCATCTGGATCCGCTTTATCTTCCCCTAATATTATTTCTTTACCTACCTCAAGTTCTCCTGAGATTGAAAAAATAGCTTCCCCATCATTAACAAAAGGAATATTAACAGATGAAAGTTCAATCTCTTCGTCAAAACCTTTGTCGTCAGTATAAGTAACAATTGCTTTTAATTTTTTTCCTTCATCCGCTGAAGTAGAAGTATATATTAAATCATCTGATAAATCACTCCAATCTTTGCTATTGCTAGATATTTGCCATTGAATATTGAGCTCATTCTGCAACCCGTCAGGATCTTTTTTAACTTCATATAAACTATAAGAATTATCTGAAATATCGATCAAATACTTTGAAGATCCAGTATTTTGATCACTTTGATCATTTCCTTCATCAAGGATATCTTGAACTGTTTCATCGAAATCAGTAACAGTAACTCTTTGTGCTTGTCTTGCAACATTTCCTTCTTCGTTCCAGTACTGGACTTTTTCTATAATTTTTACTGGTTGATATATTTTACCTATTGCAGAGGCTTCAGAGAGGTACATAACCTCGACAGGAATAGTCTCGCTGACGGTTTCATTATCAATTGTTTTATCCCAGTGGAGTCTTGCAGTTGCGCCACCACCATGTTCAAAATAATCAAATCTAACCCATACGACAGAGCCTTTTTCCAGCAACATATTTTCGGTACTATTAACTGTATCTCCTTGGTACTCCCAATCAGAGAAGGATCCTAATAATGATCCGTTTTTATTATTTGATCTAACTTTAAGTATTGATCCATCATCAGTTGTGGTTTTAAATTTATAAGTCCCAGTTTCTGGAATTCTTATATAAGTCTCCCAGCGGATTGAAAAATAGTTATCAAGATTTTCATTACTAAAAGACGAACTATTTTCATTTATAGACTTCGTATAGTAATTAAAAGAATCATTTTCGGTATTAAATTCAATATTATTAGAAGGTAGTGATCCGCCTGATCCAGAATAATAATTTGTTCTTGTATATTGATTTGCGCCATTTTGGGTGCCGGCAAGATCTTCAATATCAACATTTTTTTCTTGATAAGAGGAATCAAAGCTATCTACAACAAATATCCCTTCCTTATCCGATGAGGACCTTTCCCAATAGGAATTGCTTATATGAGTTTCTCCTTCAGCATCTTCATATATAGATTGAAACTGAAGTTCACTAGTCCAATCTATAGTTTTAAAAGGCCATGAAAGCGATTTTTTTAGCTTTCCATCTGAATCAAAGAGTTCCGTTCCATTTTTTTCCGCAACCTTAACCCAATTATCATCAACTTTTTTATTTACGGTAACAGATTTCACCCCTGTAGGATTACTTATATCTGGATTAAATTCAACAATATCTGAAATTGAAGCCCAAGTCGCTTGGACAATTACATCATACTGATTATTTTTCCCGTAATCTAAAGGGTCTTCATAATTTGGAGCCTCTTTAAAAGTTAACTCACCAGTCTTTTGATCAATTTGAAATCTATTTTTATCAATTCCTCCTGAGATATCCCAATTTACTGTTTTATTAGAGGTGAAATTATGAACTAAAGAATTATTTTCTTCAACAGATGAGAATCCACCAAATATATCTGATCCACTTGGACCATTAATTATAAGATCATCTCCCGATTCATTTACTTTTATAGAATCAGAAAAAACATACTCCTCAAGTCCTTCGCCATCAAGATAAGTTAATTTTAATCTCAAAAATTTATTAATATCTCCCTCTTTTATTGTGTAATTTCCCTCAGAAGAAATATCATCCCAGAATTTTTGATTTTTCGATATTTGCCAAGTAGATGTTATGTCTCCAGATACGTTTTCTGGATCAGAAATCTCTGAACTATATGTAAGTTTAGTGCCTACATTTGGTTCCCCATCAATAGTAAGTTCTCCTGAAGGAGGATTATTCCCTTCATCACTTACTAGTATTTTTTCTTCAGGAATCTCAGTTAAAGTTATCGTTGGCTTACCAATACGATCTTTAAGATCTAGATTTGCATCTAATCCAGGCGGGATCCCTTTATAAGCAGCAACTGTTTTAAGTGGAACATTATTTTGGTTTCTTTCATTACTTACTGGATTAACATTAATTGTCAATGGATTTTCATCAGACAATTCTGAAGCTAATGAGATAGTAATAATGCCAGCAATAAATTTGGCAGGATTATGGGATGCGAACGGATCCTGAGTAAAACCTAAACCGCTGATCGATTTTTTATCCTCGCTTAGATCTTTTCCAAAAAATTTATTTGTATATTCTAATGTAGTTGTTATATCAACAATTTCTACACCATCTCCTTCGAAAGAAACATCCCCATACCAACTAAATAAAGACCATTTCTTATCAACATCTTCCCTATCTCTTTGCCAAGCAAGTACCTTGACTTCTAGTAATTTTTCTGAACTTGACTTATCTGGTGTAATATCACTGACTTCAATGGAAGTAAATAAATTTGAATGCCTATAACTCATAATATTAAAAATTAAATTTCATTGATTTACTATTACTAAGCAATAGCATTAACATCATTGTTAACTTGTAATCCTATTCTTTGGACGATATCCATAACTTCTATCTGATCAACAGTGCCATCACCATTAAGATCATAAATAGAGGTAACCCCATTAACTAGAGGAGCTTCGCCAATATTATTAACCATAGTGATAGCGTCAACAGAAGTTACTCTTCCATTACCATCTATATCCCAAGGGAAATAAGTTACCTCTAAAGATTTAGTATTATTAGTTGATATTGAATCTGCATCTTCCGTTACTGGTTCAATATCCATAAAGAGCCAATCTTTACTAGAACTAGTTTTCCCTAATTCTGGGCCTATAACATCCTCAGCTTTAGCATTTAAATATAAATCTGCAACAGGTACTTGGAGCTCTCCAGTAATCACATCAGTAGCACCTTCACCAGCAATTTCTCCATCGGCAAAAAGCTTGTTAAATATCTGTTTATCATTTTCTCTATCTAATTCATTATCATCAGAGTGATAAATTTTCAAATAGAACTCCTTACTATCTACCTGACCAAAGTTAGATAATTGATAGCTTATTTCTGCTATACCACTTGCGATTTTGTTAGCTTTAATTTCAAATGAACTTACAGCAATATCAGGGTCTGGAGCATTAAAGGTGATAGATTCAGATATGTATTTTGAGTAGGCTCTTTGATCTCCATCAAAACCAAAAATTGTAGTCTCTAGATATTCAGATTGATTTGGCCTTAAACTAATATCTCCAACACCAGGTTTCAAGACTTCAAAAGTTACTGTTAACATTGAAGGGTCGGGAACAGATTGGAAACTACTTAAATTAGCTCCTAAATCTGCAATTAAGCCTTGACTATTATCGATTGTTCCAGAATTTATCTGGCTAAAGTTTTCATCATAATTAATCGATACAGCCTTAATAAGACTTGAATCATAGTGAAGATCGGTATAGGCTGAGAAAACTGAATGCGGATTTACATCAGAAATATCACTTGCTTTTATTGAGATCTCAAAAGAATCTCCTACATTTACTACCTTTTGATCTTCTTCTTCTTGATTAATAACTTCTAAACCCCACTCTACTCTCTTTTCTGCTTCAGGTTCATTTGTATCAGAACTTGTACCAGCAATAGTCAATGAGAATTGATCCTCAGCACTTGCTCCAAAAATATCTGTAGCCTTTAATTCAAGATTATAAACACCACTTATTGCAGGATAAGGCTCACCTGTGAGTTTGATTTGATTTCTATCAAAATTTAACCAGCCTGGTAGATCCTTACCATCTGCCATTCTCAAAGTATAACCAAGACTGTCTCCACTACCATTGTCAACATCTTCATCCGTGAAAGTTCCACTATCAAAGGTATAATCAAAAATTACATCTGATCCGTATGATAAATCAGGAATAGGAGTAGCAAGAACTGGTTTTGAATTAGTTAAATTCAACTCATAAACTTGATCATGAAATACTAATTTTTCTATAGACTTGAATGTCTCTCTACCATAATGAAGATCAATATCTGTAGATCTTATATCTATAAGATTCCACAAGTTACCAACTTGTAGAAGTTCGAAATCAGCATAATTTGCGTCATAAATAATCTCATCGTATCCAAAACCACCATCAATATAATCATCTCCTCCACTTGCTATAAATTTATCATTACCTCTTCCTGAATGAAGTGAGTTTTTCTTCTCATTACCAGTAATAAAATCATTGCCATCGCCTGTAAATACATCTTCAATAAAAACATTTTCTGCAATTAAAAACTCACTTAATCCAATTTGACTTGCTGCTCCATCATTAAGATCAATAAAACATGCTGATGTAACTGCAGCGGCATTTATACAATCATTTCCTTCAACGTCATATAAAGCGGACCTATTTGCATCAGCTACCTTTTGATATTCATCAGTGAATATATAAATATCATCATTGTTTGCTTCTTGACCATAAAGTTTAAGACCCCATTGTCTAAGTTCTCCACTAATTTCAGCATTTTGATCAGAGACTCTTAATGTCCAATTACCTAAAGATGATTCTCCTCTGAATAGACTTGAACTTGTAGTGTATATAATTCTATCTGGCATACCACTATAAGGGCCATAAATACCTTCAGGATTACTTGGAGCTGTTGTAGGTCTATCAATTAATCGAGAAACTGTTCCGCTAGGAGATACAATTTCAACAACAAGATCAGCTATTCTCTCATGTCTTATATCTAATTCTACCTCTGCCCATTCAACATCTAAGTCTCTCTCAATAGAAGTACTAAAGCTAATTCCTGAAGTATCATTATCTGGAATTGCTCCACTATTATTTAATCTTCTAACAACCATCTGCTCATTAGCGGCAACCTGTGCTGGACGATCCCAACTTTCCGCAAGCCTTACTGCAGCATGAGCATCTACCAATCCAAATCCTTGATCATGACTTATATGTAGTCCACCACCATTCCAATTGTTTGCACCATTATATTTAAACCCTTCACTAATTTCTTGCCTAGCGCTATAAGCCAGTATATTTTGAACATCCCTATAGCCAAGTTTTTTATTAGCCTCAAGCATTAAAGCTATTACACCAGAAACTACTGGCGCTGCTGCAGAAGTTCCTGAGAATTTTCCATATCCATTTGGATCATTTGGACCAGCACAATTTAAGCAAGTTGTGAAAACATCCTCACCAAAAGCACTTACTAAAATAGATGCACCGGGAGTACTAAATCTTGAAGTTTGACCATATGAATTAGTTGCAGCAACAGTTGTTACATAACGACTATTTTGGAAGTTATGGTAGTTGGTATTATCACCTTTTGATCTTGAATTACCAGCTGCAAATACCCAATTTAATCCATAATATGTACCAACTGTTTCTCCATTAGAATCGACTTCTTCAATATATCTACCTTCATCCACACCATATTCCAAGGATTCTCCCAAAGGTTCCATTAGAGGAGAATCAAAATCATCTCCAAATGGACTTGTGAAACCCCAACTATTATTGGTTACGTCCATTCCTCCAATATCGAGGCGGACTTGAGATCTAAGCATGCTTGCTATAGATTTTGTAGACCAATCAACTTCAAAACCTGCAACTTTAGAATCATAAGCCACACCAACAACACCAGCTTGATTATTTTTCTCTGCAGCTATAACCCCTGCAACAGCTGTCCCATGACCTCTTTCTGGTTTAGGGGCTACTCTTAAATTTGCATCTTGATAGACTACACCCATACCAGTAATGCAGTTCCAACTCTCGCCTTTGTCCCTAATAAAATCTAAATTATCATTCAAATCTGGATGTTTATAATTTATTCCATCGTCTATTACCCCTACTAAAACACCATCTCCACTTACGTCTTTCCAGACACTTTGGATGTTAAGATCTAGACCATTTTTATTTGATAAATGCCATTGATAAATTTCATATGGGTCTGTTGATCCACTTTCTAAAAGTTTTTTAGATAATTCATAAGTTCCGTAAGTTCCATCTTGACTTCTAGTTGATAGATAGAAAGTTCCTGTGGAAGAAGCTCTATATGTAATTCTGGCAGCATCACCTTCTCCACTATCTAAATCTAGATCTATTCTATTACCATCTGAATTAATCAACTCTAAAGCTGGATTCCAAGCTCCAATTTTATTAACAATTCTTGGCTTAGCGTCAAAGATATAAAGTTCGCCTTCTGTAAGATCTACTGAGACCCAATCAACATCATCAGCCTCAACTAATTTACCTACAAATGATTCTCCAAGTATGAGCTTTTCATTTGTATTTTTATTAGATTCGACTTGATCATCTTCTGAATAATTAACTACTTCAGTTAATTCGGCAGTGTATGATCCTATATTACTTGAGCTAACATCTATAGCTTCACCAAAGTCTAAAGCACTATTTTCATCCTCTTTACGATCAGCAGACACTTCTAAATAGTATTTACCATCATTTAAAACTTTTATATTTAAAGAAGCATCTGGATTAGCAATCCCATCAAAAGCCGCTGCAACTGCGTTACCATCTTTATCTAGTAACCTGAATCTAGGATCAGGTAAGGATCCACCGTTTCCAACTTCACCTCTTACAGATATTTGATAATTCTGAGATCCTTTTAAATTAAGTGTAAATAGATCTAAATCATCAGTGGTCTCAATTACACCTGTTCTTTGTTGACCCGCAATTATTACTAATGGATCCGAGTCTTTTAATGTAGAGGGATGATCATCTGTTGCTAAGTTACCCAAATCACTAGCAAGAATGTTGTATATTCCCTGCCACTTATCTTCGCTTCCACCAGCCTCGAGGTACATAGTCCCATCTGCTAGTGCTGTATATATAATTTCACTTGAAAAGTCAATCCCAGTCTTTATCTCTCTGTTATCATTACTATCTATTTCTGAATCTAAAGAAGTAAAATTGATATTTGACTCTATTGAATCATCTACTCTTGTAAAATTAAAATCTCCTATAGCTAAAGGCAGATCAGTAGATGGCCAATTACCTGCTATGTCTACCCAATTGATTTGAATAATTTTGTCTGTATCATCATCACTATCTAAATTGTTTGAGTCATCAATAATTGATGGCGCACCAAAAATATTTGTAGAGAATAAACCTGTGAGACCAGCTTTAATATCTCCAGTAGGATTTACTGCACTTGAGTTGTAGTGAATTTGTAACCCAAGCCCAGTTACAGCATTGTTTTTATCTGAAATATCATATTGCAATGGGATTTTAACATTACCATCTGAAGAGGTAGTAATATCTGATTGCGATACGAGAATAGATTGATAGGGATTTTGATAAGGATTTGATACCTCTGTATTATTTGAATCTGAAACAACAACAGAATCTGATTTTACAGTAATAGAATTTGCAATAAAGTCGTATCCAGCAGCCTTAATAAATGTTTGCGTATCCCCTAGCAACCTTAATCTTGGGTCAATTAAAGGTGCTTGAATTCCGTTATATTCAGGAGACAATCTAAATCTATAAGTATGATTTTCCAGTACATCAACAGCAAATAAATCTCTATCACCTGTTACTTCTAACAAACCTGTTTCTTGCTCATTAACTATTAGGACTCTTGATTTGGATGGAACCAATCCTGCATCATCTGCTTGATTACCTTCAGAAAGAGACAGTGTATAATTTCCGGTTTGTCCTCTGTATCCTCTAGCTGCGAGATAATATTCACCATCAAACTCTGCCTTAAAAGCAAGTGTTGCGTTACCGTCAGTAAAACGTCCGTCTGCGGCAGTTATTGATGTTTTTGTACTGTCAAATAATTCAGTTATTGCAATTGGCAAAGCACTTGTAGAGCCTGTTGCATCTGAAACAACGGAAAGTGTATATGTTTCACCTTCTTTAGCACTAAAGCGGAACCAATCAGAATCTGTAGGTGATTGAATACCTGCACTTATTGTTGTATCTAGGTTAATGCTCATAGCATTATCCAACCCAACCCCGGCCTCATCAGGAGCAAACGTTTTTAAGGTATAGGTTCCTGTATCTTCAGATGATGCCCCACTTGCAGATATAAAATATGTTCCCTTGGTTTCTGGTTTGAAACCTAAAGCAGCATTTCTAGTTAAAGTACCCGAATCACTACCAGCAACAAAGTTACCAAATTCATCATGAACTTTGATAAATGGATTTTCTAACGTACCAGAACCTGTATCTGTTCCTTCAAGGACAAATCTGTAATGAAGATCAGCATCTAAAGAAATCTTAAACCAATCTTTATCATCTGAATTAAGTATATTTCCTGTTGCAGTTTCTCCAATTGAAATTAAGCTTGTAGTATTTTTGTCATCACCATGATCATCAACTGGTAATTCAGTTTCTTCTAAAGCTAATGTATAAGTTCCTAATTGTCCTGCAGGAGCAGTAGCTTCAAGGTAAATAGTTTGATTTGATTCACTAATAAAGAAATATTCAGAATCATTTCCTACACCTGAATTATCATTTTGAAAAATAGATATCCCTGAATTATCTAAAATATTTAATAATGGATCACCTAAAGTACCTGAATCAGAACTTATCCCTTTCAGATCAATCTTATAAACTGTATTTTCTAGAAGATCAGCTTTAAATAAATCTAAATCACCTCTATAATTTAATCTTCCATTAATTTCAAAATCCTTAGCATCTTCAATTAAGTAAGCATTATTAATATCATTTCCAAAATCATCTACTGCTTCAACAACACTTATCTTGTAATGGCCATCATATCTATCGGTAGCATCCTGTACATCAAGATAAAATCTTCCTGTACGTTTAGGCTGATAAATAATTTCAGAGGATAATCCATTACCACTATCATCATCAAATAAGATTAATTTTCCGGCATTATCTCTAAGACTGACAGCAGGATCTCTTAGAGGGTCATAGGTACTATCAAAAGATCTCTCCCCTTTGACAGAAATTTGATAAGTCTTACCTGCTAGAAGTAAAGTCTGGAACCAATCATGATCTCCTCTAACTTCAATATCTCCAGTTGAGTCAGTACCTATACTTACGAGGTTATAGGTAAAACTGCTACTAAGTTGATCAGGGGCATCATCTTGCTTACTACTTGCTCTTACGATGTAAGAACCTCTTCCTTGATTACCTAGTGAACCCGCTGCCACGTAGTAGTTTCCATCAGCAGGCGCTGCCCATGAAATTCTACTATCTAATCCTCTACCACTATTATTATCAGATACAAGTAATTGGCCTGTTTGTGAATAAACACCTAACCATGGATCTCTTAAATCTCCATTATTGGTACTACCCCCAAGTACTTCAATAACAAGTCTTTCCCCAGTTGTAAGATTAACTTTAAACCAATCTTGATCACCTTCTGTATTAATAACACCTTGAATTGGTCGACTTAAACTTAGTTGACCGTTTGTATTTATATCTCCTCCAAATTCATCAAGGCTTGATTTTGTAACTTGATAATTACCTGTAAATTCTCCGCTGGCACTTTCAACTGCAATAAAATACGCACCTGAACGATCAGCTCTATAAACCATAAGAGGATCTTGACCAGAACCTCCCAACTCGCCCTCAGTAATTTTTTGACCTTCTTCATCTAATAATGAAATTGCAGGGTCTGATAATCTTTGCAAATATGTATCTTCTAATCCTGTAGCTGGCAAACTTGATGCACCTAAGGCTTTGAATTCATATTGAATGCCTTTTACAAGGTCAACTCTTATCCAGTCAACATCATTAGTCTCCCATTCAGGAATACCACCATTTCCATCAATTTGATATCCTATAAATCCTTCAATACTATTTGCTAGTGCAGGATCTTCACCTTTAGAAAGACTACCGGGATCTTTGAACTGTGCAGTTGTTGTAGAGTCTCCAGGTTTTTCATCTACCATTCTGGTAGATATTCCATACTCAACACTTTCAGTACCTAATACTCTTATTTTATGAATTCCAGTTCTTGATATATCAAATTCTTGCTCATCATAATATGCATACATAGTTAAGTCGCCATCAAAGCGCACTTGAGGAGCAGTACTACCAACTGTCGGAGAGCCATCATAAACAGTTTTAAATACCTTTATTTTACTTCCGCCAATAAGCTCAAAAGACCAGTTATCCCAATCTTGTTGATCAGTCCATACATTATTTGAGGTATTGTAATCAATTACGCCTCGATTAGTTTTTCCTAACTTACTATTAGTCCCATTTAAAGTATCGAAAGTATTAGTAACATCATCAATATTGAAATCTGAATCAGCAAATTTTAATCTTTGAATATCTACTAAAACATCTTTACCATCTGAACCTCCGTTTAGGTGTTCAATGGTAATTTCCCTTCCTTCATAAGTTATCTTATATTGACTTTGTATATCGGAAAAAATTGCTGTATTAAATCCGCTTCCACCTTCGATTCTGTCATTACCGCCGCCACCTGAAAGTTGATCATTACCTCCTCCTCCTTTTAGAGTATCTACTCCATCAAGACCATAGATAATATCACTACTATCCTTAATAGTAACGTCCCAATATGATAAGGAAACCTGGTTAGCAGCACTACCTTCTTCTTCCCAACTAATATCATCAAAAGAAATTATTTTCCAATTTCCAGTTTCTCTATTAACTCCAAGAAATTTATCACCTGTATAGGCTGTTGAATAGGAACTTATTTTTTGAAGACCTTGATTATTAACCAAATCAATACTATCTTCTCCAGTAAAATCACTTGGTAACTTGAACAATCTCTGATCATTAGCACTAAATGATATCCTTCCTTCACCACTTGGATGTAAATTACCAATATTATCTAGTTCCTCTGGGTATACCCATCTCCAATCTGGAGTGCTTATGGTTTCACTTCCAGATACTCTGACACTTCCTTTTAATAATTCAATAAAGTTATCAGCTTCTATACTTTCATTATTAGGAGTACCGATATAATATTTAAGTGGCTCTGCTAAATCTTCCGAATCCTGCACAAGCTTAATAATTTCAACAGGTTTGAGGATATCTAAATCAATTCTGTTGGAATCCTTGATTGTAATATTTCCAGAACCAATTATTTCGCTGAAGCTGTTAAACTGGGAGCTATTTAAAGATACATCATTGTTATTTAAGTCTAAAATTTCGACGTTGTTTAATGAACCCTTATCAAGGCTAGAATCTGCTTTTAGTGTTAACTTATCTGTACCTAGACCTCCATCTAAAGTAAAGGACCCTAGAAGCCTTAAATTAAAATTCTCATCAGTCTCATCACCAGTAGTATTGAGGGTAGCAAACGTAGCCTCACCCTCATTAAAGTTTATACTTAGAGGCCAATCTTGAGATTTAATTTCTCCAGCACCTATAACACTAATATCAACTTTTGAGTTATTTACTGTCCTAAATTTATTAGAAAAGACCTCAAATGCATCTGAATTGATTTGATCAACTGTAAGACTTAAAGAAATAGTTGTATTATCATCTGATGATCTTCCAAATTTTGTAAGATCAATCTCAGAAGTATTTTCTATAATAATTTTCTTAACTTTGTCACCTTTAGCTTTAATAGTGTTGAAAGTATTCCACTGAGAACCATTAAGTTTTACATTTCCTCGTTGAACTTCAAGAGATTCAACGCCAACTATTTTTGTATCCTTATTACTCAAGTCAACAAGACTATCACTATTTATTCCTAAAACATCACTAAATACCTCACTAGTACCAGTTATATTTAAAGCACCTGAAGCGGAGTTGATTCCAGCAGATCTTGAAAAACGTAATTCCTCTCCAGCATTAAGGTCTATAGCAAGGTTAGTAGAACCTTCATAACCCGATACTTTACTAATACCACTTGTAAACTGACTGTATTGTGAACCTTTTAGTCGCAGAATTGCAGCTGTTCCAATCTCAAGTTTTTCAAAATTAGATATCTCTGCATCTCTTAAATCGATTGTATATCCTTCACCTCTGGTACCTTCATCATTTCCATACCAATTTTCAGCTTGAATCCTTAATTTATCAGTTCCTTCTCCACCATCATAAACACCGGTAATTGATTTCGAGTTATCGTAAGTATATTCTTGATCGTCTACTCTACCAAAATTAATTTCAACTGAATCATTACCAGATTCTCCGTAAACTTTATCTGAGCTGCCTCCACCAATTAAAACATCATTCCCATCGCCACCATACAAAATATCAATTCCCTCATTTCCCTCAATATGATCATTTCCTTTACCTCCTCTTATATCATCCTTACCTTTTCCACCTAATAAAGTATCGTTTCCTCCATTACCAAAAAGTTTATCATCACCTTCCTGTGCAAAAAACCAGTTAGCATTATCATTACCAATTAATTCTTGAGTACCACTTTCAGTAGCAATTCTAAAAAGTGTATTGGAATCCCATTTGGGATCATTTAAATCAATTTCACCATTGCCACTAATTCTAAGCCATCTCCATTGAGTAGTTCTATCTTTGTCATCCCACCAACCAACATAATTATTATCTGTAGATTTGAAGGTAAACAAATCATTTGTCCAATTTAATACTGGACTTGATTTAATTGATTCAAATGACTCTAATTGATTTATTGAAAATCTTGAACCAGAATTTATATATCTTGTTCTATCATAATTTGAAATAGTTGGATCAAATATATCTTCCCTTGCGTTTTTAGTAGGAAGAAGATTTAAATGTTCTATATTTAAAATCGCAGAATCTACAAAATTTGGGGCCCCTCCACTCCACTCATTATTAGAACCAACATATAAGGTATCAGTGCCTAAACCTCCATCAAAAACATCATCAGAAACACCTGTGCCTATTTCTAAGAAAATATCATCACCACTTGCACCTCTTAGATCATCAGTACCAGGTCCACCCCATATCAAATCATTACCTTCGCCACCCTTTATTATGTCATCCCCTTCTTCTCCAAAGATTAAATCACTACCATCTCCACCAAGTAGTTGATCACTACCTCCCCCTCCTCTTAAGGCATCACTACCACTATCACCTGTTGCGATATCGTCACCACCTTCACCCTGGAGATCATCATTTCCACCACCTCCATAAATCTGATCTTCTCCTCCCTCTCCTTGAATACTGTCATTACCATTACTTCCATAAAGCAAATCTGAATCGTCCCCACCTAATATCGAATCATTTCCCAAACCTCCTCTAATAATGTCAGAGCCAGCACCTCCAGAAAGAGTGTCATCTCCATCCATTCCATCTATCGTGTCATCTCCATCTCCTCCATCAATAGTCTCGTTTTTTAAAGTTCCTGTAAGATTATCTTTACCATCAGTTCCTTCTCCACCATCACCTTCTCCTATATTAAAAGCTTCGTTTGCCTGAACAGTTACTGTTCCATCTGATACTGAGAAAGATAAATCAACAGTACCAACATAATCTTGAACGGGTGTAAATGTCCAAGTACTATCATCGTTTGCAACTAATGTTCCTACTCCTTCATCAATAAGATTAACTTCTGTAACTGAGAGTGTATCTCCATCTACATCGGAGTAATTTTTTAGTAGATCACTTGAAGTAAGTATTACTTGACTATCTTTATCAGAATCCGAAATAGACTTTAAATTACCTGTCAATGCAGGCGCATCATTTACAGATTCAATTTCTAAAGTAACGGTTATTGCATCTATATCATTCCCAAAATCGGATGCAGAAATAGATGGTATTGGCAATCCCCATGATGAAATTGAAGGATATCTCTGATCTCTATCTGTAAATGTATTAATTAAAAATTCATCCCCATCACGTGATCCATCTTTTTTATATTTTTGTCCATAAACTCCAGAACTCCATCCATCAATACCTTCCCATGAATGCCAAGTAATTATGTATCCCCCATTCTTTAGTGCTGCAACTGAAGGTTCAGCTTGAGTACTTTGAGTGCTGGTATTTACTAAAAATTCTCCACCGACAACATCTCCTTTCTCATCAAATCGTTGTGCGTAAACTCCATCACTATTCCCATCTTGGTTATGTGATTGCCAAGAAATAACGAATCCTCCATCAACTAAACCAGCAACACTAGAATTCTGCTGTCTGTCTGCAGTAGTAGTATTTACCTGAAACTCTTCACTTGAAGCAATGCCTTCAGAATTATATGTTCGAGCAAATACACCCCATTGGTCTCCATCCTGCCTGTATGAAGACCAGGAAATAACAAAGCCTCCATTATTTAATGGTGATACAACAGGTTTAGTCTTTGAATCTGTATTTGAATTTACTTGCTCAATTGTTTCTTTATAAACAGCAAATTCATCAACTTCTGAGTCAGTTTTTATAATCTGAAATTTAATATTACTATGATGCCTAAAAGCTATTACGTAGTTACCATTTGACAAAGCTGTCGTAGATAGCTCCTCAAAACTATCATATTGTTGTGAGAGGACTGAGAATTCTTCCCCATTTTTTGATCCATCATCATTAAATTTTTGTCCTTTCGCTTTCCAGGTATAATTTTCCCTTGATTGCCAAACTATGATAAAACTTCCATCAGGGGAGGCCGCAATTGAGGGATTTGTTTGTTCATTATCGGTTGTTGTGTTAACTAAGAACTCACTTCCCTTTTTATTTCCATTTTCTTCAAAAATTTGACCATATATTCCCCAGCTTGATTCATCTTGTCCATTTGATTGCCAAGTTACTACAAAATCCCCATTGCTTAAAGAAGTTAATACGGAATTTTCCTGATTATTTTCAATATAAGTGTTTACTTGAATTTCAGAGCCTAATTTAGAACCATCGGAATTAAATCTTTGAAGAAAAATCCCTTCATTATAATCATCTGATTCCTGCCTACTACTTTGCCAAGAGACTATAAAACCTTCTTGGTCGCCATAAGGGACATTATTTGAAATTGAAGAAATATTTGCATTGTCGAAAGGCTTTAATGTTAATGCCCCTGGCTTACCAAAAAAATCTTTTGCTGGAATAAATCTTAGGAGAGTATCCAAAGATAGTGCTAATCCATCAGAACCATCATCTGAAAAACTAGTTGGGAGAACTCCCCAATTACTACCACCATCAATACTATATTCCCAATTGCCTTCGCTTCCCTTTGATTTATTCCCAGTTATTACAGCGCCTAAAACATTTTCACTAGTGTCTTTACCTAAAAGAGATGCAACAGTTTTAGATTCTGATGCCCCATCTTCAAGGATAGAACTTATTAATATTTCAAAAGTCATTAAATATCTACTATACGTAATATTAAATATAATTCTAATTAAGGAAAACGGTATGAAATATTACTAATTATTGACTTTCATCTAATTAAATTGATTGTGATAATCTACTCAAGTTTTATAAACCAAAAATTTTTGAAATCTACAATATTTTTGGAAATAAAAAAATCCATAATTTTACAAAATTATGGATTTAAAAGTTTTGTTCATTAAAGAATTAATCTTCTTTGTTTTCCTCCTCTATTGGAGCCACTTCACTTAACTGCTGTTTTAATTGAAGTCCTAAAGCTTTTCTTCCCATACCTAAAACGTTAATTGTGTCTTGGTGCATTTTTACCTGAGCATCAGCAACTTGTAGAGCCTTCAATAACTCCTTTACATTGTCAGGTAAAGAATTCATGTCATAGCTTTTGTCTTCGAACTTTAGAACTGGTTTAGGTGGATTTGAATTCTGATTTGAATCTGTCATTAAAAAATTAATATTTTATATATCATAATAACCTTATTTAAAATAAAAAATAACTTAACAGTATTTCAATATATTTTTAAAATTTATTAATTGGTTTATTTCAAAATAGAGTTTGATTAATCAATTGATTTTAAACTCCTTTTCAAGGATTCATTTAAGCTTCTTCTGGTGAAGTTAAGAATGTCTAATTTCTCCTTATAAAGCTTAATTAATTTATCTGACTTAGTTAAAAGACTTAAAGTTTGCTTTGCAGAGTCTGGCAAGGTATCAAAACTATATAATGCATTGTCAAATCTAAACTTTTGTTCTTTTATATTTACATTTTTTTTTCTAAC
>QCLE01000021.1 GCA_003214815.1 Prochlorococcus sp. AG-412-J13 | reverse complement strand
TCCCCTTATTTTGATTCTTCTTTAACCTTACTTGCGTTTACCTTTTTCTGCCTCAACTTCCTCTTATTTAATTTCAACTACTTTTTTACCTTTGGCTCTGCCACTTTAATTTCAACTACTTTTGCCGATATAGCTTCAAACTTACCTTTGAATTAGATTTACTATGAAAATTAATATAGGAACATGGGCTAGACCACACATTATCAATTTAGTTTCTGGAAAATGCATTTTTCAGCTAATGAGAAGTGCAATATTTAAGCATAAATTTAATTTGATAATTCGTTATATTAAGTTGATATGAAGAGGTTTAATAAAGTTAACAGCGTGATGATAAGTAGTGTTATAAATCTAATAGTGAGGGAAGAAAATTATTCAGAATTTATTCAAGTTTAAAAAGTAAATTTTATACAAAAATTAAGAAATAACTAAATTAATATTTTTTCCTAATAACTTTATTTTTTACATTTTTTTAGGTAATTGTTAATAAAAAAAGATAAACTCTATTATCTTTTAACTCTGTATATATTTTTTAGAATGTAAATTAAGTACCAACTTTGAAAGAGGCTAATCGCTTATAAATGCTTTTGTAAAACAATAAATCTTTAATTAGATGGTGTTATAAATTAAGAATACCTAGAGAAATTTTTTTATTATATCTATACTTAAAGCACAACTAAATGATAATTATTTATACTATGTCTAATACCATAAAAACATAAATCGATTTTGGCTAAAAGGCTTACCGAAAAACAAAAAGAAGAAATAATTAAACTTTTTACTTCTGGAGATAATATTGAAAATTTATCCAAAAAGTTTAATTGTACTCAATTAACTATTTCAAGGAATTTAAAGAAGAAAATTGATAAAGAAAAATATCAGGATTTAATTCTTAAAAGTAAAAAAGCCATAAAATCACTCGATAATAAAAAACAAAAAAATAGTTCTCAATCAACAATTCAACAAAAAAATAACAATCAAACCATTAATCGGAATGATGAAATATTTTTAGATAATGATTTTGGAAAAGAAAATTTATCATTGGATTCATTTATAGAAATTGCTCCTTTGGATTATGTAATAGATAACTCTAATCGAAAAGAGTTATCATCAGTTGCTATCTCAGATGTAGATTTACCTAATATTGTTTATATGATTGTAGATAAGAAAATTGAGTTAGAAATAAAATTATTAAAAGATTATCCAGAATGGGATTTTCTCCCAACTGATGATTTAAATAGAAAAACAATAGCGATATATCTTGATTTAAAAATTGCAAAGAGATTTTGTAATAAGGAACAAAAGGTGATTAAGGTGCCAAATTCTAATGTATTTAAAATTGTGGCCCCTATACTTGTTTCAAGAGGAATTTCTAGAATTGTTAGTTCTGATAAACTTATTGCCCTTTAGATTCTCTATTTTTATCTAAATCATGAGTTAATAAGCTCCCCAAAATAGATCCGGTTATGAAGCTTGAACCCACGATAAAAGAAATTGGCAGATCTACTGTATCGTCTATTAATAAATTCACTTTGCTTTTATTTGAACTATTTTGTATCCCAATAATTAGAAATATAAACAAACAGGAATTGAAAATCAAATTCAAAGATAATTTTTTAATTAAAAACTGCATATATTTTGAATTTACTTTAAGCATAATTTAAATTATAAATTATGCTTTTTTTTATACCATTTTTCTTGGCTAGGTATTTAGAGGCCTCTGATAAGGTTAATCCTGCTTTAATTAATTCATTAAGTTCTTGTTTTATATTTGACATGCTTAATTTCAAATCTCTTTTTTTGTTAATACCTTTTATTACAATTGTTATCTCACCAATAATATCTTTCTCTCTGAAAAACTCTATTACATCATCAATAGTATTACCAACATGTTCTTCAAATTTTTTTGTTAATTCTCGTGCAATTTCAATTTCTCTTTCTCCGCCACAAAATTCAGATAGTTCTTTTAACAAACTCTTTAGTCGATGAGGTGATTCATAAATTATTGTAGTCTTTTCATTAGTGCTAATTTCTAAAAGAATTTTTTCTCTTTCACTTTTCTTTTTTGGAAGAAAACCTTCAAATACAAAACTAGAGGAGGGCATTCCACTAGAAACGAGTGCTGTTATTGCAGCACATGCACCAGGAATACAAATTACATCAAAACCCTCAGATTTTACACTTTTTGCAACATCTTCACCTGGATCGCAAATCCCTGGCATCCCAGCATCACTTACCAATGCTATTGATTTTCCTTCTTTGAGATCTTTAACTATCTTTGGTAATTTACTTAATGAATTATGTTTATTAAAACTTATAAGCCTATTAGAAATTATAAATTTATTCATTATTTTTTTTGTTTGCCTAGTATCTTCACAAGCAATTAAAGAAACATTTTTTAGAATGTTTAATGCTCTTGGGGATATATCGTCCAGATTACCAATTGGAGTACCAACTATATATAAAGTTCCATTTTCTGGCTCTTCTCCTCTATGAGATAATAAGGAATACTTTTGCATTTAATGTTTAAATTACCTTTTGGAGTAGATATTAATAATCTTATCGATGATCTGAGGATTTTCAGCTGGGAAGCAGCAGATATTTTTTATTATTATTCTAATTTGATAAAGGATTCTAATAATAAAGTCAATATTCTTAAAAACAATCATAATGAAGATCCTGTAACACTAGCTGATTTGAAAGTTAATGAACTAATAATTAATAGAATCAACGAAAAATACAGAAATATTAGTTGGGAGATTTTAAGTGAGGAAAACGTAAAGATATCTGCTGAAAATTCAAATATTAATACTGACTGGATTTGGGTTCTTGATCCCCTTGATGGGACTAAAGACTTTCTGCAATGTACAGGAAATTATGCAATGCATTTAGCCTTAAATTATAAAAATAAACCTTATGTAGGTATTGTATTAATTCCAGAAAAAAATGAGTTATGGATTGCTGATGGAGAAAAGGTATGGCTTGAAAAAAGAGATGGCTCAAAACTTAAACCAACTCTCATTCTTAAGAAAAGTCTTGAAGATATGACTTTAGTAACAAGTAAAAATCATAGAAATGAAACATTAAATAATTTAATACAAAAAATTAAATTTAATGAAGTTAAGGTCATGGGAAGTATAGGTTGTAAAATTTCATCAATTCTTAGAGGAGAATGTGATATTTATATATGTTTAAGCTTACCTCAGAAAAGTTCTCCAAAAGATTGGGATTTTGCTGCTCCTGAGGCTATTTTAAATGCCGCAGGAGGATCAATCACTACTTTAAATAATGAAGAACTAACCTATGGAAAATCAAATTTTGAACAGGGAGGCATAATAATTGCTTCCAACAATAAAGATATGCATAAAAGTATATGTTTAGAAATAAAAGAAATTATTCAGAAATATAGTATTTATCCTATTTAGTTTTAATTAAGAGGCGCAACTGGAGTAGGGGTCGGATCTGGATAAGACATTCCATTATTTTGTCCTACTCCTCTTAATGTAAGATTAATTCTTCCTCTGCTATCAATTTCTCTAACTCTTACGGTTACCTCATCTCCTTGTCTAACTACATCTTCGACTCTCTCAACTCTTGCCTCAGATAACTGCGAAATGTGAACCATTCCTTCTTTGCCTGGCAATATTTCTACGAAAGCACCTATAGGTATTATTCTTGTTACAACTCCAGGGAAGATCTCACCTTCATGAACCTTGCGCGTTAATCCTTCTATGATCTTCTGGGCTTCTTCTGCAGCAGCTCCGTCATGAGAAGCAATAGTGACAATCCCACCATCTTCTATATCTATTTTTGTATTAGTTCTTTCAGTGATTCCTTTAATAGTTCTTCCTCCGGGTCCAATAACTGTTCCTATAAGCTCAGGGTCAATTCTGAAGCTTAATAGTCGGGGAGCATGTGGAGAAAGTGATTCTTGAGGCTTGTCTATTGCTGCTTGCATCTTTTCTAAAATATGCAATCTTGCAGGAAGAGCCTTTTTTATAGCATCAGAAATAATAGAGACTGGTAAACCTGTAATTTTCATATCCATTTGTAAAGCAGTTATACCCTTAGAAGTACCTGCAACTTTAAAGTCCATATCTCCAAGAAAGTCTTCAATGCCTTGAATATCAGTAAGAATTCTTACTTCTTTACCTTCTTTGATTAAGCCCATGGCAGTACCACTTACAAGAGCTTTTAAAGGAACCCCTGCATCCAATAATGAAAGAGTGCTTCCACATACAGAACCCATTGAAGTTGATCCGTTGGAACTTAAAACTTCGCTAACTACCCTTAGAACATACGGGAATGTTTCTTTCCCAGGCAATACGGGGATTATTGCTCTCTCAGCTAATGCGCCATGGCCAATTTCCCTTCTCCCAGGAGTTCTCATTGGTCTTGTTTCTCCAACTGAATAAGGAGGAAAATTGTAGTGATGTATATAAGTTTTTTCAGTGCTTGGATTCAGGTCATCCATTTCTTGAGCATCACTAGGAGTACCTAATGTGGTTGTAGATAATACTTGGGTTAAACCTCTTTGGAATAATGCAGAACCATGAACTCTTTTTGGAAGAATTCCTGCAGATGCTGCTATTTTTCTAACTTCGTCGAGATCTCTTCCATCAACTCTTTTCCCATCATTTATGATTTGTGACCTCATTAATTTTTTTGTTAATTTTTTAAAGTCGGAACTTAATAACTTTTCATTCTCTGAAAGCAAAACTTTTAATTGGTTGTCTTCTTTCAAAGAATCAATTTTATCTTGAGTCTCAACTTTTATTTTTTCGAGTTCAAGATCCCTCTCTTCCTTTGAAAGATCAAATTTCTTTAAAACTAACTCAATCGGTTTTGTGCAATTTTTATCTAAATAAGAGGGCAATGTTTTATCTTCTTCAGGGTCAGATGGCTTAATCTGTTTGATTCCTAAATCTTTTAGCAAATCTTCTTGTGATTTAATAAGTTCAGAAACTGCTTCATAACCAAAATCTATTGCTTCGATAGTATCTTGCTCCGATAACTGGTTAGCACCTGCCTCAATCATGACAATGCCTTCAGGTGAACCTGCAACAACAATGTCTAAATCTCCTCTCTCTATTTCTCTATAACTTGGATTTAAAATGAAATCATCTCCAATGAGACCAACTCTAACTGCAGCCATTGGTCCATAAAAAGGAATCTCTCCAATTAAAGTTGCTATTGAAGCCCCAGTAACAGCTAAAACATCTGCTGGAACTCTTTCATCTAGAGAAAGACAAGAGGCAACAATTTGTATTTCGTCTCTCATCCATGATGGGAAAAGTGGCCTCATTGGCCTGTCAATCAATCTTGCGATTAAAGTCGCTCTTTCTGGAGGGCGACCTTCTCTCCTCATAAAACCACCAGGAATTCTCCCTGCAGCATATAGTTTCTCCTCATAGTCACATATTAGAGGTAGAAAGTCTGAAGCATCTTTTTTCGTAGATTTTGTTGCTGTAACTAATAGAGATGTGTCACCGCACTCAATCATTACTGATCCATTTGCTTGAGGAGCATATAGTCCTGTAGTTAGTCGTATCTCTCGTCCGTCAAACGTGATCGACTTATTTTGTCCTTCCACTTTTTAAATTATAAATCTATACATGATTTATTCTTACATTTTATAGGGACATATTGAGTAAATTATTTAGATAAACTATAAAAATTCTTAAAATTGTTCCAAAAATGAATTTTAATTTGTTTAATTATGTATTTTACGGTAGAAAATAAAGTACAAAAAAACTTACTTGCACTACCAACTTGATTTAACAACTCCAGGAAGATCACCATTATGAGCTCTTTGCCTCAACTGATTCCTGCAAAGACCAAAATCTCTGTAGACTCCTCTTGGTTTACCAGTGGCCCAACATCTATTCCTAACTCTATTTGGGGCAGAGTTTCTAGGCAGACCCTGTATCTTTCTATGTATTTCTAATCTTTCCATTGGATCTTTTGCAGCATTAAATTCATCTAATAATAATTTTCTTTTTGCAGAGTATTTCTGTACAAGCTTCTTGCGTTTTACTTCTCTCGCAATCATGGACTTTTTAGCCATTTCGTAGAATTTTTAAACTTTTTTCTATATTAACAGCTTGGATAACAATTTTTAAAATTTATTTATTGGTTTAATAATCTTTGTACTATTAAAAGTTGACTAGTATCCCTTATTATTAGAAGCACACTAAGTCCAACTAAAAGAAAGAAACTTGATTGAGTAACAACCATTTGTACCTTAACTGGTACTGGCTTTCCCCTAAGACCTTCAATCAAAGTGAAAACAAGTTGTCCCCCATCTAGCAGTGGTAAGGGTAAAGAATTGAGGACTGCCAAATTTATAGAAATTAGTGCGGCAAATAATAAAATTCCTGTTCCTCCTTGTTGTGATAGTTGAGCACCAATTTCAACAATTTTGACAGGCCCACTTAATTGTTGAGCTGTTGAGGAGAAATTTGTAATTAATCCTTTATAACCTTGTATTGTTTTTACCAAGAGTGATGAAAACTCATTATTGGTGTATTTAAAAAGTTCGAATATATTTTTTGTCTTTTTAGTTTCTTTATTTATATTAGGTTGCAATTGAGCTCCTATTGTACCCTTCCCATCTATATTTTTTGGAACCAAAGTTAAATCTTTCAGAACTCCATCTCTATCAATTGTTATCGAAATTGGATTCTCTGATGAATTTTGAATCTCTTTTACTAAAGCAGAAACTGCTTGATCGCCAACTCCTAAAGCACTGCTATCAATTCTTAAGATTATATCCCCTGCTTGTAATCCAGCAAGAGAAGCAGCCTTTTCAGGTTGAGTAGCCAAAACTAAAATACCAGGCTCGGGATCAAATGGAATCCCAATAGTAGTTACATTTACAATTAAAATAGTATAGGCAAGAATTAAGTTAGCTAATACCCCAGCTGATATAACAATTACTCTTTGAATAATTGGCCTATTTTTTAAAAGATTTGGATCTTTAGGGTCCATATTATTTATTTCTTCATCAGGAAAGGAAACAAAGCCTCCTAAGGGAAAGGCTCTAAGTGAATAGGTTATATTTTTATATCTTTTCTGAATTAATGATGGTCCAAAACCAATTGAAAACCCATCAACATAAATACCTTGCAAAATTGCTGCAAGGAAATGTCCCATCTCATGAAAAAAAATGAGAAATCCTAGAACTGTTATTGAGGTTAAAACGTTCATCTAATTATATTAAGCGGTTTTTAAAAAATTTGATCCAAAATATGGAACTAGAGCATCTGGGATTTTTACGCTCCCATCTGTTTGTTGGCCATTCTCAAGAATAGCCGCCATAGTTCTTCCAATGGCAAGCCCACTACCATTTAAGGTATGCAGATATGTATTCTTTTTATCAATTTTTGATCTTATTGATGACCTGCGAGCTTGAAAGTCTAAACAATTGCTACAACTTGAAATTTCCCTGTAACATTTACTACTTGGTAGCCAGACTTCAAGATCAAAAGTCCTGCTTGAAGAAAAACCTAAATCTCCAGTACAAATATCAATTAGTCTGTAAGGTAAATTCAGCTTTTTTAAAATACTTTCTGCATCTGAAGTGATCTTTTTATGAGCCTCTATAGATTTACTTGGATCACAAAACCAATATAGTTCAACTTTATTGAATTGATGAAGTCTTATTAAACCTTTAGTATCTCTTCCATAACTTCCAGCCTCTCTCCTAAAACATGGGCTATATGCTACATACTTAAGGGGTAATTGCTTTGGATCAATAATATCATTTCTATGAAAAGCAGTTAGGGGAACTTCAGCCGTGGGAGAAAGCCATAAGTCGTCATTAGAACATTTAAAACTTTCATTTGAAAATTTAGGTAATTGACCAGATCCGGTAAGACTTTCTGAATTAACTAAAGCTGGAGGCATTAACTCTAAATAACCATTTTTAGTATGCATATCGAGCATAAAATTTATTAATGCCCTCTCTAATCTGGCACCATTACCAATAAGTGTAATAAATCGGCTTTTTGATATTTTAGTTGATTTAATAGAGTCAAAAAGATTAAGTCTTTCGCCTATCTCCCAGTGAGATTTAAGATTTTCTGTTACTAAAGGATCTCCCCAAGTTTTTATTTGGACATTATGATTTTCATCTTTTCCAATAGGAGCATCTTTGCTAGGTAAATTTGGCAAATTACTAATTTCATTATGTATGTTTTTATCTAATGTTCTTTTTTTTTCTTCAAATTCTGAAATTTTGGTTCTGAATTCATTTCCTTTTTTCTTTAAATTATTTACTTCTGGGGAATCATTGTTTTGAGAATTGCTGATTTCTTGACCGATCAATTTACTTAATTTTTTACTATCAGATTTGAGACTAGATATTTCTATATCAATGTCTTTTTTTTGAAGAGTTAATTCTTGTATTTTGGAAATATTAAAAACTTTTCCTCTTAGGGATAAAATTTCTTCAACTGAAGTGGGATTCTCTCTTATTAATTTTTGATCTAACACTCTTTTTTTTTATAACTTATTCAAGATAATTAATCTAAATTAATTATTAGGCATTTTTGACTAAAAATTAACTAAATTAATGATTCATAACTTAAGAAATATCATTAATAAATTAAAACTTAGTTAGGAAGCTGAACGCGCCCTACCTGTGGATGACCATTCTTTTAGTAAATTAATTTGCTCTTTAGCTGTTCTAGATAAGGGTACTAATTCAGAAACTGCCTTTATTAAATCTTTCTCCATAAGTTCTCTATTTTCAGAAAATGAAATATGCATCCCCTCTATTACTGCTTGTTCAAGTTCTGCACCTGAGAATCCATCTGTTCTATCGATGATAGTAGAGAGAGGAAAACTGTAACTTGGTCTTCTTTTTTTTAAGTGCAAATCCAGAATACTTAATCTTTCTTCAGAATTTGGTAAATCAAGAAAAAATATCTCATCAAACCTACCTTTCCTTAATAATTCAGCAGGAAGCTTATCTATAGCATTTGCGGTAGCAATTACAAATACGGCGGATTCTTTTTCAGACATCCAAGTTAGCAAACTTGCTAAAACCCTTTGACTTGTCCCTCCATCACTTCTAGCATCGCCACCAAAACCCTTATCAATTTCATCTATCCATAGGATACAAGGAGACATGGCCTCAGCTCTTAATATTGTTTCTCTTGTTCTTGCTTCGCTTGAACCAACAAGGCTAGAAAATAGTCTTCCTACATCTAACCTAAGTAGCGGCATCGACCAACTCTTAGAAATTGATTTTGCGGTAAGCGATTTCCCAGTTCCTTGTGCTCCAACAAGCAAGACTCCCTTGGGAATAGGTAGTCCATAGTCTCTCGCTTCTTTAGAAAAGGCCCTATATCTTTGATTAAGCCAAACTTTTAAAACTTTTAGTCCACCAATATCATCTTGACTTGATTTAGCTTCGAAAAATTCTAAAATTTCACTCCTGGCGATAACTTGTTTTTTCTCTTCAAGAATATCTTTAATATCTTCTTTACTTATTTTTCCTCTTTGAGCAAGGGCCTTTGCAGTGACTTGCTTCACTTTTATTTCAGTTAGTCCACTTGAAGCTATAGAAAGTTCGTTTAAGTCTTGTTCCTCAAGATTTGAATTGGTATTAATAGCAATTTTTTTTATTAGATTTTTCAATTCTTTTTGATCAGGTAAAGGTAAATTTACAATTGTCATTAATTCATCCAGCTCTTCTGATGATGGAAATAAATGAGAACTGATAATTAAATTATGACTAGTTTTCTTAAGTGCTGAAGATAGTTCTTTAATAGTTCTATTGATAGATGGATCATCATAAAATTTATGAAAATCTTTTAATAATAAAACTGTTGAGACATCAGGACTTTGTTCTTTAAGCCAACCAAGCACCCCTAACGGATTGTTAGAAAATTTACCTTCTTCATTTATTAATCCTTTTATACCGCTAACACAATCCCAGCAAATGAATCTTTTTATATTTAGTCTTTCACAAGATAAATTAATCAATTTTTCTAATCTTTCCTCTTCTTTTGTCCTGATCCAAATTAATGAGGTTCTTGATTTTATAAGTAATTCTAAATTTCTACACCAAGAATTCATTATTTAAGATTAAGATTATTTTTTACTGTTAGGTTCAAAAGGTAATCTTTTCTCAGATATGGTTGAAGCAGAAGTTGTTATAACTTCATTTTTGGCCGATAATTGTTGATCCAAAATTTTCTGTAAATTCTCAGGAAGAGCTTCTTTATTAAGAAGAAAAGTCTGAAATGCTTGGAAAATATTAGCAACAACCATGTACAGTAAAACTCCTGCTGGCAGTGGGAAAAACAGAAACATTCCAGTAATCATAACTGGTGTAATTTTGTTTGCTGTTGATTGCTGTGGATTCGCGGGCATCCCCTGACTAGATAAAACTTGAGAAAGAAGTAGGGTTAATCCAAAGGCACCTACTAATGCAGCAATATCCCAATTAATTGAACCATCCACATAAAAACCGACTTGACCAAGAGCTTTAATAAATAAAAAACCACTTTTAGCAGCTAGACCAGGGATTTTTGCCTCGATTGTTGCATCCCCCGGTTTAATTGCTGTAACTGTACCGTCCTGGGAAACTTTAATATTTTCGGATCCTTTAGAAACCTTCCAAGTGGGGATAAATTTTGAACCATTGTCATAATTGGATAAAACTTCCGAATAGCTATTACCATTTGTTGTTTGTAAATTTATTTTTATGGATTCTTCTGTTCCTAATTTTGTTCCATTAGGAATTGTTGCTACTACAGGAAAATGTGATTTTTCTGTAATGAATATAGAGTGTCTGGGCGATTTGTAAGGTTTTGGATCAATGGCTGCTATTTGATCCTGTGGAACTACCTTGAGATTTATGTTGTAGGGGACATCAGCAAATGGAGATCCTCTTAGGGTTGCAAATAATGCAAATAGCACAGGCATTTGTACAATCAAAGGAAGGCAACCTGCGAGTGGACTGCCAAACTCATTCATTAATTTTCCAAGTTCTTCTTGCTGTTTCTTTGGATCACCTGAAAACTTAGATTTTATTTCTGCTTGCCTTTTTTGCATTACTGGTTGGGCAATTTTCATCCTCCTTGCGCTTCTAATTGAACCAGCGCTTAGAGGGAAAAGTGCAATTCTAATTACGACTGTCAATGCAACAATCGCTAAACCATAACTAGGAATTAAACCGTAGAAAAAATCTAGAATAGGGATAAGTAGTTTTTCAGAAATGAACCCTATCACGATATTAAAGAGAGTGTAAATTTATTAGACATTTTATTTTACAGGAAAAAAAGGTTTTTGTAATTAATTAATTTTGGATTTAGTTGCAAATCCTTCTACTTCGTTAAGATTTGGGATTTGTGATCTTTTGTTTATATTTTCTTCAATAAATTTTTGCTTTTCTCTGAATAAAGGTAATGATTTCATTTCAACCTTTGATCCGTCATTAAGGATAAGAACCATATCACCATATGAACCAAATCCCCTTGGAATAGATCTGATTTCTTCAATTTTACTTAATGAGACTTGAGTTTTGTTTTTGCCAAACCATCCACCATCTATTGTAATTCTTTTGTTTGTAATTTTATATCTCAACCACAATGCTCTAACTATTGCGGCAAAGGTAAATGGTAAACCAAGAATAGTTAATCCTGCTAAAAGGTTTATTATTAAATCACTTTTAGCAGGACCACCTTCATAAAAGGTTTCTTCATTCATGTTAATCATTTGATTAGACGAGATTTGAACATTAAGTTTTGAAATTCCTCCAAAAGTTTACTTTTATCATTGCAGAAATCCCCAAATTTAAGGTTAACAAGTAACCAATAAGGTTTGTGGTTATTAATTTTTTGAATGTTAGTTAATAACCACTCTTGCAGAATTCTTCTTAATTTATTTCTTTCTACAGCTTTTTTTGAAACTTTTTTGCTAATAGCAATTGCAACCCTAATTTTGTTTGAGGTATTTGTTAATTTATGGGTTAAGAGTATTTCTGGATTTGATCTTGCAACTTTAAATGTCATTAATTTCCCATGATATGTTATGGAATTTTTATGAATATAATTAAAAGACCTATGACCTTTTAAACGCATATCTTTAGGTAAGGCCATTTAAATTTGTAGTTATACAGCTATTCTTTCTCTACCTTTTTGTCTTCTGCTTTTAATAACTCTTCTTCCTGTATGAGAGCGCATTCTTACTCTAAAACCAGATACACGTTTTCTTTTTCTTGAAGTTCCGCCAAAAGTTCTTTTAGTCATTTGTTTAATTATCCTTACTTAATTTATCATTTAATCTACCACTATAGTCCAGCTTCCTAAATAACTGGAAAATGATTTCCCTTTAGGTTGCCCATATGAATGAAATTGATATAAACCTGATTTTTTTGGATTAAAGACTTTTAAGAGAATTGCATAACTTTCTTTATTAGAGGGTATTGGGCTGTAAGGATAAATATCTAGTGAACGTAAGCCTGATTCATCAGTATTGATTTTGATATCAGCTGGGATATCTTCTAAACATTTTGTTCTATTTTCAAAACCGCCTATTCTTACTTTACAAAAACTAATTTTTTCGTTTTTTAAGGTGGATTTAAAGGTTTTGGGGATTGCTAGATTAATTTTTAAGAGATCAGTTCTTCTATCCGATGGCCTTAAGAAAAAATAAATTGTATTTCTAAATTTCCTTTTATTTTCTTTTTGAAACCACTTTAATCTTCTAAAATTTGAGTCTTGATCCCACTGAAATTCTAACCCTGCTTTAGCATCTTGTATGTTATCAAAAAAAGGAGTTGAAACTAAAATTGTGGGAATAATAAAAAATCTTAAGATCTTAAGATTTAAAGTAAGTTTCTTTGTGATTTTTAACATTTAGGGAATGGAATTTTAAAGATTGAGTTCGTGCTATTAAAATTTAAAGCGGAAAAATTATTTTACTAAGGTTAACATCTATCTGTCCTTAATTTTGCAGCGCCTCTTAAATAGGGATGCTTTATTGGATTATTTGGTGCCAATAAAACTTGAGCCATTATTCTTATACAAAAATTAACATCATTAGATACGTACATTTGTTGGCAGTCTAAAAAGGCTACTGAATCAAGTCCATTAAATTTCCTTGCAATTGAAGCGGGGAAACATGCATCTAAATCTTTTGTTGCGGTGAAAGTAATCGATAATATGTTTGTCTTAATCAGATTGTTTCTTGAAATTAATTCATCAATTAATTCCACTACGGCAACTTCTATTTCCCTAATAGAATTACCAGTTGCTGTTGTAGCTCCACGAATAAATCTAATTTTATGATCACCTTTCATTTTTTCTGACACATCGATTTAAGGCTTATATAACCAAAGTACTTTATTAGATGAGTCAAACTCAAAAAAGATATTATTGATAATTTTTTCAATCATTCTACTTCCAGGAATTAGTCCAAGTATTTTTTTCTTTTTCTTCCCGAATGTTAAGGGCTGGATTTTAGGATCAATATTAACCATTTCTGCAGCTAGTTCCCTTGCAACAAATTCATCTCCAACTTTATCAACAAGACCAAGTTCAAGTGCTTGTGTTCCAGTAAAAATTCTTCCATCAGCAAATTTTCTTACTTCCTCAACAGGTAAATTCCTTCCTTCAGCAACAGCTTCAGTAAATTGTTTGTAACTTTCATCTATCAGTCCTTGAAGTAGACCTCTACCTTCCTCACTTAGAGGTTTATCTGGAGAAAGTATATCTTTAAATACACCGCTTTTAACAGTTTCAAATTTAATACCGATCTTATCTAATAATTCAGATAAATTATTTCCTCTTATAATCACACCAATAGATCCTGTAATTGTGCCTGGATTAGCAACTATTTTGTCAGATGCAACTCCAATGTAAACTCCTCCTGATGCGGAGATGTTCCCAAAACTAGAAATGACTTTACATCCTTTGTCTTTTAGTCTTTTAATGGCAGAGTATATTTCTTGGCTATCCCCAACAGTACCCCCTGGAGAATCAATTCTCACGATTAAAGCAGGAAATTCTCTATCCTCAATTTGTTTAAGAGCTTTAAGGACAGAAACTCTAGTTGAACTTGTAATAGGCTCATCAATTACTATGCGAGCCATTCTTTTTTTTGACTTTCGTCTAAAAGGCCAAATCATTCTTTTAAGGTAAATTCATAAAACTACTTTTAAAAGACTATCAGCAGACCTTATGAATTCAATCCTAAATTGGTTTTTAATGATACTCCCCTTTGCGCTTTGGGGTACTTCAATGGCAGCGATGACACCCTTAGTATCTAGTGCTGGGCCTGAGTTTGTGGCTTCTTTAAGGTTACTTCCTGCAGGAATTCTTGTTCTTGTAACAACATATTTGCTTAAAAGAGATTTAAAAATTTATATGTGTGATTTGAAGTGGTTTTTTGTTTTTACGATTGTCGATGCCACTTTTTTTCAGTTGTTTTTAACTTATGGTATTGAAAAAACTGGAGCAGGTTTAGGTTCTGTATTAATTGATTCTCAACCGCTTTTGGTAGCTATTTTAGCGAGGGCAATTTTTGGAAATTTAATCAATCCAATTGGATGGTTAGGACTACTTTTTGGCTTGGGAGGAATAGTATTTTTAGGAGTTCCACAAGAATTTTTAGGAAATTGGTGGCTGATGTCTGATAAGTCTATTAATGATGTTGCTTTTAACTTTGGAGAACTTTGGATGCTTGCAGCATCTCTAGCTATGGCATTAGGAACAATTTTAATTAGATTCACTTGTACTAAAAGTGATCCAGTTGCAGTTACAGGTTGGCATATGGTTTTAGGGAGTTTGCCCTTAATTATTAAGCACTGCTTACAATCAAATTTCACAATAATTCCAGATTGGTCAATATTTGATTGGGGACTTATGTCATTTGCAAGTATTTTTGGAGGAGCATTAGCATATGGATTGTTTTTCTACTTTGCTAATAATAAAGAAATAACTGGATTTAGTACTCTTGCATTTTTAACTCCTGTATTTGCTCTTCTAAGTGGAGGTGTTTGGTTAGATGAAAGACTCACTATTGTTCAGTGGATAGGAGTAGTGTTTGTTCTTATCTCAGTATTTTTTGTTAGCCAGAGAAAGAGTTTATGGGAAAATAAATTTTCAGATACTACTATTTAATTAGCGTCTTTTTGTAAAAAGTCTAATAATGCGAATAGTTTTGATTAGTACTCCAATAGGATTCTTGGGGAGTGGCAAAGGTGGTGGAGTTGAATTAACTTTAAATTCTTTAGTTTCAGGTTTAATTTCTTTAGGTCATTCTGTTGAGGTTGTAGCTCCAAAAAATTCAAAGTTACATGAAAGTAACTTAAAAGCAAAATTACATATTGTGGAAGGTGAAGATCAAATTAGTTGGCAGCATCAAAATTATAATTCTCCCGTGACTATCCCAGACAATTCTCTTTTAGCAGCAATGCTTGAAAAGGGAATAGATATCTCTAAACATGGAGATGTATTGTTGAACATGTCCTATGATTGGTTGCCTATTTGGATGACTCTAAATTTAGAGATACCTATTGCACATATTATTAGTATGGGTTCTGAAAGTTCAGTAATTAGTAATTTAATCTCTAAGGTATATGCCAGATATCCAAACAATTTTGCTTTTCATTCAAAAATGCAAGCTAATGATTATCCATTCATAAAAAAACCAACAATTATTGGGAATGGGTTTAATTTAGATAATTATTTTTTTCAAGATTCAGTGAAGGGACCCTTGGCATGGGTTGGAAGAGTCGCTCCGGAGAAAGGTTTGGAGGATGCAGTTTATGTAGCAAATGAACTTGGCGAAAAATTAAAAGTTTGGGGATTTATAGAAGATAAGATGTATGCGTCAAAGATAGAAAATTCATTCCCTCAAGGAGCTATAGATTGGATGGGGTTTTTATCAACAGATGAATTACAAAAAGAACTTGGTAAATGCAGAGGGTTGCTAAATACTCCGAAATGGAATGAGGCATATGGGAACGTTATTGTTGAAGCTTTAGCCTGTGGAGTGCCTGCTATAGCTTATAAAAGGGGAGGTCCTAGTGAAATTATTCAGCATGGTCAAACAGGCTATCTTGCTAATCCTGATGATAAAGAAAACCTGCTTTACTATGTAAAAATTATTGAAAAAATAAATCGCAAAGATTGTAGAAAGTGGGTTGAAAAAAATGCCTCCTCAGATATATTTGCTAGCAAGGTTGTGAACTGGCTTAATAAGGTAATTATCAAATATAAATAAACTAATTTATTAAATGATTGTTTTGAACTCAAAAAAAAGACTTTTAAATTTAATAATAGTTTTAATTTCTGGGGTCATTATATTTATTTTAGGTTTAGGTACCACAGGCCTCGTGGATGAAACCCCCCCTTTGTTTGCAGCTGCGGCAAGGGCGATGAGTGAATCTGGCGACTGGTTAACTCCAAAGGTCAATGGAATGTTCCGTTTTGATAAGCCTCCATTAATATATTGGCTGATGGGTTTTTTTTACTCATTACCAAAAAATGAGATTTGGGATAGTTTCGGGACACTCTCAGCAAGACTTCCTTCAGCTTTGGGATCATTATTTTTAATGTTGATGATTGGAGATACGTTGTTTTGCTGGCCTCAGAAGGGTGAAAAGCAATTCCTCACCCCAATAGTTGCATCATTAGGCTTTGCTTTGTCTCCATTAATAATTATTTGGAGTAGAACTGCCGTGAGTGATGCCCTTTTGACTGGAACCTTAGGAATTAGCCTGCTTTTGTTTTGGAGAAGAATGGCAAGTGGAAATAATGATCAATGCATTTCAGCCTGGGTATTCTTAGGTTTTGCAATTTTAACTAAAGGGCCTGTTGCATTTGTTTTGGCAATATTGACTATTACATCTTTCTTGTTTAGTCAGAAGAATTGGAAAACGTTGCTCTGCAAGATAAACCCTAAGAAAGGTTTTTTAATAACAATACTAATAAGTGTTCCATGGTACATTTTAGAACTTTTAAAAGAAGGAAAGCCTTTTTGGGACAATTTTTTTGGTTATCATAATTTTCAAAGATATACCTCAGTTGTAAATAATCATGCAGAACCATTCTGGTTTTTTCTGTACATAATGATATTGGCTTCATTACCATTTACTCCTTTTTTGTATCACGGGATATTTAAAGCCTTTCAGGATTTCTTGAAAAGTTCAAAAGAAAGTTGTGATGTAACTGAAACCCTCTATACATTTTCTCTATGTTGGTTAACATCAGTTTTAATCTTCTTTAGTCTTTCTGCTACGAAACTGCCAAGCTATTGGTTGCCTGCAATTCCAGCAGCGGCAATCTTAATTAGTAATAGCTTTATAAACTTAAAAAATTCAAATAAAAGTTATCTATATTTATCGATTTTTAATATCTTAATTTTATTTGGTGTTTCAATAGCATTCTTTTTCTCAAATATTTGGTTAAGTTCAATAAATGATCCTGAAATGCCTAATCTTGCCTCTGAACTCATAACATCTGGGATAATTTTTAAAGCTAAACTGTTCTTTTCTTCATTCACACTTCTTGCAATAATTTTATTTTCTTTAAAAGCCAAAAATATACTTCTTTATCTTCAAATTTTACTTTTAATAGGACAATCTTTTTTGATGTCGCCAATTAGAAAATTAGCAGATACTTCTAGGCAATTACCTTTGAGAAATATTTCAAAATTAATTTCAAATGTTCGTGAGGGGAAGGAAACTTTAGCAATGATCGGGATAAGAAAACCCTCATTACATTATTATTCGAGACAAATAGTTTTTTATGAACCAAATACTAAAGAAGGATTAATTAATCTGTCAGACAGGCTAAGTACTGATAGGAGAGAGAATTATGAGGATCAACCCGATTATCAATACAAATCTCTATTGGTCGTGATAGATGAATACTCTTCTCGCCGAGAGCAATGGACAAAAATTAATCATCAAAAATTGGGCAAATTCGGGATTTATAATTTATGGCGAATTCAAAAAAGTGATTTATATAAGTATTCGAAATTTTTAGTTAGTAGTGGTTATCAATCTGACTGGAAAAACAGAAAAGTTGAAAAATTTTAACAAAGTCTTTTTTTAAGAAGAGCGTTTTTTAAATCATCAAAGCTACACTTGGTGGGAATATTTACCTTATTCAAATCTTCCATTAATTCGAGATCGATTACAGAATCTTCTGCCAAAAAACTAAAAACTTCATTAATGCTTATTCCCATATCTTGAGCCATCTCTGAGATAAGCCTTAGAGTATCCCTCCTCACAGAAATCCTTAGATCTAAAGGGATAAATTCATTTTCAGGGTTAGCTGACTTCATAACCTAAATCTTAAGACATTATTTAGTTGTCAGGATATAATCTTTACAATATTCATTAATCATGCTCTCGATAGTGCTTTCATATATTACTTAAATAAATAAATTCATAAACATTTTTAATAGAGGAATTGTAATTATTGAAATTAAAGTTGTAGTAAAAAGAATTTTTGAAGCAATTTTCTGCTTCACACCATAAGCCTCCGCCATTAATATTGTGGATATTGCTGTTGGGGTTCCTGCCTGAAGAATTACAGCTGATGATTGATAGAAGTTGAAATTTAAGAATTTGCAAACCAAAAAAATAATAAAAGGAAGAATAAATAACTTTAATAAAATTGAAAATTTAATTTCTTCATTTAGTTCCAATATCCTTCCCTTTTGATTTGTGATTATCCCAAGTCTTGTTCCCACAATAATTATTGCCAATGCAATAACTATTCTTGCCGGAATCCAAAGGTAATTGCCTAAAATTTTATCTATTTGGAAGATATATACAAGAAGTACGCCAATAATCCCTCTTGATGCAGGACTATTTATCAATGCATTTAATAATCCTTTTATGTTTGGGATGTGCTTGTTTTCAGATTTTTCTTGAAGGAAAAAAGGTCCAAATATCCAAGCGAAGAGTGTTGTTCCTAAATCAAATCCAATAGTAAAATTTATAGTTGTTGAAGGTAGGAGAGCTATCGCAATGGGTATTCCAAGGAATGATGTATTACCTATTAGGCCTGCCAGCTGCAATGTGTAATTTGGAAGTCTCTTTTTAAATATTGGGATTATATTTATTAAAGCTATTAAAAATCCAATTACGGAGAATGCTAAAAATGCACTTTTAATTAGGTTTATGTCTATACCTTCCTTTAAAAGGAGACCCATTACACTTAATGGAATACCAAATCTTATTAGAGGTCTTGCAATATATTTTGAAATCTTTGGATTCTTTTTCCCTAGAAGAAAACCAAAAATTAAGAAAGGGATAATATTAATGAAAAGAGAGTAGATGGTATTAATAAATATTTATTTAAAGCAATATTAACTCGCCGTAGTGCAGTCAAAAAGTTTTTTATTATTCATTGAGAATTCAGATTATTTTCCAGATTGCTTTGTCAGGGACTAAAGGAGATTTATATAAATTTTCTGGTTCTTTAGTCAAAATTCTCCATGTAGGAACCCTACAAGTTACGTAAGCGGGACTTTCTATTAAAACTCCTGGTTTCTCATCAAAAGTACAAGTAAAACCTTCTTTCCAATATCCACCTTTGTGAAGGCTACCTTTAAACCAAACCCAGCATTTTGAAGTTTTCAAGATCAGCAAATTTTTGTTCTATCTTAATCAATATTTAAGTAATATATCTAATTTTTATTTCTTTTAAAAAAAATATTTTACTCTTTTTAGTTTTTTGAAAAATATATTTTAGATATTAATATTGATAGATTTAGGATTAGGGTAATTAAATTTGCTATTAATATTGGTGTAGAAGAAATTTTATAACCGTAAATTATCCAAGACAAAACACCAATAATAAACATTATTAATGTTGTCAAGGAAACATCATCTGCCTTTTTTGTATTTAAAGTTCTTATCAATTGAGGTAGAAATGCCGCTGTTGTTAAACTCGCTGCAAAATATCCAAATATATCTACATTCATAAAAATATTTTAAAACTATTCTTTAATTAAATCAGTCAAAAATCGCAAAGGATCCCTCATGTTTGATGAATATCCAAGCACATCATTTGAAAAAAATTTATAAATAACTTGATTTTTATTATTCAATAAAAAAGAAGCCCCTCTTTGAGGAAGGTATTCTTCATTAAGAATATAATCACTCCAATTTTTAATTATTTCATGCATGTTATTTAATCTAAATGTTGCCAATTCAAATGGTCTCAAATAACCATCGCCGAAAACCTGTCTAAATGAATTACCTGAAAATTTTAGAAATTTTAAGACTTCAATTTTGTCAAATTCTGAATAGATTTGCTTTGCTTTGCGGTCTCCAAGGTAACCTCTAATAACTTCTTTGATTGTTTTAAAAGAATTTATTCCAGATAACATCAAAAGCATATTGATCCAACCTCCTAAACCAATATCTAATCCTCTTGTAAGTTTAAGATCATTATGAATTTGGTTATTAGAAAGGACTATTAAATTTTCTTTAAAAAAACCAGTAAAGTTACAGAATTTTTCTTTTCCATTTTGGTTCCCAATGGCAATTGCAAAAATATCTAAATTTTCATCTTGATTATTATCGATAAAATTTTTCAAATTTATTGCATATTCAAAGCTATCAAAATCTCCCAATAAACCAAATAAAACAATTAATTTGAATTTTTTCCGTCCATTAAAGTTGAATTCCTCAACAAGATTCTCGATATTGTTTTGAAATTTGTCAGTCACGATTTTTTAAATGTTTATTAAATTATTCTCAAAAAATTTTTCTTACTTTAATTAGTATAAAATTTTACATGAAAAAGTTTTTAAAGAAATTAATTTAAGGTTTTTAGATTTTATTATTCTAATGTAAACATTTTGAAGTTATGACTGTAGGAATTTATTACGCAACTACAACTGGAAAAACTGAAGACGTAGCTGATCGTCTTCACAACTTTATATCTTCAGCAGAAGCACCTAAAGATGTATCTGATGTGGATGATCTTTCGGAATTTGAAGGTCTTGATGGAATTATCTGCGGGATACCTACTTGGAATACTGGTGCCGATGAAGAAAGATCGGGAACTGCATGGGATTCAATCTTAGAGGATATTGGTGAACTAAGTTTATCAGGAAAAAAAGTTGCAATTTTTGGTTTAGGAGATTCTTCTACCTACACAGAAAACTATTGTGATGCGATGGAAGAACTTCATAGCTACTTCACTAAAGCAGGAGCCGAAATGGTCGGTTACGTAGATAAATCTTCTTATACATTTGATGAGTCTAAAAGTGTTATAGGAGAAAGCTTTTGTGGATTACCTCTTGATGAGGATAGTGAATCTGATTTGACCGATTCACGTCTTGAAACATGGGCTTCTCAGTTAAAGGGTGAAATCCCCTCATTGGCGTAGGCTTTCTCAGATATTACTTCCCCAATATGTAACATTTGTTCTTTCACAATATGTTTTTTTTACATAAGTAATTAAATCTGTAAAGAACATGTAAAAACAATACTGATAAGCAATATGCTCAATTTGCTGTTTACTTAAATCAAGTGTTACAAACTTACGGAAAATCTGATGTCACCTATGACTGGTACGCAGGGAATTCTGGTGTTGTTGGCCGTTCAGGTAAATTCATAGCTGCTCATGCTGCTCATGCAGGCCTAATGATGTTCTGGGCAGGAGCTTTTGGATTATTTGAATTAGCTCGTTACGATGCCAGTATTCCAATGGGTGCACAGAAAGCAATTGTTTTGCCTCACCTAGCAGGTATTGGAATTGGTGGCGTTGAAAATGGTGTTATTACTGAACCATATGGAATTGTTGTAATTTGCACATTACATCTAATTTTCTCAGCAGTATTAGGTGCTGGGGGATTATTACACTCCAATAAATTTGCAGGTGATCTTGGAGACTATCCAGAAGATAGTAAGCCACAAAAATTTGATTTTGAATGGGATGATCCAGATAAATTAACTTTTATTCTTGGCCATCATCTAATATTTCTTGGGCTTGGAGCAATTATGTTCGTTGAATGGGCTCGTATTCATGGAATTTACGACCCAGCAATAGGATCTACAAGACAAGTTATTTACAATTTAGATATTGCCGCTATCTGGAATCATCAATTTGATTTTTTAAAAATAGATAGTCTGGAAGATGTTATGGGAGGACATGCTTTCCTAGCTTTCCTAGAAATAATTGGAGGAGTTTTCCATATTTGTACTAAACAATTTGGAGAATATACAGAATTTAAAGGAAAAGGATTACTTGGCGCTGAAGCAATTTTGTCATACTCAGTGGTGGGTGTTTCTTATATGGCTTTTGTTGCTGCTTTTTGGTGTGCTTCAAATACAACCATATATCCAGTTGATCTATATGGAGAACCTTTAAAGCTTCAATTTGAATTCGCCCCTTATTTTACTGATACGGTAGATTTGGGTTCGGGAGCATATAGCTCAAGAGCTTGGCTTGCTAATACTCATTTTTATTTGGGTTTCTTTTTCTTACAAGGTCATCTTTGGCACGCACTTAGAGCAATGGGATTTGACTTTAAGAAAATTGGTCAAGCTTTTGACAATATTGAAAATACAAAAATTACTCAAAACTAGTTTAATCTAATAAAAAAACCTCTCCTTTAAAGGGAGGTTTTTTTTGTAGAATTATCTTACGTATTCAAAAAATTAATGGATTATCTAAAAGAAATTAATTGTAAGGAGATTTTCAAAAAAGCTTATGAAAATAGGTACAACTGGAAGAATGACTTTAATGGTTACCAAGGTAAATGTATTTATGTGACTAATAATCATATTCATAAAGGTAACTTCGTATTAGGTAAAGACTTTAAACCAAATATTCAAAAAATAGAAGATGAGAAAATTGTTAAAAGTATTTCCTCTCAGTTATTTGAGGTGTGTATACATAGGGTTAAAAGAGAATTCGAATCAGTGCACTCAGAAAATAATTTTAATTTACTCAAAAACTCTGAAAGTGGCATTGAAATAAGTGTTTCAGGTAAGAATCAAGGTGATAAATATAGAGTTAAAAATAACTGTATTAATATGGTCTATAGAAAAATTCATGGAACTATAATTGAAATTTTTGTTGAAGAATTCATAGATACAGGAATAGGTTCTCTTAGTAAAAAATACAGTAGCCAACAAATTGATCCAGATACACTCGAGACAAATTCTCAAAAATTGGAATACGAGGATGAATTTGTAAATTTAGGTAAAGACGATTATTGGATATTAAATTCGAGGACAATAAAATATTTAAACCAAAATGAAGAAGAAGAAACACAAAAGTTTGTTTTCGAGGATCTATGCTTATTAAATTAGGTTTTTTTATTCAACCAGCCTAAACCCTTTATCAAGTAGTTTTTGATAGAGTAATCTTGCTCTAAAAGCTAGAATTTGTTCTTCATTTTCATTACTAATTACATGAAAATAATTATTATCTAATTTATTTTTGCTAAAGCATACATTTGCTTCTCCTAATCTTAAAGTCCAGTTCTCTTCGTTTGCTAAATGTTGATTAGGTCCTAGATCCCATGGACATTTTTCAGGATATTTTTCTCTTTTAGAACCCATATAATTAATTTAACTACCCAATATTAGTAAAAATTTAACAGTATGGCTATCAAAAATAGTTGAAAACTTTTTCATAGATTTGTTTAGTGCAATGTAATTAGAAAAATTACTCTTTGGTCGCGATTAAACAATAAAATGGATCTTTATTTAAAAAATTCAAGATATTAAGTGCTGGTTCAGTAAACTTTTTGATAATTTTTGGCTCATTAAATCCGTTTGAGATTAATACTTTTCTTACATATTTGACTCTTTCTTCTTCTGTAGATGAAGTCCATATGTTTGGAGCTTTATGCCAAAATGCTCTGTTTGAAAAAGCAATAATAATCTTGCCGTGTCTACTCAATATTCTTGCAATTTCTTTGGTTAAATTCTCTGGATATTGTAAATATTGCCATGCGGCCACCATCAAGCAATAATCAACGCTTTCTTTATCTAGCGGAATTTGTTGACTTAAATTAAAATTTTGTATCCAATAAGATTCAAAAATTTTGTTTTTTTCAAGTTCTTGTTTGTTTAAACCATGTCCAAGAACTTTTTTATATTTTTTCCCTTTAGGTAAATAACTATCCCAACTGGACATTAAATCAAGAACAGTTGAATAATTATCAATTTCTCTCTCATATAGATCTGATAGGTTTTTTCTGAAGTTTGCATCTAAATGATAAACAAATTTTGGATCAGAATAAAATTCTTCATCATTGCTCTCATCAAGTTTTTTCCTTTGATAATTATTTAAAACTTCCAAAACAACTAATTAGGAATCAACATAGCAAATCTAGTGAATATAAATTATAAATGTGTGTTAGAAATTTATTTTTATTTAATAAATAAGAAATTCTCAAAAAAACTAGACATCTATTTAAAAAAAGTTAAATTATTAATTAATGATTTAATAATGATGATTGAGTTTAAAAGGAGCAAAAAAAACAGGTCGAAAAATACTCTTTTCAATCCCTATAAAAATGGAATAAGTTCATACGATATGGCATATCTTTCATCAAAAAGAAGTTTAAAAAATAAAACAATTTTTCTAAAAAGTGATTCTCAAAAAGATTATTTTGCTGCATAGAAGAGATGCCTTACATTAATGTTTCGACTTCAGCAAAAGTAAATGATAAAGAAAAATTACTCAAAGAAATTTCAATTCTAATGTCATCTTTAACTAATAAATCAAAAAGGTTTGTTATGGCGAAAATAGATGATAATTGCCAAATGTATTTTGATAATGAGACACCTTGTTGCTTTTTAGAAATCAAGTCAATAGGTTCTTTAAATCCTTCAGAGATGGCAAAGCCAATATCCGATTTTGTATATGAGAAAATGGGGATCCCAATAGATAGGACTTATATTTCTTTTGAGGATATGCCCGCTTCATTTTGGGCTTGGAATGGAAGAACATTTGGTTAAGGATTTTTTAGGTATAAATCTAATGAAAATAAATAAATTAGTCGATTTAAATAATCTTAGAACTGCTCCTAAATTAAGTGATAGTCAAGAAAAAAAACTTTTAGACGAACTAGAAGTAAATATTCTTAATACCGATTGGATAACAATAGGAATAATGGCGCCTAGTGATAATAGAGCTATTCAAGCATTAAAAACAATTTCTAAGAAGTATGCCTCAATTAAATTTGGTAATCTAGATTCCCTTCATGCTCATGGAGGCGTTTTTTTAAAAGCTAATCAAAAAACTGGTAATGTTTTTGTGAGATCTGAAAATGGTCTTGGAGAAGGAATTTTAATAACATGTCAGTATGACGAAGATGCTAAAGAATCTAATACTTTTGGACCATTCCCATTAGATTTTTTTAAATAATTAATTCTTCAATTTTTTTTTCTCAAGGATCGAACTTAATGAAAGCTTTTTATCGGACGATATTTTGGAGAACTTGTAGTTCAAAATATTTTTTACTTTAAAGCTTTGTTAGTATGTCTACTGGTATTGATCTAAATTTTTCCATTACTTTAATTTAATGTTTTTTCAGGATATAATTCAAAATTTAAATAATTTTTGGTCAGAAGAAGGTTGTTTGATTATGCAGCCATATGATACCGAAAAGGGTGCTGGAACAATGAATCCGCATACTTTTTTAAGGGCTATTGGACCAGAAGCTTGGAGTGTGGCATATGCAGAACCATGTAGAAGACCTACTGATGGACGTTTTGGCGATAATCCAAATAGGGCGCAACATTACTTTCAATATCAAGTAATAATTAAACCTTCACCGGAAGGAATCCAGGAAAAATATTTGACATCACTAGAATCTCTTGGAATTAATCCTAGAAATCATGACATAAGATTTGTGGAAGATAATTGGGAGTCTCCAACACTTGGAGCTTGGGGTGTAGGTTGGGAAGTTTGGTTGGACGGAATGGAAGTTACTCAATTTACTTATTTCCAACAATGCGGGGGTATTGATTGTAATCCAATCCCAATTGAAATCACTTATGGATTAGAGAGGATTGCAATGTTCTTACAAGATAAGGAAAGTATTTGGGACTTAAATTGGAACAAAGATTTGAAATATAGCGATATTTGGCTTCAATTTGAGAAAGGTCAATGCTCATATAATTTCTCTGAATCAAATCCAGAAAATCTCAGGAAATTATTTGAAATTTATCAAGATGAAGCGAATTTATTAATTGAAAAAAAGCTAACATTTCCTGCGCTTGATTATGTTTTGAAATGTAGCCACACTTTTAATTTACTTGATGCTAGAGGGGTAATATCAGTAACTGATCGTGCTCAATATATAGAAAAAATTAGAAAGTTAGCTAGAGAAGTCGCATCTTCTTGGATAGAAGAGAGAAATTACTTGAATTTTCCCTTGTTAAAAAAATAAAAGACTTTTGGATAAGCTTTTGAGGAGATAAGGTAAAATTTGTTACATAGAAATGAATCTAATATTCCTTCCTTAAAAAGTCACTTTAGATACAATTTTATTGTCTACTTATGTGGACTTTTTTAGTGTGAGGTAAAATGAAACTCTTCCAACAAATGTTGGTTGCAGGTGCTTCTTTGAGTTTAATTACTCCATTAGTTGCACAAGCTTCTGACGTTAATATTGAAGAAATGAATAGCTATTCAAATAGCAGCAAATCTTCAAACAAACAGTTCGATAGCAAAACTTTCTCTAATGAAATTGCAAATGCTAACGAGAGAGTCGATGGTATTGAATCCAGATTAAATGAATTTGAAGCTGGTGGCTTTTCTGACACAACAGTCTTAGATGGAAAAGCAATATTTGACGTAGGTAGTGTTGATACTGATGATGACACTTACACTGGTCAAACAGAGTTCATGTACACATATACATTGAACTTAAATACTAGTTTCACTGGTGATGATAATCTCTATACAAGAATTAAGACTGGGAATCATTCTTCTTGGTCTAAAACAAAATCTGTCTATAACACTTATCTAAGTTCTGGTAACGGAAATGGTGATTTCCTCAAGGTTGATAAAATATGGTACACAACTCCAGTTGGTGATACCAATCATACAGTAACTATCGGTCCAAAGATTGAAAACTACTATATGCATGCTACAACTCCTTCAATATATGAACCAGTACTGAAGGCCTTTACCCTTGGAGGTAATGCAGCAGCTTATGGTGCAAGTACAAGTCCAGGAGTTGGTTGGGCGTATACCGCAGATAACGGTTTTGCAATTAGTTCTAACGTTACATCAAAAAATCCTGTCTTAACCGATCAAGCTGCACAAAGTTGGGCAACTCAAGTTGGTTATACACAGCCTAAATATTCTGTATCAGCATTAGTTAATATGAAATATAATGGCTGGACTGATTCTTACTTCCAGTCAGCTGATGGTAAAGCAAGACCAGGCGATGGTAATAGTACCAACATTGGTTTAAGAGGCTGGTGGAGACCAGATGATCCAGGAACTGCTATGCCTTCAATTTCTGTAGGTTTTGACACCTCAGAAACAGATGCAGCATCCAATTCAAATACAACTGCTTATTTTGTAGGTCTTAATTGGACTGACGTAATCAACGCCGATGACAAAATTGGTTTGGCTTTTGGACAGCCTCAAAAAGTTGAAGGAGAAACAGTTGATCCTTTCTTATATGAAATTTATTACAAGTATAAGGTAAATGATTCAGTGACCTTAACTCCTACAATTTTTGGTGGAACATCCAAGAATTCAGCAGGAGCAGAAGCTGATATGACTGGTTATCTTCTACAAACAACATTCAAATTCTAAAATCTTTTTTGAATATTAAAAACGCCTCAA
>QCLE01000020.1 GCA_003214815.1 Prochlorococcus sp. AG-412-J13 | reverse complement strand
GGAATATCTGATGAATTACATAAGAAATGTTTAGAAGCACGAGATTATGCAGGTTGCGTGAATACTAATAAACAATTTTCTCGCAAAAAAGATAAAGAAATATCTGGGATAGGAATAAGGCTTTTTCTTAATAGTGATACTGCTGAATTAACTATTCAATCTGTAATAAATAACTCTCCCGCCGCTACAGCTGACATTCAACCAAATGATGTAATTATCAAAATAGATGGCAAATCAACTAAAGGAATGGGTTTAAGGGAGGCTGTTTCTCTCATAAAAGGACCAAAAGATAAGCCAATTAAATTAGTTTTATCAAGAATTAATGAGGCAGGTAAAAAGGAAAAAATAAATGTTCGATTAGTAAGAGATACTTTTAAAGTCTCAACAAAAGACTATTTATATGAAGGTGATTTAAGGAGGCAATTAGAGTTTTTCTTTCCAGAAAATATAAAACCAATTTTTCCAGAAAATGATTCCTCGTCAAAGCTCAAAAAAGGAACTTCAATTTAAATTTCTGAATGAAACGCATACTCCTAGTTGAGCTTTTATTAGTTTTAATTACCATAATTTATGTTTCTCTAAACCCAATTTCAAGAATTTATATTGCTGATTATTTAGAAAAGATATCCTTATTTTTATTTAAAACAGTAAGTGAAGAAGATTTAAATAAGTGGTATGAGAAAAGAGATAAGTATGAATTACTTGAGAAATTAGGAGGAACTGCTTATTGATTGACAGTCGATCTAAAATTGGAGGGTATAAAAACCCTCTTTTTTTATGACTGCTCAAAATTTCATGAATGTTGTTCGATTTAAATTAAAGTCTGATTGTGTAGATAAGTATTTCGAAGTAATAGATAAAACAAGTTTTGAGGGGATGACTCAAAGATATATCGCTAAAACTGGAGATTATGATTACTGTTTTGTTGGGATCTGGAAAAGTGCAGAAGCTATTTCAGCTCAAAGACCAGCTATGATTGCTCACCTTGATGAGGTTAGAGGATTTTTGGAAGAGTTGTCTCCAGAACTTGGAGTTACTGACCCTGTTTCAGGAAATATTGTTTCTAAAGTTGGATATCACGATTGACAGTCGATCTACCATAATTAGCATTTAGCTCCTTCTCAACCTCTTTGAGTTCCTCTCAATAATTCTCGTAATTTTAACCTAAGACTAAAAATGAAATCAGGTTCAGAAAACCAACTATCTTTATCTGTTATTTCTACAGTTTCGTTTAAAAATTTAGCGGAAGAAGTCAAAGAATTTGCAATAATTACTTTTGATTTTGGACTTGAGTAAATAAATCCAATAATTAACACAATTAAAAATATGGACCCTTTAACTTTAAGTGATTTAATAAATTCTTTTTTTAAGTAACCCAAAATAATTTAAAAATTAAATTTATTTTAGGAGTTGATATTTAAAGACAGATTAAATTGACAGTCAATCTAAAATAAAAAAAGTAATAAGTTTTTATAAATGAGTAAATTTTCCTCTCAGGAAATAGAAAGTCAATACAACTTGATAAAAACGCTTTTATCTAATCCTGAAAAGTATAAAGATGCGATAGATGCATTTAAAAAAGATATTACTTATATGCCACTAGAACTAAAGAAAAAACTTGAAGAAGAAAATATTACTTTATAAATAATATTTTGGAAGACTTAGAAATATTTACTAAATAAAGCATCAAAGGAACTTCTACTAGTACCCCAACTATGGTAGCCAAAGCAGCTCCTGAATTAATACCAAAAAGAGTTATCGATACAGCTACTGCAAGTTCAAAAAAGTTTGAAGCGGCTATCATCGAGCCTGGACAGGAAATAGAATACTTTTGCCTAAAAAACTTCATTGAAAAAGCAGTTAAATAAAAAATAAAAAGAGTCTGTATTATTAATGGAATTGAAATTAAGATTATATGAATAGGATTTTGTAATGTAGATTTTGATTGAACAAAGAATAATAAAAAGACTGTAAGAATTAAAAAAAATAACGAATAACTTTTACTTTTATTCAAAATACTTTTTATTTTTTTTTCGCTATAGATTTTATTTTTTAAAAATATTGCTAGAAAAAGTGGTACCAAAATAAAGATTATTACAGAACCGAAAACAGTATCTAACGGGATATCTATACTGTTAAATCCTAAAAGAATTTTTGACAATAATGGAAAGGCTAAAATTAATATTAGATCATTAATAGCTACTTGTATTAAAGTAAATAAAGGATCCCCTTTAGCAAGATTACTCCAGACAAAAACCATTGCTGTACATGGCGCTATTCCTAATAGAATCATTCCAGAAACATATTCTTTAGCAAGTACAGGATCTATCAAATTACCATATAAAAAATATAAAAAAGAGGCTGCAATGATTGCCATTGAAACTGGTTTTATTAACCAATTAATAAAAAGGACAATAGAAAATCCTTTAATCTTATATTTCAAATTTATTATTGACTTGAAATCTATTGATAACATCATTGGGAAAATCATTCCCCAGATAAGAATTGCTATTGGAAGATTTATTCTTGAGAGTTCTAATCCGCCTATAAATTGAGATAAATTAGGAAATAAATAACCGGATAAAGATCCAATACACATTGCTAAGAAAACCCAAATACTTAGATATCTATCAGAAAATTGCATTTAATTTATCTTTACTTAACTATTCATCCTAGTATTTAATTAATCTAAATAATAGCCTTTCTTATTTTTGCTGTAATCCATTCACTAAAAACTACCGCCACTACTATTGCTAATAAAATAACTGATACCTTAGCCCAAGCTAAGTCTCCTATTTGAGCATCTAATTCTATCCCTATACCTCCTGCTCCAACTAAGCCAACAACAGTTGCTTCTCTAATATTTATATCCCACCTATAAATAGAAATACTTGTAAATGCTGGGAGAATTTGAGGCACTATGCCAAAGGTCATAATTTGTGCTTTATTTGCCCCTGTTGCCTCAATAGCTTCAATTTGGTTTTCATCAATTTCCTCTATAGCTTCATAAAGTAATTTTCCACAAAATCCTATCGATCTTAATCCGATAGCAATTATGCCAGCCAAGACTCCCGGACCGACAACTGCAACCAGAAGTAATGCCCAGATTACTGAATTAATTGATCTGCTTGAAACTATGCAAAATAAGGCTAAAGGTCTTATAAACTTTTTACTCGGGGTAGTATTGTTTGCGGATAAAAAAGCTAATGGTATTGCAATTAAAGTTCCAATCGTTGTACCAATAGTCGCGATATTTAAAGTATCCCAAATAGGTTTTATTAAAGTGAAGAAATAATTAGTTTCTGGAGGAAACATCCTACCTAAAAGATCTAAAGCCTCATTATGTGAATCAAAAACATAAAACCAGATTGTTTTACTACTAATCAGACCGAAACAAAAGCTAAAAATTAAAGTACCTAAGAACCAACAAAGCCAGTTTTGTAAATCTCTTTTTCGATCAAATTTTTTCCAGGTTTTGTAATCCTTTTGTTTTATTATTGGCATTACTTTATTAATTTCCTGAGATGACTAGATGTATATTCAACAATCATCACGATAGAAATAATTACGATAAGAACAGCCGCTGCAGTCTCAAATTCATATCTATCAAAAGCTGTATTTAAGGTAGAACCAATACCTCCTCCCCCAACTATTCCAATTACCGCTGACTCTCTAAAATTAATATCCAATCTGTATAAAGATAATCCAATAAATCGTGGCATAACTTGAGGCTGGACACCATAATTAACCCATTGAAACCAACTGCTGCCAGTAGATTTGATTGCTTCAGCTTGGGATTTATTTATGTCTTCAATATCTTCAGATAATAATTTAGCGAAAAACCCTATTGTCGATAAACTCAGAGTTACCATCCCAGCAAAAGGTCCAAAACCCATTAACTTAACAAAAAATATTGCTAGGATAACTTCCTGAAAACTCCTCGATAATGTGATAACTCCTCTTGATAAGAAATAAACAAATTTAGGGGCTATGTTTTTAGCTGCCCCTAAGGATACAGGTATAGAAATAAGTATCCCCACAATAGTTGCAACAATAGTCATCCATAGACTTTCAAAAATACCTGCCAAAATCTCATCAGATCTAGTTATAAAATCTGGAGGGAAAAAAGCAAATATAAAATTTTTACCCCTTGGGATCCCTTCAAGAATTCTTTGCCAATCAATTTCGGTAGTTAGGAAAACAGATAATAAGTAAGTACTAATTAGCAAAATTAATCCAATTCTTAATAACCTATTTTTTATTAACGGTTTTCTTTTCCAAATCACTTTCTTATCATTCATTTAATATATTCCTAATTTGCTACGGTTTTAGACCAGTCTTCTTCTCCATATATTTTTGTAAGTATTGTCTCTGATAAGCCACTTGGCTTGCCATCGTAAACAATTTCTCCAGCTTTTAAACCTATTATTCTTTCTGCAAAATTCTGAGCAAGAAAAACATCATGAATATTTATAATCGCAGCAAGATTTCTTTCCTTACATAACTCGCATATTAATCGCATAATTTGCCTGGAATTTTTGGGATCTAAACTCGCTGTAGGTTCATCTACTAAAAGTAACATTGGATTTTGTATCAAAGCTCTAGCAATTCCTACTCTTTGCCTCTGCCCTCCTGACAATTCATCGGCTCTTTTATCAAGCATATGCTCTAGTCCAATTCTTTGAAGCAGACGGAATGCTTCTTCAATATCTTTTTGAGGAAATTTCCTGAAAAAACTATTCCAAAATCCTACATAACCTAATCTGCCGGAAAGAACATTTTCCATTACACTTAATCTTTCTACCAAAGCAAATTCCTGGAAAATCATTCCAATTTGTCTTCTTATTTTTCTTAATTTAGATTTATTTAAGGAGGTAATATCATTTTTTTTATTAGCGAAATAAACTTTCCCTGAAGTGGGCTCAACTAATCTATTTATTGTTCTAATAAACGTACTTTTACCAGCACCTGAAGGACCGATAAGAGCAACTACTTGCCCATTAGGAATTTCTAGGTTTATTCCTTTAAGCGCCTCTTCTCCATTTGGATAAACCTTTTTGAGGTTTATTGTTTTAAGCATTAAGTCTGATTTTATTTATGATTAATAATTTTTATTTGCAATCATAAACAACACCATTCGCCTTATCTATTTTTCTAATAACATCCCAATCGTGCTTGTGACTTATTGAAATGAATCTATCAGCCTTTTTAAATTCTTTATCTAATGTTGAATTATCCCAGTTATAGGTGTAAAAAGCTTGCTTTACTTTTGCAACTACAGCTGGATGTAAATTATGAGCATGAGCATAACCTGTCGTTGGGAAGGTTTGGGATTTATAAATAGTTCTTATTTTAGAAGAATCAACAACACCTCTTGCATCCATTCTTGTAAGAACTGAGTTAGCAATTGGTGCTACTTCATAATCTTTGTTTGCAACACCCATTATTGAATTTTGATGCTTGCCAGAAAAGACTGGGGTGAAATCTTTATTTGCCTCAAGACCAAATTCTCCTTTAAGAATGGCCGATGGTGCTTTAAATCCTGAATTAGATGTCTTAGATGTAAATGTAACTTTTTTACCTTTTAAATCTGCAGGAGAATTAATTGGACTATCAGAAGGAACAATAATTTCCATTTCATAACCGTAAGATAAATCTTTTTTAGCCATCATTCCAAATGGAACTGCTCCTGCACATGCTGCTGCCACTGTATTGCTTCCAGTATTAATTCCTGCTACATGAAGACGTCCAGATCTCATTGCCTCAACTTGAGCAGCATAAGATTGAACTGGTAAGAAAGTGACTTTTTTACCAGTCACCTTAGACATATGTGTTACAAAATCTTCCCAAACTTTTGCATAAACGGAGGGGTCTTCAACAGGTGTATATGAGAACACAATGGTTTCAGGATCTATCCATTCATCTTCGGAAAGGGGTAGGTCTGCGAGAAAATCTCCATCTCGATCACAATATTTGCTGTCAACAGTATTATTTGGATTGCAATCAGATAAATCTAAATCTCCAATTAAATCATTTGATTTGTTTCCACAACTTGAAATACTTGTACTGATTATTGATAGCCCTAAGACTATCTTTAAAAAATTTCTCATTAGTGTTGAATTTATTCTCCATATTTAAGTTGCTCTAAAGAGATTAACTTTTTCCCAAAAAGAGTTTAAATTCTAATTAATTTTTTTATTTTGAGTTAGTCAATTTTTAATCAGATTTGACCAGGGAATTAAATAATTTTTAATTTATTTTTAACTTTATAAATTTAGGGTGAAACCAATTTAAGAAATAAATATGATAATTCCTGAAAAGCAAAATATAGAATTTAAAGAAAATACAATTCTAGAAGTCAAATCAGGAATATTAATAATGGAATCAAAAATCAAGAATAAGAAAAATATTGTTGGGATAATAAATGAAAATGTTGTAATAAATTTGGAATTATGTAACCACGAAAATATTAAATTAATTGCGTTGACAAATTGCGAAATTAAAACAATTAAAAGAGGGCTATTTTTTTCATCCACAGACTTATTAACAAAAAGTCTAAAAAGAATTGATCAATTGGAAAAACTTTTATTAATAAGGGATATAAAAAAATCAGAAGAAAAACTAAAAGAATTTCTTTTATACTTATCCTCAATAATTGGCTTAAAAAAAGATAAACATATTTATCTAAATTTAAAAGAATTTAATTTTACCCATAAAATTATCGGTAATTCAATTTCTTCAACAAGAGTAACCGTAACTAGAAATTTAAAAATACTAGAAAAAAAGGTTGACTCAAATTTGAAAAAAAAGGTATTTTAATTCCGTTTAAAGATAATTAACCAAACCTTAATTAAAAAGACTTATTTATGGCTACAAATAATATTTTATTATGTCTTGTTCTATAACATCTGTTTTTACTTTTAAAATTGAAAGCACTTTCGATGAATGGGCAGCAATATTTGATAGTGCAGAAGCAGATAAAAGGCATTCAGAATTTGATATTAAGCCACTTTTTAGAGGAGTAAGTAAGGAAGATCCTCAAAAAGTTATTGTTATTCATCAAGCTCCAGAAGGTAATGTTCAAAAGTTTGTAGAAGCTAATGGTGACTGGATGGCAACTCATAGAGTTGACTTATCAACAATGGAAGAATCATCTTGGACTTCTTCAGCAACAACGGAAAGTTGTAGTGATTAACAAATGAACAGACTACTATTACCACTACTAACTCTCTCAACTATTTTCCTTGCGAGTTGTACTAGTAACTCAAACAAAATAGGAACTCAAAAGGTTTCTGAAACCCAAAGGCAGAGAGAAGTTTGTCTGGATTGGTATGGCTACAGAATTGATACCAAGAAAGCAATTAATGATTTAAATCTCAAAATTGAAACCGAATCAGAATTAATGACTTACTGTGATTTCTTCAAGAATGTAGCTGATACAAAATAGATTTGTACAAAAAGAATTTATTTTTTGGTATCTTGAGAACTCATCTCTTTTTGTGCTTGCCTAATTCTTTCTTCAAAGACTGATCGTCTATATGGAGTTACTTCTCCATTTTTAGTCGCCAACATTTGGGCTTCATAAAGCCTTCTGGCTCTTGTGATTTTTTCTCTTATTTGAGAGAGCTCATTCATGATCTTATGCAGTTAATGAGAATCCCGTTCCCTATTCACATTTCATGCGTCCAAATAAATTGGATGAACGTAGTAATAAAATAACATTAAAAAAAGAAGGTCGGATTTAAGATATATTTAAAAAATCTTTAAAAGTAGTTTTTAATAAAAGAATTTTAAATTGAAATTTTATCTAGAGGTAAAATATTCTGGGCCTCAATTGAGTCCAAATGAATTTCATTCTATACATCTTTATACAATCTTCTTGATTGTGGTGATTTAAGGTCGTTATTGTAATTTTCAATAAATTCCGAATCATCCAAAATAGATTTATTTTCTCTTTTAAAACTTTCTTTATAAGAATATTTGATATGCACTATTTCTTGGGCTTGATTTGAGTTTTTGGGAGAAGGTGAATTTTTTTTAATCATTTATTATTTTTTTTATATGATTGTCTTCAATATTCAAGGCGTAAAAATATAGAATTTTTATATAACCTAAGATTATTGGATTAAGAAGTTATTAAGTAAAAAATAAATTTGTTTAAAAAATTTCTAAATTTCTAAATTAAATATTTTTTCTAATAGTCAAAAGTTTATTTAATAAGAATTTAATTAAAAGTTAACAATAGAGACCTAAAAGTTAAACATGAACGAAAATCAACTTGTTAACTTCATTACATTTTCAATTTTTGAAAGTAAAAGAGTTGAAGATAGATTATTTAGAAAGGAAATCCAAAACTATCTTATTAAACTAAATAGAAGTCAATTAAAAGAAATTATTAGTGAATTTATCATCTAAAAAATCATGAAAAAGCTACTGGTTTTATTTATCCTTATTATTACTTCTTGCAGTACAAAAGATGAATTATCCATTACCTAAGATGATTTATCCATTACAAAAGATGAAATTTCGATCACGAAAGGTGAATCATCCTTTACTGATGAAAAAAAATTATTTTATGTAACTAAAGAAACTGCTGTTCGTCTTTGTGGAGGTAAATCCAGAATAATTGAAAGTGAAAATGAAGAAATCATCAAAATAGAAGTCAAAGATTTTTCAAATGTTGAAAAAGAAAAATTTGTTCAATTTACTCTCGTTGAGACAGATAGAAAAGGTGGTAAATATAGAATTGTTAATTGTTATCCAAATAAAGATCCTAAAAAATCGGTAATTAAAACAATCAAGACTAATTACAAGTTAAATTAGTCTTAGGTCAACTAGATAAAATGAAAATATTTAAATTTCTATTTGTAATTCCTGTAATAACTTTAATAATTATTTTTCAAACCTCTTTGCAAAATAGATATCTAATGGCTTCTGAAATTAGAGATGGAGAAACAATTTTTAGAAATGTTTGTGCAGGCTGCCATGTAAGAGGTGGATCAGTCGTTCTCAAAGGATCTAAATCATTAAAACTTTCCGACCTTGAAAAAAGAGGAATAGCTGATGTAAATTCAATCAAAATAATTGCTAATGATGGGATTGGTTATATGAAGGGTTATAAAAATAAATTAAAGGATGGAGAGGATAAGGTTCTTGCGCAATGGATTATTCAAAATGCAGAAAAGGGTTGGGAGTAAATGAAAAGTGTACTTCTTGCATCGTTTTTATTTCTATTAGCTGAATTTTCTTTTGCTGAGGAATTAACTAATTACACAATTACATCTGATTCTCAAGTTAATACTTTAGAAGGAGATTTAGAGGCTAAGGGAAATGTAGTCATTAAGAGTAATAGTGGTAATTTTGAGGCTTATTCTGACAAGCTTTCTTTTGACAAGGATGATAAATCTCTAAAACTTATTGGTAATGTATATGTTAAAAATTTAGAGTCTGAAGGAATATCAATTGAAGGAACATCTGGAGATGAGTTGACCATATTTACTGATACAGGAATTTTTGAATTCAAATCCCAAAATAAAAACAGAGTAACAACAAAAATTAAATTTTAAATAAAGGCTTGCTTTAAAAAAAAATTTGTATTAAAAGGAAATTTTAAATGAGATTTAAAGCTGCTTTAATCTAGATAATCTATGAGGAAAGAGTAGAAATAATTATTATTATGCATCCAAGCAAAGTAATAACTGATCCAAGAATTAATGACACTTATTATGATCCAGATTTAGATAAGCTTTATCAATACGTTAAACTTGGGGATTATCCTCCAGAATGGATTGATACAACTCCATATAAAGAGGATGATTTTTTTGCTTCATACTAAAGCAATTGTATATCAATACTTTTTCAAACCTTAAAAGGTTATTCAAAATTGGGATATTTACTGCCCTTTTATCCACCTTTGAAGTCTATTGTTATGAAGGCCCGCTTTTTGATGCAATGGCCCAATTAGATGAAAGACCAGGAATTGAAAAATCCATTTCTAGAGTGAGAGATGCTGGAATTTATAAGATTGCTCTTTTTGCCAGAAGTAGAAAATACTTAGGTGAAAATGAAAAAGCATTACTCAATTTGCATAGAGACAACAAAGATTTAATAGTGCTTGGTGCACCAAAGTATTTTTTGCATGAAAATGACATTGGTAAATCCTTCACAAAGCGAACTTTGAAAAATATTGATAAATATAAATATTCTTTTGTAGGAGAAATCTTATTCACTCATGCAGATAAGACTCATGGTAGACAGCATGAATCAGAAGAAACATATTTAGACCCATCAGGAAAAGGGTTTACTGACTTTTTAGTGAAGTTTTCTTCAAAGAATATTCCTGTTATGACACATTGGGAGTTATATGATTGGGAAAGAGATTGGCCTAAATTTTCTAAACTTTTCCTTGATTTCCCAAATCAAAAATTCATAATACCTCATATGGGTTTTGGGAGTCCAAAACAGGTTAGATTAATCCTTTCAACTCATGACAATGTATATATGACAATATCGAAAAAAAGTAGAGATAAAGGAAACATCTCTGATCCTATTAAACAATCTAAATTTGGATCTGGATTTTTAAATGATAAAAAGCAATTAAAAGATGAATGGAAAAAAATCTTAATCGAATATCAAAATAAATTGTTATTTGCCACTGATGCGCATAAAAAGCACCGTTGGAAAAAATATTCAAAAACAGTGAAGTTATATCGTGATATTTTAAATCAATTACCTGAAGAAGTTTCTAAAAAGATTGCTTACTTGAATGCTGAAAGGATTTATGACATAAAAAATTAGATAATTAAAAAAAGATTTAAATACTAGTAAACGTTTTTGGGATGGCTGATAAGAAAAAGAAAAAGAAAAAGAAATGCAAAAAGAAAAAATGTTCAAACTGGAAAGGGGGTAAATGTATTTGTTATGGCCAATAGACTAGATACGGTGATTGAAAGTCGATATAAAATTGGAGAGATAAAACCCTCTCTTTTTGTGAAAAAATTATTATACATTTTTCTAGTATTGATGTCTTTTACCACTGGTAATTCATACTCATTGGAAAAGGTACCTGTTCCAGATTCTGTAGATAAAAAAACAAAATCTCCTTGGAATTTTTCTGAAGACTTTGAAAATCAAGAAGAAGGAAAATTAAAAGTTGCCAACCCTAACCCTTCATCCTCAAATTCTCCTTCTGGTGGGGGTACAGAAAAATCATTCAACCAAATATTTCGAATCTACGATAAGGGAGCAGGTTTAAAACCATTTAGAATTAAAAAAGATCTTGATGGCAATAAGTATCTTGAAGTTACAGTGAAACATGGATGGAATAATGATCCTCTTAAAGAAGGTTCAGGAAAAGAAACAGAAAGAGCAATATTTGAGACAAAGCAAAGAAGCACTTTAAATAAAGAAATATGGATTGGTTTTAAAACAAGACTTCCTAAAGATTTTAAACATACAAGATGGAAGAGTAACGTTTTTTGAATTTAAAAATCGACATGTATATATGAGAACGCATCCTCTTGTAAGAATAAGTTTTGATGACACTGGAAAAACATTAAAAATAGCAGGTAATACTGCCGGTACTGGTTTCAATAGAAGGAATAAAGAAGATAATATTAAGCATCGCATTGATATAAAATATAAAAATAATGATTCAAATTGGTTTGTGCGTAATGAAAAAACTAGAGGTGAAAAAAAAATAAAAAATAATTTTAAACTCACACCGAACAAAACATTTAGTGTGACTCAATTAGGTGAATGGAGCACGTATAAAATTGGAATCTATAATACAAAGGATGATGATGGTTTTGTAAAAGTCTTCAAAGATAAGAAATTAATATTTGATTATAAAGGTATAACATCTGACTGGAAAGGAAAATACACTGGTACTAATGTAAGAATAGGTGTTTATAGAAACTCGGGAAAACAAATTGGAATTGAATACCCCGATCAATCTATCCATTTTGATGATTTTATTGTCGTCTCAGATCAAAAAACTTTAGACCAATTGATCAGAAAGAATGAAAACCCCAATGATTGATTAAATTAAATTGAAAGAGCGGTAACTATATGCTTAACGATATTATGTTGAGAATTTAACCAGAATTTAAAGTGATGGACTCGCATTTTGAAGAAAAGAAAGAGAATATAAAGAAAAAAGGTAATTCCAATGGAATCAACCAAAATCCCAAAAAGGATTATTAAAAAACAACTTAAAAAGGGAGTTATTAAGAAACAGCTTAAAAAGGTTGATAAAGCAATTGTTGAAATTGCAGAAATGAAATTTGAAAATTATGAAGAAAAAGAAGAAAAACTAGACGCTCTTGTTTTTTTAAAGAATCAAATATTGACAGAAGCTAGGGAATTACTATGAACGGAAGACTAGACAAGGTTGCTATGACCAATAAACTAATGCAACTCAAGAGAGAACTGCACTACAAATGTGCGATTGGTGAAAAGGGAAAATGGGAATGTATAGGAGCAAACGATTATCTCAACAGAGTGTTTGATGCATTAGATGAATTTTGGCAGTAAATACTAAACAAAAAAAAGAATTGATATATCTACTTGTTGGGCTACTAAAAGAATTTCTGTTATGGATAATCTAGAAAGATATGAAGACATTTATGCATTAGCAGAAGAATTTAGAGAGTGGATACTACATGTAGGAGAAAAGAATGAAAATTTAAGAGATTCTTTTTTAAACTTACCAAAGGAATTAAAAGAATTATTAGACCAAAAAGTCAACGATTAAATGAAACGCTTAGCTTTATTTATTGTTTTCCCACTTATATTTGGTTTTGGAAACGATAAAGCAAGATTATGCGAAGACCTTAAATTTGCAATAAATAAATCAAAAAATGATTATCAGCAAAAAATATCATTTGCAAAACAACACAAAGAATTTGCTAATGATAAAGTTAATAAAATTTATGCAATAGAGACAAAATGGGAGGATCTTTTTGATAGTCCTTATGAAATAGAAAGCTTATGTAATGAATATTTCTTAATAAAAGAATTTGATGTTGATTTATCTAGTGAATGTTATTCGTTTGAAACTATCTTAAAAAGTGGAAATTATAGTGATGAAGATTTTGATTTTATGCCCGAAGAAAGAAGACAAAATGCTCAAGCTCTTAAAGAAGAATTTAAAGCCAAATATGATCAAATTAATAAACAAGCAAAAGAAGATTATTTATCAGAACAAAAAGAAATGCAGAAAATATATCGAAAGAAAAAATGCGATTAAGTCACTTATGGTTTTTAAATGAAACGCTTACTACTTGCACCGCTATATTAAATACTTTTGACAGTCGATCTAAAATAAGGGGCAATTATCTCCTTTTAATAAGCTATCTTTAAAAAGATATTCCAAATTTTAAAAGCAAATAAAAAAATATTTCTATAAAGATGGAATTACCAGAAGCAATTCTTTTTGATTTAGATGGGGTATTACTAGATACAGAACCATTACTAGCTAATGCCTGGTATGAAACCGCAAAAGAATATAATTACTATTTATCAAACGATAAATTACTAGAATTAAAAGGAAGAAGAAGAATAGATTGCGCAAAAAAAGTTTTCAAATGGATAAATGAAGAAATCACAATAGAAGAATTACTCATTACTCAAAAGTTAAAAGTTGATAAAGTACTTACTAAAGCAAAACCTTTTAAAGGAGCAATAGAATTAATCAAATTTTGTATAAATACAAAATTACCTATTGCACTAGTAACAAGTAGTAGTAGTGAAAGTTTTAAAATAAAAAGCTCTGCAAATCCCTGGTTAAATTTATTCAATACAAAGGTTCTTGGAGATGATAAATTCATTTCTGATGGCAAGCCTTCGCCTGATCCTTATTTGAGAGCATTAAAAATATTGGATGTAGATCCAAGGAAATCATGGGTTATAGAAGACTCATATGCAGGATCTATCTCAGGACTTAAAGCGGAATGTAATTTAATGTTTTTTTCAAAAGATATTGAAATACTAAATAAATTAATAAATGAATTTAACCAAGAAAAGATTCAAAAAATTAATGATTTATCAGAAATTATTTATTATTTAAAGTTATATAAAGGATTTTAAATCCATCTAATAAATTTGCTAATTCCTCTAATATTTTTTCCTTAGGTAATTCTTCCAATAAAACAAATAAATGAAACGCTTGATATTAACTCGACCCAAAGACTAAATTAATGGAATTTTTAAAGGAGCTTTGGCAGAATCATTATGACCCATACCATGCAATTCTTGGTATAGGTGGAATAATATTATTGTTGGTAATTTATAATCGATTACTCAATAAATATCATTAATCACAAACCATCGTAGATTAAGCAGCATCAGATATATTGTTATTCGTATCTTCAATCTTTTCAATCTCTTTAATCATTTCCTCTAGCCATAAAGTATTATCTTCTGATCTCTTTTTAAAATAAGAAATCTTAGGTTGATTGATTTCTAATGTCTCATAATCTCCACTCATAAAATTTTCCTAAATTTATAACCACTTAAATTTTAGTTAGTTTATTTATTAGTTTTACTAAGGGGAAAATAAGAAAAAATTAATTTATGGTTAATATGAACTAAGACAAATTAAATATTATTTATAAAAATATCGGAACACTTAATTTACCTAATGCTAACCACCAGTACAGAAACGAACCGCATCAGTTGTTGGCGAACCAGTCGCTTTCATTTCTTCAACACATTCATTAAAGAACTTTGATTCTTTTTTTAATGAGCAAAAGCTTAGTGCAATAGCTACTAAGGCAACAGCTGATACAACTGCTGATCCTAGTTGTATCACTCCGTAAGCAAGCATAGCTTTATTCTTTTTAAAATCTTTTTTTGTATCTTTCTTTTTATCAGACATTTTTTTTGAAATTCTTAGCTTATTATATTCAACTAAATAACTAGACTCCACATAAAGAAAAGGTGAGTTATAAAGTTAAATGTATATTGTTAATCCCATAACCAAATTCTGAAGAGGAAAAGCTCAAACTAAAAAGTAGAAAAAGTGATGAGAAAATTAATTAAAAATTTATTTGAAATTAATTATTTTGTGATTGGTTTTTGAAAATAATTTAATTTCTTAAAAATAACGTTTTCTTAAATTATTTTTAAATTTCATATGACACAAATATAGATAATTGAATAATCTTAATGCATATTGATGATGCAGTGTTTTTAGAGGATTTATGCCCTAAGCTCAAATTAAGATTTTGGCGAAAGTCTATTCATACATTTACGAGCAAAAGATGCATATATTGCGGAAAACCTTCAGAATCTATTGATCATATATTGCCACGAAGTAAAGGAGGATTAAACATAACAGAAAATTGCGTTCCAGCTTGTCTTTCATGCAATGGAAACAAATCAGACGAGAATGTTTTTTCTTGGTACAGAAAGAAAAATTTTTATGACCCTCGAAGAGCAATGGCTATTAGAGCATGGTTAGAGGGAGATTTAAGATTATCTATAAGATTATTAGAATGGGCTAATAAAGAAATTAAGGAAAATAAAGAAAATTTTGAACAAGAAGAATTAAATCTAGATGCTGCTTAACTAGAAAATTTGAGGGAAATTTGAGGGGACGCTTATTAAAAACAATACTTTTGTTAGGTTCAATTTTTGTTGTTTTTATTTGTTTTAATCCAATTTCAAGAATTTATATTGCTGATTACCTGGAGAAGATATCGTTATTTTTATTCAAAACAATAAGTGAAAAAGATTTAAATGATTGGTATGAAAAAGAGATAAATATGAATTACTTGATAAATTAAGCGGGCCTTCTTATTGATAGATAAACAAAAAATATAAACGGTTTTTTTAAACTAAAAAATATGCAATTAAATCTGAAAAAAGTTTTATTAATCAATCTATTTGTGCTTACTGCTTAAATGAAATTTAACAAGATTAGAAATTACTTAACCAAAGCTTATATAGAATTTATATTTTTCTTTAAAACAAAAAACATGCAATTTTGCATATTGTAATTAGTAATACAAACTAAATGAAAAAGTTATTTTCTTTTGTAATGGGGGCAGCTGTTATAGGAACAGCACTTGCACCTTCAGCAAATGCATGGTGGTGGGGTAAAAAAGGTTCTGAAAAGGCTTCAATTACTGTTTATACTGCTCTAGAAGATGACCAAATACCAAATTATCTAAAATCCTTTGAGAGAGATTACCCTAATATAGAAGTTAATATTGTTAGGGACTCAACAGGTATAGTTACTGCGAAATTATTGGCTGAGGCTGAAAACCCACAGGCAGATGTGGTTTGGGGTTTAGCTGCTTCAAGTTTATTAGTAGCTAATGATAGAGGATTGATTCAAGGTTATGCTCCAAAAGGCCTTTCGAATGTTAAACCAAGCTTTAGGGATCCTGCAAAAAAACCTTCATGGGTTGGAATTGATTCTTGGATTTCTGCTTTTTGTGTTAATAAAATTGAGGCTCAAAAAAACGGGCTATCAATACCTAAATCTTGGGCAGATTTAACAAAACCAGAATACAAAGGTCACATAGTTATGTCTAACCCTGCTTCCTCTGGAACAGGTTATTTGTCAGTAGCTTCAAGATTACAAAATTTACCTTCTGAAGAGGATGGTTGGAATTACCTTGATGCACTTCATGAAAATATTGCTCAGTATATGCATTCTGGATCTAAGCCTTGTAAGGCTGCAGGTAAAGGAGAGTATCCAATAGGGGTTTCATTTGGTTACAGAGCTGTAAAACAGGTAAATATGGGGCAACCAATTGAGGCTGTTTTTCCTAAGGAAGGTTCTGGATGGGATGTAGAAGCTAATGCCCTTATCAAAAAAGATAAAATAAAACCTGCTGCTAAGACTTTTCTTGATTGGGCAATTTCTCCTGAAGTCTCAAGAGAATATGCAAAAAGTTTTGCAATAACAGCTGTTGAAACTGATGTTCCGCTTCCTAAAGGTTTCCCTTCTAATCCAGAGAAACAGCTCGCAAAAAATGACTTACAATGGGCTGCTGTAAATAGGGAGAGAATACTAGCAGAGTGGGCAAAACGCTATGATGGCAAATCTGCTGCTAAGTAAAAATTAAAAGCATATAAATAAATTCCATGAATTAGCAATTCATGGAATTTATCATCTAGATGAATAATTATTTTAAATTTAATGATTAAAAAAGAAGGAAGTTTTAAATATTTAGAAATCAAAAATATCAGTAAAAACTTTGGGGAAACATTCGTTTTGAAAAATATTCACTTAGATGTTTTTAAGGGAGAATTTTTATGTTTATTAGGACCAAGTGGTTGTGGAAAAACAACTCTGCTAAGAATAATTTCTGGCTTAGAGAGACAAACAAATGGCGATATTGTTCAAGATGGGCTTTTAATTTCTAATTCCCCCACTGAGAAAAGAGACTTTGGAATTGTTTTTCAGTCATATGCATTATTTCCAAACCTTAATGCAAAACAAAATATATCTTATGGTCTTGAAAATAAAAAAATAAATAAAAAAGAAATTGAAAAAAGAACTAATAATTTACTTCGTTTGGTTGGATTAGAAAAATATTCTGACCAATTTCCATCTCAATTATCTGGAGGTCAACAACAAAGAGTGGCTTTGGCGAGAGCCATGGCATTATCTCCTGGTTTACTTTTATTAGATGAACCTCTTTCAGCCCTAGATGCTCAAGTTAGATCAAAATTAAGAAATGAAATTAAACTAATACAAAAGAAACTTAATTTAACTACTATCATGGTTACCCATGATCAAACTGAAGCTTTATCTATGGCAGATAGAGTTGTAGTCATGGAAAGAGGTCATATTGCTCAAATTGGAACACCTTTTGAATTGTATAAAAATCCAATTACACCGTTTGTTGCTGATTTCATAGGGAAGATGAATTTGTTAAAAGGTAAATATGATAAGACAAATTGTGTTTTTTATTATCTTAATAATAGATTTTTAATTTCACAGAATACAGAATATTCATTTTTAGAAAACTGCTTGCTTGGTATTAGACCTGAAGATATTGAAATTATTAAGTTCAGAAAAAATATAGAAAAGGAAGAAAATATTCTTAGAGTAAAAATAAAAGAAATTACTTATTTAGGAACAATTTTTAGATTAACAGTAGTTTTAGAATCTAAGCTAGAAGAAAATATTTTTGTAGACGTTATTTCTAATCAAGTGATCTCTAATAATTTAAAAATTGGAGATTTTATAGATATTAAATTTAAAAAAGAAAAAATTAAATTATTTGAAAGTAATTTATAAGTCAATGTATTTTAAAAAAAATTTTAACAAAAGTTTTAACATCTTATTATTAAGAATTTTAATTATTTTTGTATTTATATTAGTTAGCTTTTTTATCATAATTCCTTTACTTCCATTATTCTTAAAAAGCTTTAGTGATAACAAAAATAATTTTATAGGATTAGAAAATTTTATAAACTATATTCAAAATCCATCCTTAACGCAATCCTTTATAAATAGCTTAAAGGTGGCAATTACTACGACTTTTTTTTCTGTATTAATTGGATTTATTTATGCTTATGCTCTCACGAGGACAAGATTACCATTAAAAAAATTTTTCAATACTTTTAGCTTATTTTCTTTATATATTCCACCCCTGGCTGTTGCCATAGGTTTAATTTATATTTTTGGAAAACAAGGTTTAATTACTCAAGGATTTTTTGGGACTATTCCTGGATTTGATATAAATCTATATGGTTTTAATGGAATAATTATAGGTGAAATTTTTTACTGCTTTCCTCAAGCTCTAATTATTCTTGTGTCAGCATTAAATCTTAGTGATCAAAGATTATATGAAGCAGCAGAATCTCTGAAAGCATCTCCACTTAGAAAATTCTTAACTATTACTTTACCCAATATCAAATATGGACTGATGAATTCATTTTTTATATGTTTTATTTTATCTTTTACGGATTTTGGAGTTCCTAAAGTTGTTGGGGGGAACTTTAATGTACTTGCTACAGATATTTATAAACAAGTTGTTGGTCAACAAAACTTTGCCATGGGAGCAACTATTAGCATCTATCTTTTAGTACCCTCAATTTTGGCTTTTCTAATTGATAAAAATTTCCAAAAGAATGAAGCATCTCTAATTTCGGGAAAATCTATACCGTTTAAACCAAGGAAGAATCTGATAGTTGATTCAATAATGTTTATTTTTTGCAGTTTAATATTGATTTTAGTAATTGGGGTCTTTTCATCTATAGTATTAGCCTCGCTAATAAAAATATGGCCATACGATATTTCTCTATCATTACAAAACTTTAGATTTTCTAATGTAGCTGGAAATGGTTATGAACCTTATTTTAATACTGTTTTCATGTCAATTTATACTGCAATATTTGGGACTATATTTGTATTTTTTACAGCTTATTTAGTAGAAAAATTTAAACCATTAAAAAAAATAAGAATGCTAATATACTTTTTTTCAACATTACCAATTGCAATTCCTGGCTTAGTACTTGGCTTATCCTATATTCTTTTTTTTAATAAACCTTCTTTCTCTGTACCCTTTTTAGATTTTCAAATATTTAATCCTTTCTCATTACTTTATGGAACAATGGGAATCCTTGTATTAGCTAATATCATACATTTTTTCACAGTGTGTTTTATATCAGCAACAACAACTTTAAAACAAATTGATAAGGAATTTGAAGAGGTATCAGAGTCTTTAAAAGTTCCTTTTTATAAAACCTTTTTAAGAATAACGATACCATTATCACTCCCAACAATCTTAGAGATAGGAAGTTATTATTTTGTTAATTCAATGATAACTGTATCAGCTATTATTTTTCTCTACCCAGCAAAAATACCAGTTTCATCTGTTTCAATTGTAAACATGGATGATGCAGGAGATACAGCATCAGCGGCTGCAATGTCTACTCTTATCGTTTTAACAAGTCTATTCGTAAGGTTAATTTATGAATTTACTTCTAGGAATGTTTCGAAAAAATCTTCTGTTTGGATTAATCCATTAGAAACTTAAACACTACTTAAAATTAAATGAATAAAATCAATATTATGAAGAAAAAAAATATGAAAATAAAACTTGTTATTTTTGATATGGCTGGCACTACTGTGAAGGATAAAAATGAAGTTACTGGATGTTTTTTAGAGGCCGCCTCAAGAACAGGTTTAAATACTAATAAAAATGAAGTTGATCGATTACATGGCATTCCAAAAAAGAAGGTCTTTCAATTATTATGGGAAGAGAGAATTGGTAAAGGTAGTAATAAATTTGAAACTTATGTGAATAAATCTTTTGAAACTTTTAAGGATATCTTAGAAAGTCACTATTTATCTACTGATATTGAACCAACAGAAGGCTGTCTTGAGTTATTTAGATCCTTAAAAACAAAAAATATTTTTATTGGATTAAACACAGGTTTTTATAGAAAAGTAACAAACATAATACTTAAAAATCTTGGATGGGATTTAGGACTTAATGATAATTATGTGGGAGGCTCATCTTCAATTATTGATGTATCAGTAACCCCTTCAGAAATTTATAATAACGAAGGCCGTCCTTCTCCATATATGATTCAAAAGGCAATGTATGTTTTAGGAATTGATGATCCTAAATCAGTAGTTGTTATAGGTGATACCCCATCTGATTTGAAATCAGGAGTAAGTGCAGGCTGTTTAAAATCTTTTGCAGTCACAAATGGAACTCATTCAAAAGAACAGCTTGAGGCTTATAAAAATGATGGACTTTTTTCTTCCTTAAATGAATTTTCATCTTACTTAAATCAATTTATTGATGTCTAAAAATTGTAAAACTGATATAGCTATTATTGGAGCAGGTATTGTAGGTCTTGCTAATGCATTGTCAGCTGCAAAAAGAGGTTTTAGTGTAAAAGTTTTTGAGAGAGAAGAAAAAGCTATTGGAGCTTCAATAAGAAACTTTGGAATGATATGGCCAATTGGTCAACCTTTTGGAAAGCTATATAGTAGAGCTCTTAATTCTAGAAAAATATGGATTGAGACAGCCCAAAGCAGCGACTTTTTTTTAGATCAAGTTGGTTCAATTATTTTGGCATATAAAGAAGATGAATATCAGGTTATGAAAGAATATTGTGATTTGTCTAAGTTTAAAAATTCAAGTGCAGAATTACTTTCAATAAAGCAAATCTTTAATCTTAGCCCTTATGTTTTAAGTAAAGGATTAATTGGAGGATTGTGGAGTCCTACTGAAATGATTGTTGATCCTAGAGAGGCAATTAAAAAGATTACAATTTTATTAAAGAATAAATATGGAGTTGAATTTAATTTTGGTACAACAGTTTCAAGTGTTGAGCCAAATTTAGTAGTTACAAGTGATGGTAATAAGATTAATACAAAAAAAAGTATAATTTGTTCAGGAGCCGATTTTGAATCATTATTTCCTCAAGAATATAAGAAATTTCATACAACCAAAAGCAAGCTTCAAATGTTAAGAACAATTACTCAACCTAAAAACTTTAAGTTAGGACCTGCACTTTGTTCAGGTTTTACATTAACGCATTATGATTCTTTTGCTGAATGTTCATCAATTAATTCTTTAAAAGATAGATATAAAAAAGAGTTCCCTTTTGCAATTGAAAACGGAATACATATTATGATTTCTCAAAATGGATTAGGTGAAATTATTTTGGGAGATTCTCATGAGTATGGATTAACTTTTGATCCTTTTAATAATGAAGAAATAAATAAATTTATTGTCGATCAAGTTAAGAGTTTTATAAGTCTTCCTTCAATTGAGATAGCCTCAAGATGGAACGGAATATATCCTAAGTTAATAGGAGGAACTGAGTTAATAAAAGAAGTTGATGATTCAATCCTAATAGTCAATTGTTTGGGCGGTGCTGGAATGACCCAATCATTTGGACTCGCAGAAGAAATAGCTGAAGAATATTTAAATTTTTAGCTTAAAAAAATACTTTCAATTTTTGTAATAAAAAATTCCAATTCTAGGTTTTTAAAATTAGTATCTTTTGCCTTTTCATCTAATTCTCTAACCAATAAAATTTCATTAAAAAACTGATTTTTTTCAAAACTTTTTATTTCTTCCTTATTCATTTCACCTCCCTGAACCTTCAATGATGCTACTGAAGCTGATGAAAGTTTTGCAAAATAAGAAGAATCTTTTGTACATAGGTATCTTTTGGCATCAACATGCATTCTTACGCAATTAAAAATTTTATCTGAGAAAAAGTCCTTAATAAATTCTGCACCTATTTTTTCATGATCATTATATTTAGAATAGATATCTTGATCAAGAAGTAAATGACCTACATCGTGAAAAAGGGATGCAATAATGATTTCATCTGATAAACCGTTATTTACCGCGTGAGTAGCGGATTGAAGCATATGATCTGAGACTGTTATTTCCTCACCTGCATATTGTTCTTTACCTTTCTGAGAAAATAAATAATTAATCATTCTAAAGAATTCTTTTTTATCCTTTAAATTTATATTTTTCATCAAATTAAGATGTGCCATTTCCTTAAAATATATCTTATTAAAATAAAGGTTAATAATTTATATAATATGAAATAATGAAATCAGATTCCGAATCCAGAAAAAATCATATTTTTTTTAAGAGAGAAATTTTTGAAACCACTAAAAATGTAAATTTAAAAATCGAACATTTAAAGCTAAATAATTCCTCCATAGGGAGATATGGTTCTATTGACCATAATGGATCAACAATGGTGATAGCTAAGAATGAACAAGAAAAGATAATTGTTTTAAATCAATATAGATTTCCAGTTGAAGAATATATTTTAGAATTCCCATCAGGTACTATTAAAAATAATGAAAAGCCAATATCGACTATAAGAAGAGAACTCATAGAAGAGACTGGCTATTCTTCAAAAAGTTTCAAATATTTTGGAGAAATCTTTGAGTCGCCATCTTATTCTAATGAAAGAATACATTTGTTTTTAGCTAACAATATTTTTAAAGAGGCTAATTTATTAGATAAAGATGATGATGAGGAAATCGAAGTTTTATTTTTTAGTAAAGAGAAAATCAGAGATTTAATTTACTCTGGAGTAATAAAAGATTCAGCTACGATAGCCTTTTTTTTTAAAGTTTATGATTTAATCTAAATACTAATTTATTTTAAAAAAATAAATTTTTAAAAATATTTTTTATATCATTTACTGAATTCAGTATGAAATCTGCTCCTGCAATCTTTAGTTTGGATTCATATATTTCTCTCGCTTTTAAACTGTTTTTTAAATGCAAATGTGGTGGAGCTACAGCAAGACTTATAAATTTCTGCTCTGGAATTATTTTTCTTGAATTAATAATTGTTTTAACATCTGCTACCGTATCTCCAATATATGCTATGGGAGGAGCTGATCTTCCAAGCTCTTGATTAAGTAATTTTTTAGATAAATAAATGAAACCTTTAGGATCAGGTTTATCTGGAGCTTCTCCCATCGCGACTAGCGGAGGATTCAAAAGTTTTAATTTATTCTTTAATATATATTCAGCTGATGCCCTTTCTGCTCCACTTACAAAACCCCACAAAATACTATTTTTAGTTAGTTCGCTAAAAATATTTTTCTCGATAAGAATTTTTTCGTTTTTTATAAATCCTGTCCAAATTTCTGATTCTAGAGGTGATTTCAAACCAAAATATAAATTTTCAAAATGGCAAACTAATTCTTTCCTTGTTGGAGGTGTAATAGTTAATCTATTGCTTACTATGTGTCTTTTTATTAGTTCTAAACTTAAATCCCAGTCATTGTTCCAAATCCCTTCATTTTTTATTTCATCAATTTCGAAAATACTTGGTTCCCAAAAACAATAATGCTTTACTGTTTTTATAATTGCCATTCTATAGCTATTCGAAACATCTCTAATAACTCCATCTATATCGAATAGAATTAGACCCTTAATTGACATTTTAAAAATATATAATTTTTTTAAATTTACTTAAAATTACATCATATATTTTGATAATTAAACCATTTTTAAATTTAATTTTAAAAAATACGATAATAAAATTATAAACGTTTAATTAAATCATAACTATCTGCAAAAATTTAAAATACTACATTTCATTTTCAATACGGTGCAAAAAACTTTTTAAAAATTCTCAATTTATTAAGAGAAAAATATCTATATCATCCTTTGGCAAAAAGTATCAACAAGCTCCAATGGAACATCTAACAAAGAAGCTGTCAATTCCTCTCTACTTTCTGCCTGCTCATCAGTTCCAGAAGAATAAAAAGTATAATATCTCGCGCAAATCTCTTTATATCTTAGTAACTTTACATATTCATTTAAAATATTCCTATTTTCTTTAAGAGTACTTGAAATAGAATATGAATTGGTAGCTACAATAGCCATAAAAATATTTAATGAATATTTTCTTAAAAAGTTTATTGTTTTTGTTTTATAAATATTTAATTTGTTCATATGAAATCAGCTAAATAAGGCGTCAATATTTAGCCGATAAATTTAAAGTAAGTAACGAAAATTAAGAGGTAATTAATTTAAAAATAAATTTATTTAAAGAAAGTCAAGACGCTTAAAAATTTAAAGAAGCTATTAATTTTAAGGTCAATATAAATTAATAGTTGAAAATATTAAGATTTCTCGATTCGAACGACTTATCAAAATGAGTAAATTTACTAACTGACAAATTAATTTTTTTGCTTATTATTAAAATTAACTTAAGAAAAATTTAAGTAAAAGTTAAGATTATGGCAAAATCAAAAGTAAAGAGAAAAAAAGCTATTTTATCTCTAAAAACTCCAACTATTCTGGCAGATGGAGTTATCCAGTTCAGTACAATAGTAACTTCTATAACACTTGTTTTTTTAACAGTTGGATTTTATTCAGCTTCTAATCAAGCTAATAATTTAAATAAAAACTTAGAAAGAATTACTTCACAAAATTCAGTAAATATGAGTGCTGGAAATTATTGCGATTTAGCTCTTTGATAATTAAACTTTAGTGCTTAATGCCTTAAAAATTTATATCAAAAAATTTACTTTTGCTATGCCAGAATCAGAGAGATAAAACAATAAAGAAATGCATTAACTCTGCAAGGAAATTAAAAAAAAGAAAAAATCATCATTTGTTTATATTTTGAGGAACCAATAACTAAATTTAAACTTGATATCTTATGGAATTTTTTATGCGTAAAATTACAAAATTCATTTTCATCTGAATAGTTAATTAAATCAACTGAATTAATATTTGAATCAAACCACAGGTCATATTCTATGTAATTTGGCTCTGCAAAATAAGTCATACCAAATTTATTTCAAAAAAAAAAGCTTCTCTATTTCGTGTGAGGAGAATATAGAAGCTAAATTCAGTTTAAAAGATTTAATGAACTCTTCTTTAAGAATTAAATAAGATACGAATAAGAAAAAATAAAATATTTTTTTAATTTAAAAAAATGATTAGTTTACTTTTTGCATACTATAAAAAATTGCATCCAAGACCACTGCTTTGCTTTAGAAGAATTGAATGCATAATTAGAATCACATTTTAAAGTTATAAGCAAGTTATGAATTGTTTAAAAGAAAAAAAACAAAAAGAAAGGAATTTTTGAAAGTTATATTTTTAATAAAAAGTAATTATCTAATTTGTGTTTTTGCTTCTAAACCTATTAATTTCATAAGGACTTTTGCATTACTTGCAACTGCAGAATATTGTTTTTCTTGCATTGCTTTATGCATAGCAGTTTCTAGAGTACATACTAATTTCGCTGTCATTTCAGGGCGATTTAAGTCCCCTTCCTCAATATCATCTTTCAGCAAAAGATAAGCATTAGAAGTGATCTGCCTGGCTCTTCTTCTTGAGATTCCATATTTTGCGGCAACAAAGGAAGTAATAGATGAATAGGCTTGTCCTTCAGCAACTAATTCAGCAGCATGTGCAACTCTTAATTCGGTTTCTTGTTTAGTTGCTCTTTTAGTCATTACTACTTGGTTTGCCTATCCTTGCATCTAGCTCTTGCTCAAAAACAGACATAAAGTAGGTTTAACTATTGTATTTATAGCATTAAATATTATAGATTTGTAGAATAAATTCAGTTGTAACAAGGGGTTATAGCTTAGCTTACCCTAATCTTAATTAACATTTTATGTTCGTCTGAATGTAATTAAAGATTAGGGTAGAACTATTTATACAACTAGAAACTAGCCCTTCCCTTGAGGGGATTATTCTCTTCGCACTAGTTATCGCACTAATTAGTTAACGCTTAGTAATATTTACCCCTAAACTTCAGTTATACCAATAGTTTTGAAATACTTTTGATTCCCTTGGTAAGGGAGAGGTCTCGGGTTCAAGTCCCGACGAGGGCACTCGCTGGATAGCTTGGAATCAAAGAGATTACCACTATCGCAAAAAAAAGGAATCTAACTTATTTAAATCCCCTTTAATGATGAAATTTATATTTGTATAGTTATTAAAATCTATATCTCACACCAATAGTTCCAATCCCATAATTACCATTGGTTACTTTGAAATTACCAAAATCAAGATCTGGCATTATTAAAGAATGACTTTTTACAACAATCTCTGTTTTGTCTGAATTTTTATAACTTAATCCAAGTGCTAAACCATAACCAGTTCCTGTATCATCAACTCCAGAAATTTCAACTTTTGTAGAAGCTAATGTGAGCCCTACAAATGGACTCCATTTTTTAGATTCTCTGAAATCATAATAAGCAGACAAACTTAAGGAATCTATTCTGGTATCATCTTCAAAAACGAGGGCAGAATTAGTACCTTTAGAGGACTGTCCCCTCATCCAAGTCCCTTCAATTCTAGTTTTACCATAATCATATCCGAGACCAAGGTCAAAACCTAATCCTTCTTCAAAAGTAATTTTATTAGTTGTGCCAACAATATCAATATCACCAATAACACTAGCGCCTATACTTCCAGTAAAATAATAACCCTTAGAAGTTTCTTCAGAAAATGTTGGTGCTACAGACATTGACGTCGCTATACCTATGCTTATGAATAGTTTTTTTGTTAGTTTCATTAAATTTAAAATCTTTTTTGGTTATATTAAATTAGTTTTTAAATAAGTTTCTTAGGATATGCAAAAATTAGTTATCAAAATTATTACAACCAACTTTACTAAAAAAGCACCATTATAAAGTATCTGCACTAGGTGATGGATTGATGGTAATTAGAAAACTATTTGGATCTGCTTTTGAAGGAGATAAATTAACTGATAAGGCTATATCGAATACCGCCACAAGAAGCACTCAAGAAATTCATGATTTCATACAATCTGGTATGGATGAAAAAGTATTAGATGTAGATGGCTATGGAAGTGTTACTGCTCTTGGTGATGGCTTAATGGTTATCAGGAAATTATTTGGATCTGCCTTTGCAGGTGATGCTCTTACCTCAAAAGCAATGTCAACTGATGCGACCAGAACAACAGATGAGATCCATGACTATATTGCTGCGATGAGTACTGTATATACTATTTCTTAAAGACAAATGAAACGCTTACTAATTGCAATGCTATATTAATTACGATTGACAGTCGATCTAACATAGAGGTATGCAACCCTCTTTTATTATGTCCTCTTCAATGAATGATTTCTTGAATAAATTTTTTGATTTATGTAGAGAATACCAAGAAGAAATTCCACCTCAAAAGATTGCTGAAGTTTTAAGAGATTACGCTGACAGATTAGATGGTTGATAAAGTCAAAAGAAAAACCTAGATTAAATTAGTAAATTTTAATCAGAATTAAATGTCTATCATTACCGACAATAAAGTACTAGTTAATATTTGCAGCGGTTTAAAATCCAAAAATAAAGTAACTTTAGGTTTATTGGCTGCCCTTGCTGCAGAAAACGAAGGGCATCAAGTAACTCTTTTTCTAGAGGGAAACGGCGTAAACATACTAAATTGTAAAAAAGCTGGTGAAATAGTTGGTAAGGGTACTGGAGATTTATACGAACATCTTGAAAATTTAAAAAATTCAAACGTTACTATATACGTCTCAGAAATGTCTGCTAAATCGAGGGGTTACGATAACTCGCTTCTTAATGGATATAAGGCGGAGTTTGCATTGCCTAATGTACTAATTGAAGAGTCGATTAAAGCAGATAGCGTACTTTGCTATTAGATCTACTATG
>QCLE01000019.1 GCA_003214815.1 Prochlorococcus sp. AG-412-J13 | reverse complement strand
ATTGCAACAGGCAATAATAATTTTTGATTTTTAAAGGCTAATAATGCTGCACCTTGTTTGGGCTTATTCACTCGACCATTTTTTTGACGAGTGCCATCAATAAAAATTCCAATACAATTATCATTTGATAATTTTTTACATGCTGTTTTAATTGTATTTTTATCAGCAATTCCTCTTTTTACAGGATACGCTCCACAAGCCTTGATAATAAAGCCGAGAAAAGGAATTTTAAAAAGCTCTGCTTTGGCCATAAAAGATATATTACGTCCAAGGGCATGGCCTAACAAAGGAGGGTCAAGTAAAGAACCATGATTAGAAACCATGATAAAGGAATCTTTTTGAGGAATATTATCTCTACCTATTAAATGACCTTTAAATACAAATCTATAAATAGGAAATACAAAAAACTTGCTAACTAATTCATAGATTAATTTTTGAATAGTATGATTTTTCATACAAATTAATAAGATATTTGATCAGAAGATGAAACTTGAGAAATTTTTACATCTTTAAGATGTCTTTTTCCTAAACCGCTTAGTACATTAGAAGGGCCAATTTCAACAATATGAAGATCACTATCTTTTGCCATTAAATCCATAGTTTCTCGCCACCTCACTCCATTACACATTTGTTTTGCTAATCTAATTTTAAGCTCATTTGGATCACTACAAAGTGAAGGTTCATAATTGCTTATAACGGGGAAAGAAGGATTCTTAAATTTAATCTGTTTTAAATACTCAGAAAATTTTGATGAAGGTTCATTCATAAATGGCGAATGAAATGCACCTGAAACATTTAATTTCAAGAATCTTTTACAAGAAATTTCTCTCGATAAATTATCTAATGCTTCAGTAGATCCTGATAAGACAACTTGGGAAGAGCTATTATCATTAGCAATTACAATATCATCAATTTTTTGTACTAATAGATCAAGTTGAGTTCTATCAAAACCAATTACTGCTGCCATAGATCCTTTCCCAGCATTTACCATTAATTGAGACCTTTCTTTTATTAGAGAAACACAATCTTCAAATGAAAAAACATCCGCACAATATAGTGCAGTGATTTCTCCTAGACTATGCCCAGCAACATAAGTTGGTTTAAATCCATTTTCCTTTAATGCATCTAATAAAATTGATTCAACTAAAAAAAGACAAATTTGTGTATTTCTTGTGTTATTCAAATCAATAAGAGGATTTGTTGGTTCAGTATTTAACTCACAAATTTCAAATAAATTCCTCTCAAATATCTCAGATGCATAACTAAACCTCTCTTTCGTGTTGGGCAAATTTTCAATTTGTTTTGCCATTCCAATTTTTTGCGAACCCTGTCCAGGGAATACCCATGCAACTGTCATAATGCTCCTTTTTTTAACCCCATTTAATGAGGGCTGCACCCCAACTTAACCCAGCACCAAAACCACTTGTTGCAATAATGTCATTTTGTTTAATTCTATTATTTCTAATAGACTCATCCATCACTAGTGGAATTGTTGCTGCTGAAGTATTACCATATTTTTCTAAATTGCTAAGAATTTTTTCTCTAGGAATTTTTAACCTGTCTCCTACAGAATCCAATATCCTTTGATTAGCTTGATGCAATACAAGCCAATCAACTTCATCGGAAGTATAATTTATTTTTTTAAACAACTTTTCAAGAATTATCGGAACTTCTCTAACTGCAAATTTATACACTTCCTGACCATTCATCTGAATTGGAGAAAAAGCTCCACTTGAAAAATCAATATTATCAATAATTGAATCCTTATTATTTTTTGATGGAAGATTAAGAAAAGAACCCCTTTCTCCGTTAGTTCTCATATCAAAACCAATTAAATTATCAAATTCATTAGTAGCTTCAATTGCTAATGCACCTGCACCATCTCCAAAGAGAATACAACTTCTTCTATCATTCCAATCAACAAAGCTTGATAGTTGATCTGCTCCTATAACAATAGCCCTTTTAAATCTACCCCCTTTTAAAAATTGTGAGGCTGTAATTAAGGCAAATAAGAAACCACTACATGCTGCAGTTAAATCGAAAGCTACAGCATTAGCTGCCCCTAATTTGGCTTGAATGGATGGTGCTGATCCAAATAAATCATGCGGAGTAGAAGTAGCTAAAACAATCAAATCAATTGTTTTAATATCCCAATTAGCCATTTCTATAGCGGTTAGAGCCGCCTTATAACCCATCTCAGTAACATTATCTCCTAAGCTAGAGATTCTTCTCTCAGAAATGCCCGTTCTAGATTTTATCCATTCATTGCTTGTATCCACCTTTTGACTAATTTTTTGATTGGTTAGAATTTGATCAGGTACATAACTTCCGCTTCCCTTGAATGACACTCCAATCTGATTAAAATTCATTCCTTCCAAAAGAGTTTTGTAGTTACTTATATTAGTCAAACATAAATTTGACTCAATATGTTTTATGAATTTAAAACTTGATGCTTTTGCAGTTGATTTAAATTGTCCATAACACGATGATTCACTGCAGAGTGAGCCAAGCGAAGAGCACTAACTACTGATAAAGATTTGCTACTTCCATGACCAATAACGCAAATGCCATTTACCCCAAGTAATAAAGCTCCTCCATGTTCGGCATGATCTAACCTTTTCTTAATTCTGAGTAGATTACTTTTTAAAAAAGCTGAACCAACTTTCCCCCGCCTTCCACGTGGCAGCTCAGATCTCAAAATATCTAATAAAACTCCTCCCACAGATTCAAGAAATTTCAACAATATATTTCCAGTAAATCCATCACATACTACTACGTCGAAACTACCTGCTAATACATCTCGCCCTTCACAATTACCTCCAAAATTAAAACTTTTTTCAGAAGATAATAATTCAAATGTTTTTAGGGATAAATCATTACCTTTGCATTCTTCTTCTCCGATATTTAAAAGACCAATTCTTGGTTTTTTTACTTGTAAGACATCTTTTGCATAGATATTACCTAAAAGAGCAAATTGATGCAGATAAGATGGCTTACAATCAGTATTTGCACCGACATCTAAAACTAATACCGGGCGAGTTTGATCCCTTGTTGGAAATAATGCTCCTATAGCTGGTCTATCAATCCCTTTCAATCTCCCAATTCTAAATATGGCAGAAGCCATCATGGCACCTGAATTACCCGCTGAGTAGACAGCTTCAGCTTTATTATTTCTCACTAAATCCATTGCAACGTTTATACTTGCATTTTTCCTTTTTCTAACTGCAGTAGCTTCTTCATTCATCCCAATAGGCTCTCCACTATCAATTAATTCAAGACGATTATTATCTATTTCATTTTCTAATAATTCTGCTAAACCAGTTTTTTCTGCTGCATCTTTAACTTTTTCAATTTTGCCGACAAACTTTATATTTATTGGAAATCTACTTATTGCTTCGAGGCAACCCTCAAGAATTGGACCAGGAGCATAATCTCCACCCATCCCATCAACTGCGATCCAAATTCTATTAGATTGAGATTCCTCAACCCTATCTAAAATATTATCGTTATTTTGTAATCTTTTTAATGGGTCAAAAACTAATGGCTGTAATGTATTTTTAGCTATTGAACTAGCATTTGAAACAACACTGCTGGCAGTATTCACAACAGATTCAGCGCTTGAAACTACATTACCTGCAACATTACCTGCAACATTACTCGCAACACTACTAGCTGTGCTCACAACAGAACCAGCACCAGAAACCATATTACCCGCAACATTACTAGCCGTTGCTGCAGAACTAGCAGCAGTATCAACTATAGAAGTTACAGCCGAATTTCTTTTGTACCAAATAACTAATCTTCTAATAGCTCTGGACTTGTTAATTTTTTGCGCTGTTTCTTTTCCCATTTATTTACCATCAAAAGGAGCAATATCAACAATCCGTTGAAAAAGATATCCTGTACCCCTTGCTGTCAAAATTAATTCAGGATTTGCTGGATCAGCCTCAAGTTTTGATCTTAATCTTGATATATGAACATCCACAACTCTCGTGTCTACATGTCTCTCGGGGGTATATCCCCACACTTCTTTCAAAATCTCTCCTCTACTAAATGGCTCTCCCGACCTACTTACCAAAAGCTCTAACAGACTAAATTCCATTCCAGTTAATCTTATTCTCTCATCGCTCTTAAAAACTTGTCTTCGATTTGTATCAATTTTTATATCCGTTACCAAAATTAATCCTGAATTAGGCATTCCAGGAATTTGTTCTTTGTCGATTCTTCTGAGAACGCACCTAATTCTAGCTTCTAACTCCTTTGGACTGAATGGTTTTACTACATAATCATCAGCCCCTAATTCTAAACCTGTTATCCTATCTGCAACATCTCCTAATGCAGTTAACATAACAATTGGAACATCAGAATCTTTCCTTAATTCTTGACAAACTCCATAACCATCTAGCTTAGGCATCATGACGTCAAGTACTACTAAATCAGGTTCATAATCCTTAAATAACTTTAGTGCTTCTTTACCATCACTTGCAGTTACAACTTTGTAGCCAATCATGGAGAGACGTGTCTCCAGAATTCTTCTAATACTAGCCTCGTCATCTGCGACAAGTATAGTTTCTTTAGTTTGACTAGATAGAGCCATTTGTTTCTATTAGCTAATCAGTAAGAGAATTTATTATTAACCTAATCTAACTTGTAGAGGGGCAATATCCCAAACATTCTAGTTCTATTAATTCATTCAGAAACTTAATGTCTAGTAAATTATCGACTTTTATTTGTCAGAATTGTGGATCTGAAACTTCTCAATACTTCGGTAAATGCCTTAATTGCAACTCATGGAATTCCATTGTTGAAGAAATAAAAAGTAAGAGCTCTAAATATCAAGAAAAAAACGATATAAAAAACAGTAAAAAATCTATACTATTTAATGAGATCTCATCAAAAAAAATATCAAGATTCACGAGTGGTTTTGATGAATTTGATCGAGTTCTTGGAGGTGGAATAGTACCTGGATCTGTTGTTTTACTTGGAGGAGAACCAGGTATAGGTAAAAGCACAATAGTTCTTCAATCAGCAGGAAAAATATCTCTTAATGAGAAAGTTTTATACATAACTGCAGAAGAATCTTTAGAACAAGTAAAAATTAGATGGGAAAGATTAAATCAAGACAGTCTTGATTTAAAAATTTTTGCAGAAACTAATTTATCCCTAATTATTGAAGAAATCAAACGTGTCAATCCAAGTTTCGCAATTATTGATAGTATTCAAGCCATCCATAATCATGAAATGCAAAGTTCTCCAGGATCGGTTTCTCAAGTTAGAGCATGTTCATCTGAATTGCAAAATCTTGCCAAAGATAATAATATTGCGCTTCTAATAATTGGTCATGTAACCAAAGATGGTGCTTTAGCTGGCCCTAAAACTCTAGAGCACTTAGTTGATACAGTAATAAACTTTGAAGGAGATAATATTTCCTCACATAGATTACTTAGAAGTATAAAAAATCGATTTGGATCGACCTTTGAGATTGGAATTTTTGAAATGCTTGAAGAGGGTTTACGAGAGATAAAAAACCCAAGTTCAATTTTTACAAATAAAGAAAATATTTCAGGTGTAACAACTACGATTACAAATGAAGGCACTCGACCATTAGCAGTTGATATACAAGCACTGGTAAATAAAACTTTCTACAGTAACCCAAGACGTACTACTACTGGAATAAGCATAAATAGATTGCATCAAATTCTAGCTGTTATTGAAAAACACGTAGGGATAAAATTATCTGAATTTGATTGTTATATAGCTACTGGTGGGGGTTTTGAGATTAATGATCCATCATCTGACTTAGGTGTAGCAATATCAATTTTATCAAGTTTGAAAAATATTCCCCCTTTGGCGAATAGCTCATTTATTGGGGAATTGGGTTTGAGCGGTCAGGTTAGAAAATCGAATAACCTTCGGACAAAGATCGAAGAAGCTGTAAGACTAGGGATCAAAAATATCGTAGTGCCAAAACTAGAGGAGGAACTAAATAATAATTTTCACAATTTAATTAATATCAAAGAAATATCCAATATTAAAGAAGCAGTTGACTATTCTTTATCAGATTAAAAAAATTAAAGATACATATCGATTGAACTTCTTCCTGAGTTTTTCAACCAATTCTCAATATCTAGATAACCACCTGGATATAATCTCACTGCTTTAGACCAGACTTCAGCAGCTTTATCAAACCAAATATCTCTCTGATCTAAATCACCATTTTGCTCAGCATATCTTCCCCTTTTTTCATAAATCAAACCTATATTTTTAAGGCATGATGGCTGTTTGGGGTTTTCTACTAATGCTTTTTCATAAGTTTCAATAGACAGATCCTCTTCACCATTACTCATATATATTATTGCCATATTTTTTAAAGTCTCACCCCTATCAATTTTATTTTCTTCAAGTAGTAAACTCTCTTTGTAATACTCTAATGCTTCCGAATAATCCCCATTATTTTGTGCAGCTAAGCCATCTCTATAATAGATATATGCTTTTTTTTCTTTCTCTGCAATAGGCATTATTTTTACTATTGATTCAGCAATTACAGTAAAAGCTTTATCGATAAAATTGTCTCTGTTTTGATTACTTGGCACCGTTCTAAAACTAATAAAATTAATATAGTAATTTAAAAAATAACTATTTAAAAAGTCTATTACATTTATTATTATAGTTAAAAAGGTCAAGCATTAATTTGCTTCAATAGTAAAAATATGGAAAGCATTCAATTAAGCATTACAGGAATGAAGTGCGGAGGTTGTGTTAGTACTGTTGAAAAAATATTAAATAATTCTGATGGTATTGACAATGTTTCTGTTAACTTACTAACTGAAAGTGCATATTTTGAAATTACCCAGAAACATATAGAAATAGAAACAGTTCTCAAAAATCTAAAAGAGAATGGTTTCCCATCAAAGATTTACATAAATGATTTTTCAAAAAAAATAAATAAGGCAGAATTAGAAAAAAAAAAGAAGTGGAATAATCAATGGAAAAAACTAACTTTTGCATTATTACTTTTATTATTTTCAGGTTTAGGTCATTTAGCAGAAGGAAGATATATAAATTTTCCAATATTAGGTAATATATTTTTTCACGCTTCATTAGCAACATTAGCTCTATTATTTCCTGGCAGAGGAATAATTATAAATGGATTTAAATCATTTATTAAGAACCGTCCGGATATGGATTCTCTAGTAGCTCTTGGAGTAACTAGCGCTTATACAACAAGTCTTCTATCCTTAATATTTGCTTCCACTGGTTTTCCTTGTTTTTTTAATGAACCAGTTATGCTGTTAGGTTTTATATTGATTGGGCGTTTCTTAGAGGAAAGAGCGAGATACCAAACTGGTTCATCCATTGGAGAGTTATTAGATCTTCAACCGGAAATGGCCAATATCTACACAGAAGATAATCAAATAAAATCAATAAGAGTTAACACTTTAAGACCTGATCAAGAGATTCAAGTTTTAGCAGGAGACAGAGTACCTGCTGACTGCATTGTTACTAAAGGGAATTCATATGTTGATGTTTCACATATTACTGGAGAATCCAAACCTATCGAGGTAACAGAAGGCGAAAATCTATCGAGTGGGTCTTTAAATCTTAATTCAACTCTTAGACTTAAAGTACAAAAGGTTGGAGGGGATTCTTCTCTTGCAAAACTAGTAAATCTTATTGAGTCTGTAAACGCTAGAAAACCGCGCATTCAAAGAATTGCTGATGAAATTGCAGGTAAATTTACTTACTTTGTACTTATTTTTGCTACTTTAACCTTCTTCTTTTGGTGGAAGGGGGCAAGAAACATTTGGCCAGATTTATTAAGTCATAATCATCAATTCATCACTCACCCAAGCCATACTCTTCATAGTTCGCTTGGTAGTAATGCTGAGAATTTCCTTAGTTTAGCCATTCAATTGTCAATTGCTGTTTTAGTAATAGCTTGTCCTTGTGCATTAGGTTTAGCCACCCCAACTGTAATAACAGTCGCCTCAGGTAAAGCAGCAAAAAAAGGAGTTTTATTTAAAGGCGGGGACAAAATAGAGATGGCTTCAAAAATTAATCACATTATTTTTGATAAGACAGGTACTTTAACAAAAGGTAAGCCTTTCATAGTTGATTATAAAAATAATGCTAATCATTCATTTTTATTAAGAATAGCTGCAAGTTTAGAAAAGGAAAGCAGACATCCAATCGCAGATGCCTTAATTCAAGAAGCAAAAAAAACAAAATTTAAGTTTATTTCCAATAAAAAAAATTTTCACTCATTCAGGTCGAGGTATTTCTGGAGAACTAGAATCAATTGATGGACTAATTAATATTGGAAATATTGAATGGCTACTAAGTAAAGGAATAATTATTGATAGTGATTCAAAAAAAATCATTGATAATGAAGAGACAAAAACAAACACTATCATTGGAGTAAGTATCAAAAATAAATTTTTAGGCTTTATCTTCCTAGGAGATTTACTCAGAGATGATTCAATTAAAACAGTTCAAAATTTAAGAGAAAACAAATTTAAAATTAATATTTTAAGTGGAGATAGGAAACAAACAGTTTTAGCTTTAGCAAAAAAAATTGGATGTAAAGAAACAGAAGTAAAATGGGATCTTCTTCCTGAAATGAAGCTAAAGACTATAGAAAATTTAAAAATTAATAATAAAGTAGCAATGATTGGTGATGGTATTAATGATGTCCCAGCCTTAGCATCCTCAGACTTAGGAATTGCGGTGGGTTCAGGGACTCAAATAGCCAAGGCAAATGCAGATGTAGTATTGATGGGAGATCAACTAAATGGATTACCCTACGCCTTAAATCTTGCAAAAAAAACTATAAGAAAAATAAAACAAAATCTAACATGGGCTTTTGGTTATAACTTACTAGCTATACCTTTAGCCGCAGGCATTTTATTCCCTAAATACGGTATTCTTCTTACTCCCTCAATAGCAGCATTATTGATGGCTATTAGCTCTATTACAGTTGTAATTAATGCTTTATCTTTAGATTAAATGAAAGGAAAATTTATCGTTATTGAGGGTATTGATGGATGTGGTAAAACTACCCAAATAGATGAACTATCTAAATGGCTACCTAATAGTGGTCTAATAAAGAAAGGGTCTAAACTAATCACAACTAGAGAGCCGGGAGGCAGTCTTTTAGGAAAAAAACTTAGAGGACTGATTCTTGATAATAATGAAAATAACAAGCCTTCATCTCTTGCGGAATTATTGCTTTATTCAGCGGATAGAGCTGAACACGTTTCCAAAATTATTTCACCTGCTTTAAATAACAATGATTGGGTAATAAGTGATAGATTTTCCGATTCCACCCTGGCTTATCAAGGTTATGGAAGAAATATAAATTTAGAAATAATTAAAAATATTGAATCTATTGTTTGTCAAGGAGAATCTCCTGATCTAACTTTCTTCTTAGAAATTTCTCCAGAAGAGAGCATGTTCCGAAGAAAAAATGAAATTCCAGATAGAATAGAATCTGAAGGTATTAGATTTCTAGAAAAAGTAAATAAAGGCTTCAAACTAATTGCCCAACAAAAAAACTGGAAAGTAATATCTGCCTCACAAAATATTAAAACTATTTCTAATCAAATTAAAGAGATTTTACTAAACAATTTTTCTAATAACAAATGATTGAGGTTAAGAAAAATCATTTATTGAATGAAGAAGTTAATACCTGTCTTAACAACATAATTAAAAATAAATCATTTGCTAATGGTTATATATTTTATGGTGCTGAAGGAGTTGGAAAAAAACAAACTGCTCTTCAATTTATAAAAAAGATTTTCAAACAATCTTCACCAAGCGAGAATATTGAAGAAAGAATTACCAATAATAACCATCCTGATTTTTTAATTATCGAACCTGATTCTCTTTTGGCAAGTAAAAGTTCAGAGAGTTCCGATCTCGAAAAAACAATAATAAGTGGATCTGAGATTATTAAAATTGCTCAAATACGTAATATCAAAACTTTTCTTAGTCAAAAATCAATAAATTCAGAAAAAAAAATTGTTTTAATTATTGATGCACACCTCTTAAACGAAGCAGCCTCAAATTGTCTTTTAAAAACCTTAGAGGAACCTAGTAACGGCATTTTTATTTTACTAACATCTAGATTAAACCTTCTCTTGGATACTATCACCTCAAGATGTCAAATCGTCAGATTTCGATCCTTTTCTAGTAAACAAATAAAGTCTATTTTGAAAGAATATTTAGATACTTCAAAATTAAATATTAATACAAAATTAAAATTTGAAGATTTAATAAACTCTGCAAATGGATCTCCAAATCAATTATTGAAAAATATTGAAATTTGGAATGATTTTTCAGATGAAATTATAAGTAAATTAGAGTCTCCAATAAAACAAAGTCTGGAAATATTAGAAATATCTAAATCAATATCAGAAAAATTAGAAATTTATCAACAGATTTGTTTAGTAAATTTAATTCAAACTATTTGGTGGAGAAAGACGAGAAATATCGGTTTAATTAAAAAACTTGAAAATTTAAAATATCTCTTAAGAAAAAACATTCAACCAAAGTTGGCATGGGAAATTACTTTTTTAAAAATTTCAATAGAAGATATGTGAAATTAATCTACTGCATAATTTATCAAATCAGGATTTCTTGCTTGAATAAACTCTTGCCTAGCTGTTTCCACTTGAGAACCAATAGGTAACTCAAGACAATATCCAGCACCATATACAGTTTTTATATAAATAGGTTTACGTGGATCTGGTTCAAGTTTAGTGCGTAAGTGTCTAATATGAACTCTTATTGTCTCAATATCATCATCAGGTTCATATCCCCATACTTCTTTAAGAATTAATGCTGGCGATACAGTTTGACCATGCCTCTGCAAAAGACAATGAAGTAGTTCAAATTCAAGATGAGTTAATCTCACAGGAGATTCAAACCAGATAACTTCAAATCTTTCCGGAACAAGAGTTAAAGGGCCATAATTTAATATTTCTTGCTGGTTACTAGAATTCAATTGTGCTCTGTTGGTTCTTCTTAATAAAGCTTTTATGCGTACATGTAGTTCTTCTAGATCGAATGGTTTTGTAATGTAATCATCAGCTCCAGAATTAAACCCAGTCACTTTATCTTTAAGGCCGCCTAATGCAGTTATCATCAAAATTGGAATATTTGATGTTCTTTCATCTCTTCTTAGTCGCTGGCATAAAGTTAATCCATCAACACTTGGTAGCATTAAATCTAAGAGTATTAAATCTGGTAAATATTGAAGAGCTAATGCTTGTCCTTTTATTCCATCTTCAGCTTTTTGAACATCGAAACCAGAATGTTCTAAATGCCTAGCCACCAAATCACGCATATCACGATCGTCTTCAATTAAAAGGATTGAAATTTTCATATTTATAAACTATTAATTTAAAATTAAGTTTTGGTATTATGATTCTCTCAAGAATTTATAAAGATTGCTGAATTAATGTAAACAATTTTATCAATTAGATTTATCAAATAATTCAATTACTGCAAGGGATTAAAAAGAAATAGATAATTTCAAAAAAGTTTAAATTTTACAATTTCTTTCGATTCTATTTACTTTTTCTTAATAATTTAAGGAATATTAGAAAAAATAATGTTTAAATTTGAAAGAATATCCAATTCAAATTGCCATTTTTAAGGAATCTAAAAATGAAATTAGATGGTGATTCTCAGTTTTCAAGGAAGATTCAACTTAGTTTAAAGTTTTTGATTTTGTCTGAGTATTTAATCAAATAATTTTGTTTATACTAAAAAATTTAAGTATCTAGGAAAAAGATCTATGAAAAAGAAGTTCATTATCTATTCTGATTTATCAAAAAAACAACTAGAAAATCTTAAAGAACTTTACGTTCAAAAAAAAGTTGAATCGATGAGTCATCAAGAACTGAAAGAATATGTACTAGAAATTATTTCTCATCAGATAAACGATACTATTGGCAAGGAGGAAGAAATGGAAGCATGGAGAGAAATGTCAGATTTTTTTGGAGAACAATTTGAAATAATTATCTTAGAAATACAAACGAAATACATTGACAATCAAAACGTCCTTGAAACAGAAATTGATCCTCAGAAACAAAGAATAGAATTACTTGATAGGAATAATTTAGATCAAGAGAAAACGGATATGTGGGATGACTAGAATTACCTGAAAGATGTAATTTTTACTACACAAAATTAAATATATCTTGATTTTATAGAACACAAAAATCAATTGAAGAATGTATTTTTTTTTATGTAGAAAATTTGAAAATTGTTCTATTTACTGTTCTAAAAACATGTTACATATAATTTATAATAATATTTTATAATTTAATTAAATAAATTATTTTTTGTTCTATTTACTGTTTTAATAACATCTAAAGCAAGAGAATCGATACCAGATGAATATATTCATGAATCTCATCATTTGTTTTGGTTCATTATCAGAGATTGTCTTAATAGTGAGAGCATCACCTGCTAAAGCACTACGGAATATTTTCCTTATTATTATTAGTCCGTCTCCAAGTGCTGTTACTTGTCCATCACCATCAACATCTAATACTTTTTCATCTGTACCAGATTGTATGAACTATTGGATTTCTGCAGTTCTTTTGCTGTGATATCTATAACTGTTGAAATGGGATCACAAGTTATTGAATAAATAGCATCTTATGAAGTTTATAAGTAAGCTAAGCTAATGTTGCAGGCATTTCCACTACTAAGGAATGATTCCTTAATTCCCGTTAATTAAAATTGATATATATCCATTTAGGTCGCAAATGAAAATTCTAAGAATTTTAAACTTATCAATTTCTTCTAGGATAAGCATCTATAATTTCCTTTAATAAATACAAATATATTTTGCATATGAAAGAAAATATCTTTTCATTAATTGCAGGTCCATGTGTATTAGAGAGTGAAGAAACTGCATTTTTTATAGCTGAAAAATTAAAACAAATATGTGTGAAAAATAAAATTAATTTAATTTTCAAAGCAAGTTTTGATAAAGCGAATAGGACATCATATAATTCATTTCGAGGTTTAGGTTTAAATAATGCTCATAGTATATTTTCTCATATAAAAAATGAATTAAATTTAAAGATTCTTACTGATGTCCATGAAATTTATCAAATAGAAAAATTTTATGATGTTATTGATGCATTTCAAATCCCAGCTTTTCTTTGTAGACAAACAGATTTAATTTTCGCAGTTGTCGATGCAATAAAAAATAATAATAAAAAAATAAATATAAAAAAAGGTCAATTTCTTTCTCCTTTAGATATGAAAAATGTAATAGATAAAGTAGCAAGTAGAGGTTTAGAACCTAAATCTCAAAGGGTTTGGATCACCGAGAGAGGTAATTGTTTTGGACATAATGATTTAATAGTGGATTTTAGAGGTTTATATCAAATGAAAAAGTTTGAATGTCCTATTTTTTTTGATGCAACTCATTCTGTTCAAAAACCTGGAGGTAAAGGTTCCAGTAGCGATGGATCCAGAGAATTTATTGAGCCTCTTTCCAGAGCTGCTTTTGCCTCAGGTGTTAATGGGCTTTTTCTTGAAGTACATCCGAATCCCGAAAAAGCTTTAAGCGATGGACCAAATTCACTTCCGCTTGAAAAGGTTGAGTTATTATTGCAGAATCTAATATCACTTAAAAAAGTTGTTAATAACTTACCAAACGTATAAATTTATTTAAAGTAAACTTTGTGAAAGATTTATACATTTTTAATGATTCCTATTTTTATTGGATATGACAAAAGGGAAAGGGTTGCGGCAAATGTTTTAATTGATAGTATTTATAACCACTCTTCAGAACCTGTTTCTGTTACTCCACTGGTAATTGAACAACTTAAATTTCAGAATTTATATTGGAGAGATAGAGACCTCAATCAAAGTACTGATTTCTCTTTTTCAAGATTTTTAGTTCCTTATTTAATGAAATTTGATGGCTGGGCGATCTATATGGATTGCGATATGCTTATCCAAAACGATATCAGCGAACTGTGGCGACAAAGAGATAATAAATATACTTTAATGTGCGTGAAACATGATTACAAACCATTAGAAAAAACAAAATTTTTGGGAGAGAAACAGACAATTTATCCAAAAAAAAATTGGAGTTCACTTATGCTCTTTAATTGTTCAAAATGTAAAAAGCTAACTCCAAACTACATAAATAAGGCTTCAGGCTTGACTCTACATAGATTTTTATGGATTGAAGAAGAAAAAAATATTGGAGATATTGATATTAGTTGGAATTTCTTAGTTGATTTTAATAATTCCTCTGAGGTGAGAAAAATAAATAATTTACATTGGACTGAAGGTGGTCCTTGGTTTAAAGATAAAACAATTAAAAATACAATTTATGATAAATATTGGTTTAAAGCTAAACAAGACGCATTCCAAATATAAAAAAGATGCAAGATAAAAAAATAATTATTGCTATCCCAGTAAGATTGAACTCAAAGAGATTGCCCCGAAAAGTTCTTCTAGATTTAGCAGGCAAAACTATTTTAAATAGAGTTTATGATCAATGTAAAAAAGCCCTTAATTATGATGAAATAGTTATTTGTACTAGCGATGAAGAAATTAAGGAATTTGCTCAATCAATAGGAAGTAAGGTTTTACTAACTCCTTCTGAAGTGAAATCAGGAAGTGAGAGATTATCCTCCATCTCAGATAACTTATTAAGCTTTTCATGGGGAGAAACTAAAGAAACAAGTTTCAAAAATTTAGCAAAAAGAACTTTCATTATCAATGTTCAAGGAGATCAACCTTTTATTGATCCTGAAGTCATTAATCAGATGATAAACATTTATAAATCTGGAGAAACAAAGTATAAAATCATTACACCCATATATAAATTAAAATCACATGATATTCATAATCCTTCAATTGTAAAAACCTTAGTATCTAATAATCATGAGGCTTTATATTTTTCTAGATCAGCTATACCGCATATCAGAGGTATTGATCCAAAACACTGGCATGATTATCATCAATACTGGGGGCATGTAGGGATATATGGTTATAGATTAGATATTTTAAAAAAGTTAAGATCATTGCCATTATCAAAATTAGAAAATGCAGAAAAATTAGAACAGTTAAGATTTATTGATGCAGGTATTGTAATTTCTACATTTGAGGTTACTTGCGATTTCTTCTCAGTGGATACTCAAGAAGATCTTGATTATGCTAGAAAAAAATGCATTGGTAAATTTAATCAAAATTGAATAATGGAAGAACCAAAAATACTATCCCATGATATTGGAAATGACTTTATTGGGTCTTTTCAGACAAACCATCCTAGATTGCCAATGTCTGAATGTTTTGATTATTTTCAAAATAATGGTTTAGTTTTTGAACGGCAAAGAGGCTCTGAAGAAGTTCATGATGAACAGATATTTCTTAATAGAGTCCCACCGGCATTTTTTAATGACAGATTAATAGCTCCTATGTATCAGAGATATTGTGCATTATGCGACTTAGGCTTAAAAATTTATTTTGATCGTTTTCCTATTCTTAAAAAAGGGAGATATTTTCACTTAAATTGTAAATTCCAAAGAACTCGCCCAGGAGAAGGCTTTCATGTTTGGCACTATGAAAATAGCGGTGATGTTTCACATAGGAAATTAGTTACTATGATTTATCTAAATACTATTGAAGAGGGAGGTGAAACAGAATTTCTCTATTTAAAAAAAAGAGAGAAGCCTGTTGAAGGTAAGCTTTTAATTTTTCCCGCTGGCTTTACTCACACTCATAGAGGTAATCCTCCTTTAAAAGGAGATAAATATATTCTTACATCTTGGCTTGAAGAATTTCCATAACTCAACCGAAATAAAAGACTTAATGAAGGAAGCCATGAGCTGCGGTAATTATAGAAAAGCAGCGGAGTTAGGCTTCCTTTATAGGCAAAGTGGTTTTAAAAATTGGTATGTGACTTTGAATCTCGCGATTTCTTTAGCAAGATCTCATTTTGGTAACTTTGATGAAATATTAAAAATAGGTCATGAATCTATTATTGAAAGCAATAATAATCCTCTTGCAATAATTTCACTAGCTGAAATAATGCTTTCCACGGGAAACTGGGAAGAGGGCCTTGAAATTCTAGATAATATTTATTTTAAGGATAAAAAGAAATTTGATTATTATTTATGGGAAATTTACCAAGTAAAGTGTCAGTTATTATCTAGAATAGGCAAATTCACTGATGCTGAAAAGATTTTATCTGATTGGCCTATTACTGATAGGGATTGGCGATGGAAGATGGTTTTAGCCGACATGGAAATACAAAAGTCGAATTGGATTGTTGCTGAAGATATTTACAAAGAATTACTGCAAAAAAATCCACTTTCAAAAATATGTAATTTTAATCTTGGGTTGGTTTTGTTATCGCAAAAGAAATGTAAGGAGGGATGGCAATTTTATGAATGGCGAAATAAGAATCCTAGACAAGGAGCGAATGGGATTCCATATAAATTACCAACTCTTGATTCATTAAAAGGAAAAAGAGTTTTAGTTAAATCAGAAATGGGCATAGGTGATCAAATTATGATGGGAAGATATTTAAAAGATTTATCTTCAATTGTTTCCCGATTAACAATATGTTTGTCCACAAGGTTAAAAAATATTTATCAAAGAAGTTTGCCAAAAAATATCGAATTTATAACTTCTTCAAATTTTGAAAAAAATGATTTTGATGAGATTATCGGGACAGGTAGTTTAGCTGGGATATTTTGGGAATACTTAGAATTAAATTTGAAAAACTCAAATTTCTTATTAGCTGATTCAAAGAAAGTAGATCAATGGTCAAAATACCTCTCAAAATATCAAGGAAAAAAGAAAATTGGGATTGCATGGAGAGGTGGCACAACCGGTGCTGATCACAGGGAGAGATCACTTAAGGAGAATGATATAAAGTTTCTATCTTTTTGGGAAAATAGCGTTTTCTTTGATATTCAATTTCTAAATTCTGAAGAAAACTATCCAGAATATCTCAAGAAAGACAAAAACATAATTAGGATAGATCGCGCTGGTTTTGATCTAGATGAATCTATTGCACTAATAAAAGCATTGGACTACGTAATTACTCCAAGACAAACAATTGCACATTTGATAGGTTCAATAAATGAAAAAGGAAGTGTACTTGTTCCTAAAAGGCAAGAGTGGAGGTACTGGGAGCAAGAAAATAATTGGGAATGGTATCCAAATGTAGATTATCAAAAACAAAGGGATAGAGACTCTTGGCTAAGAGAGCTAAACAATATTAGAGATAAAATATGACTTTACGATGTCAATTTAACAACTTTTTCAATGTCGATCTAAGGACTAAAATTAAAATATTGGAATGTTAACTAAGCAATTTCTTAAATTTGTGAAAAAAATATAATTTAATTAGAAATGTAAGAAATGTATGACTGACAAGATAACTTCAAATGCAACGCCATTCTGGGAAAATGGACATTATTATTCAATGTCTGAAGAAAAAAAAGATTGGTACGCTGCAAGGTCAGCCGCACAAAGTACAGTTTTTAATGGATTAAATGGATATCTAGCGACTATTACTGATAGTGAAGAAAATAGTTTTATTTATAACTATTCAAATGGTGGAAAAAAAATTGATAAAAATCCTTATCTAGGTGGAACTGATCTTGAGGGGACTTCGGAAGGAAAATGGACTTGGGCAGTTGGTCCTGAAGCAGGAACTAAAATTTCTACTTGGTATGACACTGAAGGGGGGTATTCGACGTGGCATTCTGGAGAACCAAATAATTCTCATAATGAAGATTTCCTCCATATGTGGAGTGATCACGGAACATGGAATGATATTGATCCATCAGGGAAAAACTATGATAAACATATTGGAGCATTCATTACAGAATGGGGAAAAACCGGAGCAGAATATAACGTAAAAATTGCAGATAAGGTCAAAGGTCAAAATAAGAATGGAGTTGAGAATGGAACTGATCCTCAGGTTGTACTTGAATTTGATAAATTTATCAGATCAGATTATTTTGATATCAGAGATGAAACTCCTGACACTCCATTAATAGATATTCCAATTACATTTTCAGGAAGAGCTGAATTAAATCGTCATTACACATTAGAGGTTCGTGGAGATAGGTTTAATGAATCTGATGAACAACAAAGTTATTATTCTGGAGGAAGAATTTATGCAATTAATACACAGAACATTACTTTAACCTTCAAGCCAATAAATAATTCTACCTGGGACAAAATACGAGATATCAAAATATCTTTAGACTCAACTCCAGATAATGAGAATATTTATGCATTGAATGGTGATACAGAAGCACAAGTTTTTCTATTTGATGATGAACCACAACTAAGTCTTGGAAATGGTGCCTATAAATTTATACGCACTTTAAATAACGAAAAGATAGAGAGTAATGATCAATTTAAATTCCCAGCTGATTTAAGTACTCTTAATGATGTTTATATTTTTGATACAGATGGAATAGATGAGGATGATGATAGTTTTGAAGATCTTGGCCTAGAAGATAATTTTTCCGTTAGGTGGGAAACATATTTAAGGATTGAAGATGAAGTAGAAACTAGTTATAAATTTAGAACTGTCTCTGACAATGGAGTTAGATTAAAGATCAGAAAGTCAACAAACGATGGAATTATTGATTTTAAGGACGCAAACGAAAAGACAATATATATGGATGAAAATTGGTATGATTATTCATCAAATGAGTTTTTGAAGTGGGATAGAAATTCATCGTACTCATCAATAGATTCAGAAATTATAGAGTTAAAGAAAGGGGATGTAATCTGGATTCAATATGATTATTTTGAATCCACTTCCAGTGCGAAAGCAAATTTACAGTGGAGTAAAAATGGAGGGGATTTTGAGGTAATCCCTGCAGAAAATATGTTTCTGTCCCACGAACTTGCTGCTAGGGAATTTCAAGAGAAGTCAGGAGAAGATCAAACAACATTAGGGTTTCAATTATTCGCCAATAGAGATTATGGTTCTGAGCTGGATGTAAAACTAAGATCAACAACAGAAACTGAAAATACTACATATCAGTCGACCAATGCTCAGCGGCAATATGAATCAAGTACTTCTTTGGGTGATGATTATGTTTTACAAACAGGTAATACGACCATAGATGAGAATTCTATAGGAATTAAAGAGAGTGGTTCCTTTAAATGGAAACCAAATAAGCAATTCCCCAGTACAGAAAATATTAAGGAATTTAATCTCAAGGTACTGACAGATCCCTATGCAGAAGAGACGGAATCCGTTTCTCTCACCTTAGATGAAAATGAAAATTACGGAGTTAATAAAGATCAAGAAACAGATACGATAAAAATAGAGGATACACCTTTTGTTCTCTCACTCAGTCAGGAACAAAATGTAGAAGAGGGAAATCTGGGCGTATTTGAAATCTCAACTGGAGGAAGAGCAGCTCCTGCCTCCGGATTGAGGGTTAAATATTCAATTGAAAGTAGTAGCAGCGCATCTGAAGGTACAGATTATTTTGCTCCTAAGGCAACTATGAGTACTAAAGATTTTAAGGCAGAAAATATTGTCTTTTTAGCACCAAATGCAACCTCTGGGAAGATCTATATTTCTGCTTTAGAAGATGCAATTGTGGAAGGGGAAGAAAAACTCAAGATCACATTAGAACCGTATAAACAAGTAGATGATAGTGGATTTTCTTTTCAGCAGTACAACATTGATTCAAATAACAAATCTGCGATATTAACTATTACTGATGGATTAGATGAAAATCAAAAAAATTTATATCAAGAAGGTGTAATTATTACACCTAATAAAAGAAATGGATTAAGAACAATTAGGGCAAAGCTTGATGACGGCAAACAGAAGACATTATTTGATGTACATTTAACAAGCCAGCCAGGAGCTGATGTCACCATTAATCTGAGTACAGATTCAGGAAATCTGGGAACTGAATCAATCGTTTTTAAACCTGAGGAATGGGATAAACCAAAAACAGTAGAAATCAAGGATATTGTCACCTCAACTTTTACAACGGTTAATGCCAAAGCTTCAAGTGCGGATGAGAAATATAACAGCAGTAATTTAAATTTCAATCAAAAAATAGTTCCTTCCAGCTGGCCAGAAGATTTTGTGATGACTTTGTGGGAGGGAGGCAATGTGGAGCCTGAGTTACCGACGGCTTCTGTTAGAGCTATAGACAGTACGGAAGGCATGAGCAGTTTATTTGGTTTTGAAATTGCTTTGAACAATACCAACTCAGATTCTGATATTGAAATTCTCTATACACTTACAGGAGGGAATGGATTTGAATTATCAGGAGATAAAGCAGATGTAGTCAATTTTAATGAACAGACAACTACCGGAGCATACTCTGTAAAGATTGAAGAAGGGGCAGATATAGTTACAGTCCCACTTGAAGTGATTGATGATTTACTGGCAGAGGGTAATGAGACAATCAGTTTAAATTTACTGGAAAGTGATTTTTATAGTATTGGAGGAGCAACAGGAAAAGCAACTGCAACTATCTATGACAATGAAGAGGCCATAGTAGAAATTTATTCATATACAGAATCTGGATCCTCAGATATCAACAAAGATGGAAGAGATGAAACCCTGAATACAAATAACTGGACAGTAAGTAATACATTCACTGTAAATGAAAGTGATCAGTCAGATGAAACCTTCACACCCATCGGTTTAACATTAGGAAGTAAGCCCAGCGAAAGTGTTTTAATAACGTTAAATGAAGAATCTTTCTCCAGTTCTGAACTAAAGATAACTAATCCGCTTGCAGAGGAAGAAGCAATTTCTCTGGCCTTTACTCCTGAAAACTGGAGTGAGATCCAGGAGCTGAGAATACAGGGAGTAGATGATGATATTGATGATGGAGAAGTTACACAGCAGGTAAGTTTTAATATAAGCAGTAACGATACGTTTTATTCACAGTTAGTACCATCTCTCTCTGTAGTAAACGTAGATAACGACAAGCTCACAGCAAGTGAAGATCTTGCTGAGAATGAAAATCTCTATAATGATTCCCCGATCGCCCAAATTTCAGCGCCGGATATCGCCATCATCAAAGAAAGTACAGAATCAGAGGCAATTTTCAATGTGAATCTTGATAGGGAGGCAGAAGCTGATACTTTAGTTTTTATAAATGTGGATCATGAACTAAGTGATTTTGATCTTACAGATGCAGTTTTTTCATCAACAGAATTTCTCGGTGGCATAAGGCGTTTTACCTCTATCGAATTAGCGGAAGAGACTATTGATATAGATGCGACAGGTATCAGCGAAAGCACTGATACTTTTGTCGCTGATGGAAGAAAGGGAGATTTTACAGAAACATGGTCTGGATATTTATATATTCCAGAAACAGGTCAATATACTCTGAGTGCTGATGTTGATGGAGGTGTGAGATTAGCTATAGATGACAGTGTTGTCATCGATAAGATGTTCAGTTCAAAGGCGACTTGGACAACAGCACCTCTGCAGCTTGAGAAGGGAGACTTTATTGATATCAAACTTGATTACGCCTCATATGAAAGTGAGACTCCAATGATTGAGATGTGGTGGGATCGACCCACCGGTCCGGGTGCAACATATAAAGACGAGGTGATACCAGCTAATTATTTTTCTCGAACAGATGGTTTTGCACTAAAAATAGCAGAGGGTGAGACATCAACTGGCGTTACAGTAAAGGCTATAAATGATCTTCATGATGAAAGCAATGAGGATGTGGCGATCCATCTGCTACACGCAAGAGGAGTGGAAATAAAAGTTATCAGTCAGGGTGATATTGATGAGAATAATAATGTCACTCTTGGGATCACACTAAGCACAACTGATAGAGAGTCAATAACATTAAAGGCCGGAACAGTTATTGAGTTTGGAGAAATATTAAATGATGAAGGAAATCAAAGCGATCCAATTGCAAACTTCACTATATCTGAAGCCACGACTTTATATAAAGACAGAATTTCCAATATCAGCGGAATCTTGGGATGGACAGAATATGGATTAACAACAGCTTTCTCAGAATCTGTAAAAAATCTTGTTGCAGGAGCCAAAGGTACTCTTTATCAGGTTCTTGATCCTACGGTCAACATCTCTATTACAGGCTCTTTTGCTGCAGGAGATGGAGACAATAAATACGTCGTTGGTTTAGGACTTGAAGCAACAAATAGATCCAGTGTGACTCTGCCAGCCGGGACAAAACTGCAGTATACGATTACAGATGAAAATTCTACTTACGATAAAGTCTTCTCATTGACCCTGGATAATGAACAGATATTTGTTAGTGGTCAATCGATTTCTAATATTTCTGTCACAGCATCTGAAATATCAAGTGATTTAGATTTAACCAAAGTTGAGACAGGTATTCAATCAACCTATTCAATACCAGTTATCTCTAAAACCGTTATAGAGGATGATGATACCGCAGGACTCATATTCTCTGAGACATTTGGATCAGAAGCTTTATCAGGAAATTCAAGAACAGAGTTAAAAGAGGGTGGAGAAAGTGTCAAAAGATATGTTTCTCTGAAAAGCCAACCATTGAACGCTGTCACCTTAACACTGGAAACGGATGATAAAAGTGAAATACTTCTGCAAAAAGATGAAAGTGAAGCCTCCAGTCAATCATCATATATTTCCTTTAACTTCAATCCAGAAACATGGTCTACGCCCCAATCCTTCAATATCATTCCAGTAGATGATAATCTCGTGGATGGAGATATCAATGCTGATATCTATAGTCATACAACAAGTAGTGATCCAACATATCAGGAGAGATATGATTATCAGATTGATAAAATTTCATCCTTAGGCTTTAGTGTAAAAGATAATGACCAGCCTTCTGTTTCCATTGAATTACAACAGGGAAAAATCAAGGAATCAAGTAATGGATTTATAAATTTCAATCTGAGTGCAAAACCGACGAGTGATGTTTTAATAAATCTTGTTCCATCTGATCATCAATTTACGATTAATAATCGAAGCATTGGCAGAGGTGAATCTATAACGTTTACTCCAGATGACTGGCAATCAATACAAACGGTACAAATTAAAGCAGTTGATGATTCAGCAATAGAGGATATTACCAGCAGTGATTTAAATATAAGTATTAGTTCAAATGATGCAAAATTTAATGGTTTAGAAGTTAATCCTATTACAGTTGATATTGTCGATAATGATCTTCCAACAGCAACAATTGTTCCTTATCGAGATGGGACGGAAGAAGCCAAGCCTGGTGTATTCCAAATCCAGCTTGAAAGTCCAGCGAATATCTCGGAGGGATCAAAAGGTATTCTTGTTGACTATAAAGTCACGGCAATAAATATAGATAGTAATCAAAATGTAGACAGTAATGGAAATATAGTTAGTGAGGGACTTGGTTATCCATCGGAAGTTGAATCATCGAAATATTTAACCCAAAATCTAGGAGAGATCAAAGGGCAGGTAAGGATTGCTCCAGGTCAGAGCAGTAGCGATGTTTTTATTGTTCCAATCGATGATTATTACGCTGATGCTTTTGATAAAGAGATCACCATTTCTCTTTTGGGATCAGAGAATGAAGACTATCAAATAAATACAGAAGAGAATAATTCTGCAACTATCAAAATAATCAATAATGATATTGAAGGGGTGACCATTCTTCTTTCCGGAGAGAAATTAAGAGTTAGTGAAAATAACGGTAACGGTGAATTTCAATTAGTGCTAAATAGTCAGCCTGGATCTGATGTAGAGATAAATATTACAGAAAAAGAGATAAATGGAAGACAGCTAGGAGATGGAAGCAGTCCTTTCTCCTTGACAAAAACATTCACTCCAACAAACTGGTTTATTCCTCAGGTTATCTCTGTATCATCGTTTGATGATGCTCTTATTGAAGATGGAACGGGTAAAAATTATTTAACAGGAATTCATCCAACACAATTACAGTATCAATTTAAAAGTGACGATCAGAAGTACAACAGCGATACAGATAAGTCGTCCGATCATTTCACCAATCTCACTCAAGATGTAGAAGTTGTTGACTATAAATTGCCTACAGAGACTGCAGATTCCCTGACTTCTTCTCTTACCTCTTTGCAGGAGGGAATCGATAGTCTATCCCTTCCAATCGTTGGAAATCTGAATGGCAAGACCGGTGGAGGATTAAGAAAATTCATAACAAATTTATCAAATAAAATTAAAGAAATCGTCACGCCAACTCCCAGGAAACTAGAAGCCCTGATTGATACTGAAATAGAAGCGGCCTTGGGTGATGGAGCAGATGTAACTCTGGCAATGACGACAGTAGATGATAAACATGCTATTGATATAGGCTTTACTTTTGCAGATGAATATAATGTTGCAGATATACCTTTAGATGCTTCTTTTGGTCTCCCCGGCCTGGGATTCCAGAGTTATGGGAATTTAAATGCAGATTTTGAATATAATGCCGGTCTTAATATAATCTTCCCTCGCAACGGCGATATCTATCTAAATACAGGTGCAGAAAATACATTTTTAAATGCAAACTTCACGACCAAACTATCAGATGACTTTAAATTAGAGGGAGGATTAGGTTTACTGCAACTTGAAGCAGTGAACAAAACCAGTGCGAATGAAAATATAAAAATTGGCGATGAGCAAGCAGATACCCAGATGGCTGTCGATTTTACATTAAATCTTAATGGTGGAGCAGGAGAAGATAATAAATTTACTTTTGCTGAACTAACAGATGCAAATACTGATTTAGAAGAAGTATTCCAATATGAGATAACAGGCGATGCCGCTATGTCCTTTGGCATGACGACAAGTGTTAATAATTCAGCTGCTGTTCCTTCTTTTAGCTTTGATATGGCATCTCTTTTGCCATTATTTGATTACTCAAATACAGAAGAAGTCGGCGAGGAAAAGAATGCGACTAAATTCTATTTTGATGATATAAAGCTTGATCTTGGATCATACATAACACAGATGCTTGACCCTGTTGTAGGGGGAATCGATTCGATATTGGAGCCTATCTATCCAATAGTTGATGCTCTTTATGCAGATACAAAAATCTTTGACACAATTGGTTTGGAAAGTACCTTTGATTACGACAAAGATAAAGCTGTTTCCTCTATTGATCTTGCCAACTGGTTCGCAGATTTTTATAAGACTATAGATCCTTTAAAAGGTGAGTCTTTACAGGCTACTGTAAGAAGTACAACTGAATTTCTTGATACGACAAAAGGTGTAATGGATTTAGTGAGAGAACTTGATGCTCTTGCTGAGGAAGGAAATTTTTATGTTGATTTTGGAAGCTATGAGATGGATGCTTTTAATGCAGGTGACTCAACAGCACAAACTGAAGCAATTGATGTTGACTCCAATGCAGATGATTTAAATCAGGATGTAGCAGAAAAAGCAGATGAAGGTGGAAAAGATAAAGATGGAAAATCCAGCAGCAGTTTCAAAAAGGTTATGGCTCAGCTAGATGAGCTTGGATTCAAGATCGACCTAATTGATGATCCCAAAAATGCGATCAAGCTGTTGATGGGGCAAGAAGTGAATTTATTTAGCTGGGATATGGGTGATATGGGGATGGAATCGGAAATAAGCAAAAGCTTTCCTATATATCCTGGTATTGAAGGAGTAATTGATGGAGGTTTTGGTGTTGAGGCAAATTTAGGATTTGGGTTTGACAGTGCAGGTTTAAATGAATGGTCCAACACCAACTTTAAGGCAGCTGATTCATGGAAAGTTTTCAACGGGTTTTATGTCGCGGATGAACATGATGGCAAAGACATTCCGGAATTTACTCTTGATGCAAGCATGGGAGCAGGCTTGGGACTTAGTGCAGTAGTAGTGAGATCTGATATCACCGGAGGCTTAACAGCAGGAGCAAGTTTTGATCTTCTCGATGAAGGGGAAATCGCCGGTAACTCCGACGGAAAAATTCGGGGGGAAGAAATTACAAGTCGCATCTCAAATCCACTGGATCTTTTTGAACTGGTGGGAGATCTCTCTGCTTTCCTTAAATCGAAAGTACAGATGGGTATTGATCTTGGTTTCTATTCAATCTGGGAAACGGTTTGGAAAGAGACATTGGCTGAGATCCCCATCTTTGAATTTGGGATTGGAGGAAGTTATGGAAGTGGAACGGCCTCAAATGGATATTTAAAAAATGCGACAGTATTTTTTGATTCAAATTTCAATGGCCGCATAGATTCTTTTGAACCAAGTGCGATAACAGGAGATGATGCTCATTACAATTTCAGGGTGGATCATCAGGTTTTTGATACCAACCGTAACGGCGCTATTGATTTATCAGAAGGAAGATTGATGGTCTATGGAGGAATTGATGATACGACTGGACTTGCTTTGGATGTTCCATTTCTTGCACCACTTGGTGGAATGATCACACCTTTGACAACTCTGCATACTCTTGCGATTGGATCAGGATTAAGTGAAGAGAAAGCTGATGGTTGGATAAGAGATGCCTTTGATATTGGCAATTTTGATTATCTGAATGATGATCCTGTTCTTGCTTTGAAACAAGCTAAGAATCTCAGTGAGGAGAAAAGTAAAGATAGTCTCGCTGCTTATCTGGGTCATTTGAAATTACATCTTGCAATTGATGTACTTACAAATACGCTTCAGCAAGCTTTGCCTCATGATATCCCAGAAAATCTGGATTATGAGCTTGAACTTTTAACTGCTTTCTCAGAAGTTTTATTTACGCAATCCAGTTCTGCTCCATTGAAGCAATTAATATTTAATGCACTATCTCAGACAACTTCTAAATTACATCCACATACGGAAGAACATCTGGGAGATCAATTAGATCTTATTGCGCAGATGGCAGCTAATGCCAACTTTGAGATTGGAGAAAGATTGGATGACATTGTTAATAGAGCAAAAGAATCTGATAAATCACCCCTGGAACTTTTAAATTCTTTAAATCAGTTGAAGACATTTACTCTTGGTCATTATCGCGAAAAAGTTGCAAAAATCAGTGAGGGTCTTAATCGTCTGGGAGATTTACATACTCTTGAGGATCCTTCTGCATATCTGAAGACAATCTCTGATCGAGTAAAAGATTCCCATGGAGATTTTCTTTCTTTAACAGCTAATCTAAAAGAATCTGACAAGGCTGGAGATACAACTGCGCCTTTAATCAGCAGTGGATCAAGTATCGCAGGCGCTACTGATGGGACAAAAACATTAATAGAGAACAGTAAAATCGTCGAGATATTTAAGTCAGATGAAGATGTCACCTGGTCATTAAGTGGAGGTACAGATATTGATAAATTCAATATTGATTCAATTAGCGGCTCTTTAAGTTTTATAAGCAAACCCGACTTTGAGAATGCACTTGATGCCGATTCTGATAATAGTTACGAAGTGACTGTAAGTGCTAAGGATACTGAGGGAAATAAATCAGAACAAGCATTCACAGTGCTGATAGAAAATAGAATTGATACATCATCCTCCAAAATATTAAAAGTTAAGGGTCAAGAGAAGAAGATCTTCTTCAAAGGAGGAGAACTTAAATCCGGAAGCGATGTCACTCTCTATGCTCCAGTTTTAGCTAAGGCCTCAAAGCTAAATTTAAATAGGAAGAAAATAACGATTAATGATAGTGCAATTGACTTTAAATTAGATGTAGAGAATGCAAAAGATGCTAATCCTGATAGTGATACAGGAATATCTTCTTCTCTTATTTTGGATGTTGATTTGGTTGCAGATTCCATCCTTTCTAATGTCACAAATACAGATACGAATACAAAAAAATCAGATGTAAAGTGGACTTATCTTTCTATTACTGATGGAGGAGTCGTCGAAGATTTAAGTTATGACCCAACTAATAATGCAGGTGCCCGTTTCTATGATTTAGAAGGTGGTGACGGGATTGCAGATACGATTCATCTCACACTAGTTGATGGAGGATATGGAGATAAAGATGGAGAAATAAATGGCGTTATCGTCGACCCTTCTACAGCAGGAACAGTTAGCTTAGATCCTTCATTTTCTATTAATGACAATGCCAATAATTTAATTACACTTAGTGATAATGCCGATGAAACAGCAGAGGCAAACCATCTTATAAAAGTTTCATTAGATGAGAAGACATTAACTGATACTTCTGATGAGATTGGATATGTTGTAATTAATAAAATTAATAATCAATTTGAAACTCTAACTACTGAGATAGTAAAAAATAGATCTCAGAGATTATTCAATACCCTTGAGAATAATGATGTGCAAGCATTAGAAAATGGAAGTACTATTTATAACCAGGAAATACTACTTGGGAATGATCAAGGACTATATCTATATCACATCAAAGACGCAACAATTAAAGATATCGAATCTCTTGAGGATGATAAATTTTCATATTTCTCTGCTAACGATAATGAATCAACAAGTGACAAAATTAATCTGACATCAACTAATGGATTAAAGATCAACCTTGAGGAAGAAAAGACAGATCAAGGATTAGATGCATTTATTGCAAAGCATCAGCATAATGTACCGATATTAGATTTTGAAAATATGGGATTTGAAGAGGTGAATGCAGAACTACAACTTGCAAGAGAAGCTAATTTTGATTCAATAGTTGGTTTTTATAGAATTATTGATCAATCAGGCGGGGTGATTGATGAACTAACTGGAAATGTAATAAATCCCGGGGATGAAAATTACGCGTCGGCGGCATTAGCAGAAACCAACTTGGTAAGTGAACTTGCAGGATTAAAAGTAGAAGATAATAAATCAAAAATTACGCCAAATTTAAAAATAGAGGAAAATGCAATTATTGTTCCTTATGCAATAGTGAATGAAAATACATTCTTTGCTTATGCCGATGCCAATGAAGATGGATATGAGCACTTTAAATCTTTAGGAACAAATACATTTGGCCTCGAAGATATGTACGGAGGAGGAGATAAGGATAATGATGATTTGATAATTAGCTTTAATTTCTCCAATGTAAATGTCTGATTTAACTTTTTAAAAAAATTAAAACAGGGTTTACCTGAAGTTTTT
>QCLE01000018.1 GCA_003214815.1 Prochlorococcus sp. AG-412-J13 | reverse complement strand
TGGATCAGGATCTGGATCTGATTCAGTAGTATCACTACCTGGGATTAAAGAGATATTATCTATAGAAAAAATATCTCTTTTATCTCTAGATTCATCATCATAAGGTTGTCTTAAAACAAACTTAGAAATTAATGACTCTCCTTCATCTACTTTGAAGCCAAGATATTCAACTGCCGCAGTTTCGGAATTGGAAGGGGTTTTCGTTAGTTGGCTCAAGACTAATTCATCATCAACATTATAAATATCAAGAAAAACATCTCTTTTTTCTGCTTCCCTACCCATCAAATAAAAACCAAAACCTTTTACAGGATTTGACCACTCCCCATCTGTAGCTATTCCATTAAATTGAATAGTTAGGCTTCCTTCACTACTCTCGCTAGGCGCAATCTGCAAAAATTGGTCATAAACTTTGTCAGGTTCTTCCGGTAATGAGATATTTATACCACGATCAATGTTAGATCCATTATTTTCTCTTGCTAAATCTGGCTCATCAGCGGTATTAGTATTACCAACATTTTCTAAAGTAAAATTTATTTTAGAGTCAGTATCTTTATCAAAAAATAAAATTGTTCCTTTAGAAGTTGCATCTGTATGATTTCCAGAATTACTACCACTGACAATTGTTGTTTGTCCATTGGAGTCTGGCTGATAAGGACTTATTGAGGCGTAAGGTGTAGCAGAACCGGACAGAAATTGAAATTTTTTAGATGAATCACTTCCATCGACATCCATCCATCCATTATCTGGTTCAAAGTTAACAACTTTGAGATTTTTATCACTCAAACCATCGCCAAGTGAAAGAAATTCCCTCTCCGCTTCAAGTGCATTTGAAAAATTAGATGAAGTTATTGTTGTAGCGTTTGTAGATCTGTATATAAAATCAACACCATTAATGATTTGGTAATTGATACCTGTCTCACTGGAAGAATTATTTGGAATATCACTTGAATCCCCTGGGTAAGATACTTCATCACCAGGATAAGGTTCATCACCATGTCCATTACTTCCATCGTGATGCACATCATCATCATTTTGTTCTTCATTATTTGGAATATCACTTGAATCCCCTGGGTAAGATACTTCATCACCAGGATAAGATTCATCACCATGTCCATTACTTCCATCGTGATGCACATCATCATCATTTTGTTCTTCATTATTTACTTCAGTTAGATAGACAAATGTATCTGTTTGAGATGCTTCATATTCACCAAATCTCACATAACCCATCAAATCATAATTATCTTCATTAGTTTGATGCATTTCCCAATCAATAGCTTGTTGGGCATCTTCTTCAGAACCAGTCCATGGAGTCACAGGATATGTGCTCTCGCGATCTGAGTAGTTAATCCATTCAATGTAATAACCTGTCTTCTTTTCGTCTAGTGGTTCTTCGATTGATCCAATTAAATATATATTTTTATTGCCGTCAAAGTAAAAGTCATTTACTTTTGTACTTTTGTCAGGAACAGTATCCTTGCTATTTTGGGTTTCCAGCAAAGTACCATCTGAGGTAATTTGATAAAAGTAACCTGTCGAATAACTATATTTATCAATACTATTACTTGCGATACCTAGATCACCTTGTATTATTCCTGCTGAAGAGACTTTGTCATTATTTTCAGTTCCAAAAGTAACAGGATTATCCCACTTATTATTTCCATCACTGTCTAATTTCATTACAAATATATCATTACCGCCAATTATTTGTTGTTCAGCATTAAAGCTCTTATCAGTATCTCCTACAACATAAATGCAATCTTCAGAATTCATTGTTTGCGTTTGCATATCATATGAGGTTTCTTTAGAAACAACAATATCTTTAATTTCATCTACTCCATCTGTTCCAATAAATTTGGTCCATATTTTCTCTCCATCTTTATTGAATTTTGCTATAAAACCATCTTTATAGTAGCCGTTAAGAATTTGTCCATCAAAGTTACTTGTAGTAACACCTCCTACATATACATGATTATGCTCTTCATCTAATTCCAGAGTAAATGCTCCATCTGATTGAACTCCACCTAATAATCTTGTCCATAGATGAGAACCATCTCTTATGTCAAATTTAGATACAAAAGCATCCCGAGGATTATAGCTAATGGAATCTGATGAAACCTCCTGGCCAAAAAGGTCATAGTTTGTATGGCCTGCTACATAAATTGCTCCGTCTTGGGCTACTTTAATATCATAAGCATCTAAATTATTATTAACCTCATCTTGATTTGCACCTAATGAATAAAAAGTCTCACCGGAGCCATCACTAGCATATTTAATTATTTTTGATTCTGAAAATGTATTATATTGACCGGAATTCCACTCACTTCTGAGCGCAGCAAAAATATCACCCTCCTCATTAATATCAAAAGCAGTAATCTCATCATTTTTAGATTTATCATTATCAGAACGTGTGCCTATTAAATTTGTCCATAAGATCATCCCTCCATCACCTAGAGTCATTCGTGAAATATATGCATCAGTAGTATTACCAGAAGGATCATCATTCTCAATTTCATTGTTTGTAGTCGTGTCTGTCGCATAATTATATGTCTGGTCAATCATGTTCCCATAAGTTGCTCCAGCAATAAATATGTTTCCATCCTTATCAACTTCAATAACGTTACCCCAATCTGAGTTAGGTGATTCGAGTTGTTTTAATACAGAGTTATCAGAATCATTCGCAATAGAATCATTTGCTCCGTAGTTATGAGATGATCCAGACTCAGAATTCACATGAGAAGTATTTGATCCAGATCCAGAACTGTAACTTGAATTGGAATTATATGAAGATGACATTGCTCTACAGAAAATTTTTAATTATTAATAACCTTAGTCGAAGTTTTTTTTTAAATCAAAAATTTCATTAATGAATTGTTGCTTAGTTAACGTTTAAGGATAAATTAATTCTTAAACATATTATCTTATCGTAAAAATATCAGTCATCGAAATTATATAGCAATGAATTTCCTCAGTACTACTTTTTGTGGAATTTTTTATGGAATTTGTTGTAGAATTTGCACTTAATTTATCCCCAGAAAATAATTAATTGAATTAGCTTCTTTCAACACAGAAATAATATATTCATAATCTAAATCTTTAAAAATTAACCTGAGAATCCCATTTTCTTTTCTGCTGCCATTAATGAACCAACAAGCTTATGCTCAGCAACTTTTTCATCATCAGTCATAACTGGCTTGATATCAAAATCCATATCAAACTTAACTTTCCAAGGAGCAAAGTGTTCTGTCATTTTTATACCTGCTGAAGCTTGGACAATAATATAAACATTATTTGAGTAAGAGGCATGATACCTTCCCAAAACTTTGAATCCTTCAAACTCATCATTCAAAGTTCCATCTTCAAAAACCTTTAAAAAAAGGTCGTAAGCTGCACCCATGAGAGCAACATTTTTAAAAGTTGCAGTTACAAAATAAGTATTCATATGATTCATATGATTCATATGATTAATAAATCTAATATTTTTTCTAGAATATAGTATTTAAAATTGAGTTGAAGATCTTGAAATAAATACTTCTTCTTTTAGGAATTATTTTAACCCGACTGTCTATCAATATATATTTTAATTCTCATCCACTACCTTTCCTCCATACTCTCTTGCTATTACATCTAAACACCTAAGAATATCTTTATTTTTTAATAGATCTGTTTGCTCTAAATAATTAAGAAGCGTTCTTATTTGTTCAATAGTATTTTCTTCTAATTCCTTCATTAGTATCTCTCTATTAGCTCTATCTTATATCTATCAGGGTATTATACAAACGTTAAGACTTTTGATCTTGTTGCATTTGTTTTTTCTTTAGTCTTTCGTATTCAACGTGCAGAACACCTAAACGCCAAGCATCTTTGAATCCCTTAACACCTCCCTTTAGGAGTTTTGCATGTGTAGGTGAATGTGACTTCATATTCAAGAAATCTTTTTGCCAAGATTTGTTATTCAACTAGCTCAAGTTTATATACTATATCTTTACAGTTATTAGCTTTATCCCATTCCCTAGCCCATTCTGTATCTAACATCTTTGCAAACTCTTCTAAACTTGAAACTGTATAAAAGTAATGAGACTTTTGATCATTAATTTTTACTAAGTTATAGTCAATTACGATTCTACATCCTTGTTCTTTTACCCATTGCTCAACAGTCTCTTTATAATATTGAAAAAGAGCAATCAAAGGTACAAATGATAAATAACTTTTCCATGTAAAAAAGGGTTTTATACTTCAAATTTTAGATCGACTGTTAATCGTATTTAATATAGCTCTGCAATTAGTAAGTGTTTCAAAATTATTCAGAACTCCAGCGATTAATTTTTGTCCCTTCATAAATATGAACAGATGCTTCAACTGTTGGTTTTGTGTCTGTGTTAATGATGTCGTAACAAGTATTTACTGGTCCTTAAAACATAACGGTTGCTCTTTTAGGGTCTTCTAATGATTTGCAAATATAAAAGGTTTTTACTCCCATCTCTTTAAACATGGCTTGTTGTTCCGGAGCATTAATATGAGCCTCATATTCCTCAAAATTATTACTTAATTTGAAATCTAAAACAGTTGTTTCAATTGACATAAATAAAAAAAGCTAATTGCCCCTTATTTTAGATCGACTGTCACTCATCAAAATATTAATTAATCTAGTAGTAATAGTTTTATTTAGAATTTTATCTTTTTTTTCCTATTTAAATTAACCGATTTAAATTCAAAAAGTCCCGTTTCAGTAGAGATAGTCAATTCGTCTTCAGTTGACATTTGGATGGATAAGTCTTCAGTCTCTAAATTTTTAGAAATTCATTTCTAAGGAATTTTAAAGATTTCGCATCCTTGCCATATATGAGCTTGTTAAAGGAGGCTTCAAAATTAGTATTAGTACTTTTAATAACTACATTTCCAATAGCTTCAAAACTACCTTTAATATTATTTATTTGAGAATGAGATGTGACTGTGTAATTTAACTTATCTTTCGCAAATCAAATTTCAATTAGAAGAAATAAAGGTGGTGCAAATAATAATCGCTTCATTAATTTAAGGATTAAGTTGATAATTAGTTTTAATAGTTTTAATAATGGAATCTTGTGGTTCCTTTTTTGGGAGGCAACTAATTATTCTATACTTTCCTCCTTTTTTATCAGTCTCTACAGCTGTAAATTCAACAGTTTTATCTCGCTCATTATCTGTATCTTTTATTTCAATTTTAATAATTTCCTCATTTTCATTTTCTAGGATTCGAGACTTTCCTCCGCAAATCTTTAAAGCATTTTCTGAAGTTAAAGAAAAAAGAGAATCCTGATTAGTTGTTATAAAATCCTCATCATTACTGCATGAAGATAAAAGAGATAATGTTAATCCTAAAAATAAAAATTTTTTCATTAAAAATGAGGGTTTTATAGCTCTATTTTATATCTACTGTCAATCAATATAAATATGTAAAGAAATGAACTTTTTAAATATTTCCAAAGTTATTTTAATAATAAGCTGTCTTGATTTATAAATTAATTTTGAAACAATTTATTCCTTTTCTTTCTTTTTTTTCATGGCAATTCTTCCGTTAGGTTGTTCAAATAATCCAGTGGGAAAAGAAATGAAAATGCCAATGTTACTTGATACAAAAGAACAAGCTGAAAAAGAAGCTTATAAATTTGATTGTGAAGGCGCTCATCAAATGGGAGATAAATGGATGCCATGCAGTATGCATAAACATAACCATTAAAAAAGGAGATGATTGAACTTTATTGTAGGTCGACTATCAAAGATCAGTAGTCAAATCCCCTAATATAATTCCTTTTAATCCATTTATTAATTATATTTTGATTAAAATAACGAATTTATGGATACCTTTAATTTTGACTATATGATTGTAACTACAGTAGTTATGATAGCTAAATAATATAAATTGATTACATATTTAATTGATTTCAAAAATAGCTAATAGCTACTAAGCAAGAAGCAGCTTCACGGTTCCTTCCTTCGTCTATGGGATAGTGAAATCGCAGCAAGTAAAAAATATAATATAACTGAAGATCTTTATATATTTATATCGTACTAAAGAGAGCTTATTTGAAATTATTTGAGATCCTTTTTAATAAGGAATTTCAAATCAACTTTAACAAATAAACCAATAATAATAAATAATATCCCAATGTATGAGTTCAAAGATAGATCCAAAATATTAAATTAATTTTCTAACTAAACTTTAGCTCACAAATTATTCTTTTAAATATACTAATAACAAAAAATTCAAACAAATCTAAATGTTGGCCATTTTCATCTTGAACAAGTAATTTAATGAAGTAGAGTTACATTTATCTAATCTAGAAAAAAATATATGCAAAATTTGCTACAGCGTGATTTAGGTTCAAGCTTGTTATCAATAGCTATCATTTTAGGTTGGTTAGGACTGTTTTTTGTATTCTTGAGAATATTAACAATTTCAATAAAAAGAATCCTTGAAGCGATTTTCAAAAAATCATAATTATTGAAATAAATCAACAATTTGGAATTAATCGCATAAAGCCAAATTTACTAAGTATAATGACCTAAAAATGTCAATTTTAGATAAGGTAAAGATAGGAAATTCAGTTCAAGTTAACTTAGAGTTATCAAAGGATAGACTTACCAAAGAAACTATTGATGCAATAAATGATTCTTCAATGGGCAAGATAAATGATTTCAGAATTACTGATGGTAAAGGTATTGGAGTAGTCTTGCAATTATCTAATGGAAAGGAGCAATGGTTTTTTGAAGATGAAATTGATCTTCTCGACGAAAATGGTAATGTATTACAAAAAATTAATCATACAAAAGAGAATAAGAATTTGATATTAGATATTTTAAGAGGATTAAATTATGAAAATAAAAATAAGATTAGCGATCTAATTAATCCAATTAACTTTTTTGTCTGGTTAATTGTATCTTTTAAAGATATTTTTTGAAAAATTTATAATTTTTTTTACTATATAGATATTTTAAAAATAACTAAAATAAAAATTTAATAAATTATAAAATTGAAATGTCAAAAAATATTATTGAAGTAAAACATTTGTCAAAGTCATTTGATATCTCTTCAAAAGAACAAGGCTTAAAAGGGACATTAAAACACTTTTTTAGAAGACAAACCAAAAGTTTAAAGGTTATAAAAGATATAAATTTTGAAATCAAAGAGGGAGAAATAGTAGGTTTTCTAGGTGCTAATGGTGCTGGAAAAACAACAATTTTAAAAATGCTTTGTGGATTAATTTATCCGAGCGAAGGTTCAATTATAGTTTCAGGCTCCTTACCGTTTAGAAGAAAAGAAAATTTCCTAAAGAATATCACCTTAATAATGGGACAAAAACAACAACTTATTTGGGATCTCCCACCAATTGAATCATTTTATTTGAACGCATCAATATATGACTTAGATAAGTTCGAAGCAAAAAGAAGGATAAAAAAATTATCAGACATGCTTGAGATTGATGATGAGCTATTCATACCTGTAAGAAAACTATCCCTAGGGCAGCGTATGAAGTCAGAATTACTCGCGGCATTAATACATGAACCAAATATTCTATTTTTAGACGAGCCTACACTTGGTTTAGATATCAATGCACAGAGGAATTTAAGAAAATTTCTTAAGAAATATAATAAAGAAACTAATGCGACGATATGCCTAACGAGTCATTATATGAAAGATATTACTTCTTTATGTCAAAGGGTTATATGTGTTCAAAATGGATCTATTTCATATGATGGCAAACTTGATCTCTTATTAAAAAGATTATCTCCTGTTAAGGAAATATTAATAGTTTGTCACTCCGAAAAAGATGCGACTAAATTGGAGGAGTCAGGTTTTTCCATTAAAAATAAAACCAAGAATGAAATCACGATAAAAATTGAAAATAACCTCTTTACGTCTGCATTGAAAACCATTCTAAATAATTTTGATATCAAAGACCTTTATATAAATGAACCTCCTGTAGATGAAATTATTGGGAAAATATTAATAAAAAAAGATTATGATATCTAATTCTATTAATCGCAAAATAATCACTTTATTAAAAGTCCAATATTCAAACATGTTGGAATATAGGGTAGAGATTGGATTATGGGCGATTTCAGGGATTATTCCTTTTTTCATGTTGAATATTTGGACAAACAATAACCTTAATGAATCGATAAACATTAGTGATGTTATGCTTTCTAGGTATTTCTTATGTGCTTTTTTTGTAAGACAATTTTCAGTAGTTTGGGTTGTATTTAGCTTTGAAGAAGATTCTCTTATGGGGAAAGTATCCCCGTATCTAATTCAACCTTTAAATCCATTTATCAGATATTTTGCTCAACATATTGCTGAACAAATAACAAGATTTCCTTTTGCGCTAATAATTGCTTTTTTCTTTTTTATTTTCAATCCAGAAAGCATATGGATTCCAAATTTAGGTATTTTATTACTATCGATAATATCTACTTTCTTATCTTTCATAATTCAATTTCTAATTCAATCAATAGTTGCATGTTTATGCTTCTGGACAGAAAAAGCATCATCAATCGAAAGATTGTTATTTATCCCAACTTTATTTCTTTCAGGTCTTTTAGCTCCAGTAGCTTCCTTTCCCGAATATGTAAAATCTTGGATTTATTTAACTCCTTTTCCATATCTAATAGATTTCCCTGCAAACTTATTATCAGGAAATCAAACAAGTGTTTTTGGAGGCTTTAGCATGCAAATTCTATGGATATTTTTACTTTTCCCAGTATTTAGAAAAATTTGGTCTGCAGGAACGAAAAAATATACTGCTATGGGATCATGAATCCAAGAAAATATTTCAAAGTCTATACAAAATTTTTGCATACTTCTCTAGCTTCCGAACTGGAATATAAAACGAATATATTAATTGATTTAATTACTGCAATTTTAAGTTTAATAGGTAGTATTTTTTTATTATCTATTTTCTTTCAAAACAATGGGAGTATTGGAGGTTGGGAATTTGAACAGGCACTAATAATTCAAGGTATTTACACAATTTTGAATGGAATAACAAATACATGGTTCAATCCAAACCTTACAGAAATAGTTAAACATATAAGAGAAGGAACATTAGATTTCGTACTTTTAAAACCTATTGATAGTCAATTTTTTATTTCATTAAAAAAAATAAATCCATCTGGCTTTTTAGAAATAATGCTTGGAATTGGCTTATTATTATTCTGCATAAGAATAAATCAAATTAATTTAAATTTAAGTTTTCTGACCTTATTCTTGATTACGATAATCTGCTCGATTTGTATTTTATATAGCCTATGGTTTTTTATCTCTACAACAACCATTTGGTTTGTTAAGACTTGGAATGCCATAGAAGTATTAAGATCATTCCTTTATATTGGAAGATTTCCTTTAAATTCATTTTCATTTACTCTAAGAATTTTTTTTAGTGTTTTCATTCCTATTGCATTTATAACTACAATTCCTTCTGAAGTTTTTCTAGGTCTTTCGCAATTATGGGAAATATTTCTTGAAGTTTTTGTTGCTACAGTATTTCTTATGACTTCAAGAAAGTTCTGGTTATTTGCATTAAAATTCTATTCATCAGCATCTAGTTAAATATTATTTAATAACCTCCCTACAAAATTCCCAAATTTGTTGTTTACTTTTCAGATCAGAAAGCCTAGATAATTTCTTAAAGTGAGGTTTAGATTTTTCAACAGATAAAAGCCTACAATAGTAGTCAATTTCATAATTTCTAGATATAATTTCTAATTTAAGTGAAACATAACAAAGGTTAATTATTAAAGTGAGAATAAAAACAATACCAAAAAATTGTGAAAAAGATTTTGAATAATTTTCATTTTCTGTTTTTAATTCAAACTTCATTACTTAACTATATGCTGAGGGCACTTAATTGCAGCAATAGCAACAGCCGTAACTTTAAAGTTTTCTGACTTTTCAATAACCTTTTTAACCTCTAACGCTCCAAATTTATTACTTGCATCACTGTAGGAAAGTAGTAAAGATTTATAATTATCATGGCCTAGATTTCTATATTCACAGAAATTATCTCCAACATAGTTCAAAAGAGTAAGTAAAGTTAATTCAATCATTAAAGCTTTTTGACTAGCAGATTTCCTACGAATAATACAATGCATGACATTTTTAACAAGTAAATTTACCAAAAACACTTGAAATCATGAAATAAGATTTTTACTCATAAATTTAAAAATTATAAAATTTTTTCAGAATTTATTAATTCACATTTAAGAAAATCATTAAAACACTATCTGTAGTGTATAAAGTTGTTCAGATTTGCACTACGGATAGGGGGTTGCATTTTTTAAGAAATTGGTTTAAAAATAAGGTTCCCCATCACCTGGCCTCACATATGTGAGGCCTTTTTTTATTGTTTTTTAAAATTAGGTTTTTCTAATAGTATTATTTAACATTAAGAGTTATTAATTAACCACTTTGATAATGAATAAAGATAAGAATGAATTTATCTTTTTAACTACTACACATTTTTTATACTTACTTACTACAAGTGTATTGTTATTCTTAAAAAATTTATAAAAAACTTTTTATGGATTTCATCAATAAGCTAATACCAACCAAAATACAAACTGCTGTAAAGGTTTTCTTAATTAGTATATTTCCATTTAAATTTGATAAGTGAGCCCCGAAAAATCCTCCTGTAAAAGAACCAATTATTAATAGTATTAATATCTTTGAAGGGACTGATCCTATTTTACTCAAAAAAACTGCTCCGATAAAATTCCAAAAAATCCCTACAGTAAAGAATGTCAAACTTATAGCTCGAAGAAAATCCATTTCAAAAGTTTTTATTAAAATTATTGTTACAAGCAATCCAGTACCTGAAGAAATAGAACCATTCAAAATGCCTACAAGGAAAATAAAAATTAAAAATCTAATTTTACGAATAAAATTAAGCTTATTATTTACAGATGACAAACCCAAATCTGGTTTAAGGAATGAGTAAAAAGCCAATAATATTGAAATAATTCCTAAAATTAAGTACAAATAGCTTTCTGATATAAATTCAACTATAGAAGAACCTAAAATCACTCCTGGCAATCCAAAAATTAAAATTTGCCAAGCAATACTTATATCATTACCTAAAAATTTGTAATTTCTTAATGAACTGCCTATTCCTAGAGCCACTGTAGCTAATTTATGACTAGCCAGAGCCTGATAATAAGGGACTCCAGATAAAATTAATGCTGGCAATTGTATTAATCCTGCACCTCCTCCAGAAATCGAAGAGAATGTATTAGAAAAAAAGGATATCAAAAAGATATAAATACTTTTAAATAAAGAATGATCAAAACTTCCTAATAATATTGTTAATAGATAAAGCATTAAATATAAATTGCTAGTTTTTAAAAGTAAAAATTATTATTTTCATAAGAAAAGAAAAACTTACGTAGTCTTATCATATCTTTTCAATCATAGTTTAAAAAAAACTGTTATTATCAAAAAAAATTATCAAGAACATTATGCATAAACAAGATGCAATTTACCTTGATCAGTTTTGTCCCAAAATAAGTAATAAAAATTGGAGAGAGTATCTTAATAAACTTACTGCGTATAAATGTATTTATTGTGGCAAACCATCAGAATCACTAGATCACCTTCATCCAATGTCAAAAGGGGGGACGAGCATTACAAGTAATTGCGTGCCATGTTGTTTGTCATGTAATGGTAAGAAATCAGATTCAGAAGTTCTTAGTTGGTACAGAAAACAAAATTTTTATGATCCTCGAAGGGCTATGGCGATACGAGCATGGTTTAATGATGATTTAAAACTAGCTTCAGTTCTTTTGAACTACTTAAATTAAAAAATGAAATAATAACTTGATTGAGATTCGAAAAATAATTTTGTATATGGTTGAATAGGATTTTCCTATTTTGGTAAACAGTTATTTTTTATTTAAATTATTCTTTTTATTTCTGAATTATTTTTTTTGCTCCTAAAAATAGCAATATTAGAATAATCTTCCTTCCACATTATTGGCGAATCTATAACCTTTCTCTCTGGAGACTTTACTGAAAAAATCAATCCAAATACAAAAAGAATGGTAATCAATATTATAGTAATTACAAATTTATCTGAAATATTATTCATTAATCTAATCTATCTAGAAAATTTTTTGTCAGGAGTGGTTTTCTCGTAAATTTCTAGAAAATATGATTTAAAATAATCAACTCCCTCTTTTCCAATCAAACCAAAGGACCATCCACAATCATTTACTACTTGCAATGAAATTTGATTTGCCAAGTCATCTTTCTCAATCCATTTTTTCTGTGGATTGTAAGAAAAAGATATAATATTTTCAGTTTTTACAATAGCTGATTTCATTGCTTCATCTTTAGAAAAACCATTTTTAATAGCCTTGCAATATTTCCTGGAGAAATTATTAGTGATCCTATTTTGTAGCAAACTAACACTAGGATCTGATTTATCAAAAGCTAAACCTATTGGCGGTTTTAATTGATAAACTATAAATAAAAGTAATATAAAAAAGAATTTTAACAACAGCTATTAATCAATACTTATAAATAATATAATATCTTTATATGATTGTCTTTTCAATTGAATCTGATAATTTTTTAAAGCAAATTAAATTTCAATTTATTAAAAATTAAAAGTATTGCAATAAGTTCAGTAATATATAGTCTGAGTTTATTTGACTACTTGATATGTACGAATCATTGATGACATTGCTATTTTTTCCTGATTGGACAAATGGACTACCTTCAGACTTTTTAATCCTTCATTTTTTCGTAGGAGCTGTAATCTTTCCATTCAACATGATTCATGCTAAAGCAAGAAACATTGACAGTCAGAACCCACAGGAAGCAGCTAATGGGTATAAAAATTTAGACAATACTACATTTTTTGGATACGAAGAAATCAATTAGATTTCAATTAAATTTCTTTAAGGAATTACTTAATTGATGTTAATCTCCCTAAATACAGCTTCAGATCTAAAAATTTTCAGCCCCAGTGAACCTATAGGAATATTGATTATTTCTTTAGGATTAATATTTACAGGGATGATTTTATATATTATTTATGCTGTAAGTACTAATAAAGAATCTCTAGAAGATAAAAAAATAAGAACTAAAAAAGAATCTTTGCAAAAAGAGAAAATAGGAAAATTATTTCCTAAGCAAAAATAAATTTAATGATTTTATTACTACAGAGAAATTTATTTATATTATTAATTAATAAATCAGTAGGATCAATAAACATAAGCTTTAGCTCTCTTAAATCAAACATTATTTCAAAAGTTTTATTTTAACAACTTAATTTTTTTTTTACGAGAAATTAATATTGTTATTAATGCAGCAAAATTATTTTCATATCAAGCAAAAAATGTTAAAAATAGAAAAATGATTTGAAATCTTGGAGAATTCACCTCAATATCTATTTCTTGCTAGTGGAGTAAATAAAGGACAAGGGTATTGGATTGTGGGGATTAAAAATTGCGATGAAATTATCCTTGAGGATAAAAATCTTTTAGATTGCTATAGAAAAGAATTAATAAGTATTGAATCAGCTAAAGATATTCTTTTGGCTGTTAATTTAAACATAAATAATTTATTAAATGAATTAAGAAACAAAAATTATTTAATTGAAAGACCTTCAATGGGAATTTCATTTGATATTCCTTTAGAAATCTTGGAAAATATTTTTGATTTTTGGTTAGATATTTATAAAAATCAAGAAGCCTGGGAAGCTTGTCTAGGTCTTCTTAAAGTGAGAAAAAGGATTCCCCTAACAAACCTAATTGAAAGCAAAAGTTTAAAGGGTAATTCAAAAAAATGGGCTATAAAAATTGAAACTTTACATAATTATGTACCTTCTTCACTCAGGATTGAAAAATTAAATGATCCCATGTGGGAATAATTTTATCTTTAAATACTCAAAATATTTACTTCCTTGGATATTTAAGTAAAAATAAAATTATCTAATAATTAAAAAATGAATAAGCCATATTCTTTTAATATCGATCAAATGAATGGAATTGTCGAGGATACATACGCCAAGATAATAAATGAATGTGAAAATTTAAAAAAAAATACTAATTGTCCAAATGAGCAGGTAGTAGCACTTTTAAGTGTAATCGCATCAAATTACGCAACTACAGCAGATAAAAAAGGAAATTAAGATGATAAGTTATTTTACCTGGAGCGAATTTGATAAGAGTGTAGAACACATAGCTAATAAATATAGGTATACAGAGTTTTCTGGAGTATATGGAGTTCCTCGTGGTGGCTTATGTCTTGCTGTAGCGCTAAGCCATAAATTAAAAATTGAATTAATTTCAGAACCAATAAAAAATTCACTCATAGTAGATGATGTTTATGAAACTGGTATTACATTAACGTCCTTCAAGGATATTGAAGGAGCAATATTTTTTGTTTTATTTAGTAAAATCAAACCTACATGGTGGAATACAGTATTTATATCTAAAAAAAGCCACTGGATAGTTTTCCCCTGGGAAAATACTTTAAATTCAAAAATTGACCGCAAATAGTACATCAAAAAAAGAGGTTTAAGTTGAGAAAGAAATTATATTTAGCAAATCCATATGGATTTTCAAAACAAATAAAAAAACTCTTACATGAATTCATTAAAATCTTCAATGATTTAAATATAGAAGTATTTGAACCTTTTGAGAGAACAAAACAATTAACACAACAAGAAAGTGAATGGGCATATTTCGTTGCAAGAAGTAATTACCATGATTTAAATGAATGTGATTGTATTTTTGCGATTGTTAATGGGAATCCTCCAGATGAAGGTGTGATGATTGAATTGGGTATCGCAATTGCTCTAAAAAAGGAAATCTTTTTATTCAGGGATGATTTTAGAAATTGTTCTGATAGTAATCAATACCCATTAAATCTAATGTTATTTCTTGGACTGCCTAAAGATAATTGGGAAAAATATTATTTTGAATCATTAGAAGATATAAAAAGTAATAAAAAAAGCTTTGTAGAGTGGGCAAAAAAATAAACCCAAAAACCATCAACCTATGAATTGAAGTTATAAGTTTGAATAGATCTGTTAGAGTGCTAGAATATATTTTATTTAGAAAATTTTGACACAAGTTACAGTTGGAGAAAACGAGGGAATTGAGTCTGCCCTTAGAAGATTTAAAAGACAAGTATCTAAATCGGGAATCTTTGCAGATTTAAAAAGACTTAGGCATCATGAAACCCCTATTGAAAAATACAAAAGAAAATTGCAACAGAGAAGAAAAGCAAGAAGAAGATAAACTGATAAAGCTTACAAATTTATAGCAATTATTTATTAATATTCATTATTTAGTAGGGTTAAAAATAAAAAATTTGATTATTTTAGCTTTTTAAGCTTCTTAACAAGAATTATTCCAACACCTGATACTGCAAGAAGATCTTTTTCATCAGCCGCAATAACTGCTTTTGTAGTTTTAAATCCAGCCTCATACAAAGCTTTTGCACTTTTTGCTCCAACACCAGGAAGTGTGGTTAAAGTTTCAATATTTTTCTTAGAATTAACTGTTTTTGTTTTTGAAGTTTTTGCAGACTTTGTTGTTTTTTGTTCTTTCTTTAAAGGAGTTTCAGGGAATACTTCACTTTTAAATAGAATTGATTTTAGTTTACTTAGAAATTTAGAAATCATTGAAATATATAAGTAATAAAAAATTAGCTAATCAATTCAATATATTATAAAAATCCAAAGGAAATTAATAACAAAAGAATAGATAATTGAATAGAAGTAATTTATTTACAATTATATAAAGACACATATTTATTATTAATGCAAGCTTACAAGCCATTGCAAGGTATTTAACATTAGTCTAAAAATTAAAAAAAGAAAAAATATACTTTCAAAAATTAAAATTATTTATTAATAGTAAAGTAAAGTCTTAATAAAAAAGCAGATCATAAAAATGAAGCTTATATTTATAAGTGGTCCTTCTGGAAGCGGTAAAACAACTTTATCAAATCAAATAAAATCCAAAAAAAAAAATAGTTTTGTTTTAAGAACAGACAATTACTATAAAACAGGGCTAATAAGTAAATTACTATCAAAATTTGTAGAGGGTTATTTTGATAGAAGAATTAGTTTTAATTACAAACTATTCAAAAAAGATTTTGATTTTATTTTAAAGAATCGAATTTCAATCCAGGATCGTTATTATAATTTCGAAAAGAGAACAATTCAAAATATCTTAAACGAAACAATTAATATTAGTTTTTTAATTGTTGAAGGTATATTTGCCAAAGAATTCTCAAACACATTAAATAATCAAAATTATTATTTTTTAGAAATAAAAACTGAAAAAAATGAGTGTATGAATAGAGTTGTACAAAGAGATTTAAAAGAAAGGGGAAAGGATAAAAAACAAGCTGAAAATGATTTCCTAAAATCTTGGGACATTTATTACGAAAACTTTAAAACTAATAGCATAAAAAATAATACAAATAAATTCATTATTAGAAAAAACACTGATATAGATAACATTTTAAAAAAATTATTTAATTAAATCATTGAATTTTTTCTCTAAAATTAAAGCACTTAAAATTGAGCCTTCAATTCTACCAAATCCCTCTCCTTCAAACCAGTCTCCGCAAAATCCAATTCTATATTTTCTACTTAATTGTAAAGATAATGGGACCGCAAGGCCAGAAGGCTGTGAAGCTCTCCATTTCATAATAGAGATTTTTACATCAAAAGTTAATTTATTTACTAAAGCATTCTCTTCAAATAGTTGATTAAAATTTGTAATAATTTTTTGTTTAAAAACTTCTTCATCTTTTGAATTTATATAAGAATTAATTAACTCTATATTTTTTGAATGTACAACAATTCCTAATTTGTTGTTATCCTGCAGCTGAAAAATAATTCTTTCAAATTTATATTTATTTTCTAAATTATTTTTTAAATAAAAACACCTTTGTTTATTGGAATAAAAATCTTTATAACTATAATTTTCATTTGTATAAATTAAAAAAGTTAACCTAGGAATAAATGATTGTTTATCTAAAAAATTTAATAGTAAATCTATTTTTTTATCTTTATATATAGGAATAGCTTTTCTTAGTGGAATTTGGTTTATATTTAATATTTTCATTGATCTTTTATGTAACAACAAATTAGTTGAACAAATAAGATATTTAGATTTAAATTGATCCCCATTTATTGATGTGAGTACCCATTCCTTATCATTAAAAATAAAATCAGCTATTAAAGTGTCAAAGTAAAAATCTATTTTTCCCTTTAAATTATTAAACTCAATTATCTTTTGCGAAAATTGACTCATAGATTCTAAACATCGATAATTAACCCCGCAAGAAAATTCAGATGTTTTTATATTTTCTAAATTAGAATCATCATTTAGAAAAACTATTTCTGAGTCGTCAATTTTAATAAATTTATTTTCCAATAGTTCATCAATATAACTTTTTAGTAGAAGATTATTTTTAATATTAATTATATTAAAATTTGGAGCACCATGGTTTAGTTTCCATCCTTTAAATCTTTTACTTATTCTTGTACTTGATCTCCCTCCAAGTCCACGACCAATCTCAACTAATGCAACTTTTTTTGTAACATTATTTTTTAGATACTTCGAAGCGAAAACGCACGCTGATATTCCTCCACCTATTATTAACAAGTCATATGTAAAATCACTTTTCATAAGTATCATGTTGACAGAAATTATTTTTCATTTTCTAAGAAACTATAAACAGAATCTAGTTTCTCTGATGATGAAAAATCAGATTCAATTAGAGGAGTGATATTATTTTTTTTATAAAAACTAACTAAATCAATTGTGAAATCAAAAAAATTCTCTAACGAATATAAACACTTTTCTGATATATGGACCTCTTTCCAAGGGCGAAATTTAAACCTCGCTATAAATTGCTTAGAGGGAATAAATAAACTTCCAAATAGATTTAATTTTTCATCTTTTGCTACTTTCTTAAGATAATTCACTTCATTCTGAAGAACTTTAATATCTGTGCCATATTGAAACCAAATTGAATTTATTAATCCTGTTGAAATTTTTCTTTTGAACCTTTCTCTTTCTGAAGAAATCTTATAATATTTTTTCAAGTATGGATTGTAAGCTATACCTAGTTTAACTTTTAAATTTTTTTCTTTTTTTAAATAATTTAATGCCTCAACTGTATCAAAGTTTTTTTTCTTATTTGATCCTGAAACAAGAAGAATTTCATAATTTCTATTAGTGCGTGAATTTTTAATAAACTCTAAAAAATCCTGATATGATTTATAATTATTTTTTGAGTATTGATGATAAAGACTATAATGGTAAGTCACATTAAATTCATGGAAGTTTTTAGATATATAATTAATGGCTGTATTAAATAATTCCTTCTTAATAAGTCCTTTACATGGAATATTGATATTTTTTATATTATTTAATCTACAGAAATTAAGTTTTTTTTCTAACTGAAAAATATTTTTAAATGATAATTCAAATCTTATATTAATATTGTTCATTATTTAGTAGTCAAATTTCGTCATTCAACATTTTAACGAAAACATGCATTTGCTACGATTTTTATTTTTGAAGCAGTCTTTTTATTCTTAACCACTAGCATATAACTTGAAGAAATCTCAAATGCAGCTTTTAAAGAAATTTTATCTTCAGAAGAATTTGCAATAATGTCATTAAAACATTTCCAATTTTCTGGTTTTAAAAAACCGGTCTTTTATAAATAAAGACCTGAAAAAATCTCGAAAATTAGGAACAAAAAACCTTATATAAAATAAAAGTTAATTTTACTAATAAATATAAATAAAAAAAAATTTCAATTGTATGGGCAATAATTTATTAAATATTTCCTTTCTTCTCTTAGCAAATATTTAATCCATGAAAGATTTTCATGAACTCTAGAGGTTAGAATATCAAAAAAATATTATTTTAGAATATGGCTAGTCAAAATTATCTAATTGCAATAGCTTTAATAGAGCAAAACCTTGTTAGAGCTATGCCTCTTGGAGGTAAAGAAATTAAAGATAATTTAGAGGAATCAGAAAATTTTAAGAAACTTGGAGAAGAGGTTATTTTAAATCTTCTAATGAGAGTTTTTCAAAGAAGTGATGAAGGTGCTTTAAAAAGGGTTTCTGAAGAAAAAGGATTACTCCTGGTTCATATGCATCCTAAAAGAATGCAGAAAGAACTTCCATTTATTAAATCTGAATGGATAAGAGACGGTGATACTCAACAATTTTTAAAATACCTTGGGAATCTCTCCAAAGAAGTATGGACTGCATCATTTGTAAAGTATAAAGGGATTGAATTCACTTCAATCTCTAAAAATGAAGAGATCTAAAATACATATATATTTTCTTTTTATATAATTTGTTTCTTTAAAGTATTATTTTCCTTATGGACTTTAAAACAATTTCTACCATTACCAAAATCTATTGAGGAATATTCAATATTATTTTTGATGTGCAAGGCACAATTGCCCTCTATACAAATACAAGATTTAATAATTGCCCTATTTATAACATCATTAACATAAGGTTCCCTATCTTTTTCTTCATCGAAATGGGGACAGGCAATTCCTTCAACTATTCCTAAGCAATCAATTATGGCTAATTCTTCAGCATAAGAATCAGTTATACCTTTATCAAACCAACAAATAGCCCCAGCACTTACACCACTCAACACAATTCCTTTTTCATAAGCATTTCTCAAAATTTTATGTAAATTCCATTCTTTCCATACAGCTAACATACTTTTTGTATTTCCTCCGCCTACATAAATGATGTCTTGAGTTAAAACTTTATCTTCTAAGTTTTCTGTTCTAGAGAAAAAATCAATATGACTTGTTATACAATCAAGTTTAGAAAATGCTCTATAAAAATTTAGTTTGTACAAACTACTATCACCAGATGCTGTTGGAATAAAGCAAATTTTTGGTCTTTTTTTATTAATTAAAGAAATTATATATTTTTCAATTTCAAGAGAGCCTAAAGAACGTCCAAACCCTCCTCCACCAATTGCGACTATATTTTTACAATGCATATTAAATAGAATAATTGTTTATGAATTTAAGACAAATTACCATTAAAGATCAACTGGAATTAAAGAAGGTTTATTTTGATTCAATTCAATCTTTAGATGAAGAAATTTATAGTAAAGAACAAAAAAGGGCATGGTCAAGCCAAGCTTGGGATAATTCAAATTTTGATAAGTCAATAACTAAAGGAAAAGGATGGCTTTTAAGTGATCAAGGAATAATTATTGCTTTTGCTACAAGATATCCCTCCGATAGAATTGCGTTATTTTACTGTAAAGGTAAATTCCAAAGAAAAGGCTGCGGCTCTAAGTTACTTCATAAATTAGAAGATGAAGCTAAGAAAGAAGGTTTAGATTCTCTTTCAACTGAAGCAAGCTTAATAAGTTATGAATTATTTCTTAAAAATGAATGGAAAATTATACGTAAAGAAAAAGTTATCATAAATAACATTTTTTTTGAAAGATATAAAATGACTAAAATTATAAAAGTTAATTAGTTAATAATGTCTAGCAAAAACAAGAGGTTAATTCTGATTCAGAGAGTTCTAGTTTGGACGTTATACTTTTTTTCAGGATTTATACTTTATTCTAACAAAGGTGTTTTACCCTCTATATTAATTACTTTCTCAAGAATTATTTATCCATTATCTATTTTTTGGCTACAAATAAGAATAAAAAAAAGAACCAATTTTCTGCCTATTGATTCAAAAATGACAACTTCGCAATTATGGTTCAATTTATTACCCGTGATAGCATCGCTATTAACTGTAATTTTTTCTTTAACTAATGCATTTTTATATATACTAGGAAAATTAATGAACTCTTAAATAAATTAATTAATTATTATCTAATTTCATTAGAAATTTCTCTCATAAAAAACATAATGTAAAGAAATTTGCCTTTTACTTATATTTGTTTAAATTTTAAATAGTGATTAATACAATAATGAAAAATATTTCATTAAAGGGAAATATTAATTTTGATAAAAAAAAAGATATAAATGATTATGAATTATTCTCTTTAAAAATCACAGATAGTTTATATAAAAGAGATATTGGAAAATTTCTTGAGACTCTCTCTTCTCACTTTATTTAGAAAAATATTTTTTTTCTGATCTTCAAATTCAAACAGTACCATTAATTAATAAGTATTTGAGGGATAATAAGCAATATTATAAGAATACTCCAATGCAATTATTTCTTGCCGACTGCCAATTCCCAGATATTGAGAATCAAGTAAAAGCTTATCAATTATTTGTGGAGACCTGGGAAAACGGTGAAATTGCAAAATCAGATAAAAAAGATAAATTTGAGATGTTATTTAGAGTTCATGCTCCAGGCGAAGGTAGGATAGTTTGTTTATGTAAGGCACATAGTGATAAAGAAATTTTTGAGCATTTTGCTCCATGGAGAGCCAAATTTGGCATTCATATGGAATTTACACCTGTAATAAGTTGTCAAAATGTTGTTGATTATCATAAAGATTTGTTCAAAACTTTAGTGTAATTAGCTTAAATCTCAAATTTATCGTGATTAAACCTTTTTCCAACCTTATTTATAAAAAAAAAGATAAAAATTTTTCTTCTTCAAAAAGTAAGATTAAGCAAAAAGAAAACGTCAAATCTAAACCATTAATTATATTTGGTTTTATCATCTCATTAACTTCCATCTTTTTACTTTTATTAACCATAAATAATAAATTTGGTTGAATTATGAGTAATTAGAACTATTACTTAGTAACAAATATGTTCTATTATAAATCTAAAAATAACTAACTACATGGCATTTAACGAAGGAGGGATGGCATCAGGCCTTCTTATTATTGCAATATCTATTATTTTTGCTGCAGGTTTTGGATTCTTAGTATTGCATTTTGTACCAGGGACCCCTTTTTAAAAAAAATTAAATCAAAAAAGATTATCTTAAACATTAATAGTTTCTAAATCCTGTATTTGATTATCATCAGGATTAGATTTCTTCTTTAACCTATAAGCATAAAATAAAGATCCTAAAGCTATCGTACTTGAAGCTAATATTCCTGATATGAGTATCAAGGCAAAAAGACCTCCTATTAGCCCCCCTTTTAATCTAAGCAAATTTGATTTTATTAGAAGAATTGATAAAAAAACAATAGTGGCTTTTAGAGAAGAGATTTTCAAAAAAGTAAATGGATAAAAAGGATTTAATAACATTTTTTCAGTAAAATAGTTCTATCCTAAAATTAAATTTAAAAAAACGCATAAAAAAAGACCCGAATGAGTCTTTTTAAATCTATATTAAAATTATTGAATTATGAATCAGAGTCAAAATTCTTAAGGTTTGGTCCCGCAACCAGACCAACAAGAGCAAAAAGGACTAAAGAAATAATTCCGAAGCCTGCTGCCCAAGGATTGAAACCACCTAATGCAAAAGAAGCTAATAAATTCATGATTTAAAACATATATATCTTCGAGTAAGCATACAGATTTTTATGATAAATATACCTATATTGAGACATTTCTTCGCAATTATGAGAATATTTTTAGCTAAATCCCTTTATTTACCAATCCACAAAATTTTTATTTTTTATTTTATTATCAAAGAATAACCCTTTTGTTGGCAAACTTTAAGACGATTAAAACTTTTTTTCTAATGACTTCAAACTATATCTTTATTTATGATGGAGAATGTCCCTTCTGCAATCATTTTGCTGAGCTCCTAGAAATCAAAAGCAAGATAACTAATATAAAAATTCTTGATGGTCGTAAAAATTTAACTCTAATAAAATCCCTCTTAGAGAAAGGTTATGACCTAGATAAAGGAGCTATTCTCCTGATAGATGAAGATATCTTTCATGGCTCAGATGCAATTAATACTATTTGCAAACAGATAAAAAACCCCTCAAGTAGTTTACTTTTGTTACTTTCAAGAGTATTTAAATCAAATAAACGAACAAAGGTGTTATTTCCATTACTAGTAAGAGCCAGAAGGTTCGCATTGATATCAAAAGGTATATCAACATCTCTAGTTTAAAAATAAAAATTTTCTAAATAATAAATAACATATTTATAAGCTTCTGTATCAATAAATGATAATTGATTATTTCTTAGCTAGAAATAAGTTGTGATTCTAAATTTTAATGATAGAGAACTTTAATCCCTTTATTTCATTGGGCGGTGACAACCAAAAAGTTAATCATATGGCAGAAGCGGCACTTGAAATGAATTTAACTTGCAATGATTTAAAGAAGGATTTAAATTTAACTGATGGAGATGTAGTGGATATGTTGCAACTAGTTATGGATAGGTTTAAAAATAGCAATTAAATTTATATGGTTATCAATTAATCACTATACATATAATATTTTTTAATGAGAACAGTAAAAATTGAGTTTTCGAAATATGAATCAGTTAACTTTTTATGGCCTGAATTAATAAAAGATTATGGATTTGACAAGGCCAGAAAAATAGTTTCTCAAGCTATTGACTTACAAAAAATGAATGGAAAGAAAAATAATACCATGCCAATCATATTTTCAGGAACAGGAGGATTAGCTCTAATACCAATACAAATGCTAGAAAAAGAAGACTTTAAAATTAGTTATAAAGATAACCAAGTTTTAATATTTAATCTAAAAAGAAAGTCATTTCAAATTTTAAATGAAGCAAACTAATATAAATTAGTAACTTCTCGATAAAGGCAAAATTACTTTATAGTCAAGTAAAATAATTCAGTAATAATGACTTTTGAAGCGACCTACCTTGGATCAAATGGTTGGCTTATAAAATTTAAAAAAACCAATTTAATTATTGATCCTTGGCTCAAAGGAGACTTAATATTTCCACCAGGTGAGTGGTTTTTTAAAGGATCATTAGAACAAGAAATTTCAATAAATAAAGAAATAGATATTATTTTATTAACCCAAGGTTTACCTGATCATTGTCATGTTCCAACATTAGAAATGTTTAGAAAGGATATTCCTATAATTTGCCCTAAAAGTGCTATTGAAAAATTAGAAAAAATTGGTTTTAGTTCAATTAAAATTCTTAAGCCAACTGAAAAGACTACTCTATTTAATTTAAGTTTTGAGGCCACTGCTGGGGCTCCAGTACCACAAATAGAGAACGGATATATTGTTAAAGACGATCAAAATAATGGGTTTTATATAGAACCCCATGGATATCTTGATGAAAATATTAATAAACAAAATCTTGATGCAGTCATTACTCCTACAAAAAATTTAGAATTACCCCTCGTAGGTTCTTTTGTGAAAGGTGCTGATGTAATACCTAAATTGATTAACAAATTCAATCCAAAATTTATACTTTCAAGTACAGTGGGAGGTGATGCAAAATATTCAGGTATTTTAAATAATTTTATTTCAGTGCAGGAATACAAAGAAGAATTAAATTGTAATCTTATAGACCTAGAGAGTATGCAATCTATTATGATTTAAATTAATCCAAAAAGATCTTTTATTTAGTCTTTTAGCTTGAAAGTAAATCTATTATAAAAGGAGTTCAAAAAATTCATTCGTTTTTTATTACTTCAATACTTTTATTAGCTTTAAATAGTAGCTATGTATGTGAAAACTCAAAGCTTAATCTTGTGATGAGAAATAATATTAATGGTGACTTTTCCATAGTAGAAAAGATATCTGAATTAAAGCCAGGAGCATTTATAAATATTAATTGGAATAAAAAAAAGCTTATGCTTCCATACTCTCTAAGAAAAGCCTATATTTCCTTTACAGATAAAAAATGGGACTGGAGATACCAATTTAATAAGGACGGATCGCCTGATATTCATAATCCTTCTTTATACGAATTACTTCCTTCTGGTGAAGTTAAAGTACATTTTTGTCAATCAGAAGAGAAAAGTTCTAACTTATAATTTCAAATAAGTAATCTAGATTATTTAACTTCTGAACTTATTTGGAAAGATGAACCATACAAAAAACCAAAAGAGTATTTCAAGATATGTAAAACTTGAAGATTATAAAGTTTTTGATTATGAAATTCCAGAAATTTTTTTGGACTTCGTAATTAAGAAAAATGCTGTTTATGTTACTACGAAACTAAAATTGGTAAAAAAAAATAAGAATACCAGAAATCTTATTCTTGATGGTACGGATATATTAATAAAAAATATATCTATAGATGACTCACTACTAAAAGAGGAATACTACAAACAGCAACAAAATAACTTGAAAATTAAAAATATAAATAAAGATAATTTTTTATTAAAAATAGAAGGAATTATTAAACCGAAGCAAAATACATCCCTTTTAGGAATGTATGAGAGCAATGGAATTATAACAACGCAATGCGAAGCAGAAGGATTTAGAAGGATAAGTTACCACTCTGATAGACCTGATATTCTTAGCAGATACACCGTGAGGATTGAGGCCGACAAGAATGATTATCCTGTCTTACTTTCAAATGGTAACGTCGTAAAAGAAAATAATCTTACAAATAATCGACATGAAATAATTTGGGAAGATCCATATCCGAAACCCTCATATCTATTTGCATTGGTAGCAGGGAAACTTAATTGTGTAAAAGATAATTTCATAACAAAATCGAAAAAAAAAGTAAAAATAAATATTTATGTTGAGTATGGTGATGAAAAATATGTTCAACATGCAATAAGTTCCTTACAGAAATCTATGAGATGGGACGAGGATAAATATAATCTTGAATACGATTTGTCATTGTTCAATATAGTTGCAGTAAGGCACTTCAATATGGGAGCAATGGAAAATAAAAGTCTCAATATTTTCAACTCAAAACTAATACTTGCTAATTCTGAAACAACAACTGATGAGGAATTAGAAAGAATAGAGGGTGTGATCGCCCATGAATACTTCCATAATTGGACGGGTAATAGAGTAACTTGTAGGGATTGGTTTCAATTATCTCTAAAAGAGGGTTTAACAGTATTCAGAGATCAACAATTCACTGCAGACCTTCATAATTATGAAATCAAGAGACTTGAGGATGCAAAATTTCTTAGAAGAAATCAATTTAGAGAGGATTCTGGTCCAACATCGCATCCTGTAATCCCAGAAAAATATCAAGAAATAGACAATTTCTATACGACCACGATATACGAAAAAGGATCAGAAATAATTAGAATGCTTAACAAGCTTGTAAAAGATGAAAATTTCTATAAAGGATTTACTAATTACATCTCAAAATATGATGGGAAAGCAGCAACAATAGACCAATTTGTCGATAAAATTTTAGAGCACAATAAGGAAATCGATCCTAAAGATTTTAAAGTCTGGTACAAGCAAAATGGCACCCCAAAAGTTAAATTGAAGAGAATCTGGAATCAAACAGACGAAAAACTTACCATTAAAGCCTCTCAAAGTAATCCTATAAAGAAGAACCCATATAATGATTTACCTCTAATAATCCCTATAAATCTGGCTATATTTTGCGGTGAAAATAAAACAATAGAAAAAACAGTTGTTTTAAAAACAAAAAAACAAGAATTTATTTTTAGGAATTTAAGATCTCACCTCCAAATCCCTTTAGTGACTTATTTTCGCGAATTCTCTTCACCAGTAGAGTGGGAATCAGACACTACCTTGGATGAAAAATTTCTAATCTTAAAATATGAAAAAGATTTTTTTACACTATCTAATACTGTAAAAGTATTTTATAAAAAAATCATTATATGCAGATTAGATGAAAAACCAGATCATAAGATTGAAAATAAATTAATAAGCACCTTAATAACATTTATAAAAAATAAAGATATTAATTTATCTCTTTTATCAGAATTACTAAGTATTCCGACGTTTGATGAAATTGAATCAGAAATGGAAAATATAGACCCTTTACAAATATATAAAACTATTGACGAATTAAATTATTTATTCGGTACCAAATTAAAAAAAGAATTGTATTTTAAGCTCCAAGAGATAGAGAAAAATCTAGATAAAGTATGGCCAGAAGGTAAAAATGAAAGAAAACTAATCGAAACTATTTGGAAACTACTCTTACACAGTTATGATGAGGAAATTAAAAGCAAAATAATTAATTATGTCGATAGTAATTCGATGACGCTAGCAAAAGCTGCATTGAATTCTTTCAGTAGGATTAATTGTCCTGAAAGAAAAATTATTTCAAATATATTCTTAAATAAATGGAAAAATAATAGTTTAGTTTTGGATAGTTGGTTCTCATTCAATGCATCTATAGAAAATGATGAAAAAACAAGTAGCATTGAAAAATTATTTGATAATAAGTTTTTTGATTCAAAATCACCAAACACTTTAAGAGCTATATTAAATACTTTCGTAACAAGAAATAGTACTTTTCATGCAATGGATGGTTCTGGTTATAAATATATTGCAAAAAAGATAATTGACTTTGATAAATTAAATCCAATCGTAATTTCCCGTTTTGTGAAAGTATTTAGTAGATACAATTATTATTCAGAACCTTACAAAAGTAATATGATAGAAACAATAAAGCAGATTAAAAAAAATAAACTATCAACAAATACTAAAGAAGTATTAGATGCAATAATAGAGTGATTAATTTATGATATTTAACTAACTATAATAAAAATGGTAAATATTAAAAATAAAATAAATACAAGATACTTATTAATAAAAATATAATCAAATACATTTTTTTTATACTCTTTATTCCACTTTTTATTGACGTATTCTTTAGTTATAAATTTATTAGGTCTACCACAATATAAACATGTTGGAGAAGTTTTTAAAATAAAATTTTTACATTGGGGGCACTTTTTTTTTTCCATAAATTAATCTTACTGAATAAAATTGAAATCAGAAACAATAAAATAAGTAAATTAAATTTAAATTTAATTTATTATATTTTGAATAATTAAATATCATTGCAAAAACAAATTTGATTCTAACTATTTAAAAAAATTCAATATAATAAAAAATTAGTATGTGGTTTGAAATGTTTGCTATTGCACTTGGAATGTCCCCTGTCGAAAAAATCACTGTTGCAATATCTGCTTCAATTTTTTTAATCTCTTTTACATGGGTCTCTATTAAGGGAGATTTAAGAAAACTTGCTAATGAACTAATTGAAGATAATGAAAATAATCAGGATAATTAAAAAAATCTTTTATCCAACTTTGCATGCAAACTAGGATAATCAATAATATGCCTAATTTCTTTTAGTGAGGAACCATAGATTTTTTCACCATTTAAGTGAACACCAATCCATTTATCCTTTTTATTAAAAAAATTACTTTTAGTAGTATCCCTCTCGAGATTATCTTTATTATCCCAATTTAAAGTTATATCCCAACCTTTATAATTTTCTATCATTGTGAAATAGAGAACATACTCAAATAATACCCGGAGAGACATAGAACAAAAACAAAGGAAATAAGTATTTTTTTCGTTATTTTTATTTAATATTTATTTAGTACTGACTTTTATTTTACGAGCAGCTTCATCTGCATTTTTTCTAGCCAAATTAATGTCAGAATTTGTTGAGAGAACAACACCCATTCTTCTGCCTTTTCTAGAAACTGGTTTGCCAAATATGAGCACTTTAGTCTTTTCAAATTCTAATGCTTCATTAAGACCCTCATAAATAGGATTTATACACTCTTGGTTTGAGAGTATAACTCTGGTTGCAGAGGGTTCTATTAGATCTATATACGGTATTGGTAAATTTAAAAAAGCCCTTAAATGCAATTCAAATTCATTAATATTTTGACTAACTAATGTAACCATACCGGTGTCGTGTGGTCTTGGAGATAATTCTGAAAATATAACCTGACTTCCTTTTATAAAAAACTCTACTCCGTATAAGCCAGCTCCATTAAGATTATTTAATATCCTACTTGTCATTCTCTTAGCTTCAATAATTAAAGACTCCTTGATCTCTAAAGGTTGCCAACTACATTGATAGTCTCCATTAGATTGAAGATGTCCAATTGGTAAACAAAAAATATTTTCACCATTTTCTTTTCTTACAGTTAGAAGAGTAAACTCAAAATCAAAATTAATAAATTCTTCAATAATTACACCTTTCACCTTTCCTCTTGAATTTGCTTGTGCCTGTTTCCAAGCATTTTGTAAATCATTCTTTTTTTCAACCAAACTCTGTCCCTTTCCTGAAGAGCTCATTAAAGGCTTAAGTAAAAGTGGGAATCCAATTTCATCTGCTTTTTTTTCTAATTCATCAAATTCAAAAATATAATCAAACTTTGCAGTTTTTATTTTTAAATCTCTAGAAGCTAAGTCTCTAATTTTATCTCTATTCATTGTTATTTCTACAGTTCTGGCGTTTGGAACAATATTGAATCCTTCATCCTCTAGTTCTTTTAGGGCCTCAATTGAAAGTGCCTCTATTTCTGGGACAACATAGTCAGGATTAAATTCTTTTATGACATTTTTTAAAATATTTTTATCTCCCATATCAATTACTCTTGAATAATCTGCAACTTGCATTGCAGGAGCTTTTTCATATCGATCAATTGCAATAACTTCTAATCCTAATCTTTTTGATTCTATTACTAATTCTTTTCCAAGCTCGCCACTACCAAGCAATAAAATTCTCTTTTTAGAAAAAATTGATTCTTTCATATATATAAAACTTATTCGTCATCACCAGAAGGTTGTGAAGATGTATCATCTGTAATTTTTTTATCTTTAGAATAACTAAATAAAAAATTTCTCCCAAACCAATTTTGACTTCGCATGCTATTAGTTATTGATCTTGAAATTGCTCCTAAAAAAAAGACTCCAATAATTGCCCAAATAATTCTTTCTAAAGCAATTGCAGGTGAAAAACCTTGACCGGAATTAATAATTTCAGTAAGTGGGTCTAAAGGGTCCAAATTTAAACTGATAAATAATACTAATTATAAAGGTTTAAATAAATAAAAAATAAAAACTTATAAAAGAAATAACCAAAACCATCATATAAATTAAACACATTAAAGTCTATACAATGCTATCTTCAAAGGGTGATTTTTTTTAGACATGCAAGTTGACGTACAAAATACTACTGTTCTTTCCGCAGACGGTTCATCCATAAAACTAGGTGAATATTCAGGGGAAGTAATTTTAGTTGTTAATGTAGCTAGTTATTGCGGGAATACTGCTCAGTATGAGGATCTTCAAAAGCTACATGATTTATATTCAAGCAAAGGCCTAAGAATACTTGCATTCCCTTGTAATGATTTCGGAAAACAAGAACCCGACTCTCTTTCAGAAATAAAAGATTTTTGCACAACAAAATATGGTGTTAAGTTTGAAATCTATGAAAAAGTTCATGCCAAAGGCAACACCACAGAACCATACACCACCCTCAACAAAGTTGAACCGGAAGGAGATGTTGAATGGAATTTCGAGAAGTTTCTGATAGGAAAAGATAGTAAAGTAATTGCAAGATTCAAACCAGGTGTTAAACCGTTTGACGAAAACTTAATAGCAGCTATCGAAGTAGCTTTAGATTCATAACAATCTTCTTATAATTCAAATTAAAATTTTAAAAATAAAGACCCTTTATATTTAATAAAAAAAATAACCAAATTATACTAAACAATATCCTATTTTAAGATTCAAGCTTGTTTAAGCTACCTTAATTTAATTTAAGATCTTATTTATTATCAGAATCAACTTCTACGTCTATTATTTCATCTTTAACAGTTCTTTTTCTAGGTTTAATTGATTTTACCTCTGGCTCTATTGTTTCTTCTTTAACTTCACTTTCTTCTGGCTC
>QCLE01000017.1 GCA_003214815.1 Prochlorococcus sp. AG-412-J13 | reverse complement strand
ATACATCTGAAAGGGTTAATTTTCCTGTTTTTTTAGGATTCCTGGAATTTTAATTTACCTTTAACTTCAAGTCGCACTCCTTCAGAAAAATTAAAGACCTTTTCTTCGATGTCTTGAATTCTTAAGTCAGATATCCACTCTAACTGTTTTAGTAAGTGAAGACTAGCAGCATGTTTTGCTCTTTTTGAACCGTCTTCTACTTTTAAAGCTAAACCTATCCCTTCATTTACCTTACATAGACACTGTATTCCCTCGGCACCACCTTTACTTATAACTTTGCCATGAGAACCTTTTATTATTTCTGTATCAAATTTATTGTTGTCACTTATCATTGTTGGGTTCATTGTCATAGCTCTACTGATTTGTTCTAATTCCGCATTTTCGGAACTGCTCAGAAGTGAATATAACCTTGACATTTCTAATAGTTTTAAATAAAGAGTGGGGGCACCACAATCATCACGTTCTGCGTTTATTTCAGATGACGGGATTTCAAGTAATTCAGAAACAATTCTGAATATTTCGATTTGAAGTGGGTGATCTCCCCTTAAATAACTATCTAATGGCCAATTCATTTTTTTGCATGTAGCTAAAAAAGCCACATGTTTACCCGAACAATTATGTTCTAATGGACTTGTCTTTGATTTTGGACATTTCAGATTATTAATGTCAATGTCATATTCCCATAAAATTTTGAAGGCTTCCCTTGAATGAAGTTTTGATCCACTATGTGACCCGCAGGCTAACGCAATTGATTTTGATTCATTATTAATTTTTGATGCAGCTCCACTACTAACGAAAGGAATTGCTTGAAATGGTTTTAGTGCTGACCTTATGAAACTTTTGTATTCTGGATTTCCTGCGCACATTAAAACCCTACCTTTTTTGTCAGTAATAACTGCATGAATTTTATGGATTGACTCAATATTTAATCCTCTCATTAAGGTCACTTGTAAAGGAGGATTGTTAGAAGTGTAGAGGTTTTTGAAATTAGAACTCATTTAGAAATTGTTATATTGAAAAATCAAAATGCCAGACAAAGCTAAGACTGAAATAATAGAAAAAATCTGAATTAAATTATTTAAAATGGGCTTCACCTCAATTGAGGCAATAAGTGATTCTTTTTCTTTCAAAACTAGTGGCTTTTCCCATACTTGACCGTCATACCAACCGGATTCCTCATATTCAACTTTTTCAGATATTAATCTATAAAATATATGATTCCAACCTAAATATAACCTTATTGAAATTAAAAGAGGTATTGATAAGCTGCTAAAAAAACTCAAAAGAATATATCTTAAAAGGGATGTTTTGAAATATACACTTCCTGAAGAAATGACAAGAAATAGAACAAAAGCTACTACCCAACATTTTATCAATATAAGAACTAGAGACTTTTTTGTTTTTGGCCAAGAAAAAATTTTAGATTTTGATAGTTCTATAAATTCATTAGTTGGTTGTTGCTCTCTAGGGACAGGACATTTAGATTCGTTCATAAAATAAAATTATGGAAATATAAGATTATCTCCATTACTCCAGAATGATTCAAGGTCATAATATTTTCTTATTTCTGGTTGAAAAATATTTACGATCAAATCACCATAATCTAGTAAAGCCCATTTCGCTTCGTTAATCCCTTCTTTTCGTATCGGTTCAATTTTAGCCTTTTCTTTAAGCTCTCCTTCTACAGATTTAGTTATAGATCTAACTTGTAAATCAGATAATCCTTCTGCAATCAAAATCCACTCACTTATATATGATACTTTATCAATTTTTATAAGTTTTATATCTTTTGCCTTTTTTTCATCACATGCTTTAGCTGCCAGTAAAACCAAACTTTTATTGTCCATAAACATTTTCGCTTGAAACTGATTTTTCTGATCCTTCTTGCTGAGATAATTCTGATCTTGCTTTTTCTGCACTTTTTCTTAAGGCATCTAATCTATCTTCAAAAAAACTTCTTTTTTTCTTTTTTCGTGTCTTATCTATTAACTCCTTTAATGCTCCTCCAAGACTTTTATAAGCATTTGGAATGCTGTATCCAAATCTACAAGCAAGATCTATAGCTCTTTCATCTGCATAAATAGCATCTTGAAGTTTTTTTTCAGAATTATTTTTTAAATATAATCTATATCCTGCAAAACCTGATAAACCAAGAGCAAGTAATAAAAGTAAACCATCTTGTACCCACAACTCTCCTATCGCTCCTCCAAGTCCTATCGCTAGAGCAGCCATTTCCCATCCATCTCTAGGAATTGTATCATTTTGAATTTTCCCAACCTCGTGCCAAAATAATAGATTTCTATGATCAATAGCTAAGTTATCCCATTCATCTAAATCAATTTGAATTTCTACTTCGTCACGACCGATTTCCTCAAGTGTTATTAAAGGTGGGTCTATAGCTGCAGCAGCTTCAATAAATACCCAACTTTCATTCTCTGGAGGCAACAGACTTTTAAGTCGCTGAAGTTCGCTCATAAAAAATTAATTTCTCCCAATACTATAGAAACAAATGTTGCTTTTCAAGTAACTTGATTAACATCTGATGATTTATAAGTAGCATGAGATAAATGAAGGTTTTAAATTATGCCTCAAAGAGGTGATCTTAAAAAAATTCTTATTCTAGGATCTGGACCGATTGTTATAGGACAAGCATGCGAATTTGATTACTCTGGCACTCAAGCTTGCAAAGCATTAAGAAATGCTGGTTATGAAATTGTCTTGATAAATTCAAATCCAGCATCAATAATGACTGATCCTGATATTGCAAGCAAAACATATATTGAACCATTGACTCCCGAAATTGTTTCTCAGATTATTTTAAGAGAAAAACCTGATGCAATTCTTCCCACTATGGGGGGTCAAACCGCTTTGAATCTTGCAGTTAAATTATCAGAGTCAGATTTTTTAAAACAAAATAATATTGAATTAATTGGAGCTGATTTAAGAGCTATTAATAAAGCTGAAGATAGAAAATTGTTTAAAGAATCGATGGAGAAAATAAATGTAAATGTTTGTCCGTCTGGTATTGCATCTAACCTGGGTGAAGCTATAGAGGTATCAAAAAAAATTAGTTCCTATCCTCTTATAATAAGGCCTGCATTCACATTAGGTGGTGTAGGAGGTGGAATTGCTTTTAATCTTGAAGAATTTGTCGAGTTATGTAAATCAGGTTTAGAGGAAAGTCCAAGTAATCAAATATTGATTGAAAAATCACTTATTGGATGGAAGGAGTTTGAACTAGAGGTAATGAGAGATACTGCTGACAATGTAGTAATAGTTTGCAGTATTGAAAATTTAGACCCAATGGGTGTCCACACTGGAGATTCGATTACTGTAGCTCCTGCTCAAACTTTAACAGATAAGGAGTATCAGAGATTGAGGGATTTGTCATTGAAAATTATTAGAGAGGTAGGAGTTGAAACAGGTGGGAGTAATATTCAATTTGCAGTAAATCCATCTAATGGAGAAGTAATTATCATAGAAATGAATCCCCGTGTTAGTAGATCATCTGCTTTGGCAAGTAAAGCAACTGGATTCCCTATAGCTAAGATTGCAGCTTTATTATCTGTTGGTTATACACTTGATGAGATTATTAATGATATTACAAAAAAAACACCTGCATGTTTTGAGCCGTCAATTGATTACGTAGTTACTAAGATCCCAAGATTTGCCTTTGAAAAGTTTAAAGGCTCTTCTAATACTTTAAGCACTGCCATGAAATCCGTTGGTGAGTCAATGGCAATAGGTCGCTCTTTCGAAGAATCATTTCAGAAAGCATTAAGGTCATTAGAAGTAGATGTTTTTGGATGGGAATGTGATTCACTAAATGAATTTAAAGACGAGAGTCATATTAAAAGTAGTTTAAGAAATCCTACATCTGAAAGAATTCTCCTAGTTAAAAAAGCTATGCAGTTTGGGAAAACTAATTCTTATATTCAAGAAGTTACAAATATAGATTTATGGTTTATCGATAAATTACGTAATATCCTTAATTTTGAAAATGATTTTTTGAAAGATAAGAAACTTTCTTCTCTTGATAGGGATTTGATGTTACGTGCTAAACAATTAGGCTTTTCAGATCAACAGATAGCAAAGTTAACTAATTCTGAGTTTTTTGAAGTGAGAAGATATAGAAAAAAACTTAACATAATACCTATTTATAAAACTGTTGATACTTGTTCAGCAGAATTCTCATCCTCAACTCCCTATCACTATTCAACTTACGAAGAATATTTCATTAATCTTAATTCTCAAATTTTTGATAGCGAAATTTCAGAAAATAGTAAATCAAAAAAAATTATGATTCTAGGAGGAGGTCCAAACAGAATTGGTCAAGGAATAGAATTTGATTACTGTTGTTGTCACGCATCATATCAAGCCTCTGCAAATGGTTATAAAACAATAATGGTTAATAGTAACCCTGAAACTGTATCAACAGATTATGATACTAGCGATATTTTATATTTTGAGCCTGTAACTTTGGAGGATGTGCTCAACATAATTGAAGCCGAAAATCCTTATGGTTTGATTGTTCAATTTGGAGGTCAAACCCCACTGAAATTATCATTACCTTTATTTGAATGGCTTAAATCTAGTGATGGGCTTAGAACTGAATCAAAAATTCTTGGGACTTCTCCAATATCTATCGATTTAGCAGAAGATAGAGAGGAATTTACAAAAATACTTGATGAATTAAGTATTAGACAACCATTAAATGGTATTGCACGTAATCAAAATGAAGCAGAAATAGTAGCAAAAAAAATAGGATTCCCCTTGGTTGTAAGACCTTCTTATGTTTTAGGAGGAAGGGCAATGGAAATTGTTAAAGATGAGAATGAATTATCAAGATACATCTCTGAAGCAGTTAAGGTATCGCCTGAGCATCCAATCCTTCTTGATCAATATTTGAATAATGCTATTGAAATAGATGTTGATGCTTTATGCGATTCAAAAGGTTCGGTTGTAATTGCTGGTCTAATGGAACATGTCGAACCTGCAGGAATTCATTCAGGAGATTCAGCTTGTTGTTTACCATCCATTTCTCTTTCAACATCCACAATAGAAAATGTTAGGAACTGGACTAAATTAATTGCACAAAGATTAAATGTTGTTGGTTTAATTAATTTGCAATTTGCAGTGACAAATTCAAATAGTAAAGAAAATAAATTATATATTCTTGAAGCAAATCCGAGAGCATCAAGGACAGTCCCATTTGTTTCAAAAGCCATAGGTAAACCAGTTGCAAAATTAGCTACTCAGTTAATGCAAGGTTTTACATTAGAAGATGTTAATTTCATACAAGAATTTTCTCCTAAATATCAGGCAGTAAAAGAGGCTGTTTTACCATTCAAAAGATTTCCTGGATCTGATACATTACTTGGTCCTGAAATGAGATCTACTGGAGAAGTAATGGGTTTAGCTAAAGATTTTGGAATTGCTTATGCCAAGTCGGAATTGGCAGCAGGAAATGGTGTCCCTTCAGATGGAGTGGCATTTTTGTCTACAAATGATTTAGATAAAAAAAATCTTGAGGAAGTTGCTAGAGAACTCTTGATTTTAGGATTTAAATTAATCGCAACAAAAGGTACAGCTGCATATTTGATGAATTTAGGCATTCAAGTTGAAGAAGTGCTAAAAGTTCATGAAGGTAGACCAAATATTGAGGACCTAATTCGTTCGGGACTTGTTCAATTAATAATTAATACTCCAATAGGCTCACAGGCTCTTCATGATGACGCTTATTTAAGACGTGCCGCTCTAGAATATAATATTCCAACTTTTACAACTATTCCTGGAGCAAAGGCAGCTATTAAAGCAATCAAAGCTTTGCAATGTAATAAAATTGATGCTTACTCTCTACAAGAAATTCATAATTTTTAAAATTCTACTATAATTTTTTTATTTTTTCTCTTAATTGATTAGCTAATGAGTTTCGGCTAATTGAAAGTAATTTGACAGTATCTTGATGCATCTTAAGTTGTGTCTCAGCTATTTGTAATACTTTTATAGATTCTTTTATTTCATTAGAAAGTTCATTTATTAAATATTTTTTACCTTCAAATGTTAAAACTGGATTTTCAGTTTCATTTGTGTTTTCGCTCATGGACTTACCTTTATTAATAAATAAAATAGAGTTATAGTTTTTTAATAAATTGTTTTTCACATAATTCTTTATAAATTCCTGGTTTATTGATTAAGTCAATATGTTTTCCAACTTCAATAATTTGGCCTTTATCGAAAACAACTATTTTATTTGCCTCTTGAGTAGTGGCTAATCTATGAGCAATTACAATTACTGTTCTATCTTTCATTACTCTATTAAGTCCTTCTTGGACTTCAGATTCTGATTCTGCATCTAACGCACTTGTGGCCTCATCTAAAAGAAGAATTGATGGGTTACCAAGTATTGCTCTTGCAATTGCTATCCTCTGGATCTGACCACCTGAGAAATTTGATCCTCTTTCAGTTATCTTGGTTTCATATCTCTCAGGAAGGTTTTGAATGAAGTTGTGAGCGTTTGCTTTTCTTGCTGATTCTATAACTTCTTCTTTGGTAAAACTTCTCCCCATTCTTATAACATCAATAATTTTTCCTGAAAACAAAAAAGGCTGTTGTTGTACTAATGCAATGTTTTTTCTAATATCTTTTGTATTTAGTAATTTTAGATTTTTATCATCAATAAAAATATCCCCATTATTTGGAGTTATAAATTTTAATATCATTGCCAGCATTGTACTTTTACCAGCTCCAGAAGCTCCAACGAAAGCAGTGATTTCCCCTTTTTTAATTTCTAAATTGATATTTTTAAGAACTTGATTATCTTTTTTGTAGGCGAAATTAACTTTCTTAAAACTTATTTTGCCTTCAATATTGTATATCCTTGTTAAATTTCCTTTATCATCTTCGATAGGTTGTAGATTTATTTTTTTCAACCTTTTTATTGATGCTTCTGCCTGTTTATAGTCATTAAAATTTGTACTTACATGGCTTATTGGATCAATAAGCATCAATATTGCAGCAAAAAAACTACTAAATTCTTCGCTTGTTAAAAGGTCTAAATTGATTCTTGCTGCGCCTAAACCTAATATTGCTAATATTCCAAATGCTTCAACAAATCCTACAACTGGATGTTGAAATGCAAGTAATTTTAATGTTTTATATTTTGCTTTTTTATTAGCATTTAATCTTTTATAAAATCTATTCTCAATCCAATTTTCTGCAGCAAAAGACCTTATCGTCGACATTCCATTTATAGATTCACCTATTAAACCTGCTAAATTACTTGTTGATTCTTGACTTTTTTCAGATGCTAATAAAACTCTTCTTCCAAAGCTATTAACTGAAAGAATAATCAATGGTGCTAAAACAAAAGTTGATAATGTTAGTGACCAATCTAAATAAAACATATAAACTATTACCGCAATTAATTGTAAGGTGCATGGAATAGTATCCTGAGCTGTTTTATAAATAACTTCGCTTACCCTATCTGCATCTTCTGTAAGTCTATATGTGATATCTCCTGCTGAAATCTTTTCAACAGAATTCATCTCTATTTTTTGAATTTTGCTAAATAAATTTCCTCTCATTACTTCACTAATTTCTAAAGATGGTTTTGCGATGAATACATCCTGTCCAAATTGAGCAGTTTTTTGAACTAAAAATACAAATAAAGACTTAACTATTATGTTAGAAACCTTTAAGAGATCACCAGATCCAATTGCTGGAATTAAGTTTCCTGCTAAATAAGCTAACAAAGGCCAACAAGCTACATAAATAAGCATGCATATAAAACCCTTTATAAACCTATTTAAATATGGTCTGACTGGTGGTATTAGTTTCAAAATATTATATATTTAATTATTTATCCTACTTTATCAATATCTATGGGTTTAAAAAAATGAAATTGGATCAATTCTTAAAATGGAAAAATTTGGTCTCTTCTGGTGGAGAAGCAAAAATTTTTATTAAATCTGGCTCTGTAAAAGTTAATGGTGTAAAAGAAACTAGGAGAGGAAGAAAATTAAATAAGGGAGATAAAGTTATATTTCTAAAAAATGAATTAATTTTTGAATAATTAGCCTATTCAACTCAATTTATATTAATATAATTTTCTTGGAGATAGTATTTTGAGAAAATCTGTTATTGCTGGTAATTGGAAAATGCACATGACTTGTGCTGAGGCTAAGTCTTATTTAAAAGATTTTATACCTTTAATAAAAAACATAAATGATGATCGTAAAGTTATTATTGCGCCACCTTTTACAGCTATTTCAACCTTTTCTGATCATTCTGATTTTGATTATTTAGATATTTCTAGTCAAAATATTCATTGGGAAGATGAAGGAGCATTTACTGCAGAAATATCTCCAAAAATGCTTCTTGAACATGGTGTCTCATATGCAATAGTTGGTCACAGTGAACCAAGGAAGTATTTTAGTGAAAGTGACGAACAAATTAATAAAAGAGCAGTTTTTGCTCAATCTAGTGGACTTACTCCAATAGTTTGCGTTGGAGAAACATTAGAACAAAGAGAAAGAGGAGAAGCTGATAGAGTTATTACTAGACAGGTTGAACAAGGATTAGAAAATACAGATTCATCTAATTTAATTGTTGCCTATGAACCAATATGGGCTATTGGGACAGGTAAAACATGTGAGGCTAAGGACGCGAATCAGATATGTGCTTTGATTCGGAAATTAATAGGTTTTGATGATGTTATTATTCAATATGGAGGATCTGTCAAACCTAATAATATTGACGAAATAATGTCAATGAGTGATATAGATGGGGTGTTAGTTGGAGGGGCCTCATTAGATCCAAATAGTTTTGCAAGAATTGCAAATTATAAATAAGAAAGATCCATGGCCAAAAGGCTGGGGACAAAAAACTTCAATTATGGGGGTTATTAATTTAACTCCTGATTCATTTAGTGATGGTGGAGAATTAAACTCTTCAAAAAAAGTTTTGGATCAAGTTAATAATTTTTTGCGTAATGGTGTGGATGTTATTGATCTTGGTGCCCAGAGTACAAGGCCTGGGGCTGAAGAAGTTGGCTCTAGTATAGAAATTAAAAGATTGATCCCATATCTGAAATTAATAAAATCTGAATATCCTAATCTTTTAATCTCTATTGATACTTTTAATTCTGAGGTCGCTAATGAAGCTCTTTTATATGGAGCTAATTGGATAAATGATGTTACTGGAGGAAGAAGAGATATTGATATTTTGGATGTTGTATCAAAATTCAACTGCCCATTCGTTATAACTCATAGTCGTGGTAATAGTCAAAATATGAATCAACTCTCTAGTTACGAGAATGTATTGAGTGATGTTAAGTACTCTCTTGATAATTTAATAAAAAATGCTTTAGAAAAAAATATCTCTGAAAGAAATATAATAGTGGATCCTGGAATTGGTTTTTCAAAGAACATTATTCATAATTTGGAAATCTTGAGAAATTTAGATGTATTAAAAAAGTGGAACTTACCAATTTTGATTGGTGCATCAAGGAAAAGATTTATAGGGGAAATTTTGAATGAGAAAAATCCAAAAGAAAGGGATATTGGAACACTTGCAATAAGTTGTCTTTGTTCACAATTTAATATTGATATTGTGAGAGTTCATAATGTAAAACTAAATTATCAAATACTGAAAGTTGCTGATAGGATTTACAGAAAATAAAAAGATTATTATTCTTTAACACCTTCGATTTTATCCTCTACCTCTTGGTATAGTTCTTTCAATTGTTCTATATTTTCGTCTGAAGTTTCCCAATATCCTCTACCATTAACTTCTAGCAAAGTGCCAACAATTCTTCTAAAACTATTAGGATTGAGATCCATTAATCTTTTCCTCATCTCTTCGTCATTTATAAATGTTTCATTAGTTTCTTCATATACAAAATTATCTACTTGACCACTTGTCGCACTCCAACCAAGAGTGTAATTTAGTCTGTTAGAAAGTTCTCTAACTCCTTCATAACCAGATTTGAGCATACCTTCATACCACTTTGGATTTAAAAGCTTAGTCCTTGAGTCTAATCTGATAGTTTCTCCAAGTGTTCTGACTTGAGCATTAGAAGTGGTAGTATCTGCTATGTAGCTACTTGGTTCTTTTCCGTCATCTCTTAGTGTTTTAATTAATTTGGTTGGATCTGAATCAAAATAATGACTTACATCTGTTAAGGAAATCTCTGAGGAATCAAGGTTTTGAAATGTAACATCTGCTGTTTTCATTACTGACTCAAAAACATCCCTTTTTTGATTCATTTCACCTGGATTATCAGCATTAAAAGCATATGTTTTGCGAGATAAATACATTTCCTGTAATTCATTTTCTTCCTCCCAAGTTGAATTTTCTACGGCTAAATTAACATTTGAACTGTAGCTTCCACTTGCATTAGAGAAAACTCTCGCTGAAGCTTCTCTGATAGAAGTACCTTCTTTTTCTGCTTGTTCTAATGAATGTTTTCTTACAAAATTTGATTCCAGAGGTTCATCAGCCTCTGCCGCTAACTTAACTGCCTGATCTATTAATGCCATTTGATTGATAAATAGATCTCTAAATACTCCTGAACAGTTAACTACTACATCTATTCTTGGCCTTCCTAATTCTTCTAAAGGGATTAATTCTAATTTGTTGATTCTCCCAACAGAATCTGGTTTTGGTTTAACACCAACAAACCATAAGATTTGTGCAAGTGATTCTCCATAAGTTTTGATGTTATCAGTACCCCATAAAACACAAGCGATTGTTTCAGGCCAGGTCCCTTGTTCTTCCTTTTGTCTTTCAATTAATTTGTCAACAACTGACTTTGCTGCAGCTACTGCTGCTGTAGTTGGGATTGATTGAGGATCAAGTGCATGTATATTTTTACCACTGGGCAAAACACCTGGATTTCTTATTGGATCTCCACCTGGTCCAGGTAAAACATAATTTCCATCTAATGCTTTAATGAGGCTATTCATTTCTTTGTCTGCACAGATCTGTTCCAAACAGAAAAGTAAGTAATCAAATAATTTATTTAATTCATTCTGGTTAACTTCATTAAATCCATTTAATCTGCAGATTCTTAACCAAGGGGTAGGTAAATTAAGACCAAATACTTTAAGTAAATCTAAAAGTTTGGAAAGAAGTGATTTTTCTAAATAAACTCTGCCATTAACAATTTTTAAAGAGTTGACCATCGCAAAAATCGACTCTCTTGCTGTCTTTATGATTTTTTCATTTAACTCTACAAATTTGAGTTCACCTTTATTATTACCATCATATATTTGTTCAATAGTCAGACCCATTGATTCTGCAATTAGTCCAGGAAGAGATCTTAATCCCTCTTGTTCTCTTTCTAGTGATGCAATATTTACAAGTGTTGCAACAGCTTCTTCTGCTGTTGGAGCTTCTCCAATAGTATGAAGACCGCAAGGTAATAATCTACTTTCAATTTCCATCAACTGTTTATAGACATTACCAACAAATAAATCTCTTTCCTCTATTGATAGTTCTTCTATGTCTTTTGAAGGGAGCTCAACATCTTTGTCAAGGTTACATTGTTTAGAAGTCTCAACTATTGCATTAACAATTTGTATACCCCTACTATTTTCTCTTAGTTGTTGATAGGAACCAACGAGTTCACTTAGTTCTTTAAGTCCTTTGTAGAGCCCTGCATTTTCTGCTGGAGGAGTTAAATAACTAATGGTTGAAGCATACCCTCTTCTCTTCGCAATTGTTGCTTCAGAAGGATTATTGGCAGCATAGTAATACAAATTAGGTAATGATCCGATGAGAGAATCCGGATAGCATGTTTCACTCATGCCCATCTGTTTCCCAGGCATAAATTCAAGTGAACCGTGCGTTCCAAAATGAAGAACAGCATCAGCCCCCCAGATTTTTTCTACATAGGTATAGTAAGCAGCAAAACCGTGATGAGGACTTGCACTTCTTGAATAAAGTAATCTCATTGGATCACCTTCATAACCGAATGTAGGTTGAACTCCTATAAAAACATTTCCAAAATGTTTTCCATAGATTAGAAGATTTTGTCCATCACTATTTAGGTTCCCAGGAGGTTTACCCCAATTCTCTTCAAGTCTTTGTGAATATGGTGTGAACTCTTCGTATTCTTTTACTGACATCTTATGAGCAATATTTAACTCCGGAGAACCATCCATTGCTTCAGGGTTGTTAATTACTCTTTCCATTAATTCTTTTGAATTACTTGGAAGTTCATCTATTTGATATCCTTTCGATTTCATTTCAAGAAGTACCCTATAAATTGAACCGAAAACATTCAAGTATGCTGCCGTACCAACGTTTCCTTTGTCAGGTGGAAAACTAAATACTGTAATAGCTAATTTTTTATCCCTTCTTTGCTTTACTCTTAAGGTTGACCATTTTATGGCTCTTTCAGCGATTACATCAACTCTATCTTGTAGAGTATGCGCCTTACCTGTGGCATCATCACGACCTGAAAGAATAATAGGTTCAATAGCACCATCAAGTTCTGGAATTGCAATCTGAAGTGCTACCTGAACTGGGTGTAACCCTAGATCACTATCTTCCCATTCTTGTGTGGTTTGGAAGACTAATGGAAGTGCGACCATATAAGGTCTGTTTAGCCTTTTTAGAGCTTCAATAGCTCTGGGATGATCTTGTCTTGCCGGGCCTCCAACGAGTGCAAATCCAGTTAGAGATACAACTCCATCTACTATAGGTTGATCTTTATTTATGGAATCATAATAAAATTCATTAACTGGTTTAGAAAAATCCAGACCCCCACAGAAGATAGGAAGTACTCTCGCACCTCTATATTCCAATTCTTGAATTACTGCAACGTAATGAGCATCATCTCCTGTAACTATATGACTTCTTTGAAGCACTAAACCTATCCTTGGAGTTTTGTCATCTTTAGGATTTATATCTTTCCTATTATTATCCCAATTTTGATATTCTTTAAGACTTTCAAACATGCAAGGCGCAAGAGGATGCCAAATTCCTAAATCTGGGAATGTTTCAGGGTCTTGAATTTTGAATTCTTCTATTTGATCTTTTATGTTCTCTGAAACTGCATACTTTTCAGAAATCATTAACAAGAAGTTTTTTAAGTTCTCAGTAGTACCACCTAACCAGTACTGAAAACTCAGAATGAATGTTCTAGCATCTTGAGCTTTTTCTACTGGTAGATATTTAAGTATTGAAGGTAGTGTGTTTAATAACTTCAACATTGAATCTTGGAAACTTGCTCCATCAGATTCTTTTTTCTTTTTTATTAAATCTCCAATAATACTTTTAGATTGACCAAGTTGGGCCATACTAAATGAACCTAACTTATTTAATCTCATTACCTCTGGCATAGAGGGAAAAATAATTGATGCTTTAAGCTTATCTTTATGTGGAGATACTGCATCAACAACTTTTTGAGCAAGATCTTCGATGAAAATTAGTGAAGCAACAAATATATCTGCATTAGCTATATCTTCTTTAAAATCTTCAAAATTACTTTCATTTCTAAGTTCTTCGATAAGGTAGCCACTAAGGTCTATACCTATTGGCCCATTCATCTTATTTATTGACTTTGCAGCTTCCGTTAAGGAATTTTGGTATTGTGGCTCAAGGACAACATAAACAGCTTTTATTACAACTTTGTGTTTGTTATCCTCAACAGGAGATACTCTGCGGTTTGCTGAGCGGACCTGCGTAAACATTGATTTTCTTTAAGTATTTCTACCAGCCTACGAATGAAAGGACGTTATTGTGTGCAATATAAATAGCGTGTAACAACCTTTAAAAAAAATTTTTTTACAAAAATGATTGAAAATTCTAAAAAACCTTTACCAGTACTAGTATCCGGAGCTTTAGGCAGAATGGGTAGCGAAGTTGTGAATACAGTATTGAATTCTCCAGATTGTGAACTTGTCGCGGCAATTGACATAAATGAAAAGAACAATGGCTCAAATATTTCTGAATTATTAAAGGTAAAAAATTGTGATGTTTTTGTTTCTAACGATTATGAAGGAACTTTATGTTCTGTTAGTCAAAATTATAGAAATGAAAATATCAAACCTGTTCTGGTTGATTTTACTCATCCTGATTCTGTATATGAAAATACCAGATCAGCTATCGCATACGGTATTTCACCAGTGGTCGGAACCACAGGACTTTCTCCCTCGCAAATAAAAGAATTGTCTGTTTTTGCTCAGAAAGCATCCGTTGGTTGTGCAATAATACCTAATTTTTCAGTAGGCATGGTTCTTCTTCAGCAGGCAGCATCTGTAGCCGCAAGGTTTTATGACAATATTGAGTTAATTGAGATGCATCATAATCAAAAAGCTGATTCTCCAAGTGGGACGTGTATAAAAACTGCAGAGATGATTGAAGAATATCCAAAGAAATTTAATCAGAAATTAGTAAAAGAGTCTGAGTCATTGAAAGGTGTGCGGGGAGGGGTCAGAAATTCAGGAATTAATTTACATTCCGTACGATTACCTGGATTATTAGCACATCAGTTAGTAATTATGGGATCTCCAGGTGAAACTTACACAATTAAGCATGACACAATTGATAGAAAGGCATATATGCCAGGTGTTTTACAAGCTATTAAAAAAATAGGTAATTATGAAACTTTAGTTTACGGACTTGAAAAATTGATTTTTTAAAATGCTAATTCCAATTAATACAAATCAAATTTCAAAACTAATTCCTGCAGTGGGTACCGGAAGTCAATTTAAATATACTTTGGGTAATCCAAGAAAAATTCTTCAAAGAGTAATAATTTCTTCAATTGGTGGATTTATCTCATTAATAATTAGTTCTACTGGAGATCAAACAAATAATTTCTGGTTATTGCTATGTGTAGCTTTCTTTTTGTATATCATCTGGGGCCCAATTCTTGAATCAAGTAGAAAAAATTTGCAATTAAGGAAATACAAATTTTTTTCTATATTTGATGGTTATGTTTCAGATATCTATAAAACAGAAAGGATTGAAAGTTCACGAGAACAATCTAATAGGCAAGGTCGATTAGAAGTTATCGAAAACAAAAGGACTTGGTTAGTACTTGAATTAGAAGATGAAGATGGGTATTTAGAAAAGTTAAGTTTTCCTATGGAAAATAAGCACAGTCAAATTAGAGTGGGTTCGAGTATCAGATGTTTATTAACATCTAATAACCGCAATTTTGATAGAGATTTTTATTTGACCGATGCTTGGCTTCCAGAAATTAATTTATGGGTTGGAGAGTACCCTTATTTATTAAGACCAGCATTTGAGGAAATTTGCTATATTTATTTGAATAGATAGTTGATATTTATATTATCTGATGAAAAATAAATTCAATTTTAAAATTGTTGGCTCAGGTCCAACAGGTTTATTACTTTCAATTGCACTTTCAAAATTTGATTGCAATATTTTTTTAACTGATTTATTAACAAAAGAAAGGTTAATTTATAAAGATAAAACATATGCTATTACTCACTCAACTAGAAAAATCTTATCTAAATTCAGACTTTGGGAAAAATTAAAACCATTCTTATTTGGCTTTGATACTCTTTCAATTTCAGATAGCGTAACTTCTGCTATGACTAATTTATCAATTTCTGATTTAGATGATGATATAAGTTCTGCTGAAAATATTGGCTGGGTAGTTAAACATTCAGATCTTATGAACGTATTTTTTCAAGAGATTGATAATTATGAAAATATTATTTTCATGACGCCGCAGAGATTGTTACGTAAAAAAATATTATTTGATTATCAATTCTTTTCAACAGGAGCAAACTCACTTGATAAAAAATTGTTTGATTTTTTAGATATAAGAAAATCTTATAATCAGTCTTGTTTAACTTTTAAGGTTTCTATTAGAGGTAATTGTGAAAAGCGTGCTTATGAAATTTTTAGAAAAGAAGGCCCACTCGCATTATTACCTTTAGAAAAAAACTTATATCAAGTAATTTGGACTTCCAGTACATTAAAAGCTATTGAAAGGTTGAATTCTGATAAGAATTTTTTAATGGATAATTTATCAACTATTTTGCCTGATGAATTTAAGTTAGATCAAATAATTGGCGAATTTAATATTTTTCCTGTTTCATTATCCTTAAATCTACCAATTTTAAATTTTAAAAAATTAGTTTTTGTAGGGGATGCATTTCATACATTTCATCCTGTTGGTGGTCAGGGCCTAAATAGTTGTTGGAGAGATGTTAATACTATTTTCGATCTTCTAAATGAAAATATAGCTATTACTAAAATGCAATTGATATTATTTAAATTTAAGTATGTTTTAAGCAGGACTTTAGATATTATTGTTACTATTTTCATAACTGACTCATTGATATTAATTTTTGCAAATAGAAACTTTTTTTTATTTCCAATAAGAAAGTTTTCATTTGTACTTTTAAATAATTTTCTTTTTATAAGAAAATTAGTCCTTAATCAAATGACTAAATCGTTAATTTACTCAAGAATTAAATAAAACTCATGGATAATTTTGTATCTAGAGAAATGATAATTTATTTATTTAATGAAGTAGGTTTAGAGGAGTCGTCTATCGAACTTGGTATAAAATTATCTATAAAACATAACACTCCATTACCAATTTTATTATGGAGTTATGGAATGCTAACTATTGAAGAACTTGATAAGTTATATTCTTTTTTATTTCAAAAAATTGATTAATAATTCTGTTATAATTTTTTCATATCTTATTCAAGAACAATTTCATTTTTAACTAAAGGAAATCAGGTATCAAGACAATCAATAGAGAAGCTTGATTTATTATTATTAATCCTAGAAACTATTGACTTAAATGGTATTCAATCCCTTTACGCTTTATCAAATGGACTTAATTTAAATGATATTCTGCCAAATAAAGTTACTATTTGGAAATTAAGGAATAATAATCCATTGAGAAAATCTTATGTTAATAACACTATTAAAATAAACGAATTCGATGCTTTAATTAAAATCACCGCTGAAATGTCTAGATATTTATATCCTTATATCAGAGAGATACTAAAATCTAAGGAAGATCTTGAAGAGAATTCAGTTATTTGGAATGATTTTAATAAGAGATTTATCGAGTTGATTAAAGAGAGATTTAATATAGATAGTATGAAAGTGAAAAAGCTTTTAAATCGAGCTGATAATGATGAAATTATCATAAAGTATTTGCTTACTTTATCCCTTTGCATTTCAAATCAAGGTTATCAAAAGTTGAAGAATTTTTTATACTATTTTTAATATTATGCAAAATAAATTATCATTTCATCAATCTTCAGTGAGTCTTGAAATAATCGGATTGCCAGATTATTCAAATAATGAAAATAAAGATCAAATATCAATAATTTCTCAATGGAAATTAACCATAATTAATAAACCACTTATTGAAGGTAAAATTGAGCATCTAGGGCCTATTATGAATGCTTTTTATATTTATTCAAATCTTTTAATAAAAAACGAAATACCATTATACGAGTCTAAATTAATTGATATAAAAGCTGATAATCTTCACATACATAATATTGTTCTCAAGAGCACTAAACCAAATGTAAAGCCATTAATTTTAAAGATTGGTAATTCATTGCTTTCAGACACCATAAATTGTTTTGATCAGTTAAATGAATCGCCAAAAGTAATAATAAAAAAAACTGATTTATCTAATAATATGACTAAAAAATTTAGATTTGGGTTAAATAAAAAATTTAAATTTTTAAATTTCATTATGCCACCGTTTATTGCAATTTGTTCTTTAATTCTATTCTCTTCTTCTTTTATTTATTTTTATAATCCTTTTGAAAATATAGAAAAAAAAGAACTAATTAATTCAGAATAAAGAGCCATTAGCATCTTAAATGCAAAAAGGATATTATAGGTTAATTTCTTTTTCAGAGTAATTATTAATTTATTCTTTGAGTTTTGATGTATGGCAGATTTAAACATCCCAAATTTGAATATTCAATCTTATAAATATATTTTTAAAAAAAAATTAAATTTAAGAAGAAAATCTAAAAAAAGACTATTTGCTGAATCTTTCTTTTTATTTATTTTGAGTGTTTTATTAGTTTATATAAATTATTTAATTCCTAATAAAAATTTGCTGCTACAAAATCTACCTTCGACATTTAATAAATCTGTTTTATTATTAATTGATCTTTTTTCATATCTCTACGAAATATTTTTGGTGATTTTTATTTTTGCCTCTTCTTTTATTGCTCTGATTTTAATGATAGGTTCTTTTTATAGGTTATTTAGAGTCTCTAAAAGAAAGTCAAAACAAATTATTTATAAATAATTTCAAATAGGTTGCATTAGGCCACCACTTCCCGAATCAGAATCATCATCATCATTTTCTGTTTCTTCTCCAAATAATGCAAATATGCCAAGTACAATTGTTGAAACAATAATCGATAAGGGTAAAATCGAAGTTTGGATTCCGACATCTATATATTCACCCATAAAATAAATAAATTTTAATAAACCTAACCGAAATCAAACTGATTCGCGGATTTTAAATAATTATTTAATAATTTATTCTCTTTTAATAAGAAGTTCTTTATCGAAATTCTTTATTTCTCTTTCAAAAGACCCGAACCACAACATTAATTGATCAATTTGATTTTGAATTTCAGTTGATCCTAAACCCCGTATAGTGATGATCGATAATTGTTCTCCTTCATTAAAATTAAATTTATTTTGAACACTACTTGCTAAGGAACTTTTAAGAATTTTAAAAGTAGAATTTTTTAATTTGGTCTCTATCACGATGTTTGGCTTTTTGAGCTTGATCTTATTAAAACCACATTTTTTAGATAGTAATTTTAGTCTCATTATCATAATTAAGGACTCAACAGGTTTGGGTAAGGTTCCATATCTATTAACCCAGTCTGTAGCTAATTCAGTTAATTCATCATTATTTGAACATTCGGTAGCAGATTTGTAAGCCTCAAGTTTCTCTTCCCTGTTTAATATCCATGTTGCAGGTATAAATGCATTTATTTGGAGATCAATTTGAGTGTCGCTAACTTCTGGTATTTCTTGCCCACTGATTTCTGAAATAGCCTCATGGAGCATTTCTATATATAAATCATATCCAATAGCATTAACCTTTCCACTTTGTTCTTCTCCTAATAAACTCCCAACACCTCTTAGTTCCATATCTTTCATTGCAAGCTGGTATCCACTTCCAAGTTCCGAAAAGTCTTTTATCGCTTTTAATCTTTGTTTTGCAGCGTCATTAATTTTATTTATATTTGGATAAAATAACCAAGCATGTGCTTGTACACCGCTTCTACCAACTCTTCCTCTAAGTTGATAAAGTTGTGAAAGTCCAAATTTGTGAGAATCTTCAATAATAATTGTATTTACTTTAGGGATGTCTAATCCACTTTCAATTATCGTAGTGCATATCATTAGATCTACTTCTCCATTATTAAAAGCAATCATTGCATTTTCAAGTTCTGTTTCGTTCATTTGCCCATGAGCAACAATAAATTTTAAGCTGGGAAAGATATTTTTTAATTTGTTTACAGCTTGATCAATATCAGAAATTCTTGGAAGAACATAAAATATTTGACCTCCCCTATCAAGTTCTTGATTAATTGCAGTTCTTATAACATCCATATCCATTTCAGATAAATATGTTTTTATTGATCTTCTTGATGGAGGAGGAGTATTTAGTAAGCTCATTTGTCTCAGTCCAGATAAGCTCATATAAAGAGTTCTTGGAATTGGAGTTGCCGAGAGAGTTAAAACGTCTATGTTGGTTTTGATTTTTTTAATTTTCTCCTTTTGTCTTACTCCAAATCTTTGTTCTTCATCTATAACAAGTAGTCCTAAGTTTTTTATTTCAATTTCTTTTCCTAAAATTTGGTGAGTTGCTATAACTAAATCAATTTTGTTATTTTTCAAACCTGCATAGATTTCCTTTCTCTCATTAACGGATTTGAATCTATTGAGTAATGAAACTTTTATTGGGTAAGGTGAAAATCTATTATTTATTGTTCTCCAATGTTGCTGAGCTAGGATTGTTGTGGGTGCTAGTAATATTACCTGTTTGCCTGATGTAATAGCCTTAAAAATAGCACGAACAGCAACTTCTGTTTTGCCAAATCCTACATCTCCACAAACTAGTCTGTCCATTGGCTTATCGCTTTCCATATCAGATTTTATATCTTCTACAGCAGTAATTTGATCAGGTGTTGGTTGATAAGGGAATGATTCCTCCAATTCATCTTGCCAAGGACCGTCTTCTGGGTATATGTGTCCTTTTAATTTTTCTCTCTTTGCATAAAGTTTTAATATATCGACAGCAACTTTTTTGATTTGTTTCTTATTTTTATCTTTTATTCTTTCCCATTCTGTCCCTCCTAATTTATTTATTTTCGGCTTTATTTTTCCGCTTGATCTATATCTGTTAACACTACTAAGTTGATCCGCGGCAACACTTATCTTCCCATCTTGATACTGAATGACTAAATAATCTCTTGAATCTCCTGTTATATTTATTTTTTCTATTTTTAAAAATTTTCCAATTCCATGATTCTTATGAACTATAAAATCACCTGGACTAATCTTATTCACATTTATATTTGTATTGACACTTCTTTTTTTCCTTCTTATGAATACATTATTAAAAAGAGATTGTTGTGAAAATAATTCTTTATCTGTTATTAGGACAACTTTCCATATCGGAAGATAAAAACCCTCGATTTCATAATTGTTCTTATTTTTTATAATTAAGGGAGTTGAATTATTAATTGACTTAAATGCTTCATCAATATCATTAGGATTGTTTAAGAAGTTTGTATTACATTCGTGCTCAAAAAGTAAAGTCCTAGTTCTCAATGGCTGTGCTGATAATATCCAAACTTTTTCTTTATTTTTTATATTTTTATTAATATCGTTGGATAATTTTCCTATATTTTTAGAGTATGAATTTAATCTTTTATCGTTTAACAAAAACCTATTATCAATATTGACTTTTGATTCAAATTCATACAATTTTATTAAATTAAAATTTCCCAGTGAATTTAATATTTCGTCAAACTTTAAATGCAAATTGGGCTTGGCCTCTAAATTAATATCATTATTTTTAAGGTTCTCATTTAATTCATACGCACAATTATCAAAACTACTTTCTGAATCTAGATACCAATTTTTCGCAAATTTTTTACAATCTTCTAATTCATCAATTACAAGAATTGTTTCCTTATTTATAAAATCTATTATATTTGAAGGTTCTTTTTCAATTATTCCTAAATAACGATCTAGATTATTTTTATTTATATCATCTGAATTAAAAATACTGTTCTTAGATAAATTATTTAACTTATCTTTTATTAATAAATCAAATCCAGCTTGTATTATTTCAATATTATTGATACTTTCTAATGTTTTTTGTGTATTTGGATCATATTCTCTTATTTTCTCAATTACATTATCAAAAAATTCTAATCTTATAGGAAACTCATTATTGACAGGATAAATATCTATTATTTCCCCTCTCCTACTCCATAATCCCTCTGTTGATGTTACATTTTCCTTTGTATAACCCAGCAAGGTAAGTTTATTTGCTAATTCTTGAATCTCAATTTGAACCCCTTTTTGTAAATCTAACTTGTTTTCAATTAATAAGTTTTTATTAATTAGATGGGGTTGTAGTGATCTCTCTGTTGATATAACAATATTAAGTTCCTTTTTCTCCTTTTTTACTAATTTGGATAAAACAGTAAGCTGACTAAATTCAATCTCTTTGGATTTATTGATTGATGTGTATGGTAGATGTTCTGTTGGAGGATAATATAAAACTGCATTATCCTTTATACTTTCAAAATATCCAATCCATTTGTAGGCAATTTCTACATTAGGACAAATTAATAATATATTTTGTTCCCCTTTTCTTGCGATGCTATCTATGATTATTGATTTTGCATATCTACTTGAACCAACAATATTTAATTCTTTATTTTTGGAAATTCTTTTTATTAATTCAGAAGTAATTTGTGAGTTCGAAATATAATCAATTAATGTATTTAAACTCATTTATAGTTATCAATCTTGATTACAAATATTCGATATATTATATTAGATTTTATACTGATTGTGAATAATATTGATGGATTCAGCAGCAATAAATTCTTTTATACCCACACTAGATCAGGTAGACAGTTGGTACGAAATCTTTACACTTTTACCAATATTAATTGCTCTAGAATTATTATTGTCGGCTGATAATGCTGTCGCACTAGCTTCTCTTACTAAATCCCTCGAAAGTTCAGAATTAAGGTCAAGAGCCTTAAATATTGGTATTACAATATCTTTATTATTTAGAATTATTCTAATTATATTATCTAATGTTCTTCTCAAGTTTATTCTTATTAGAGTTTTTGCTGGTTTTTATTTAATATACTTATTCTTCTCTAATGTTTTTTTAAATTCAGATATAGAAAACGCTGAAAATGGCACAGAGAATAATAAAAATAATTTTAGGTTCTTGAGGGTTGTAGCACTTCTTTCAATTACTGATTTTGCATTTTCCATAGACAGTATCACTACTGCAGTAGCTATCAGTGATCAATACATACTAATTATTTTTGGAGCATTAATAGGGGTATTAGCATTAAGATTTACATCGGAGATTTTTCTAAAACTTCTGGATATATTTTCTAGATTAGAAACAGCCGGCTACGTAGCAATTTTAATTGTTGGGATTAAGCTGTTACTAAATACGTTAATTAAAGAGTCTATTCTTCCAGACTATTATTTTTATATTTTGATTCTTTTTGCTTTCATTTGGGGATTATCTAAAAAAAGAATCTAAAACTTAATCTGAGAGATATTCTCCTACTGTTGGCTTTAACTGTTGTATCAATTGATTTTTGCTAGATATGTTTTTGCCTTCAAGTTTTGCTTCTAACAAAATAATCGGATCAGTTTTAGTTGAAATTATTATTCCTTCATTGTTTATGACACCAAGAATAATACCTGGTTTTAAATTATTTCTCATGAAAAGGTATTTTTCATTTTTAATTTCATTACTACTCAAAACTTTGATTTTAATTATTTTTAAGTTCTTACCTCTAAAAGTTGTATTAGCTCGTGGGTATAATGCTTTTATTTTTTGAGAAATTTTAAATGCCTCATTACTCCAAACCACTTTATAGTCTTTTTTTTCAATCATTCTTGCGTAAGTAATTTCTCTTCCAATGCTATTTTGTTTTGTTAATTGAGAATTAGAATTTTTATTAATATTTTCTTCGAGTAGTGATGTAGCTTTTAAAAATAATTTTGCAGATAAAATACTAAGTTTTTCCGATAGTGTATTTAAATTATCGTCATTATCGATTTTAATTTTTTCTTCCAATAATATGTCGCCAGTATCTAGGCCCTCATTCATTTTCATAATCCCTACACCAGTAAATTCATCGCCTTTTATTAGGGACCATTGGATTGGGGCAGCACCACGCCATCTTGGAAGTAATGATGCATGTGCGTTCCAACAACCAAATTTGGGGATTTCCAATATCTCTTTGGGTAAAATCTTCCCGTAAGCTATAACAATAAATAAATCGCAAGCTAGTGATTTTAGTTCATTTATAAAATGTATATTGTCCCTAATTTTTGCTGGAGTATAAATTTTTATAGATTCTTGCTCGGCAACGCTTTTAATAGGTGAGGATATTAATTTATTTCCCCTAGATCTTTTCTTGTCCGGTTGACTAACTACTCCAATTACCTCGTGCTTAGATTTAATAAAAATATCAAGGCTAGCAATTGAATATTTAGGTGTTCCCCAGAATATAATTCTCACGCGTCACCAGTTATTGATAATTCATCTACCCATATATGTGGAGAAATTCCACTTGTTGTTACCTCCTGGCTTGATTCAATATTTACTATATTTTTCAAAAGATATTTGATATCCCCTGCTACAGTGGCAGATTCTATAGATATTTTTTTACCATTTTTATAGAGCCAACCATCAAATGGAAGAGAGAATGAACCTTGACTTGCTCTGACACCTGCATGGATTGCATTTAATTCTTCAATATAAACAAATTCTCCCTCATAAGTAGAGTGATCTAATGATGTTTTGAGATCAATGTTTTCCTCTGATTTCTCAACTACTATCCAATCAGGAGATACTGAGACTTTTGATCCTAGACCAGCGTGGCCAGTGGGAATTGTTTTAAATATTCTTGCAGTTGATTCAGAATGTATAAAATTTTCAATTCTCCCTCTGTTAATTAAACATATTCTTTTGGTTGGGGTTCCTTCTCCATCAAATGGTGATGAAGAAATATTCTTTTCGTGAAGACCATCATCATAAATATTAAGTGCTTTTGTGGAAAGTTGCTCTCCAATAGAATTTTTATTAGATAAGCTCACTCCATCTAAAATGCTTCTAGCATTAAACATTGAGCTAAAGGCATTAATGATAGTTAAAAAGGACTCAGGGGAAAAACATATTAAATATTTATCAGTTTTAATAGATGAATAATTTAAATGAGAAATTGTTTTATTTGAAGCCTCTTTAATACACGACTCTATATCTATATCATCAACTCCATATCCAAGTTTTACTGAACCTGAACTACGAGGTTTATTATTTTTTTCTTCTGCTCTTGCATATAAATATAATGCAGCTTGACTTTTGGAAAAACTTCGAAAGGCACCATCACTATTTGCATAAACTCTCTCAAAGAAACTCTCAGATAAACCATTATATGGAACAGATTTTATGGATTCATGACTTTCAATTAGTTTCATTTCCGCTTCTCTTAAAAGAGTAAGTAATTTTTTTATTCCAACAGGACTTCTTTTTTTAACTTCCTTAAGTTTAATAGGATCCTTCGCTAATGGTGAAAATTCTGTACTTTCATTCTTATTGCCGAAATCAGAAGCTATATTTGCTTGCCTAAGAGCCTTTTTAATACCAGATTCACTAATATTACTTGTTGTTGTAATACCAACTAGATTAGATTGATTCCAAACTCTTATAGTTAAAATTTGCTTTTGTGATGCCTTAAGTTGTTTAGCCTCTCCTTTATCTACTTGAACAGAGTAATCATTAGAAAAGCTTGCACCATAATCCCATTTTCTAAGATTTAGAGAATCTGCAGCTTCGGAGATTTGAGTTGTTATTTCTCTTGAATTCATATCCTATCTTCCACCAACAGTGATTGAATCAACCTTAATATGAGGTTGGCCAACAGTTACGTTGACACTTCCACTAATGGATCCGCAGAATCCAGGCGCTAATTCAAGGTCATTTCCGCACATTGATATTTTTGGCATAACTTCTTTAGCCTCACCAATCAATGTTGCTCCCTTTACTGGGTTAGTTAATTTTCCATTTTTAATTAGATAACCTTCTTCTACAGCAAAATTAAATTGTCCTGTTGCACCTACACTGCCCCCACCCATGGATTTGCAGTAAAGACCATCGCTAATACTATTTATTAAATCTTCTTTTGAGTATTCACCTTTCGCTATATAAGTATTTCTCATTCTTGAAGCTGCAGCAAAAGAATAATTTTGTCTTCTTCCACTCCCTGTTCTTTTGTGGCCAGTTCTTAATTCACCTGCCCTGTCTGATATGAATTTTTTTAAAATTCCATCTTTTATAAGAACTGATTTTTCGGGTTCCATACCTTCATCATCTACTGATAATGAACCAAAGTGTCCTTCTGATATCCCTTCATCTATTGCTGTTACAGATTCGTGTGCAATTTTTTCATTCAATTTATTCTCAAATGGTGTTGTTCCTCTCTCTATTTGAGTAGTCTCAAGTAAATGACCGCAAGCTTCGTGGAATATAACTCCACCAAATTTATTAGCTAATACAACAGGCATTTGTCCCGCATCAACGTAATCTGCATACAACATATTCATTGAACTTTCAAACACATCATTAGCTGCTTTTTCGTGATCCCATAATCTGAATTCATTAGGCATTCCTGACGATCCAAATCTTCTACTTCCACTAGATCTATATTGGGCATCACTAGCAATTACGTTAAGTCCAACTGTTTGATGCAACCTAATATCGGAGGCATAGGTTCCATCGCTGGAGGCTATAATAACTTCTTGCAGATTTCTTGAGTAACTTCCTTTTCTAGTTATTATTTTATTATTTTTTTTAAGGGATTTTGTACTGACTAATAGTTTTTCACTTATCTCATGAATCGATGGTACTTCATTAATCCATTTTTTCTTGGATAAACTATAGTCCCTATGCTTATTTAAACCGTTAAATACGTCTCTTTTTTTGTTGTCTGTTATGTCTAACATCTCAACAGCCTGAGATACCGATCTCATTAATCCATGCTTTGTTAAATCATTTGTACTTACAAATCCATCCTTTTTCTCTTTAAAGATTCTAATACCAGCACCTCTTCCAAATGATGGATTCACACTTGTAATAAAATCCTCTTCAGCTAACACACTTGAGTTGTCAGTATTCTCTATAAATATTTCTATAAAATCAGCTCCAAGTCCAATCCCATAGGAAATAATTTTTTCTAATAAATCTTTATTGCAACTACCAAAAACAATCTCATTTGATTTGATTTGTGACGAAAGCATTTTAGTCTATAAATCTTCTCTGTATAAAATATTATCTAACGGAAGGCTGGAAATCATCGCTATTAAGAGGTTTTAACAAGTATAATCTTAATAACTGGTAACCATTTGATAAAAATTTAGGTAATTTTTTAAAAGTTTTAGATACTTTATTTCCATCACTGCTTGCAATATCGGAGAGAACCTTATTATTCTCTACTATTTTATCTAATCTTTCATAAAAAGATTTATCATAAACGTTTAGTACTACAGGAAAAACTCTTGCAGAAGTTTCATTTGTTTTATTAATAACATACTGGTCGTAATCTTTAGCATCTAATCCTAAAGAAGCGTAGAAATCTTTTTTTATTCCCAGATCCCTTGCATACATAGTTGCAAATACAGCAAGTAAGAAAAACCTAGACCATAACTTGGATGTTAATGGAAGATTGTTCAAAAAGTATCTAAATCTATGGAAATAGTCAAATAGTGGATGTGTAAAGGTAGAGCCCCCAATGGTAATTTTTTGGCTTAATGATTTAACGGTACGTGGTTGTGCTTTCATTAATGCGTCAAAGAAATCACCATGCCTATTTTCATCTTGACACCAATTCTCAAAGTAATTGAATAATGGAAAAATCTTGCTATCTGGGTTTTTTTCGAGATGCCTATAAATCGCTATGTATCTCCAATAACCTATTTTTTCAGATAAATAAGTGGCGTAAAAAATACTTCTTGGAGGGAAATAAGTGTAATCTTTATTGGCTGTTAGAAACCCTAAGTCTAACTGCAGTCCAAAGTCACTCATTGATTTATTCAAGAAACCTGCATGTCTAGCTTCGTCTCTAGCCATATGAGCAAAACATTCAGCAAGAAGAGGGTTTTTGTCTTTAATCCTCTTGCTAAGTTCCTTGTAAAGTAAAAAACCTGAGAATTCTGAAGTACAACTTCCCTCAAGAAAATCTATAAAAAGCTCTCTTGTCTCAGGATCTAATTTTTCTGCAGCACCTTCAAATTCACTATTTCTTACAAAATGATGTCTATTGTAATCTTTCCTAAATTCCTCACATATAGCTTCCAATTCCTCTTCGTTTATTGATAAATCCATATTTTCCATTGCCTCAAAGTCTGTTGTATAGAACCTTGGAGACAATATTGTTTCCTTTGCTGGTATCTTTCCATTATTTACATCTTTTTTATTTTTTGATTCAATAGTTGATTGAGTCATATTTGAAATGGTTTATTAATACTATTATTTACTATGATTTGTATTTTCGAGGAAAAAGTTAACTTGGTGTTATTGTTTCTTTAATTAACTCCTATTAACTTTTGTCCATTTAATCTCTGTAGTAATCTTGAAATAATTAATTTACTGGTTATTCTTTTTTCGTCAATAAGGAATGATTCAATAATGCTAGGTTTTTGGTTTGGTTTTGATAAAGATATGCTTTTTAATGAACTTATGTCCTCCTTCTCAAAAGATAGCCAAAATATACAAGTATCCTTAATTTCGCAGTTTATTACCCAGCATTTATCTCCAGCAATTGGTCTATTGGTGTTTTTGAGATTAATATTGATTATTTCTAATCCTCTTTGTTTGATTTCTTCTATTAATGCAGGAATTAAATGAATATTTATAAATTCTTGAAATGGTTTTTTCTCTATAGGAAGTTCTTTTTTGGGTTTAGGATTAGTTTTAATTGGTATATCACTTTCATTATTAGCTTTATTATTTTGTTCTATATTTTCTTCCATAAAATACATTTATTATTTATTATTTATTATAAATTAAAAAAGCAATTTTTTATTTAAATAATCTATATTTCTACCATTCATTATAGTCATTATCCCAGCCATCTTTATTATCAGTACTATTTGGATAATTTTGTTCTTTTTTCAGATTAGTATCATCCATGTTTTTGACTACTCTGTAATTAACAGAAATTGTTGGTTGATTATCTCTAATATCTCTTTCTGGAGGCATCTCAATGTTTGATTCCATATCTTCTTCTTCAATGTATTGAGGTGCAAAATTATCTTCTACATTTTCGATAGTATTTTTTCCGAAACTAGTAATTGTGGTATTCAATAAAGTACTTATAAATAAACCAGAAAAAAATGAGATACTGATTAATTTACCTATACTTACTTCTTGAAGAGTCCATTTAAAGTATCTAAATGAAGTCTTCTGATTATTATTTGGATATATTAAAATTTGAAAAAATATTATTAAAAAAAAAGTTAATAGTAAAAATTTTTTCTTAAACATCATTCAAAAAAGTTAACTTTATTTTTATATTTGGGTTAATATTTTCATAATATATTTTTTGAAGCTTTATTTATGTTAACTCTAAATCAATTTGATATTTAAGAATATCGACTTTTATAATTTTTACTTCTATTAAATCTCCAACTTTATATGATTTCTTAGATTTTCTTCCAATCAATAGATTTTGTCTTGATCTATATTCATACCAATCGTTATTGAGAGTGCTTACGTGGACTAAACCTTCTACATTAAGTTCTGATATCTCAACAAAAAAACCATAATTTTGAACTGATAATATAAACCCACTATAAATATTACCTAATAATTTTTCTGCTTTTCTTACTTTTTTTATATTTATCATATTAGATTTATATTGATTAACTTTGTACTTATATTCATTAAGCTTATCTATTACAAACTTGTTAAATAATTTATCTATATTCTTTGAAATTGTTGAATTAAATATATCCCAACATACTAAGTTTATTGAATTACTCTTCGATATATTGATTTCATTAATATTATTTTTCTTTGATTTCTTACCATTTATTATCATATTAAAAATACAGTACTGGTTTATAAGATTAGTGAAGTCATATCCAGGAATTGTCCATGGAGAAATAAAAAATTTTTCTGATTTATCATTATCAAGATGTTTTGAAATCAACCTTATTTGATTTTCCTTGAATTCATTAATTAAAAGTTTATGTAAGATTCTTTTTTTAGTATCATTTTCGCATAATTTAATTACTTGACTAAATGACAAATTGCCATCTTCATTTAGCTCTATATCGTTTTCAATAAATTCTGAATATTTGATGATTTCATTTGCATTAATGAAATCTATTCCCTTTGAGATGTATCCTGCGCTTTTTAAGCTATATTTATTTGAATGTTTGAACCATATTAAATTCGCTTCATGTAGTATTGGTGAAATATATGTTTGGCAATCTTCTTTATTTAATGATTCAAAATATCCTTTATACGTTTCAGCTGGATTGTGAATAAAAAATTCCTCTAATAATTCGATTTTATTGATTTGCGCTGGGATTTCAACTTTACCCTCCAAAAGATATTTTTGTCTAAATGATAATGAAATTCCAAGTATTTTATCTAAATCGTCTATGTATTCCTTTATAGGTTTTAATACACGAGAGGTTATTCTTGTTTTATTTTTTCTAGATAGAAGAGCGTCGGTATGATCACTTCCAACAATAAAAGAACATTTTACTAAAGTAAGATGAAATGACCAATCAGTTATTTCATTATCACTATTTAAATGCAAACAGAGGCTAATTGCTTCATTCTTTTCACCAAATTTAAATTCAGAATCATTTCTTATGGCTTCACTAAGGTAGTTTTGCCAATCATTTAATAAGGGAAATGATTCGAATCCATTAAATAATGTTTCTAGGGATTTTTTACTATTTAGATCTACTCTTTCTGCAATATTATTTGTATGTATCCATAGTTTAGTACTTTTATTTTTTCCCTGCTCAATTTGAATCATTGGCATCATTGGAGAATTATCAGAACTCCAACTTTTGAACAAATAAGAGTTTTTATCTGTTAGGTCTATCCTCTCCCTTTTTTCTATTTTTTTTGATTCAATATGATTTAAATTGTATGACTTAACGATATTGCTTTTGGATAAAACAAAGTCTGTATCTAATTCCTCATTATTGTTTAGGTTCAGTTCTTGAATCACATGGCCTAGTCCTTCTTCTTGACCTATGGGAAATCTATCAATCTCAACTTTAACTATATTCTTGTTTTCTGGTTTGAAAGTGTATTTTTTATTATCTTTTGGAAGTTTAATTTTAGTAAGAATCCTATCATCAATAGGGATTGCATATACATCATTGTTTATTATTTCAACTTTAGAAAGAAGTATTTGATTTGATCTTTCAAGAATACAATCAACTATTCCCTCTGGTGATCTTCTTCTGTAACCCTCTTTTATTATCCTTACTAAAACTTTATCGCCATTCCATGCATAGTTAAGTAGATTTTCTTTAATATAGATATCTTCTTTGTCCTTACCCCTTACAGCAAAGCAATAACCTTTGCTACTACATCTTATTTTGGCCACAAGATGATCTCTATCTTTTATGCAGATATATTCATCATCTTCATTTTTATTAATTATTTCAAGTTTTTCTAGAGCTGTTAAAGCAATATCTAATTTATCCTTATCAAATTTCTTTGTTATTTTTAATAATCTGCATAATTTTTTATATTCTAACCCTTCTGACTGATTCAGATTATCAATTATTGAAGCTGTAGTGAACATGATCTAAATGAAATTATAAATTAATTAGGTTTATACACTTCATTATTACACCTTTTATCCAAGCTTAAAACTAATTATTTTCTTTCTCTTCTTTTTCTTCTTTTTTGATAGTTAAGGAGTTTATAAAAAGCCTTATACCAATGATAAAAAATGTAATGGAGGCTATTGATTTAAGAACTACTTCTGGTAAAAAACTTGATATAGAACCACCAGTCAAAGCTCCTAGTAAACTTGCAAAGACAAGAGCAGAAGAAGAGCCCAAGAAAACTGCAAATGGTTTATTTGAAGTGCCGCTTATAGTTAATGTAGCTAGTTGGGTTTTGTCACCTAGTTCAGCTATAAAAACTGTTAGAAATGTTGATAGTAATAAACTTAAAACCATTTATAAATAATTTTTGAAAATATCAAATGCTAAAAATACACTTATTATTATCATTAAGGTACCAGTAATTAAAGAAAATTTGTTTGGAGATATTTTTTTTGATAACCATTTGCCTATAAGAACTCCTACTACACTAGAGCTTATTAGAGCTAGAGAACTCCCAAGAAAAACAATTATTGGCTTGCCAGATTCAGCAGAAAGCATTAATGTTGCTATTTGGGTTTTATCGCCAAGCTCAGCAATAAAAATTGTTGTAAAAGTAGTTATAAATATAGATAAGAAGCTTTTTTCTAAATTGTTTTCTTTTTTTTCTAATTTAGTATTCATTTTCCTGAAACAGCATTTTTAAACGTTTTCATCTCCTTACTTTCGAATCCATAATTTGAAGAAATATGTTGTTTGCAGCAATCTATCAGAAATTTATCACCAGATTTCAAATATCCTTTAAATGTAATTGAGAATTCATGTACTCGGCAAAAGTGTGGTCTGGTTTCATAAATTAAGCATTTTTTATTTTTTCTGTTCAGATTTTTACACCAACCGTCTTTAGCCGTCATTGAATTTATCAAGGCGATATCTTCTTTGCTAAGTTTGTCGGCCAAATTACTTCTTTCGTTCAAGTCGAATTTACAACAAGCTCCGCAATTTTCTATACATGTCCATGATTTCATAATTTAATTCAATCTTGTAACGTATCAGTACAGTTCAAACATTTATTTGTAAAAATAGTATCACAAAACATATTCATCATCATGGTAAATCTTATTGTATTAGGCGTAGTTGCGCTAGCAGGACCAGCAATAGTTGCGCTAGTATTTTTTAAAAATAAATAATCTCCTTTGTGAATACTAATCTCGAAGGTGTTTATTGGGATTTAGATGGTACTATCGCAAATACTGAATTAGAAGCTCATTTACCTGCCTTTAATTATGCATTTAATGACCTTGGTATTAATTGGAATTGGGATATTAATAAATATATTCAACTTTTGAGTATAAATGGAGGCAAAAATAGAATTGCACATTATGCTAAATCAAGGAATGATGCCTTTTCATATGAGTTAATTCTAAAAATTCACGAGAAAAAACAATTTCATTATCAAGAACTTATAAAAAAAAATTGCGTTATCTTAAAAACTGGAGTTATTAGATTAATAAAGGAATTACATACAAAAAATGTAAGGCAATTTATTGTTACTTCAAGTTCAAGAATGCAAGTTGACTTACTAGTTGAATATCTATTTAATGGTTTCAATCCATTTGAGTTCATTATATCAAGTGATGATGTTGAATTAAAAAAGCCAAATCCTTTACCTTATTTAAAGGCAGTTCAATTAAGTGGTATTAAAACAAATAACTCAATAGTTTTCGAAGACTCAAATCCAGGATTAATATCATCCTTAGCAGCTAAATTGCCGACAATTTTTGTTCCTTCTAATATTCCAATAGTTCTTGATGAAAATATTAAATTAAATTGTATTTTAGATAGTCTAGGGGATGAGAATAATGTGGCAAACGTTATTAAAGGACCTAAAATAAGAAAAAAATACGTTGACTATGATTTCCTAAATGATTATTTAATGACAATTAGCAATGCAAAAAACTAATTTTTCAAGAATTACCTACCAGTTAAATAATTTATTTTTTGGATTTCTAAGTGATACTTGGAGGACAAAATCTATTGGGCTAATTTCTGTTTTGACAGGTTATTTTTTGTTCGCCAATTTTATTACAAAATTTATATCTGAAGGTAAAAATGAGTTAATTATGGTTCCAATAATTATCGTTTTTATTGAAATCATTATAAGAATTAAGCCTTCTTCTAGTTCAAAATTTTATAATATATGGACCTTAGTTGATAAATTAAGAATTGGTGCAATTTATGCCATTATACTTGAGGCTTTTAAATTAGGATCTTAAAAGCTATTCTTCTTCTTCTTCTTCTTCAATAGGGTAAACAAATCCTTGAGCTTTCCCAGTTAAAACTGATTTACCTAAAGATATAGCTTTTTGAGCTGCTATTGCTGCTTTCCCTTTCCAGACAGCGTGCCTATGGTTCCTTTTGCTCTTTGATTTTTTCTTCTTTGGTACAGCCATTCTGTTTCTTTATTTCCATATAATAATATAACCCTTAACTGGTTATCTCCAAAACTTTTGAGTATATTTTGTTTATATACCTCAATTTTTTAAATAAGCATATATGCTTTATTAATCACTTATAAAGATTAGTGTTTAGATCAAAATTCTCATATTCAAATTCTAAATCAAGTTATTCGGATCTTCTAGAAGATATAGAGACGGGAAAAATAGAATCAATATTTTTCTATCCTAGACAGAGAGAAATTGATGTTCTGTATAAAAATGGCGACAAATTTAAAATACCTATTCTTTACAACGATCAATTAATCCTCGAAAAGGCTACTGAAAATAAAGTGGAACTCACTATTAATAATAGTAGAAAAGAAGCGTCAGCTGCTAATTCGTTCGCTTCAATAAGTCTTTTCCTGATTTTTATATTAGCTATAGTCTTAATTTTGAGGAGTACATCAAAATTGGCTTCTAGAGCCTTTGGTTTTACCAAAAATCAAGCTAAATTTGTAACTATTGATGATGTAGAAACGAGATTCGATGATGTAGCTGGTGTTCCTGAAGCCGCTGAGGAATTAAAAGAGGTAATAACTTTTTTGAAAGAACCAAAGAGATTTGAAAATCTTGGAGCAAAAGTTCCTAAAGGAGTTCTTTTGATTGGTCCTCCAGGAACAGGTAAAACATTATTGGCTAAAGCAATTGCAGGAGAATCCGGAGTTCCTTTTCTCTCAATATCGGCATCAGAGTTTGTAGAACTTTTTGTTGGTGTTGGTGCAAGCCGAGTGCGGGATCTATTCGCTAAGGCTACGGAAAAATCTCCTTGTATAATTTTTATTGATGAAATTGATTCAATTGGTAGGCAAAGAGGTTCTGGGATAGGAGGTGGAAATGATGAAAGAGAACAAACCCTTAATCAGCTTCTAACTGAATTAGATGGTTTTGCTGATAATTCCGGGATTATTGTTTTAGCAGCAACAAATAGACCAGATATTTTGGATTCAGCATTATTAAGACCAGGACGATTTGATAGAAAAATAGAAGTAATGCTTCCAGATTTAGATGGAAGAAAAAAAATTCTTTCAGTTCACTCACTTTCAAAACCACTTTCATGCGAAGTTGACTTAGGATATTGGGCTTCTAGAACAGTTGGATTTTCAGGGGCAGATCTTGCAAATTTGATGAATGAGAGTGCTATTCACTGTGCAAGAGATGAATCTAAATTAATCAGTGATCTTCATATAGAAAATGCTCTTGATAAAATTACCATTGGCCTGAGAACTTCATTAATAACTTCTCCAAATATGAAGAAAATTATTGCTTATAACGAAGTAGGCAGAGCTATTGTATCTGCTGTCAGAAATGGAATTGAATCAGTTGATAAAATTACAATTTTACCTAGATCTTCATCTCTAGGAGGATATACAAAAATTTGCCCAGATGAAGATGTAATTTCTAGTGGTCTGATTTCAAAAAAATTATTATTTTCAAAAATTGAAATTGCTCTAGCTGGAAGAGCAGCAGAAACGATAGTTTATGGGGAAAGTGAAATTACACAATGCTCCATAAATGATATCTCTTATGCGACAAATATTGTAAGGGAAATGGTTACAAAATATGGATTTTCAATTATTGGACCAATTTCAATGGATTCTGATAATAATGAAATGTTTTTGGGAGATGGATTATTTAGAAGAAAGCCTCTCATAGCAGAAAATACTAGTTCTAGAATAGATAATGAAATCATAAAGATTTCTAAAGTTTCATTAAATAATTCAATAAAAATATTGAAAAAAAATAGAGTCTTACTTGATAAATTAGTTGATATACTTTTAAATCAAGAAACTATAGATAAAAAAGTTTTTAAATTAACAACTTCTAAATTGTTGAAAATTTGATTTAATTGTTTTAAATTAAATCAAATATATAATATTTTCTTGATAATTAAAAAGAATACAACGAAGTTATTAGTTACACTTACATTCTTGCTTATTCTTCCATTTGTACAAAAACAATGGTTTAATTTGTATTTATTTAATATTAATGATATTTCCTTTTATTCAATTCTTTACTATTTGAGCGGTACAATATGCCCATCTTTGATATGTTTAAACTCCTTAAAAAACTATACCTACTATAATTTTAATAAGAATAAAATTTATAGTAAAAATATAATTAAAGGTAAAAGATTATTGTTATTAGTAGCAATAAATTTGATATTTCTCTCTTACTTTATAGCTGATTATATATATATAAATTTTGATCTTATATTTAATTTATTTCTTGAAGGAATTAATTTACCAAGACCTGATATTATTCAGTTAAGTTTTTTTATATTTATAATTTCTATTTTGTTAATTTTAAAGAAATCTAGGCTTTTATTAAAAAAAATAATTTTGGTAAATTTTATTTTGATCTCTTTTTATCTTTGGCATCTACAAATTAAAAATATTAATGTTGATGATCACTTTCATATTTATAGATATTTTGGTTTAAATGACTTAAATTTAATTAATCTTTTTATCTTAGTCGTTATAGAAATTTCTTTTTTTACGTGGTCTTTTCTATCATTTAAAACGAATTTAAGCGATTGGATGGTACTCAAACCTCAAAAAGGGGATATTATCCCCATTTTGAATATGTTTATTTTTTATTTTTTTATAATTATTTACTACTCAATACTTACTTAAAAGTATCTAATCCTTCTATAGCGCAGAAAAATATTCCTTACTGCCTTTGGGGTCCTCTAACATTGTTTTCTCCCCGGGGGTCCAGTTTGCTGGACATACTTCGTCTGGGTTTGCCGCAACGTATTGATAACCTTGAAGAATCCTTAGTGTTTCATCAACATTTCTGCCTACAGGAGCCTTGTTAACAGTAGTATGCATAACTACTCCTTCGGGATTGATAAGAAATAAACCTCTATCTGCCTCTCCATCATCATTAAGAACATTGTAAGCCTGGCAAATTTCTCTTTTTAAATCAGAAACTAACGGGTATTTAATATCACCTATTCCGCCTTCATTTCTTGGAGTTTGTATCCAAGCTAAATGACAGTGTTTGCTATCAACTGATACCCCAAGTATTTCTGTATTAAGTGCTGAGAAATCTTGATATCTATCACTAAATGCAGTGATTTCAGTAGGACATACAAATGTAAAATCTAGTGGGTAAAAGAATAAAACAACCCATTTACCTCTTTGACCTGAAAGTGTAATCTCCTTAAACTCTTGATCATATACTGCTGTAGCACTAAAATCTGGTGCTTCTTGGCCAACTCTTAAGCTCATGAAAAAATTTGTCCTTATTTAAATTATTTATGGTCTGAATGACCGTAATAAGCATTATAATTTTATTAATAATAAATTAGCAAGTTTTTTTTAAATTCAATGAAATGGCATTATTCCTTTACTAGGAAGTTTACAATTTTGAATCATAATAAACTATTAAAAAATCTCAAAAAGGAGTTAATCAAATATCCCATTAATAGGCTTGATAATAAAAATTCAAATTAAAAGAAATTTTTTTTAATTTAAGATTCCTTTAAATTAAACTCTCTATAATTAAATTACTATTTAAGTAATTTTTATTATGGCTAAATATATTGCGAGATTAAGGGATAAAATTAAAATAAAGAAGTTCGATTCTAAGCAGCCAATAGGGGCTTGGATTTTTGTTTTAATATTAAATTTAGTAGGATTTGCAGGTTATTTTTACTTAAAGATAAATAATATTCAACTTGTTAGTTAATAAATTATCTTATTTCTTTTTTAATTGAGCGGCAGAAATTTCTTAGTCTTTCATTTCTCGTTAAGTCAGGTAATGTCCATATTGATTCCGTTTCCGGTAATTGATCCTTACTCCATTCTTTGAATTCTTCCATTATCGAATTATTATTCAATTTTGATAGAACCTTCTTACGTTTTTTTAAATATGTTCTAATAACTATTAGATTTGCCTCAATATATTCTCTCATAATAAATACTAAATCTAGTATTAATTTATCACCTAACTTGTTTTATTTATTTGAGAGCTGCTGATTAGGCGTTTTGTACTGCTTGAAAAAGTCCAAATGAGTAACCCCCAATTAGTATCCAGCCAAGTATACTTGAAATTATTGTGGATCTTCTATTATGTCTTCTAATAGCTGATTCAATCATTTCATTAACCTCATCTCTATTAAGGTAATCTTTTCTAGATTCTTTTTTCATTTTTTATTTTTTTTTTACAATAAACGAATTTAAAAGAAAGTGAGCATTAAATTTTGAATTTATTGTTAGAGTATTTTATCTGATGGTTTAATAAATTCTTTTTTAAATCTAGCAAAAAATATATTAAGATTTTAGGAGAAATTTTGAAATTATTAAGATGGACTTACCTCATTAAAACATTACTTTTTTTTTTGCAGAACATATAATGAATATTAATGAAAAATCTGTTTTAGAAATACTTAATAAACTTATTGTTATTGATAGACTAAATAAAAGTCAAATTCTCCAAATGGTGAATTTAGCCTCCATATCAAATGATATCAATGATTTAAAA
>QCLE01000016.1 GCA_003214815.1 Prochlorococcus sp. AG-412-J13 | reverse complement strand
TTTGTTTTCCCGCCAAAAAAGCAAAATCATCAGATAAAGAGGGTGATGTGACAAAATCTCCTCGAACGCCTAACTCAGCTTTGCCGCTACCGTAATAACCATTAATAGGATCATTTAAAGCAAAATTCATAAAGTCATAAAAACTAATAGTTCCACCCATTTTTATTATTTTTTTTACTAACCAATCTGGATTATTCGCGGGTAAGCTATTCATCGGCGAAAATATAAAGAGACAAAACTTATTTATGCCTACAAAGATTAACCATTTATTGGGAATATTTCTATCTATATTAGTTTTATTTTCACATAAACCAGTTTTCGCTATAAATAATCCAAATCTCTTACCAGAAGAAAAAACACCAGTAATTGATTTAGCTAAAACATTAAGCCCTAATCAGAAAAAATCTTTAGAGGACAATCTTAATAATCTTGAAATTGAAAGTGGGTGGAAAATTAAATATTTATCCCAGTTTGAGAGTTCTCCAGGTAGCGCAATAAAGGACTATTGGGATTTAGATGAGACAAGTTTGTTGATAGTTGCAGATCCTAGAGGAGGAAATTTACTGAACTTTAACGTCGGAGAGGCTTATTTTAATTTTATGCCAAGGTTATTTTGGGTTGAACTTCAAACAAGATTTGGTAATCAATATTATGTGAAAGATCATGGTGAGGATGGCGCAGTATTAGATGCTATTAACTCAGTAAAGATTTGCCTTGAAAGAGGCGGGTGTCAAGTTGTCCCTGGCCTACCCAAAGAGCAATATATATGGACTTTATGTACATCTATTCTTGGAGGTTTAGTCGCAGGTTTCGCATCTGCTCCAAGAAAAGAAGGTCAAGTTATATCAATTGGATTTTTAGCTCTTCTTTCTCCTTTATGGGGAATGTTATTTGGAATTTTTGGTTTGGCTCCGATAATATCCAGAACAAATGATTTATTACCTTTATTTAAAAATGGTTTAGCTTTTACAGCCGCAGGAATTGCAGGTTATATTCTATCTCAAACATTGTTTTCAAGATATGAAAAGCCCAAAAATACTTAAAATGTGATCAAAAAACCTAATCCTAAAGAAATTTATCTTCTTCACAAATTTCACCAGCCTCTGAATACCATCGATGAGAAACATGTATTAATTCCTTTTTTTTAAACTCAATCCATGAAAAGTTAATTAATAATTTCCCCTCATCATCAGTTTTATATCTTGGCACTACAGCAGTATTTAAATAAATTGTTCCTTTGCTATCAATTTTAAACATCTCTCTTAAACCAAGATTTCTTTTTAGTTGATTGTGCATATGACCAAAAATTACAAGCTCAACTTTTCTTTTCTTTTGTATTTGAGAAATAGCCACAGACAAATCTCTATCTCCCCAATCTAAAGAGGGTGATTTCCAGTCCTTCCCACAAATGTTTTTAGGTTCTGAGCCTAAACCAGAAGGGCCAGCATGAGACATAATTATTAAAGGGATATCTTCAATAGTCTCCTCTGAACATTTGATAATTTTATTTATTGAATCTTGTTCGGTGATAGGTCCATAAACGCCTTTAACTTCTTTTGAAAGATAATAACCACCTCCAGAACTACATGGCCTCCCAGAAAGTAAATTTATTTGATTATTAAAAACTTTTAAATCCCATGCACAATATTTTTCACCAAGAACTCTTATCTGCTTTGAGAGAATTTCGCCTGTAGAGTCTTTCCCTCTATCATGATTACCTAAAATCACAAAAGTAGGAATCTTGATCTCATTGATTTTTTTAATTATTTTTATACTCCCATCAGAAATATCACCAACAAATAAAACAATATTTGGTTTAATGATCGATAAAACTTTCAAGTCTAATTCAGACCATTGACCATGACAGTCACCAACAATAGCAATTTTTAAATTTGTCAGAATTTTTTCTGTTTAAGAGCATATAATCTATTTAGAGATATTCTAAATCCTGACCAGTATAACTTCTACTGCAAAACAGAAATCAGTTCAAAACGAAGAGGCTTTGATTTCTGAAATCAAGGAGCGTTGCAAAAAAGCTAATGCAATTATTCTTGCGCACTATTATCAAGCTCCAGAGATTCAGGAAATTGCAGATTTTATAGGCGATTCGTTAGATCTATCTAGGAAAGCTGCAAATAATGATGCAGATATAATCATTTTTTGCGGGGTACACTTTATGGCCGAAACCGCAAAAATACTTAGCCCAAATAAACAAGTCCTATTACCAGATATTGACGCAGGATGCTCATTAGCAGACGATTGTCCCTCAGATAAATTTCAAAAATTTAGGGAAGAAAATCCAGATCACTATGTAGTAAGTTATATAAATTGTACTGCAGAAGTAAAAGCGCAAAGTGATCTGATATGTACAAGTAGTAATGCAGTCTCATTAGTTAAAAAAATACCTGAAGATAAAAAGATAATATTTGCACCAGATCAGAACCTTGGGAGATGGGTACAGAAAAATTCAGGAAGAGATCTTAAATTATGGCCTGGCAGCTGCATTGTTCATGAATCATTTAGTGAAGGAGCACTTCTAAAATTAAAATATCAAAATCCAGGATCAAAAGTCATTGCTCATCCTGAATGTAGTCAAAATTTACTAATTCTTTCAGACTTTATTGGATCAACAAGTAAACTGCTTGATTTCGTAAGTAAAGATCCATCTAAAACTTACTTGGTATTAACTGAACCAGGAATAATCCACCAAATGAAGAAGAATGAACCTAACAAAATTTTTATCGAAGTCCCCGACATCGAAGGTTGTAAATGTAACGAGTGTCCATATATGAAATTAAATACTTTAGAAAAAATTCTTGATTGTTTGAAGAATAATTCCCCGTCTATCGAACTTGACCCAGAAATAATAAGAAGAGCCTATGTACCAATAAAGAGAATGTTGGATATGAGTAATTAATTTAATGAAAATACTTTATTTTCCTTATTAATTTTTAGGAGTGCATTAAGATTTGTAGTGTTTGGATTAAATTCGCTTATCTGATAATTTCTTTTAATTATATTTACTAGCTCTTTTTCACCAGCTCTATATTGTTTATCTTTTCTAGTTCCAATTTCTTTTTGGAGAATAGGGTTTATATTCATTTTTACTTCTATGTCTGGAATAATTCCAGATTTGTTTATATCAGTGCCGTTCGGAGTTAAATACTTAGCGACTGTAACAGTTAGACCTGAACCATCAACTAATGTTCTCATAGATTGAACTAGACCTTTACCAAACGTTTTCTTCCCAACTAATTTTCCTCTTTTGTTATCTTTTATTGCACCAGAGACTATTTCACTAGCACTAGCAGAACCCTCATTAACTAAGACAACTAAGGGCTTTTTTGTTAGAGCTTGACCGTTTCCTCTTTTTGTTTCTTTTAAACCATCTTTACTTACTGTACTTACTATTACTCCTTTGTTAATGAAGTGCCTTGAGATATCAATGCTTGATTCTAATAAACCTCCTGGATTACTTCTCAAGTCAAGAACATATCCAGCGACTTTTTTTGTTTCTAAATCCTTAATAGCATCTCTAGTCTCTTGTGATGCATTTGCATTAAATTGTTTAATTCTTACATAGCCAATTAATAAGCCGTTTTTGGTTTGATTGACTTTACTTGATACAGATTTTATTTCAATTTTTTCTCTTGATAAAATCTTAAAAAAGGATTTAGAACCTCTAAGAATTTCAAGCTTTACTTTAGTACCTCTTTGACCTCTTATTAATTTCACGGCCTCCTCAATATTCATGCCTTCAGTAGAAATTTCATTTATAGATAATATTTTATCTCTAGCTTTAATGCCAGCATCAAATGCAGGGGTACCCTCTATGGGAGAAATAATTATTAAATCATCAGATTCTTTATCTTTAACTATTTGAATACCAACACCAGTTAATTCACCAGAGGTATCAATTCTCATTTGATTAAATTCCTTAGGTTCTAAAAATCTTGTATAAGAATCATCTAATTTAGAAAGCATATCTCTAATAGCATCATATGCTTCATTGCTATCTGAATATGTTTTTGATAAAACATCTTTTCTTAAATTAATCCAATTGGACTTTTGAAATTTACCGCTTGAATCAAGAAAATCTCTATATACAATTTGCCAAACATGATCAATTACTTCTTTATAACTATTATTTAAAACTGTTGCTTCTGCAAAATTATTTAAAAATAGCCCAGAAAAGGTTGTCGCAAACAGAATTATAAATTTTCTTTTAAGCAATTTTCTTATCTTCAAAGAATTCGATGTATTTTTATTATAAATAGAATTTATTTATAATTTCGCAAATTTGACAAATCCTTAAGGATCAATCCACTTCCCATCATCCTTAATAAGTTGGATTAAAGCATTAACCCCCTCATCTTCAGGTACTCTTTTTATCTCTTCTTTCCTTCTATATAATGCAATAGTTCCTTTGCCTTTCCCAACATAACCATAATCAGCATCTGCCATTTCTCCTGGTCCATTTACTATGCATCCCATTATTGCTATATCTAAACCAGTCAAATGTGAAGTAGCATTCCTAACTTTGTCTACAACTTCTTCTAAATTGAAAAGTGTTCTCCCACAACTAGGGCAACTGATATATTCAACCATCGTTTTTCTTAGTCCTAAAGATTGCAAAATTGAATAGCAAACTGGAATTTCCTTTTCTGGAGCTTCTGTTAAAGAAACCCTGATAGTATCTCCTAATCCCTCTGCTAAAAGCGTTCCAATTCCAGCAGTACTTTTAATCCTTCCATAATCACCATCTCCAGCCTCAGTCACTCCTAAATGTAAGGGATAGTTATATCCTTCTGAGTCAAGCCTATCTGCGATCATTCTGTAAGCTGCCATCATGACTGGAGCCCTAGAAGCTTTCATAGAAATAATTATGTTATGAAAATCAAGCTCATCACAAATTTTGACGAACTCCATCGCAGATTCTGTCATTCCCAATGGCGTATCTCCATAAGTAAAAAGCATCCTCTCAGATAGAGAACCATGATTAACTCCAATCCTTAGAGCTTTGTTTTCAGCCTTTAAAACTTCAACTAAAGGGGTAAATCTTTTAAGTATTGTTTGTTTAATAGTTTCAAATTCCTCATCTGTATATTCAGTTCTTGTAGGGTCTGATTTTTCAAACACAAATAATCCAGGATTAATTCTTACTTTATCAACATGTTTTGCAACCTCCATTGCAATTTTCATACCATTATGGTGAACATCAGCTACCAAGGGGGTGTTGATATTATTTTCTAATAATTTTGCTTTTATATCTCCTACTGCTTTTGCATGTGCTAAGGAAGGGACAGTTAATCTTACTATTTCACAACCTACATCATGAAGTCTTTTGATAGCTAAGTAAGCATTTTCGACATCCATAGTATCTTCATTTATCATCGATTGAACTCTTACAGGATAATTACTTCCAATAGCTACATCACCAACCATAACTGTTCTAGTTATCCTTCTCTCAATATGAGTTGAATATCTTTTGGAGAGACTATTAACCTCTTTTGATTGAGTTAATGACATTAAATTCTTGATATTCAAAAAGGATTTACTAAATTATACGGCATATAGTTTACTACTTACATTCTCTAGGTCTTTCAAAGTTAGATGGTAAGGTTTATTGATTTCTTTTGAAGGAAATCTCAACAAATAAGATGGATGAAAAATTACCATAATTTCTCTCCCATCTTTTTTAATCCATTGACCTCTTACATAACTTATAGGATCTTTAACTTCTAAAATAGCTCTCATAGCAGTAGAACCAGTAAGTAATACAAATTTTGGATCAACTAGCTTTATTTGCTGTAATAACCAAGGTTTATGAATATTAATTTCTCTAGCAGTGGGTTTTCTATTATTTGGTGGACGACATTTAATTACATTGCAAAAATAAACATCCTCCTTATAGTCAATCCCCGCTTTTATCAATAATTCGTTTAATAACTTACCGGATTTACCTACATATGGTATTCCTTCTAAGTCTTCCTGTGCTCCAGGTGCTTCACCAATTATTAACAAATCTGCAAATACACTTCCTCTCCCAATGACTAACCTTTTCACCGAAAATAAAACTTTAAATATTTTTTATCTTAAGAACTCAAAACATGAAAATAAAATAGATTAAGAAAATGAACTAAATTAAACTATTATGTGATAGTTTTATTTATTCTTAATTTATGCATTTGTCATTATTAAAAGTCATATTTGAAAAGTTATAAGTCAATGAGCCAAGTTAATTTATCTGAACGGGCACTTTCAATAGAGCCTTCTCTTACATTGCAGATAAGTGCTAAAGCAAATCAATTATCTGCAGAGGGAGTAGATATTTGCAATTTAAGTGCAGGAGAACCTGACTTTAATGCCCCAAAAGAAGTTATGGAGGCTACAAGTAAAGCTATATTTGATGGATTTACAAAGTACGGGCCCGCAGCGGGCAATTTAGATCTCCGCAAAGCAATTACAAATAAACTTCAAATTCACAACAATTTAAATTATGAATTTGAAAATGTAATGGTCACTAATGGTGCTAAGCAAGCAATATATAATCTTTTCCAAGTTTTGTTAAATACTGGAGACGAAGTCATTATTCCCTCTCCATACTGGTTAAGTTATCCCCAGATGGTTAGGTTGGCGGGTGGAAAGCCAATCTTTACAAATTCTTCTGCTGAAGATGGATTTAAAATAAATATAGAAGATTTGAAGTCTAAAATCTCTTCAAAAACTAAATTTATAATTATCAATTCTCCTAATAATCCTACTGGAAGAGTTATGTCAAAGGAAGAATTATTACAAATTGCCGATTTAGCCAGAGAAAATCCAAATATCAATATTCTTTCTGATGAGATTTACGAACTAATCCTTAAAAAAGAATTTAAACACTACAGTTTATCTACGCTAGCAAATGACTTAAAAGATAGGATTTTCATCATAAATGGGTTTGCGAAAGGATGGGCTATGACTGGCTGGAGGATAGGTTATTTAGTAGGTCCCAAAGATGCAATCAAAGCATCCTCAGCATTACAAAGTCAAAGTACAAGTAATGTTTGCTCTTTTGTTCAAAAAGGTGCTTTAGAGGCTTTAAAAATTAGTAATGAATTTTTCTCAATGATAAATAGACATTATGATCAAAGAAGAAGTCTTCTCTATGAGGGCCTTAAGAATATAAATGGGATTTATATTGAAGAACCTAATGGAGCATTTTACGCATTTCCAAAATTACCTAACTCCTCAATTACTTCTGTTGATTTCTGCAATAAAGCTCTTCAAGATTACGGATTAGTTGTTGTACCTGGTAAAGCATTTGGGGCTGATCAATGCATTAGGATTTCTTGTGCCGCTTCACAGGTTAAAATTAAAGATGGACTAGAAAGGCTTGAAAAAGCAATTTCTCAATATTATTGATTTAAGGTTATTTATGTTTAATTTAAAAAATTTCATACTAAGTTCATCTCTATTATTTTTTATTTTTCCATTACCTTTATTTTCAAATCCCAAAGTTTTAAAAGTTGGAGCAATACCTGATCAAAACCAAGATGTTTTGGACAAAAGATTTAATTTATTTTCAAAAGAATTATCCAAACAACTTGATTTAGAAGTTAAATACATTCCTGTTATTAATTATGTTGCAGCAGTAACCGGATTTAGAACTAAAGATTTAGATTTAGTTTGGTTTGGCGGTTTATCAGGAGTTCAAGCAAGACTACAAACTCCTAATTCAATTGTCATAGCTCAAAGAGATATCGATAAGGAATTTAAAAGTGTTTTTATAGTAAACAAGAATTTAGAACTTAACCCAATTTCAAACATTAAAGGACTTAAAAAACTAAAAAATTTAAGATTTACTTTTGGCTCTGAAAACTCAACTTCTGGAAGATTAATGCCAGAATATTTTTTAAATCGAGCAGGGGTAGAAATTAAACACTTTAAAGGAAAAAAAGTAGGTTTTAGTGGAAGTCATGATGCCACTATCGCTTTAGTTAATAGTGGGGCATTTGATGCTGGAGCTTTAAATAAACAAGTTTGGGAAAACACTCTTAAAAATAATCCCAAAAGAACAAGTAATTTAGAATTATTCTGGATCACCCCAGAATATGTTGACTATCATTGGATTGCTCAAGGGGATCTTGAAAATAGATTCGGGGAAGGGTTTACAAACGAACTTAAATCATTAATTCTAAATTTAGATATAAAGCAAAAATCACATAAACAGATATTAGATATGTTCAATGCAAAAAGATTTATAAATGCAGAAGCAAAACAATATAAAAATATAGAGGAAATCGGGAGGAAATTAAATAAAATTAGATGAATAATATTCTCTTAGAATTAAAAAATATATCTTATAAATACAAAAATGATCTGATTCTAAATAAAATAAATTTAAAAATAAATTCTGGGGAAAAAATTGCACTTTTAGGTAAAAGCGGTTCAGGAAAAACTACACTTATATCAGTACTTAATGGCACTATTAAGCCAACTAAAGGTGAGTTTAAATTATTCAATAAAAGTTTCGAGGAATTAGATAGAAAGCAGAAAAGTAAGATAACAACTATTTGGCAAGATTTAAGATTAATAGAAGATCTCTCTGCAGAACAAAATGTTAATTGTGGACTACTAGCAGAAAACAATTTTTATTTCGCTTTTAAAAATTTACTAAATATAAGTTCTTTTAAGAAGGCGCATAAATATATGCAATTATGTAGACTTCATGACTCTATTTACGAAAAAAAAATCAGAAAACTATCTGGGGGGCAAAAACAAAGGGTGGCTATAGCTAGATCATTAATTCAAGGATCAAATATATTACTTGCAGATGAGCCTTTTAATAATCTAGACCCCAAATTGATAACAATAATTAAAAACCTACTGCTAGAAAATGTAGATAAAAATAATACAAAAAAATCCCCAAAGACGGCATTAGTTGCATTGCATCGATTAGATTTGCTGAACGATTTCGATAAAGTTATTGGAATAAGGGATGGTAAAATTTTTTTCAATATCAAAAGAAATAACTTAAAGAAGCTTCATTTAGACAAAATATATTAATTAGTTGAATAAATTAAAATTAAACTATACCTCATTATCTTTTCTTCCAATTTTGGTATGCATACCTCTAGGGTATCAATTAATAAACAATATTCATTTTGGAGGATTAAAATTATTCCAAGAATTCTTAATTTCTGCATTTAATCCCAAGATCGATAATGAAATTATTATTACCGTAATTAATCGATTAAATGAAACTATCTTAATTGGTTTTTTTAGTTGGTTAGTAAGTATTATTTTTGGAGCAATTTTTGGAATAATATCCTCAAATATTTTTTATAACATCTTTAATATTCCAAATATTTTCTACCGCATAATAAAGTTTTTTCTAACAATAATTAGATCTATACACGAAGTAGTTTGGGGAATAATATTAATGCAAATATATGGAATAAATTTTTCGATAGGAATAATAGCTATATGTATACCTTATATTGCTGTAAATTCAAAAGTTTTTGCTGAACAATTAGAAACTATTGACTACAAAAGTTTTGAATCTATAAATCAAATAAATGCACCTAAATTTTCTTCTTTACTAACTTTAATATGGAATCCAATAATAAATACATTTAAAAACTTTGGTTTATATCGATTAGAGTGTTCAATAAGAAGTACAGTGATTTTAGGACTTTTTGGGATTGGAGGAATAGGTACCAGTATTTTTTTATCTTTCCAAACTTTGAATTTTAGAGAGTTATGGACTTATTTATGGTCCTTAGCAATTTTGATAATTATTTCTGGATTAATATTCAAAAAAATAAAATTTAATACTAAAAATAAAATTCTATCTATTTTTTTTATTGCAGTTTTTTTCATAACAATTTTATTTTCTTTTTCATATTTTCTTTATTTTATTTTTAAGAATAATTTTGAAACTTTTCATTCCATTAGTTCTCTGTTTAAATCAAGCTCAGATTTAGGATTATTTGATTTCTTCAAACTTATATTAGAAACAATAATTTTAAGTGTTTTATCAACAGGAATCGCAATTAGTTTACCTCCATTATTAATAGGAATTTTTAATAATAATACTTCTAAAATTTTTATAAAAATTTTTGCACTTTTATTACGTTTAATACCTACACCTGTAGTACTTCTAACTCTATTAACTTTTAATAATCCTTCTTTATCTTTAGCAGCTTTAACATTAGGTCTTCACAATGCTGGCATTACAAGCAAATTACTTTTTACAAATCTAGATAACCAAGACAGGAGAAATTATATTGCAATGAAATCTTTAGGAATCTCAAAAAAGACTAGTTGGCTTTTAGGTTTATTTTCTCAACAAGCAAAAAGTTACTTAGCATATTGCGCTTATAGATCTGACATCATTATTAGAGAAACTGCAATTGTTGGGGTTATTGGAAGTGTTGGTCTAGGTTGGCAATTGCAAGAATCACTAAGTTCCTTCGCATGGCAAGAAGTTACCATAGTTTTGATAGCTTATAGCTCCATCGCAATAATTGGCGAATTAATAAATGGTAAAATCAAAAATAGTTTAACTTGATTAGTAAGAATAATTTGTTGAATCAAGTAATTATTTACGGGTTATAGTGATTAGTTTACCAAAACAGCTAGTTGTAATTGGAGATAGCTCAGTTTATGGTTGGGGAGATAATGAAGGAGGAGGATGGTGTGAGAGGCTTAGAAAAGATTGGTGCAATAACCAAAATGGGCCAGTAATTTATCAACTTGGCGTAAGGGGAGATGGGATAGAAAAAGTTTCATCTAGATGGGAAATAGAATGGTCATCTAGAGGAGAAACGAGAAGAAATAAACCTAAAGCAATCCTGCTAAATGTGGGTCTTAACGACACTGCCGCAATTGGTCAGAAAAACGGAAGAAATCAATTAGATATAGATGGATTTGAATATGGATTAGAAAGACTAATTAATGAAATGAACTCTCAAACAAATGTCTTTGTTATTGGCCTGACACCAGTTGACGAAAGCAAAATGCCGTTCGCAGGATGTCTATGGTATTCAAATGATTTTTGTAATCTTTATGAAAGGAGAATGGAGGAAGTATGCCTTAATCAGAATGTCCCATTTCTTCCTACTTTTAGAGAAATGTATTCTGATAAAAGAAGTAAAAATTGGATTACGCATGATGGAATTCATCTCAATTCCGAAGGTCATTTCTGGATTTTTCAAAGACTGAAGAGCTGGGAAATTCTTACAAAATGGAAGGATTCCTAAGTCTTTCCTCATATTTTTAATTTAAAAAATATGAGGATAAGAAAAGTGAAAAGATAGAAAAAATAGAAGCGATACTTGTCTGAATAGCATTTACCAATTCATTACTTAATTTATATTTATTTTGAAATTTGGCACCAATAATACTTTCAAAAAGTGTTGCCAAGAATCCAGAAACTATAACAACTATAAAATAATATTTTGTAGAAATAATTGATAGACGAAGCATTATATAAGCCATCAATATTGATCCAAAGATACTAGCTAAAGTTCCTTCTATACTTATTCCTCCTTCAGTTCCTCTCTCAACCTTTTTAAATGAAGTAATTAAATAGGTGTCTTTCCCAAATCTTTTTCCAATTTCACTACCAAAAGTATCCGCCAACTTTGCTGAAAAACTTGCAGCAAAACCTACTTTAAACAAAATCTCGTTAGAAGGATTAAATTTAGTCATCATGGCAAGAACTAATCCTGTAGCTGCAGAGCCCCATACATTTTCAGAACCTCTTCTCCCACCTCTTTTTTCAGCTATTCCTTGTTCTTTTTTAAATTTATAACCTATTTTGGTTACGAGAGATCCAAATAATAAATAAAACACAACTGACATCCAACCCTGCCAGGACAAACATCCCCACAAAATTGTCCCTAAAATACCTGCACTTATCCAACCACCTTTTGTCATCAAAGGAATCTTGCAGAAAATATAAATCAAAATAAAATTAATGCAAAAACCTATAACAAATTGATTTATAATCAAACTCATTTTTATCTAGTTAATTAATTTAAAATCAATTCTCCATTGATTTAGAATTGATGATGCATTAATACTAGCCGTTGAAGTTCTTAAGATAGTGTCAGAAAGTTTAACAAAGGTAATATTATTTTTATTAAAGAAATCAATTTCTTTAGAGGACCAACCTCCTTCAGGGCCAATTACATTCCAAAAAATAACTCCTTTTTTATTTACAAATTCTTGCTGTTTTCTTAACCATTGATTTAAGTCATATCGTGTTTCTTCTCTAGTTATAGAAATTGAAACTCTTTCTTGATTATTTCTACTTTTTAGCCATTCAATAATATCCATACCATTTAAGATAGATGGTTTCCATAATCTCTCACTTTGCTCAACTGATTCTTTGATAATTGAATTCCATCTCAAAAGTTTTCTCGAAAAATTTAAATTTTTATTTACCTGTCTTTCTGAAAATAATGGCTGTATAAAATCAATTCCTATTTCAGTACACATTTTTAAAATATCTTCAAAACCACTTTTTGGTATAACAACAGCTATTCCTAATAAGTATATTTCTTGTTCTTGAAAAAAGTAAGGTTTTTTTAATTGAATTATTTCTAAAAAATCATTTTTAACTTTTATAGCTTTCCATAATGAACCTTCTCCGTTAGCTATAAATATTTCTTTACCATTTTTTATCCTCATTACTTTGTTTATATAATGAGCCTCTTCATTAGTAAGTTCTATATTATTGTTCTTTATATTTTCAATTCTTTCATGCGAAATAATTAATCTTGTTAAGTCTTCCATCTAAACACTTAATCTTTGAAGACCAAATCTTCATGCTCTTCAATTGCCCAATCATTATTTTCACCACCAATAATTAACTCTTCAATTTTTACATAATTATTTGATATCTCATTCAAAGAATTAATTAATATATCTATTGAAATGGAGTCTGAAGTTCCAAAATCAACCCAACATCTTCCCCAGAGGTTTTGATATTCCATAATTCCTAAATTATGCATTAAGGCAGGAAGAGATACATTTTTTTGGTCATTATCGTAGGACATCCAACTTAAATCAGAACCCTCTTCATGAGTTTGCAAATTTTCAGAATTAAATCCCCCTAACCTTCCTAACACGTACCAACTATCAAAAACTCCATCTAAATAATTTTTTTCATCTTGAGTTGGTGATTCTGAAAATCTTATCCATATCCAACAATTAAAAGGATCAACTTCTCTAAAAATAATATTCATATTGACTAATAGCTTTTTAGATCTATAGCTATTATAAGTAAGTAATTACTATATTAAAATTCATAGCTATAACTTAATTAATAATGCTTGATTTAAAAGAAATATCTTATCAACCTCAAACTGGTGAAAGAAAAATAATAGACAATCTAAATTTAAAAGTTCATGAAAATGAAATCATTTTAATTTGCGGTAATAGTGGTTCTGGGAAAACAACACTGCTCGAAATAATAAGCGGATTAACAAATCCACAAAAAGGAAAAATTACTTGGAAGAATAAAATTTTATCTTCTAGGCAAAGAAGATGGTTTTGTGGAGTAGTATTCCAATTTCCTGAAAGATACTTTATAGGTACAACCATTGGAAAAGAATTAAAAATAGGCCATAAATCTTTAAGAGATGAAAATATAAACATAGTTTTAAATAAGGTTGGTTTGAAAAAAATTAATCTAGCCCAACCACCAGAACAACTAAGTGGAGGACAACAAAGAAGGTTAGCTGTAGCTGTTCAGCTACTTAGAAACCCCTCAATTCTTCTACTTGATGAACCAACTGCTGGATTAGACTATTCAATGAGAAATGATGTGAAGAATTTAATTCTTGATCTAAAAAATAAAAATACAATTATTATTGTTACTCATGAACCTGCGTTATTTGAAGGCATTCCGTCTAGGATGTTAACCCTGGAAAAAGGGAAAATCAAAAATCATATGAAAGAAAATCATGAAGGATAGGATAGTGCGCGCTACTGCAGCAAATGGAGGAATAAGATTAGTTGCTGTCTTAACAACAGAATCTTCTCTAGAAGCTAAAAAAAGACACGGTCTTTCTTATTTAACCACCTGTATCTTAGGTAGAGCATTTAGTGCTTCGCTTCTTTTAGCAAGCTCAATGAAGATAATGCATGGGAGGGTAACTTTAAGAGTTAGGTCTGACGGACCTTTGAAGGGATTGCTAGTTGATGCAGGCAGAGACGGCAAAGTGAGAGGTTATGTAGGAAATCCCAATTTAGAATTAGACCTTGTCAAAATAGATCGTAATAAATATTCTTTTGACTTCACAAAAGCATTAGGTACAGGATATTTAAATGTTATTAGAGACAGCGGAATTGGAGAGCCCTTTACAAGTACAGTTGAATTAGTAAATGGGCATATGGCAGAAGACTTAGCTTCATATTTATATCATTCAGAACAAACTCCTTCTGCTGTATTTATAGGAGAAAAAATCCAAAATAAAGGTGTCATTTGTAGTGGTGGCTTATTAGCTCAAGTTTTACCTAAAAAAGACACTGACCCATTACTGGTCTCATTACTTGAAGAAAGATGTAAAGAAATTAATTCTTTCAGCGAAGACCTATTTCAGTCAAAAGATAATCTTCTTTCGTTAATAAAAAATATTTTCCCCGATATTGACGATAAATCAATATCTGAAAAAGCTCGTTCCCAAGAAGTTAGTTTTAAATGCAAGTGTTCTAAACAAAGAAGTTTAAATGCAATGCAAATGCTTGATAAGAGCGAGTTAGAGGATATCCTCAAGAAAGATGGCAAAGCAGAATTGGTTTGTGAATTTTGTAAGAATAAATATCTTATAAATTATGAAGAAATTAAATCTATGATAGAAAATCAATCATAAAAAAATTACGCCTAGCCATAAAATAACCATGGCTGGAATAGATTGAATTTTCTGGATAGATAAAGAATTGTTTGATACTTCCTGAATGAAAGAATTAGTTTCAAGTAATCCCCCGAATATTAATCCTATCGAAAGAAAGGTAACACTCCATCCTAGAGAACCTATAAATCTTTTACCCGATTTAATTTGAGTATAGGTAAGTATTAGTGTTGAGATAGAAAGCAAAAGTCTATTATTTGAGTCTGGACTGATAAATAACAAAATTATAAATAATAGTCCAACTGATATTTTTATTGAAAGATTGTCAAATGAGGGGGGCGTTATTTTTGGCAGACCATACTGACTTGAGTTCTTAGAATTGTTATTTAAATTTTTTATCTTAGAAAGTAGTGGGAAATTATTATTGGTAAATTGATTAATTTGTTTTTCTTTTTTTGAAGCACTAACAGCTTCATAGCTTACATTTCCTGATTGCCTGGCTTTCAAACTAACCATCAGTAATTGATCGAAGGAGGATTCTATTTTCGCTTTCAAAATCAAATCTTCACCCGCCTCTTTAACTTTAAGATCTCTAGCCTTCTGAATATCCTCAAAAGCAGCGCCTTCATTTACACCTAATATTTCATAAGGTGAGTTTTCACTATTGTTTTTATTGCTGTTTGAGTCCAAAATTTTTTTTTTCAATACTAACAGATTAACCAATTTTATAATCCTTTAAGGCTTTATAAAACAATTGGTTCGACTCCACTAACAACTGGCGCAACTTTGTTTAAAGTTAATTGATTATTGTCTTCAACAAATTGATTTAGATTCCACTCATTTTTAAAAAGAATAACTGGCCTATTCCAACAATCTTTAACTATTTTACAATTGAATATTCTTCCTAGTTTTTCAATGGCTGGCCATCCATCAAAAACCCATCTAGCTAATTGATATGGCATTGATTCAAGATTTGCATCTACACCATATTCACTTTTTAACCTATGAGTTACTACCTCCAACTGCAATTGACCAACAGCTGCTAGTATAGGGTCTCTTTTGCTCTCATCAAAGTCATAAAGAATCTGAACAGCACCTTCTTCACGAAGTTCATTAACACCCTTTCTAAAGTTTTTAAATGCTGAGGGATTTGGATTTCTTAGCCAGCTGAATATTTCAGGACTAAAGGATGGTATACCTTCGTATTCCAGATGAGTACCAGTATAAAGAGTATCTCCAATAGAAAACATACCTGGATTATTCAAGCCAATAACATCTCCAGGATAGGCATCATCGACGACTTCTCTATCTTGCCCAAATATTTTTTGTGGTCTTGATAATCTGATTGTTTTACCAGTTCTGGAATGTTTAACTGACATATCCTTTTCAAATTTTCCACTACAAACTCTTATAAAAGCAACCCTATCTCTGTGCTTTGGATCCATATTTGCCTGAAGCTTAAAAACAAACCCACTAAATTCATCGCTTGCAGGTTCAATATCCCCTTTATTACTATTTCTTGAAGTTGGCTTTTGAGCCATTTTTAAAAAACTATCTAAAAATGGTCTTACACCAAAATTAGTCATGGCAGATCCAAAGAAAACTGGGGTTAAAGAGCCATTAAAAACTTTTTCTTTTTCAAATTTCGAGCCTGCTTCATCAAGAACCTCCAATTCTTCAAGTGAGTTTTCAAGTAAATCTCTCTCTACATATTTTGATAGTTCTTTATCTTCAAGACTTAATCTTTTCTCATTCGATTGTTTCCCTCTCAGGGCTTTATCAAATAAAATCACCTCTCTCGAAAATCTATCAATAACCCCTCTAAATTCCTCGCCACTTCCAATTGGCCAGTTAATAGGTAAAGTATTTAATCCAAGTTCTGATTCGATTTCATCAAGTAAAGAAAATGGCTCTCTTCCTGGTCGATCCATTTTATTTATGAAAGTAAATATTGGTATTTTTCGCATCTTGCAAACTTCAAACAATTTTCTAGTTTGAGGTTCTAGTCCTTTAGCAGCATCTTCCAACATAACTGCATTATCAGCAGCAGCTAATGTTCTATAAGTATCTTCGGAGAAATCTTGGTGTCCTGGTGTATCTAATAGATTGATTACTGATCTTTCATATTCAAATTGCAATACTGTTGATGTAATAGAAATACCTCTTTGTTTCTCAAGTTCCATCCAGTCTGAGGTTGCTTTTCTCTGATTACCCCTAGCTTTTACTGCTCCTGCTTGTTGAATGGCACCTCCATACAAAAGAAGCTTCTCAGTAAGAGTCGTTTTCCCAGCATCTGGATGTGAAATAATAGCAAAATTTCTTCTTTTATTTACAGCATCCAGTATGTCTTTATTATTTAGAATTTTAGTACCTAAGATCATTTATATAATATAAGGGCCTCTTACTTAGTTCTTAAACATTACCATAGACTATTAAATAATTATCACCGTCTTCAAACACATCTAAAGAGGATAAATCATTCTCTAAAGTGAAATTTTTTAACTCTTTGAAAGTATAAGAAGCTCTTAAAGATGCAAAATAATCATTAGTTAGAATCTCATTATATTTAGTTGAACATTGTGCTTTGAGTTCTAAAGCAGACTGTTCATCTAATGGCCTTTTTAAGTCCTTGTGAAAATTAACAGTGTTATTACTAGACAAACTTCTTATGGTGTTGAAGAAATCTTCAAGATTGGTAATGTGATGAATCAAACTGTTGCTTACAAGTAAACTAATTCTTTTTTTAAACAAAAAATTATTTGATTTAATGTCTTTGATGTCAGAACAAATGTAGCGTAAATTTTTTAATTTTTTTTGATTAGTAGAAATACTTTTATTATATTCTGCTCTCAAAATCATCTCTGTAGAGCCATCTATTCCAACTATTTCAGTATTAGGCCATTTTATTGCTAACTTCTCAGAAATATTTCCTGGGCCGCATCCTAAATCAACTATTAAATCTTTTTCACCTAAAGAAATATTTTTTCTCAAAAGATAATAATTTATTTGATTAATAAGATTAACTTCACCTTCTGAAAAATCAGCTTCGTCATAAGAAATGACCTGCTCTTTTTCTACCATTAATTCAGGTTCAGGGATTCTTTCCATATCCTTTCTTTAACAAAGATTTCATATTAAACATAATTTTACACAAACCTTTAAATAGTGGTAAGAATGGTTGCAGACGCCACAGGTAGAGTTATTCTTCCAGTACGGGTTATTTAAATACGTTTTTTTTATCGTGACTCTTGCACCAAATAAAGCTTCTTCGGAGAGCAATTCCAATAATCTTAAAAAAGATGATTTTCCAAAGACTGCGCCAGCAGCTTATCCTGTTTTTTTCAGATCTTACAGTAGAAAAACTTCATCTGGCAAAAGGGAAAACTGGAGCGAAGTTGGCGAAAGGAATTTATCGGGGTTAAAAGAACTAGGAAAACTTTCCGAGGAAGAATTGATCCTAATGAGAGAAATGCAAAGTAACCAAAAAGCCCAACCTTCAGGGAGATGGTTATGGATAGGCGGAACCCCTTGGATTAATAAGAACCAAAATTTCTCAGGAGCATACAACTGTACCTCAACAAACTTAATTGATTGGGAAGCCTTCGCATTAATGATGGACTTAGCAATGATGGGATGTGGAACAGGTGCAATAATTGAACCTCATTTTATAAACAAACTACCTACGGTTTTAAACAAAATAAATATTAAATCAGTCAGTGAAGTTGGAATAACTCCTAAAGATCAAAGAGAAGAAAAGTCATCATTAGAAATTAAAGGAAAAGATCTTCACATTAAAGTTGGAGATAGCAGAAGAGGCTGGGTAGATAGCTACAAATATCTTCTTGAAGCATCAAGTAATGAAAATCTTGAAAGAGAAATTGATGTTTATATAAATTTGGAAGATATTAGACCTGCTGGAGAATCATTAAAAGGTTTTGGTGGGATGGCAAATCCTATTAAATTGAAAGATCTCTACTCCAGAGTCGCATCACTTCTTGCAAAGGCAATAGGCAGGAAATTAAGTACAGTAGAGTGTTGTTTATTAATTGATGAAGCTGCAGTAACTATAGTTGCTGGGAATATAAGAAGAAGTGCTGGAATGAGACAATTTGCCTCAGATGATAAGGAGGCTGCATCTGCAAAAGAAAATCTATGGAGTCAAGATGCAAATGGTAATTGGAGAATAGATCCTGAAAAAGATGCCCTCAGGATGGCTAATCATACTAGGGTTTACCATACAAAACCTACATACCAAACTGTTTTGGATGCCGTAACAAAACAATTCCATTCAGGTGAGGGAGCTATTCAATTTGCTCCAGAAGCAATCGCAAGATCAAATGCAGATATTCTCAAAGACGATGAATTAAGAAAGGAATTTATTGAAATCTACTCAGAACAAGGTAAGGATGAAGCGAGAAATTGGATAAATATTAGTTATGGCCCATTTTCTGAAGAAGAGCTAGACCACAGGATGAGCAGATATGGACTTAACCCTTGTGGGGAGATCTTGGGAAATGATTTCCACTGCAACTTGGCGGAAGTTCATTTAAATCAGATTGATCCCGAAAATCTAGAAGAGCAAAAAAAAGCTTTTAAGGCAGCAGCTCTTTCTGTAGCATGCTTACTTAATCATGAATTTGAAGTTGAGCGTTATAGAAAAAGTAGAGAATACGACCCTATTGTAGGAGTAAGTTTCACTGGATTATTTGATTTTTGTGTACATGCCTTTGGGACGCAATGGTTGAAGTGGTGGGAAGCAGGAAGGCCAAATAGCGAGGAAGGAAAGTCTTTCAAGGAGAAGGAAGCTAAATTCCTAGATTCTTGGAGAAAAATAGTAAAAGAAACTGTCTGGGAATATTGTGATAAACATAATCTAAGAAGACCAAATCGATGCACAACAGTTCAACCAGCTGGGACTAAAAGTCTTCTTACTGGGGCAGCTCCAGGATGGCATCCTCCAAAAGCTCAAAGATTTATAAGAAGAATAACTTTCAGAAAAAATGATCCAATAGCCTTAGCTTGCATGGATTATGGTTACTCAGTTGTTCCATCACAATCTGATAAAGATGAAAATGGCTGCTTGCTTGATAATCCATTTGATCCAAGATGCACAGAATGGTTAGTTGAAATCCCTACAGAAGTTAGCTGGGCAAATATAGATGGTGCAGACCAGATAGATATAAATAATTTTTCAGCATTAGCACAATTTGATTTTTACATGCAAGTGCAGAAATTTTACACTGAGCATAATACCTCTGCAACCGTAGAATTTAGAGAAAATGAAATCGAAGATTTAGCTAAGGCTATTCATAATTCAATAGAAAATAACGAGGGATATATTTCAGCGGCATTACTAGCTCGATTTAGTGCCAACGCTACTTTCCCGAGATTACCTTTTGAACCAATAAGTAAAGAGGAATATATATCATTGCAAAATAACGTAATAGAAAGGAAAGTTAATAACGATTTCTTTGACGCTCTCAATAAATATGATGTTGGAGAACTATCTGAAGCAGGACCCGCAGGATGTGATTCAGATAAGTGCCTACTTCCTCTGACTAAACCAAAAGATTAAATATTAAATTATTTGTAAATAAAAACTATAAATTAGTTTTTTAAAATTTAATTTATGGCTACCTCTTTAATAGGGACATAAATTATTTATGACAATAAGCTTAAATATTGGGAACTTATTTAATGATTCCTCCAGCAATGCCTTAGTGGATGAGCTAAGAAAGAGAACGTCAGAAAAGGATATTTTAGACTTTGAAGAAAAATTTAACTCTAAAAACGAAAAAAATCTACACATCTATATATGTAGATTTCTAAAAAATAGATCTATATCTAGAGGAGTTGCCTCTAGATGGTTAATAACAATAATTAAAAACAAAGAATCAAAAATTAATGCTTTGCAAAATTAAATAATTAAGTCAGCGCTGAGAGTCTCCATAGAGCAATTCCAAAAATTGAGAATCCCATAATAAAAGTAAAAGCCAAAGCATTTACCAATTGAACCTTATCGTTCATTCTGTTTGCGAATGGTAGTAATTCAGCAAATAATGGAGTCCATTGAGTATTGGCAGAGTTAGATCTTTGTCTTGTAGGTTTTTTGCTTTGAGAAAACATAAAACAAATTTTATAATATTCAGAATTTTACATTTAAAAAGTGTTTAAATAAAAAATACTTCTTAAAAACGAACAAAATGTAACCTGCAAGAAACGGCATAAGAATTAAAGGCAAATATTTTGTACTAGGATCCTCCTATTTGAATTATTAAGATATTTAAGTTTATTTATTAAAAACCTGGACAAATAATTTTCTTGGATGTTAATATTTATTTGTAGCAACCGCTACCAAAACGTTCAACTTGCGTTTAGCAAGCCGCAAATCGACTTAAGCCATGGAACGGGGACTTAAGCGAAACCGGAGCTTAAAAAATGACTCTAATTTACAGAGGACAAAAGTACGTCCAGAACAAAGAAATTGCTAAGAAGCAGCACAACGAACTAACTTATAGAGGAAAAGCTTACACAAGCTAGTTCATTTATCCAATAATATAAAAAAGCCACTTTTAGTGGCTTTTTTATTGTCCAATCTTAGATTAAAAAAAATAACTTAATACTTCTCACAAGCATTAAAATATGATTCAATTGCATTTATAAATTTGATAACCATGGCAGACCAGAAACCTTTATTTAAAGCTCCTTATGACATAAAAGATGTTAGTGCTCTTTTCGCGATAGTTGCCTTCGTATTAATAATCGCTGCGATAGTTGGTAATAACTTATTTGGTTTATTTCAAGAAAATGTGAATTTCGGATAATTGAATTTTATTAAATAACTTAAAGGCAAGGCAATTTAATTATAAATATATTTTTAATTAAAGTAATTAATAAATTTTTTTTCCATGTATTTGCTACTAATTGAAAATATAAAAAAAGATGCTTTACATAAAGCATTGGTCATTTAAGACTGGCTACCACCAAAAATGTGCTGAGAAATTCCTTGCAGAAAGAGGGGACTATCCAGGAGTTGAAATTTTTGGAAAATATCATGCTCCTGACCCTTAAAAAGTTTGGATTGTTATCAAGACGAAAAAACCAAAAGCTATTTATGAACAATTTGCACAATGGTCAGAGCTTCTAAATTGGTTGACAACACCAGTTTCTTACTGATGAAGAAGCAGCACATTTAGTGGAAAAAGTTTTGGATGATAAATGTGACATCCGACATAAAATAAAGGGGGTAATGTTCCTCTTTTTTATGAACACTCTCATCATTTCAACTTTTAGCTTTACATTTGAATAATTTAAAAATGATGTAACGACATTATTTCTTGAAGAAATGTGCAAAAAGTTTGTAACTAATTATGAGTTTGTAAAAGTCAATAACCACAAATCTCATTTATTAATGAACTGTTCTGACTTAGAAAAATTAGGTGCAGAGATGGAATCTCTTTTTGCAAAGGAATGGGATTAAAAAAATAATTGTAAGGATACCGTATATTCGATTGAACTCTTTGCATAAATGAAACTATCAATACTTTTACTGCTATTTTTTATAATATTGCCATAAGTTTTTGCAGATGAAAGACAAAGAGAAATTTAGTACGAAGCTATTAATCTTGTAATTCAGAAATATGGAAAAGTATTAGAAAATAGATTAAAAGGAACTAAATTAAACCCTAATTATCGTAGTTGGTATGAAAATGATTGTTTTGTAAGTGTTGCTGCTCGTACTCACCAAGAATATACTTGGTCAGCTACGGAGTATTTCAGCGTTAATGTTTGTTCTGATTTAGCCAAAATAATAGAAATCGAAAGAAGATGAAATCCTTCCTATTTGCACCCCCACCCATTTTCACTTAAATAAATGAAAAACAAAATTATCAATTTTTTTAAAAAATACCCAATGACCATCTTATTGGCGATTATTGCTATTAATTTGTTTTCTATGGCAGAAAGTCTAAAAGAAAATGCAAAACTTGCCTACTTCAGAGAAGTTTGTGCAAGATACTTTGCTTTTTATTCTTATGGAAGTGATGAGCAGGCTGAAAGTAACGAGATAATTACCGCTAAGAAAGTCAAAGTCCCAGTAGAACTTGTTGATGCTTACTGCCAAAGAATTGTTGATTTTTAATAAATTTCTCAACGATAAGCTAGGAGATAATTTTGTTATTTCAGGAGATTTTAGGCATTATGATCTTGCTTGAAATTATTTAAAAGAGATTGGTTTAAAAATTATTTGAAATAATATGTGTAATTTTGCAACGCTTTACAATGCAAAAAATATCAATCATCTATAAAACATTTTAGGCATTCAACAGACCGCTGCTTTGACTCAGAACATTAAGAGTGCCTCAATATCATTACAGATAAAATGATGATTTTTGCATAAATAATCATTTTAAAAAATTGATCAATCTATAAATTTTAAAAAAACAATAAAAAATATAAAACGCTTATTTATACTTCCATTACTTAAGTCTGAAAGTGGCTTACTCCAATAATCTTTCAGACAAAAATTTAAGTCGAAAATTCTTAATTAAATAGAAACTATTGAAATAAAAAATTAGCAATTTATTAATGGTTGAAAAGTTTTAATAATTGAATTTTTTGGTTCTTTTTTTTGAATACAACTAATGATTCGATACTTACCTCCTTTCCTGTCAGTTTCTAAAGTAGAAAACTCAACAAGTTTATTCTTTCCATTATCTGATTCCTTTATTTCTATTTTAATAATTTCTTCATTCTCATTTTGCAGAATTCTAGATTTTCCGCCGCAGCTAATTTGAGCATTCTCAGAAGTTACTGGAAAAAGCGAATCTTCATTGGTTATGTATAATTCCCCATCATTACTACACGAGGATAAAAGAAAAATTATTCCAAGAAATAAAAAATTTTTTCACGATAGCAATATATATACACTAAATAGTTTCTTCAGAATTAAATTATTTAGGTAAAAAATTTAATTATTATGATTTAAATTTATTTTGTGAAGTGAAGAATAATAAGACCTGGAATAATTATGAAAAACTGTGGAAGAAAATTTAGAATTATTGCTTTTTCTCCAGACTTAATTCCCCAATAAACCCATCCTGCAGCGCCAAGCATTTGAAGCAAACTATTCCATGGGGTCCATCCCATTACATGGAAAACCATTGCTATTATTATTGTGCAAGCACTAAACCACTTAATTCTTTGAACCATTAATAAGAGATTATTTGATTTCAATCATGGTCCCATAAAGTATTGATTTATACCATATTCATTGGATACACAAAAAAAGTAATAAATATTGATTAATTATTCTGACTTTTTAATTTCTAGGTTTTAATTTTTATAATTTAAAATATCTATTTAGGATAATAATCAAACTTATGGGAAAGAATTGTACAAAAAAATTGGGTCTATTTTAATTTTGATAATCTTATGATTTTATTCTCTTTAAAAAAAGGTTTTTTACTTTTATTTATTAAACACATGAAGTAGTTGCTGGATAAATTTTTCTGTTGCACCTGAGAATGTTCTTCCTTGAAGTTTAAGTAGATGTATTTGTCCTTGATGAGAGTTTGAAAGATTTATAGGAACAGTCGAAATTGATCTATCAATCGATTGTTTTGGTACGTCTATTTCTACTTCAAAGGAAATAGCATTTGTTTTTCTTGCCACAAAATTATGGAGAAAAATATAGCTTTCAGCCTCTACAGTTGGTTCTAAATCTAAAGATTGCTCTGCTGCTGCTGTTTCAAGAATTTCTCTGACAGCATAGGGGTAGGGGGGGAGAGCTAAAGGATATTTTAGGCAATCTACCAAATTTATACTCTTGTATTTTGAAAGAGGATGTTCTAGAGACATGACCGCTTGTATTGGCTGATAAATAGTTGAAATGGTCTCAATGTAATTTGAACGGACAGGTTCAAAAATAAGTGCTAAATCACTTTTAAAATCTCTCAAATATGAAATCGCCTTTTCACCATCACCCACATTGATATTAAATTTGATCTCTGGCAACTTATTCTGAAATTGGTCTATTTGAGTTGGTAAAAAATATGGCAACAAAGCTTGACTGCAAATAATTGAAATTTGACCTCTTTTTAAACCTGAAAAATCAGCTAATTGTGACTTTAAATTATTGATTTCACTTAATTGAGATCTAAATAAAGTGACTATTATTTCACCAGCCTGATTTAATCTCATGCCGTTCCCGATTCTCTCAAATATCTTTACCTTTAACTCATCTTCAAGCGCCAATAATCTTCTATTTAATGCTGATGGAGTTATCGAAAACTCAGTTGCAGCTTTACGGATGGAACCAGTTCTTGCTATGGCTTCGACATATTTATAAATTTGAAGATTTTTCATTTTTTAATGAGAAAACTTTAAGTTTTTAACTCATCTTTTGAATTATTTTTCAAAAATAAATTTTTATTTATCGAAAAAAGGATTCCAAAATATTAGATAAGTGATGATTTTTTTGCATTATAGTCTATTTTTTAATTCGTTTTTCGTATAACTCAATACAGTCAAAATTATTAATTCTTTTTAATTTGTGATCAATGCGTATAACTTAATGGATCAAAAATTTTCAGAATTTGAGCAGAAAATTCTAAATGACATAACGGAAGAAAGGTGGCTCAAATTAGCTGCGGAATTAATAAAAGCAGGACAACCAAGAGCTTGCGATCCACTTGATCCTGACTTACCTGGAGGAGAAGAAGAAGCAATTGCGATGCTTATTTCAGGTAAATTAGAAGCAATAGGAATGGATGTTAAAAGATACGAAAGTGTTCCCCACCGACCAAATGTTGTTGGGGTTTTAAAAGGTAAAGGGAATGGTCCTATTTTAATGATGAATGACCATATGGATACATACCCAGTTGTAGAACCTCATAAATGGAATAAAACTAATTACAATCCATTTGAGGCTACAAGAGATGGAGACCTTTTATATGCTAGGGGATCATCTGATACACGGGGGAACTTAGCCTGTACCATTCTTGCTGCTCAAGCATTAGTTGAAAATGGGATTAAGTTAAAAGGCGATCTAATGTATTGCTTTTGCGTAGATGAAGAGAGAGATGGAACTCATGGATCAATATATCTAACTAAAGAGATAGGAATTAAAGCTGATTATTCAATTACTGCAGAACCAACTGCATATGGCGGTGATGCTACTAAGGGCGATTGGGGTATGAATTTGTCTATAGCCAATGGAGGACATTGTCTTATCGAGGTAACAATAGAAGGTGACAAAGCCCATATTTGGCGTCCTGACACAAGTAATAATGCAATTGTTGAAGCAGCTAGGTTAATTTCCTATTTAGAAAAAATGCCTTTCACTCATGAAATAACTGATTTCATGGGCCACACCCCACCTTGTACAACAATTGTTCGTATAAGAGGTGGCTTACCTGGGGAGATGCAATTCTCTCCTGATGCCTGCACAATAACTCTGGCTGTTGTGGGAATTGTACCTGGCATGAATCTTGAAAGCATAATCCTCGATATCGAAAATGAAGTTAAATCTTTTATGGGAGATAGAAAAGATATCACTTATAAAATAAATCAAGTAAAAGATTCACTATTTGTTCCTGCAACTGATCCAGTTCCTTTAAATGAAGAACCTTGTTTATCAATCAATAAGGTTTATTCGAAATTTATGGGTGAAGAAGCAATACCAAATAGAAAAAATGCTTTTAATGACACAATTAGATTTAGAGAAGTTGGAATAAATGCAGTTACTTTTGGTCCTGGAGAGGATGGTTGGGCTCCAGATAATGAGAGTATCTCTATAACTAAAGCTGTTATTGCAGCAAAAATGTATGCTTTGACGATTATTGAAATTTTAGGAATTGAAGAAGGTTCATAAAAATAATGAGTAATAATCAAATAAAAAATAAAAGAAACATCAAAAGATTTATTCCTCCTTTCATGCGTAAAAAAACTTTTGCGTATTCGATGTTAACTGTAAATATTTTATTTATTACGTGGGTAGTAGTAACTGAAACAGGCTTGGCTGATGAACTTTTTCTTCCAGGCCCTTTAAAAATTTGGCAATCTTTTATAGAAGTTTCAACTGAAGGTTACCAAGGAAATACATTATTTGTTCATGTATTCACAAGCGTAAATAGGATATTAGCTGCATTCATTATGGCTTGCTTTATAGGTATTCCAATGGGCGTTTTAATGGGGGCATCAAAAATAGCTAGAGCTCTATTAAATCCTTTAATAGAATTCTATAGACCATTGCCTCCTCTGGGTTTATATACACTTTTGGTAATGTGGCTAGGTATTGGAGAAGAATCAAAACTTGCGCTTCTATTTTTAGCTGCATTGCCAGGACTGATAATAGCCACCATACAAGCAGTTCAAAATATTGATCCTGTTTACCTAAGAGTCGCCAAAGGTTTAGGTGCATCAAAAAAAACAATCCTTTTCAATGTTTATCTTCCAGCAGCTGGTCCCACAATACTTGCAGGAATGAGAATATCACTGGGCTTTACTTATACAGTCTTAGTAGCTGCTGAAATTGTTGCGGCATCTGCAGGGATTGGTTGGATGATTTGGGATGCGGCAAAGTTTTTGTTATCTGATGTTGTGATTATGGGATTAATAGTTTTAGGCCTAACAGGTATTGGTCTTGATATATTTATGCGATTTATAGGAAGAATATTGATGCCTTGGACCCGATATCTCGGGCCCTAGGCATCAATTATCAAGCCAAAGTCCATTTATCGGACAAAAACAACCTTTATCCTTAAAGATTTTATCAAAAAAAAAATGAAAAACATTTTGAATAAAGTATCCAAAACTCTTTTTGGATCACTTTCTGCAATGACACTTCTAATGATGACTTTTCCCATTGAAGCATTTGCAAAACCAAAAAAAATTACAGTGGGTTATTTAAACTTAGTAAATGCTCAGTTAGTTACTAAGAATTTAGGTCTTATTCAAAAAGAAATGCCTGGTGTAGAAGTTGAGCATATCAAAGTTGGTGGTGGAGGAGACATGTTAAGAGCTATCGCCGCAAAACAAGTAGATTTTGGGGGTTTAGGTAATCCTCCTACTGCAATTGGGGTTACAAGAAAACTACCAATTGATGGAATCATGGTTCTTAATATGCTTGATTTTGTAGAAGCAATGGTTGTCAGAACTGATGCAAATATTAAATCTTTCAAGGATTTAAAAGGGAAAACTGTTGCTGCTCCTTTCGGTTCCACAACTCATTACCTTTTACTGCAAGCTCTTGCTGATGAAGGAATTGATCCATCATCGATGACAATTCTAGATTTAAGACCAAATGATATTGCAGCAGCTTGGGCGAGAGGTGATCTTGATGCAGCTTGGTTTTGGGAGCCTAACTTAGATAAAGCTGTAAAAAGAGGAGGTAATATTTTTATGACTTCTGGAATTATGGAAAAAAGAGGTTATCCTACTTGGGATGTTGGAGTTGTAATGAAGTCATTCGCTAAAAAATATCCAGAATATGTTGAAAAGTTTGTAAAAGCTGAATGTGCAGGTATCGATTTCTGGATCAATAATCCTGCAAAAACGGCAAAAATAATTGCTGAAGAATTATCTTTGGATTTGGAGGATGCAACTCGAATGATGAAAGGTACAGAAATGGTTCCTTGCAAAAAACAACTAACTTCTCAATATATGGGTACATCTGATGATATCGGAGGTTTTGCAGACACACTTGTTAAAACATCTAAGTTTCTTGTCTCCCAGAAACGTTTACCAAAACAACTTAAAAGGAAGGATTACGAAAAATTCCTTGATCCATCTTATTTAGAAAAAGTTGTGGATTAAATTTAATTCATAAAAAAGGGGGGGGTAAAACCCTCTTTTTTTAATACCCCTTATTCACATTAGTAAATTCAATTATTTTGAAAAATAAATTTAATTTAAACTCAATCAGAGAATTATATGATGATTCAAGTTTGAGCCCTCCTGAGCTTATAAATGACTGTTATGAAAGAATTGAGAAAGACTCCAAGGATAAAATATGGATTTCTCTTAGGAAAAGATCAGAGGCTATCAAAATTGCAGAATTAGTCTACACATCATCACGAAAGAATAAACCATTATGGGGCATTCCTTTTTCTGTAAAAGATAATATTGATGTTGAGGGTCTAGCCACTACAGCAGCATGTCCAAAATATTCATACTTTCCAGAAAAATCTTCTCCAGTAGTACAAGCTTTGGAAAATGCCGGGGCAATTTGCCTTGGTAAAACAAATCTCGATCAGTTTGCAACTGGATTAAATGGGACTCGATCGCCTTATGGATTGTGTACCTCCGTTTTTAATGATGAATATATATCGGGTGGTTCTAGTTCAGGTTCTGCTCTGTCAGTAGCTACAAAACAAGTTTGTTTCTCTATTGGAACTGATACAGGTGGATCAGGACGAATTCCCGCTGCTATGAATAATATTATTGGGCTAAAGCCTACTAGAGGAACTTTAAGTACTAAAGGTTTCGTTCCTTGTTGTCCCAGTCTTGATTGCCCATCGGTATTTGCTTCGTCTGTAAAAGATGCTCTAGAAATAGCTCATATTGCTTTTTCTGATTCAAAAAAAGATAAAACTTTAAGATATGACTTCCAAAGAGGAAATTTTCAAATTCAGAAAATTAAGGAAAGAATTAGGATAAGAGTTCCTGAAGAGAAACAAAGAAATTTCTTTGGCAATAAAGAGGCAAAAAGATTATATGAAAATTTATTAGAGAAACTTCAAGATGATGGTATTGAGATTATTACGATAGATTTCTCGATGTTTTTGGAAGCAGGAAAAATGCTATTCGATGGCCCTTGGGTAGCTGAAAGATACTCCTCTCTGTATAAATTTCTTGCAAAAAATAAAAGTGCTGTTTTAGATACAACCTTAAAGATCCTAGAAAATGGTCAAAAGTGGAGTGGTAAAGATGTTTTTGAAGCTCAAGAGAGAGTTAAAGAAATACAATATTTTTTAGAATCAGAAATAGGTTGTAATGAATTTCTAATGACACCTACAGTGGGTTTTTTGTGTAAAATTTCTGATCTTAAAAGAGATCCTATTGGTTCAAATAGCAACTTAGGATACTATTCGTATTTTGCAAATATTTTAGATTTAAGTGGAATTTCAATACCAGCTGCTTTCTATGAAAATGGTATGCCATTTGGAGTGACTATTTTTGGTAAGGCTTTTGAAGATTCAAAAGTTGGTTTTGTTGCTGAAACTCTTTTAAAAAATTTTCCTATTCATCAGGAATAGATTCTTAAACTTAATTATTTACAATGAATCAAAACATTCTTTCAAAAACAAAAGGGAAAGTAGTAATTGATAATATCTCAATAAGCTATTCTTCTCGTAATGAGCAAATTTATGCCTTAAAAGATATCTCTGCAACAATTAATCCCGGGGAATTTGTATGTATATTGGGACCCTCTGGATGCGGAAAGTCTTCACTTTTGAATGGTATCGCAGGATTCGTAAATCCATCTAATGGAAAAATTTCTCTTGATAATAAAGAAATAAATAAACCTAGTCCAGAAATGGGGATGGTGTTTCAACAATATTCTCTGTATCCTTGGAAAACTGTAAAAGAGAATATTTCATTTGGCCCTAGTATCAATAAAAAGGGGAATGAGTCTCCAGAAGAAATAGCTTTAAAGTTTTTAGATATGATTGGCCTTTCAAAATATGCAAATCATTATCCAAATGAATTATCTGGTGGAATGCAACAAAGAGTTGGAATTGCAAGAGCATTAGCAAATTATCCAGATGTTTTATTAATGGATGAACCTTTTGGAGCCCTTGACTCGCAAACAAGAATTATTATGCAGGAAAATCTTCTTAAAATTTGGAGAGAATTTAAGATAACGGTTGTTTTCGTAACTCATGATATTGATGAGGCTGTTTTTTTGTCTGATAGAATTTTGTTAATGAGTACGCTCCCTGGGAAAATAAAAAGAGATTTAAAAATTGATCTTCCTCGACCTAGGGATAAAGAAACCACAGATTCAAAAAGATTTATAGAATTAAGACAAATTTGTCATAGCTTAATTAGAGAGGAGAGTATAAAAGCATTTGAAAAACAAAACCACTTATAAACTTTTAAAAATATACTTTTAGAATTAGATCCCTGAGAGATTGATAGGTAAATATTTTCTAAATAACTATTAATATTTTTTATAGTGACTTTGCTCATAAATAAGAACTATAAGTTCATGCATTCTGTGTATCATAAGTAACTTTTCCGTATAAGAAATTTGATTATTCAATATGTATGTACTTAACAAAGTTTTTATTATGAAAACTTATCTCCCTAACAAAAATTTATCCAAAAGATTTAATTACAAAAGAGGTAAATTTTGGAAATTAATCCTTGGACTTTCTGTCGCAACATCCTTTTTAACCCCGCAGGCCAATGCATTCCCTTTTGGGAAAAAATCAGGAAAAGCAGTTTGTTCTAAAATTCATGTTGGAACGCAAGATCAAGTAATTAATACTGCTGTGGGAGGAGCTGTCGTAAGAGAATTAGAAATTTTTAAGGATAATCTCCCAACTGACGGCGAATATAAAGGCTTAAAGTACGATTTGGAATGGTCTAGTTATACCTCTGGACCTCCAATCACAAATAAAATGATTGCAAATCAAATACAAATTGGTTTAATGGGAGATTTCCCTGCAGTTATTAATTTAATAAAAGGTAGAGAGGGTAGTGGTAAAGCTAAGACTGTTTACATAGGAACGTTAGCTTACAGTCCCAATGGAGCTGGAAATGCAGTTGTCGTTCCAATAAATAGTTCTGCTACTAAATTAACAGATTTAAAGGGTGGGATTGTATCTGTCCCATTTGGTTCTGCAGCTCATGGAATGGTATTAAAAGCGTTAAGTGATGCTGGTCTTGATACAAAAAAAGATGTTACTTTAATTAGTCAGGCACCTGCTGTTGGAGGATCTGCTTTACAGAAAAATCAAATTGCTGCTCATGCTGATTTTGTGCCATTTGGAGAATTATTTCCCTTTAAAGGTTTTGCTAAGAAAATTTTTGATGGAGCCCAAACAGGAGTACCTACTTTACATGGAATAACTGTAAGGGAAGATTTCGCAAAGCAATGTCCTGAAGTAGTTACCGCTTTTATGAAGTCAGTAATTCAAGCTAATAATAAATTCCAAAAAACTCCAGAAAAGTTATCTGCGAGTATAGAAGAGTGGTCAGGTATAGATAAGGAAGTTGTTTATATGTTTTTAGGACCATCTGGACTACAACCTCTTACACCTGAGATAAAAGAAGTTCAGTTGCTTGCTCTGGAAAATAGCATTGCAGTACTAAAAGATCTTGGAAAAATTCAAGATAAATCAATACAACCAAGTGATGTGAGAGATTGGATCGATGATTCTTTCCTTGAGGCGGCAGTCTCAGAGTTAGGTACATCAGTTGATGAGCAAAGCGAAAAAGGCGCTTCTTACGTCATTACAGGAAAAGATGCATATGACTCTTCCTCAATTGAAAATCCAAAAATGGCAGCCCAAATTTGGTTTGAAGGACAAAAGAAGGTTAAAAACTTTGCCTCGACTAAAAATATGCTACTAGCATTGAACGGTAAATTTAAATCTAAGACCCCAAGTGTCCTTTTTGTTCACGATAGATTCCAAGGATGGAAGCTATTTGCTACAAATGCATTCTATGTTGATGAAGATGGAATGATTAGTTCTTTCTTATTGAAATCAGATGCAGACAAATTTGCAGAGTCAGTAAATTCTGAAGTTTTAGATTTCAAAACTCTCTCTAAAAAATATATTTAATTAAATTTACTTTTATTAAAACCTGAAAAAAATCAATAAACATCTCCAAATTTGGAGATGTTTTCTTAAATTAAGATGACTTCAACTAACGTTTCTTCAAAATCAAATTTTTATTTTAAATCATATAAAAAAGAGCGATTAATGTTATGGGAATTAATTCGGATTAATTCAAAAACCTACACTAGGAAATTAATTTCAATAATACTGTTTTTTTTATTATGGGAATTTTTATGTTGGATCGATTTTAACTTCATAATAAATTTTGTTTTTGTTCCTACACCTGTTGAAGTTATAAATGCTTTCATTCAATTCATTAATGATTCTCCATGGGTTCATTTCAAAGCAAGTATTCTTAGAGTTATTGGAGGCTTTATTTCTGGCTCAATATTAGGAATTTTTGTTGGATTACTAATTGGATCATCCAAGATATTAGAAGATTTTTTAGCAACTCCTCTAGAATTGTTGAGACCAATCCCTGCAGTAGCATGGATACCATTAGCAATCTTAATGTTTCCTGATGCCGAATCAGGCATGTATTACATAACTTTTGTTGGAGCTTTTTATCCAATACTAATAAGTACTCAAAAGGCAGTAGAGAATTCTTTATCTGATCGTTTGATGATTAGAGTTGGGCAATCATTAGGAGCTAATTCTTTTCAATTATTTAAAGACATAATACTACCAAGTTCATTACCTGGTATTAGTGCTGGTTTGGTTATTGGTATGGGGAATGCATGGTTTTGTTTAGTTACAGCTGAAATTATTGCTGGAAGATTTGGTATTGGATACAAAACTTGGGAATCATATGTTATTTCAGAATATCCGCCAATAGTTATGGGAATGGTACTTATTGGATTAATGGGTGCCTTTTCTTCATTTGTTGTTCTAAAAATAACTGATTCTTTCATGCCTTGGAGAACTATTTCAAAGGATGGTATTTGATATGATTAAAAAATCAAAAGTCGAAGAAAAGTATGTTTTGGTTGATAATGTTATCAAAACATTTAAAACTAACAATAAAAAAAAGATCATCCTCTCAAATGTAAACTTTCAAATCAGAAAAGGAGAGTTTACATGTATTCTTGGACCATCTGGTTGTGGTAAATCTACGTTATTAGACTTGTTGGCTGGTTTTACAAAACCAGATGAAGGTTTGATTTATGTAAGTGATGAAGTTGTTAGAAAACCTGGTCCAGAAAGAGGGTTTGTTTTTCAGAAAAATTCCTTAATTCCTTGGCAAACTTTAGAGCAAAATGTAGGTTATGGATTAAAACTTCAAAAGATTAACAGTAAAGATATTGAAGAGAAAGTTACTAAATATTTAAAACTTGTGGGTTTAGAAAAATATCGAAAAGCTTACCCTAATCAATTATCTGGTGGTATGCAGCAAAGGGGAAGCATCATAAGAGCATTAATAACTAATCCAAAAATAATTTTAATGGATGAACCTTTTGGAGCTGTTGATGCTCAAACAAGGAGTTTGTTGCAAGAAATGTTACTTAAGATTTGGAGAGAGTTTGAGACAACAGTTGTATTTGTAACTCATGATGTTGATGAAGCAATTTTGTTAGCAGATAGAGTAATAATCATGGGCGTAAACCCGGGTCACATTAGAGAAATTATCCCAATTAATATTCCTAGGCCTAGAAGTTTAAATTCATCTTTTCTTGAAGAATTTCAGAAAGTAAAAATAAAAATTCTTAATTTAATTAAAGAAGAAACATTGAAATTAATGCAATGATATGTATCCTCATCATTCTAGCTGTCAATATAATTACATTCTCAACACAATTTGATAAACTTTCTTCCTTAATTTTCTTAGATCCAATTGTTCTTGCTTTTTTTATTGGTCAGCTAGCGAGGATTATTAAAATCCAAAGTAATCTATTTTATCAAGAAATTCCTTATGAGAAATTATTGTCAATTGCAATAATTTTAATGGGGAGCCAAATTCTATTAAGTAAAATACGACTTCTTAATCCTATGATGATCTTTTGGATTGTTGTTTGTATCCTTGGAACTTATTACATAAGTATTATCTTTTCAAAAATATTGGGTATTAAAAAACCTATTGCACTTCTGCTAATAGCTGGCAATTGTATATGTGGTCCAGTTGCAATAGCATTTGCCTCAAAGGTTATTAAATCAAATAAAAATGATATTTCAACAGCATTATGGATCAATACTTTTTCAGGTTTTATCCTTGTAATTTTTCTTCCCATTATAGGTAAACTACTCGAAATAAGTCCATATGACTTTGGACTATGGGCTGGATCATCAATTCAATCTACTGCGCAAGTTATTAGCAGTGCTGCAATATATTCCGAAAATTCTCTTGAAACAGCAATTATTATTAAATCTTTGAGAATATTATGTCTAACGCCATTTTTGGTCCTTTTATCATTTAATTATAATTATCGTGAAGATATCTCTAAGAATAAACTTAACTTAGGCAAAAGCGCAATTCCCTCTTTTTTATTAAAATTTTTAATTGTAATTGCAATAGCGAATCTTTTTGATTTACTTATTTTTAATTTTTTCCAAAATAATTTTTTTATTACATATATATTTAATCTAATATTGAGCAGTGGAAAAGTTATTTCTAAATTTTTATTATGTTTAGTTGTTTTTGAAATTAGTATAAATTTTAATATATTTAATATTAAAAATTTTGCTCCTAAACTTCAGATATATAGTTTAATTAGTTCTTTTGTTCTATTAATACTTAGTTATAAATTTTTAGTCATTTAAGATTTAATTCTTTATAGGCATCATTTAGTAAATCCTCAAAAATAATTGGATTTTTCTTTGTAGTTTGATTAAAATCTACAGTGCCAGGTTCAAAATATATTTCATTCGTATAGGTATCAATCCAATCTTTCCTGATTTTCATATCAGGTATGTAATGACAATCTTTGCCAATTCTATTTCCTAAAATTGAATTTACAATTTTTTCGCTTACTCCAGTCCATTTACTAATTTTTTGTATTGTTGAGGAAGCTGAATAAAACCAATATTTTGCACTTATAAGTGACTTTATAAATGCTTTAACAATATCTTCATTCTTCTGCAAAAACGCTTTTCTCACCAAAACACCATAATACGAAATTGGTGCGCTAATACTTTCATTTAAAATTTCAAAATCTTTTGTTGATTCTAATAAATAATCAAATGGAGTAAAGAACGCAAATGCATCAACATTCGTTTCTTTAATTGAATTTATGTTATTAATGCTGTAGTCTTTCAAGGTTACTTCTCTTCTCAAATTTTGAGACTTAAGGTTATAAAGTAAAGATCCATAAGCTGTAGATAAAAAGGGAACTGCAATGGTTGAACCTTTAGAAAACTCATCTAAAGATTTGACGTTAGAATCCCTAGGTAATATTAAATTCGAACCACCTCCCTCAGGATTTATGCTCACAAAACTAACCAAAACAATATCTTCGGCAGAATTAGTTTCCTGATTTGCTAGATGAGAAATTGCATAATCACCTACAATACCAAAATCAAGTTCTTCAGTTTTTAGTTTTGAGATTATTGGGTAGGCAGAATTATGATTTATCCATTTAGGGGTAATGTTCTCTTTTCTATCACATTCATTAAGGAATAAATCAAAAAAACAAAGTTTTTCTGGAATTATTGAAGCTAGTGATGTTTGAATAGTGTCGTGTTGAACTCCTATTTTTACATCAAGATTGGTTTTATTATTTCTATCTATATTATTTAAATAAATTTTCTGAAATGGCAAAAAATTATCCTTATAGGTCAGATTATTGTTGTGATGAATATCTTTCCTCAATATAGATTCCTGAACTTCATCTACAGATTTTGAAGATAATTCTATTAATAGTTCAAGTAACTTATTAAAGTTTTTTAGATTATTATTTTCATTACCTTTATTGAAAATAAGATACTTTGTATAAGGTATAAAAAGTTCATCTAACTTTATAATCTCAATACCCTCTAGATTTTCCCTCTCGAATATATTTAAAGTAGTAATAGCTAACCAATTGCTATTTTTAGTTAATGAATTAATCAGGGCAGGGCTTACAAATTTTTTGTTATCGAAATCTTCAAATTTATAACCTGCTATCCCTAGCCTATTTTCAATAATTGAGTATTCATCTGAACTTTCTTCAGGAAATAATATTTTTTCATTCTTTATACTTTCTAAATTTGAGAAATGTAATGATTCATTGGTTGAATTTTTCTTTAGGAGAACTATTTCGTTTGGGAAGCATGGAATAGAATTTGTATTAAAGCCGGAAGATTCTGAAGAAACTATTCCGAAGGAATTATTAATGTTATTGACTTTTTCAAATATCTCTTTTTCAGAAAAGCATGAAAAATAATTAATCTTAATTAATTCTCTCAACGAATCTTCGAAAATTAAAATTAATTTGCTTATGAGATTTTCTTGTGTATTGACGTTGAAGAATAAATTTAATTTTTCTTGCTGGTGTTTTTCTTCATTTAATTTTTCTTGCAATAATGATATTTCTTCAAATATTTTCATGCATGTTTTTTTCGTTTCTAATCCTGCTTTGGTTAATTCCAACTTGTTTTGAGATCTTTTGAATAATTCAACTTTTAGTGATTTTTCAAGAGATTTAATTCTTATAGAAACTGCCGGTTGACTAAGATGTAGTTTTTTAGCAGCTTTTGAAAAGTTTAGATGTTCTGAAACTTCAAAAAATACTTTTAGTTGAGATAACTCCATCTACCTATTTTATTACATATATGATGATATTAAATAAGAGGTTGTTATGTATCTAATTACACAAATTTTTCAAACTTAATTTAGAGATTATTAATCATTCTGGAGTTTTTTAATTGAGTTTGAATTTAAATTAACCTATAAAATTATTTAATAGCGCAATAGTATCTATAAATAGCTGAAACCGAGATATATCAAACTATTTCAGATATAATTTAAGATATAAAATAACAAACTTTCCCATGGAAATTATTAATCTAGAAGTTGATTTCTTGGTAGTTGGAGGAGGTACTGCAGGATGTATGGCTGCTGTCAAGGCTAAGCAAAAATCACCAGATTCTTCTATCCTTGTTTTAGAGAAAGCGAATATCAGAAGAAGTGGGGCAATTGCTATGGGAATGGATGGTGTTAATACTGCTGTTATTCCTGGAAATTCTACCCCCGAACAATATGTCAGAGAAATAACAATAGCTAACGATGGAATTTTAGATCAGTCAGCAGTTCACAAAACTGGACTTTTAGGTTTTGATGTTATCCAAGAACTTGAAGAATGGGGAGTAAAATTTCAAAAAGATAATGAGGGTAAATATGATTTAAAACAAGTTCATAGAGTTGGGAAGTATGTTTTACCCATGCCAGAAGGGAAGGATTTGAAAAAAATATTATCTCGACAAGTTAAACGGAATAAAATAAAAGTTATTAATAGAGTTATGGCAACAAGTGTTTTAACTCAGAATGGTAGAGCCATAGGCATTACTGGATTAGATGTGAGAAGTGGTGACATGTATGTCATAAAATCAAAAGCAATTTTATTATGTACTGGGGCTTGCGGAAGATTAGGTTTACCTGCTTCAGGATATTTGTATGGTACTTATGAAAATCCTACAAACGCAGGGGATGGATATTCTATGGCTTATCAAGCTGGCGCAAAATTATCTAATATAGAATGTTTTCAGATAAATCCTCTTATTAAGGATTATAACGGCCCTGCATGTGCTTATGTAGCAAGCCCCTTCGGAGCATATACAGCTAATGCATCTGGGAACAGATTTATTAGTTGTGATTATTGGAGTGGACAAATGATGTTAGAAGTCTGGAGAGAGTTGAATTCCGGACAGGGACCAGTGCATTTAAAAATGTATCATCTCGATGAATCGACAATATCAGAAATTGAAACAATATTATTTGATAATGAGAGACCAAGTAGAGAGAGATTTCACGCTGGTAGAGGAGAAAACTATAGGAGAGATGGAGTTGAGATGAATATCTCAGAAATAGGTTTATGTAGTGGACATTCTGCATCAGGTGTTCAAGTTGATGAATTTATGAGAACGAGCATCCCTGGACTCTATGCAGCAGGTGATATGGCAAATGTTCCTCACAACTATATGATTGGAGCTTTTGTTTCTGGAAGAGTTGCTGCAGAACATGCTATGGATTACATAAAAGATATTGATCATGGTGATGTTGATTCAGACTTTATTAATACTGAGAGAGAGAGATTGTTAGCTCCTTTAAATAATCCCAATGGAATTCCTCATACACAGGTTGAATATAAACTCAGAAGATTTGTTAATGATTATTTACAGCCTCCAAAGTCTCCAAAAAATATGAAAATTGGTTTGGAAAAATTCATTGACTATAAAAATGTTCTAGATGAATTAGGAGCAAGAGATCCTCATGAATTGATGAGATGTATAGAGATTCATTTTATAAGAGATTGTGCTGAGATGGCTGCCAAAGCATCGCTCTATAGGACTGAAAGTCGATGGGGGCTTTATCATTATCGATTAGATTTTCCAAACAGAAATGATGAAGAGTGGATGTGCAACACTATTATCAAAAAAAGTCTTGACAATAATGAAATGACCATCTTCAAAGAAGATTTAAAACCCTATTTATTTGATGTCAATTTAAATGAAGAAAAATATGATGTTTCTGTCGCTTAAATCATTTCTTCAAAAATAAAAAATTTCTTTTAATAACTAATTATGGCCTTAACTAGCAACCGAGTAGACGTCCCAGTAATAGTCGATGAAAGTAAATGTCTCGACAAATGTAAAGCCTGTATAGAAGTATGTCCTTTAGATGTACTTGCAAAAAATCCAGATACAGGAAAAGCATATATGAAGTATGATGAATGTTGGTTTTGCTTGCCCTGCGAAAAGGAATGTCCGGTGGGAGCAATAACTGTTCAAATTCCATTTCTTCTTAGATAATTGTGAAATTTAACCAATCTCTCCAATCTGAAATTGACCTTTTAGATGAAGAAGTTCAAGAAATGGTTGAAATGCTTTCCTCTGATGACGAAGGAGATAGACTTGTTGCTGCAGTAAATTTACAACAGGAATGCGATGAAGATACGATCCCTTTTTTGATTCACGCTCTCGAAGACTCTTCATCTTCAGTTCAACTTATTGCTGTCACAACACTTTGGGAAATGGCTAATGCTAAAGCTGTTTTACCATTGCTGGAGTGTATAAACAGTAAAAGAGATAAAAAAGTAAGTGATGAAGCATGTAGTGCTCTTAAAGAATTAATAAATCAAGATCATTTGCTAAAGTTGTTAGACTATTTGGAGAGTGAAGATGATTTGCAGATAAATTATGTTTTAATTTTATTGAGAAAAATTCATGATGTTCAGGCATTACCATCAATTAGCCCTTATTTGTCATCAGAGAATAAAAATATACGAAAAGAGGCTGTTATTACGCTTAGATATCTTAATCAATTAACCCATTTTACCCCAGCTAATACCCTTGCTGATGACCCCGATCAAGAAGTAAGAAAGGAAACAATGTTAACTCTTGGGAATTTTAGAGAAGATTGTATTGTTCCAATATTGTGTAATTCCCTAGAAAATGATGAGTCTTGGGAAGTAAGACGAAATGCAGCCATTGCATTAGAAATGCATGGGGATAATTCTTCTGCTAAATCTCTTTCTTCTGCTATTTCAGACTTGCATTGGCAGGTAAGGAAGTTTTCAATGAGAGCTCTTACAAAAGTATTATCAGAGGAATATTTAGGGGAAATAGTGAAATTACTTTGTGACGATTATTCAGATGTGAGAAAAGAAGCTGCTATTGCTTTGGGTTTATTAGGATCTAAAAAGGCAATACCATCTCTAAAACAATCATTAGATGATGCTGATATTGAAGTGAGAATTCAATCTCAAAAAGCTTTAGAAAAATTGAATGTATGATTAATTCAAATGAGGATAATAAAGAAAATGAGGCTAGACAGAATCAAGTAAAAGAATATTTAAAAACTCTAGAATTTAGAGAAATTTATGGTGATCTTATCTCATCTTGCATTGTAAGGAATATAAGAGTTGTTGGAGATTATTTATATTTGAAGTTATTTCTTGGATCAGATCAAATTAAATTAAAAGAAATAATTGAGAATAAACTAAAAATTTTTTCATGGGCTAAAAAAGTATATTTAGATCTCAAATTTATTAAAGGAGTTAAAAGGACAATTGCTATTGGCAGTGGAAAAGGTGGAGTAGGTAAATCGTCTTTAACTGTTGGCCTTGCATTAAATTTAAAAAAAAGAGGTTTTAAAGTAGGAATTTTAGATGCCGATGTTTATGGGCCTAATATCCCTAATATTGTTGGATTGAGTAAACAAGACGTATTGACTAAGGATGAAAATGGAAAAGTTAAATTTATTGCATTAGATCATGAAGACTTAAAAATAATGTCTGTTGCAATGCTTGCAAAATCAAATCAATCACTTGCATGGAGAGGTCCGATATTAACAAGATTACTAAATCAGTTTTTGTATCAAGTTGATTGGGGGGAATTAGATTTCTTGCTTATCGATCTTCCTCCAGGTACAGGCGATACTCAGATAACTCTTCTTCAAGATAGTCCAATAGTTGGGGTGATTTTAGTTACTTTGCCAGGTTCATCATCTTATTCTGATTTAATTAGAACAACGTCTATGTATGAAAATTTTGGAATGCCAATTTATGGATTGGTTGAAAATATGTCTTTCTATAAATGCCCTTGCTGTTCTCATGAGGAAAAGTTATTTATGGACGAAACGATGCCAAATGAAACCATTAAAAGTAAATACAGTCTTTTAACAAGTTTGCCCATTATCAATACTAAATTACGTATTGAGGGCATAAATCTATTTTTAAAAAAAGAAAATAGCAGGTATTTCGATAAAGTATGTTCATTAATTGAGCAAAAGGCAAATTTTAAAAAATATTAATTCATTTCTTAAATATTAAAAAAATTGTGACTTTAGTTTGAAGATGTCCGATAGATTTTTCTATCCCAAATCTTAAGATTCATGGTTAACTAAGTTTTTGGTATTAGTTATCTAATTATTTATCATTATTGCTATTCTACTTGAAT
>QCLE01000015.1 GCA_003214815.1 Prochlorococcus sp. AG-412-J13 | reverse complement strand
GCGGTAAATTTTTTGGGAAAGACTATCAACAAATATTTATAGCGTTGTTTATTACGCAGAAAATTGTTGATTTTATTACTCCATCACTTGATTTTTATGAAAATGTTTATCCATATAAAATTAAAAAAATATCTATAAAAAATTTGCATTTAACTAAAGTATTTATTAAAAAAATATTTACTTGTCAAATAAAGTTAAATCTTTTATTATTATCCACATTAATAATATTGTCTGCTTTTATATTAGCCTTATCCAATATATTTCCAGTTTTAAAATCAGATATTACTTTTTATACAATATTATTTACTTCGATAATGCTCATAATAAATTGTTATCAAGGCCATGATTTAATTATTTCTAGATTTTATCCTAATGCTTTAATAAAAATTGATTTTATCTTATCAATTTTTGCTTTTTTGTTTTTAATTATTTCACTTTATTATTCCTTACCGACCTTAATCATCATAACTCCTCTAATTACAATATTTTTAAGAAGAGTTTTATCAGCTAATGCTTTAAAGATAAACATTATTTTGTAATGAATATGTTGATAATTATTTATATTACTATCCTTCAATTAGTAATGCTTTTAGTAGGAATACCTTTATATGAGGCTAAAGGGACTGGGATTGAAATAAGTATTCCACTTTTTAGTTTTTTAATATCACTTATACCGCCTTTATTAATTTTTATTTTTTCATTAATAAAAAAAGATTTTTTATTAACTTGCTTCCCATTAACTTTAGGTTTATCTTCTTCAATATATTATTTGAGATTTTCGTTTGCCGATGAATTATTATTAGGTTCACTAATTTTATCTACATTTTTTTGTAATTACAATTCATACCTTAAAAGATGGGATGGAAAAGTTAATATTTATGCAAGCAATATATTTAAGATTTTAATTATCTTATCAATTTATGCAGCTTTTCTAGGATTATTTTACGGAGACTTGAGGATAATAAAGAGTATATTATTTATCTCTGTTTTGACTTTAGCTTGGATTCAAAGAAGAAAAATTTACAGTATTGTTTTCAATCCTCAAGCTCCAATATACGTATTAATTGGATTTTGTTTGGCACTAATTACAAATATAATTCATGGCTTACTCCAAATATTTTATAATCCACTAATATTTGCATTTGGTTCTGTAGATGGAGCTCTTGGTATACAAGGACCTCAAATAGGTGCTTCAATACCATTCATTTTTATTTACATATTATTAATTCAAAAAAGATTTGTATTGTCAGAATTATTAAAAAGAAAAATTGATAATTTAATGTATATTCTCTCCCCTTTAATTGTCGTTATTTCTTTGCTAACAGACTCAAGAACAATCTTACTGTTTTATTTCTTTTCTATAACAAGTTATTTATTTGCAAGAGGTACTTGGATTTTAAAAATATCTAAGAAATTCATTTGGACATTAGCAATGTTAATCTTTTTATTGGCTATTTTAATTTTAGTTGGGGATATTTTATTTGGGGACTCTCTTTATTTTCTGAATTGGATTTTTAATTTGATGTTTACATCATTTTCGTCTATTTTAGGTTTTTTTAATAAAGGGGAAACTGGATCCTATGACTTTATTTATCAAGGGAATGTTATGGAAGGATCTAAAGGAGATTTTGGTAGAAAAGTTTTCCTTCTCCATGGTTTTCTTACACCGTTTTTGCATCCTATTACCATTTTTAGCGGATTAGGAGATTATTCCTTTTTTGATCATGCTAAAGAATCTCTTGATAAAATATCTTTTTTAATTTCTGGAGAAAGTTTTGTAAATACTTTAGGTTATACAATTGGTGATTCTACAGAAATTAAATTTCCTAAACCCCCGATAATTGGTAATATATTTCTTGAGAAAGGGTTAATTTTTACGATTCTTTTATTTGAATATTTAAGGGTAATTATTGTATCCTTATCAAAGTCATATGGTCTATTAATTGCTTTAAGTTTATTATTTTGTATCTTAATTTCATTTATAAGTACAAATTTTGAAGACAATTTAAGTCTCATACTATTATTTAGTCCTCCATTAATATTAGTAAATCAAAAAATTAATAATAAATTCATAAACAATTAATAAATTTTTCTGTTTTAATGTAAATACTTATTCAAATAATGGCAAAAAATCTTTTTGTACATGGACACAGTTGTTGTGAGATAAGGACCAATAGCTTTTCTCTTATTTGTGATCCATGGCTTATCGGATCAGCTTATTGGAGATCTTGGTGGAATTTCCCAAAGGCTGAGTCAATTGATTCTTTAATTAAAATATGGAATACTAAAGAAAATTTATATGTCTACTTAACTCATCAACATTGGGATCATTTTCACGGACCAACCTTAAGAACAATTTATAGGAATTGTAAAAAAGTAAAATTTCTTATCCCTAAGACTCCTGAATTTAGAATTAAAAAAGATTTAATAGATGTATTACCTCATGCTGAAATAATTGAATTAGTACATGCAAAAAAATACTTTTTGAATAAAAAAATTAATATTTTATCTTTTCAATCTGGTCCTATTACGACAGATTCTGCTTTAGCCATATTCAATAATGAATTTTGTGTCTTAAATATGAATGATGCAAAAATAATGCCTTTAAGCATGTCACATCTTAAAACAATCATCCCAAAACCTGATATCACCTTAAGAAGTCATTCAAGTGCTAATTCAAGATGTTGTAAAAGAGATTTATCTGGTTTAAAAAGGAATGACATAATAGATAAATCAAGAATTGAATATACGAAAGAATTTCTGGACTCTTGTTATGGAATTAATTCCAAAATAGCAATACCCTTTGCTAGCAACATGATTCATCTTCATAAAGAAACGGAAGAATATAATGCGGTTTGTAATTTTTCTGATTACGTAGAAAAAGATTTTTTCAGTTTAAAAAATGATTATCCAAATATGGATTGTAAAATGATTTTGCCAGGAGAATGTATTAATTTAAATACCTTAAAAATAAAAACTGATGAGTCTCTTAGACAAGAAATAAATATTAAAGATAGAGAAGTCTTGATTGATGATATTAAAACCTCTATTCAGGAAAAACTTGATAAACAGATTAAAAATGAAAAAAAAGCAAAACCAAAAGAAACAATTATAAATTCTTTTTTTCTTAAAATAATTAAACACTCGCCGATCTTTTTAAGGTTTTATTTATCAAATCATATTCATATAGAGTCCTATGGAGAATCTAAAAAAAACATATATAGATTAGATTTTAAAAAAAAACTTGTAGAAAATATAAATGTTGTTAAATTAACTAAATTTACAGTAATAATAAGAGTGCAAAATTATGTTTTAAACGATGTTTGTAGAATGAATAACTATAATTCTCTTGGGATATCAAAAAGACTTGAGATTAGAACTTTACCTGGTAATTTTAGATATGAAATTTTTAATATTTTGTGTAATTCAATAGAATCTGGAGGCCCAATTCCTTTTAGAAATTGCCTATCTATAATTTTTATTATTAGATGGACCAAAAGGTTTAGAGAAATTTTTGATATTGTAGCTTTTTGTTTAACTAAAGTAGGGAATAAAAAATTTTTTAAATTGTAAAATAAAATTTATAAATCTTTCAAAATTCTAAAAAATTAAACTTATCGCATTAATATATAGAAAAAATTTGGAAAATGGAAGTTAACTTCTTTCCCTATAGAGAATTATATTTAAATGATAAGTTAAATTTAACAAATGTTATTGATGAAGTTTTAAGTAGAGGTGCATTTATTCTTCAAAAGGATTGTGATGAATTCGAAGAAAATTCTAAAAATTTTTTAAATTGTAGTGATTTTATTACTGTTGCTAATGGTACAGATGCATTAATTTTACTATTAAGAGCAGCGGGAATAGGAAATGGTGATGAGGTAATTATCCCTTCACATACTTATATTGCAACTGCTGCTGCAATTCATTATGTTGGAGCAAAAATAGTTTTAGCTGATATAGGAATTGATAAACTAATAAATCCAAATGTTATAGAGGATCTTATTACCGATAAAACAAAGTGCATAATGCCTGTTCATGTAAATGGAAGGATTTGTAATATGGATGAAATCTTAAAAATTGGTGAAAAATATAACCTATCAATTATTGAAGATGCTGCCCAAGCATTTGGAGCAAAATATAAAGGTAAAAGTGCAGGTACCTTTGGTATTGGAGGAGGCATAAGTTTTTATCCAGCAAAAGTTTTAGGATGCTTTGGGGATGGAGGAGGAATAGTAACAAATGACACAACAATTTCAAAACAAATTAGACTATTAAGAGATCATGGAAGAGACGAAAAGGGAGAAGTAAAATCTTGGGGTCTAAATTCGAGATTAGATAATTTGCAAGCTGCGATTTTAAATCATAAATTGAAAAACTTCCCTCAAGAAATTTTGAGAAGGCGAAGAATTGCTGAAATTTATTATGAAGGACTTAAAGATTGTGAGGGGGTAATCTATATGCCATTTTTTAAGGATAACGAACAAAATTTTGATATTTTTCAGAATTTTGAAATTTGTTGTAAAAAAAGAGATGTATTAAAAGATTTTTTACATCAAAACAATATTAAAACTATTATCCAATGGGCTGGAATGCCAGTACACGAGTCAAATCTTGATGGAATAGATTCACAATCAATTTTGCCAGAAACAGATATCTTTTTTAAAGAATGTCTAATGTTGCCTATTCATCCCTTATTATCAGATCAAGAAGTTCATTTTGTAATAAAAAAGATTTTAGAGTTCTATGCTTAATAAAGATTTTTTTCTCAATGAATCAGATTTTGATTATTGGAATCAATCAGCAGAGTATAGATTTATTTTAAGGTCATTTGTAGCAAGAAAATTTGAAGAATTTTGTTCTGAGAAAAAGAGAATTGGAATAATTAAAGGTCCAGTTCATTTAGCTATTGGTCAAGAATCTATACCTGCTTGCGTATCGGAATACCTTAATAATCATGATAGTGTCTTTGGGGCACATAGGTCACATGCACATTATTTATCATTAGGTGGGAGCCCATCAGAATTATTAGCAGAAATTCTTGGCAGTCCGAAAGGGTTGTCGTCTGGTAGAGGATGTTCAATGCATATATTTGATAAAAAAGTTGGATTTATGGGTAGTGTACCAATAGTATCTGGAACATTTGCATTAGCCGTTGGTTCTGGATTCGCAAATCAGTATAAAGGTAATGATTCAATATCAGTAGCTTATTTGGGTGATGGATCTTTCGAAGAGGGAGTAGTATCAGAAGGTTTAAATATGGCAAGGTTGCTTAGATCTAAGATTCTAATAGTTGTTGAAAATAATCAATATGCAAGTCATATGCATTTGAGCTTGCGTCAACCAAAAGATTTAATTCGCAAATTAAGTGATAGTTATGGTATTAAATATAGACAAGTTGATGCTTATGATTATTATCAATTAAATCAAACATTAAAAAATGCAATTTATGAAATAAGAAATGAACAAATCCCATATGTTGTGGAATGTAAAACCTTTAGATGGAAGGGCCATGTTGATTGGAGAGATGATATTAATGTTGGCGTGACCAGATCTATGGAAGAGGTTAAAGCTTGGAAAGAAAAATGTCCATTAAATAAAATGTTAGATTTTTATAGTAATGAGGAATTTCTCCAAAAGTTGGACAGTTTAGAAACTGAATTTAACAAAATATTAGAAAGAACTTTAGAAGAAGCAATTTTAGATAGAGAAAAATCTGCTAGTTATGAGGAACTAACATCCCATACACTCAAAAATACATAGTATGAAATATCAAGAATCAATAAGAAAGGCATTTTATGACTGTTTAAAAGAATCTGATGATGTTTTTGTAATAGGCCAAGGATTATGGAGCCCCTGGTATGTAGGGAAAACTATGGATAAATTGGATGAAATATTTGGAAAGAATAGACTTATTGATACCCCAATATCCGAAAGTGCTGTGACAGCAATTGGAATTGGCGCATCTATTGAAAATCTATATCCTATAATCGTTCATCCTCGAATGGATTTTGCTTTATATGCACTTGATGCAATAATTAATCAATCAGCAAAATGGTCATATTTATCAGAAGGAAAAATTTCTGCAGGTCCTTTGTTTAGATTAATAATTAATAGAAAGGGGGAGCAAGGAGCTCAACATTCTCAATCTTTGCAGTCAATTTTTGCTCATATACCAGGTCTAGAGGTTCTAATGCCAGTATCATCTCAGCAAGCTTACGATATGTTTGTTTATGGAACTTTTACCAAAAACCCCGTTATTTATATTGACGACAGAGCTTTTTATGAGGAGGAAGAAGAAGTAGTTGCAAATCAAGTAGATGTATATAATACAAAATTTAAAAACTCTTTTTATGCAAAAAAATTTTCAAATCAAGGCGATATATTAGTCATCTCAATTGGTGATGCAAGCTTGACAGTAGAAGAGGTTAGAAAGGATATTAAAAAAACTGGTCAGAATTTTAAACATTTCACTATAACTTCTTTAAATCAAATTGACTTATTAAAAGGAGGAATTCAAGAAGAAATTTTAAATGCAAAACATTTAATCATAGCAGAGAATTCTTGGCCAGTCTGCAGCATTTCTTCAGAAATTCTTGCATTAGTTTTAGAAAAAGGATTGAACAAAAATTTTGAGAGTATACCTAAAAGATTTAATTTACCAAATTGCCCTGCTCCATCTGCTAAAAGATTAGAAGATATTTTTTATTTAGCGAAAGATGATCTCGCAAAGCTTATAATAGAAAAAATTTAAAAAAAAAAAAAAAAAAAAAAATGGAAAATAGATATGATTTAGAAATGCAATTTCATGATCAAAGAGAACATGATAGAAAGAATCTAACTAAACAAGAATTTGAAAAAAAATATCCAAACAAAAGGCTTTATCAAATTAGTACCAATACATCGCACTACATTGCAAAGCTTCTCTCAAAGCACATAAAAAAAGAATCTAAATTTTTGGATTATTGCTGTGGCACTGGTGAAACGGCCAGGGAAGCAGCTATATTCTCAAAAAATATATATGGAATAGATATATCCCCAAAGAGTGTCCAATCAGCTTATGAAAATGTAAAACAAATCCATCATGATATAGATGAAAATAACTTTAAGCCTATGAATGCCGAATCAACAAGTTTTGAGGATGGTTTCTTTGATGTCATCATGTGTAATGGAGTTCTACATCATTTAGATACAGCTTTAGCTTTTAAAGAATTGTCAAGAATTTTGAAAAAAGATGGAATCATTATTTGCCATGAATCTCTTGGTTATAATCCATTCATACAATTGTATAGAAAACTAACACCAAATATTAGAACAGCATGGGAAACTGACCATATCTTGAAAGCAAAAGATTTCAACAGAGCAAAGAGATATTTTGGTAGAAGAAATTTTAAATATTTTAATTTAATTTCCTTAATTACGATTCCTTTTCTTAGAACACCTTTTTTTAATTTTCTAAAAAAGATTACTCATTTTATAGATTCTATAATTTTGAAAATTCCAATTATTAATTTAATGGCTTGGCAGGTTGTATTTACTTTAAGAAAATAATGAAGGAATATAAATTCTTTAGGATTATTATGAATTAATTTTTAAGCAATTAAATCAAGTTAAAGATGTTAATGAAAATTTAAATTTTTTTAAAAATGAAAATTCAGATTAATAATAAATACGTTAATTCTCGTTTAAAAAGAACTTTCGATATTTTTGTAGCACTTACTTCTCTACCTATTATTTTATTATTACTTTTACCAATACTTATTTTAAAATTTTTTGAGGACCTTAGTTTCCCTCTGTATATTTCAACTAGGATTGGTTTAAGGGAAAAAAGATTTAAACTTTATAAAGTTCGCAGTATGTCCCCTGGTAATCATCTAAAGGAACATCCAACTGCGAGTAAGAATTCGCCTATAACTAGCTTTGGTAATTTGCTTCGAAGATCTAAATTGGATGAGATTCCACAAATATTTAATGTTTTAAAAGGTGAGATGAGTATTGTAGGGCCCAGACCTAATGTCCCAGGTCAGGTTTATGACGGCACCTACAAAGATGATGACTTTTTATTTTTTCAAATAAAACCTGGGTTAGTAGATTTATCTTCATTGTTTTATTCAGATCTAAATAAAATTGCAAGTAGAAGTATTAATCCTCATCAATATTACTTAAAAAATATATTTCCTAAGAAAAAATTATTGGTTAAATTTTATCTAAAAAATGGGAACATTAAACTTGATTTGATAGTGATAATGTTGTTACCAGTATCTATACTATTCCCACAATTAGGACGAAAACTTTTGATGAAATTTATAAAAATATAAACTTTCTTTATTTTGAAGAATTGGTGATAAGATTTAGTTTAAATGGTAATAATATGTATAGTAGTTCCATCAATATGGAATCTGAATCAAAAAAATTAATCTCTAGTATTTCTATAGGACTGGAAAAATTAGGTGATAAAAGATATGGAGAAGAAGTTGAAAAGAATTTGGTATCAAGCATTAAGAATAATTCAATTAATTATTCTCATTTAATTTATTGCGATACTGCAGAGATTTATGGATTAAATAAATCAGAAATATTATTAGGTGAAATTTCCAAAATAGTTGGTAGAGATAAATTTCATATTTCAACCAAAATTGGATTAACTTATAAATACGAAAAGGAAAAAATAGTTACTTATAGATATTTTGATGATTATCAAATTCAAAAATCACTTGAAGAATCATGTAAAAGATTAATTTCCCCACCTAATAGAATATATTTACATTGGCCTCATCCAGATAATGCAGAAATCACTCTAAATTGTTTGGGTAAATTAGTAATCTTCGCTAATCAATTAGGGATTAAAGAAATTGGGATTTGTAATATTTCCATTAAGCAACCACTAATTACTCTCGAGAAATTAAGAGATTTGGGAGTAAATACTGTTCAAGAAAGAATTAATTTGTTAACCAGAAAATTAAGTTTTATAGCTAAAGCAAAAAGATTAAACTTTAGAATTGTTTCCCACTCATCTTTTGCGCAAGGTATTCTATCTAGCTCTTCTAGAGAGGTGATCGAAGAATCCTCAGGACAAGAATTTCCTAAGTTCCTGAATACAAAAAAATATGAGTATGAATGGGTTAATAATATTAATTCACTGATTCAAGAATATGCGGTAAAACTCAACAAGAATCCAGAAGAGATAATAGTTGCTTGTCAAAAAAGAATTCTTGGTAATAATTCTGAAATGATTATTGGTGTAAAGCATAAAAGACACATAGATCCTATTTTTGGCAGATTAAACTCCGCAGAAATAGATGAAATCAACTTCAATCAAATTTTAGAGAAACTTGAAAAATATCAATTTGAACCAAGATTACCAAATCATTAAAGACCTACCTATATAATTAAGATGAACATAAAGTTTTGTATTTTAACTCTAAATTAAAAGACACTATGAATAGCTTTGTTACCGCTAAAAATGTAAGAAAGTCTATTCTGAAAATGACTAATAAGGGGAAATCGTCTCACGTAGGATCAGCTTTATCATGTACCGATATTCTGTCAGTTCTTTATTCAAATATTATTGATGTCGAGAAAATAAAAGATCAAGCATGTGATAGGGATAGATTTGTTATGAGTAAAGGACATGCTGGAGCAGCTCTTTACGCAGTTTTAGCTGAAAAGGGCATAATTAGTAAAGAAATTCTTTTGACTCACTATCAAAATGGATCAAATCTTTCTGGTCATGTTTCTCATAAGTTATTAAAAGGAGTTGAAATATCGACTGGTTCATTAGGTCATGGCTTACCAATTTCTATTGGGATAGCATATGGATTGAAAATTAATAGATTGAATTCTTATATTTTTTGTTTAATGAGTGACGGAGAGTTGGATGAAGGATCTAATTGGGAAGCATTTCTTTTCGGGGCTCATCATAAATTAAAAAATCTAATTGTAATTATTGATAGAAATAATCTTCAAAGTATTAAGAATACTGAGCAAACCCTGGCTCTAGAACCTTTGGATAATAAATTATTGAGTTTTGGTTGGGATGTTTATAAGGTTAATGGTCATGATCATCAAGAGATTGAGAATACAATTAAAAAGGCCAAAAACACAATGAATCCTTCAATAATAATAGCAAATACTATTAAAGGAAAAGGTGTTTCATTTATGGAGAATTCTGTTTTATGGCATTATCGAGCACCTGACAATGCAGAACTTGAGAGCGCACTTAAGGAGATAAATTAATGAGAGATGATTTTGTTAAATATCTTGTTGATTTAGGTAAAATAAATGATGATCTAGTAGTTATTACAGCTGACCTAGGTTTTGGATTATTTGATAAATTATTCGAAGATTTAGGAGAAAAAGGAATTAATTGTGGAGTATGTGAACAACTTATGAGCTCCATGGCATGCGGATTATCAAAAGTTGGGAAGAAAGTTGTGACCTATAGTATTGGGGTTTTCCCAACCTTAAGATGTATCGAACAGATCAGAAATGATATTTGTTATCACAATTCAGATGTTTTAATATGTACAACTGGAGCAGGGTTCTCATACGGACCTCTTGGAATGTCCCATCATTGTATAGAAGATATTGGTGTCACTAGATCAATCCCAAACTTAAAGATTGCTTCTCCAGCCTCGACTTTTGAAATGGATTCTATTTTGAAAAGTTGGGAGAATGTAAAATCTCCAAAATATTTAAGGTTAGATAAAAGTTTTACAAAAAGAAAACCACTTCATTACTTTGAAAATGATTTAGTGTTTTTTTATAGAATGGATAATAAACCCAAAAAACTTTTAATTACTCATGGATCAATTATTAACATTTTTGATAATTTAGATCTTAATGACTCCATTTTTGAAGATCTTAATATTGTTAGTGTCCCTTCCCTTGAGATTAATGATAAATTGATATCTATAATTAAAAATCATGATTATATTTTTACTTTAGAGGAGCATAATGTTTCAAGTGGTTTTGGATCTAATTTAATTTCCGGTCTAAATTATTTAAATATTTTTAAAAAAATTAAATGTTTTGGGATAGAAAATAAATTTACAGATGCAGTTGGCGATCAAAATTATTTAAGAAATATATATATTGGTAAGAATATTGATATCCTTAATGAAATAAAAAGTGAAATTTAGATCAATTTAAATTAAAACTAACTTAACAAGTCAGAAAATTTAATCATCTCTTTAGAGATATTACACTCGTTAAGAATTTTTTTTCGTGCATTTTTTGACATAATTTCTTTATCCTTTTTTGGAAGATTAATTATATTTGTAATTTTCCTTGCTAATTGTTTGTAGTTACTGGGCTTAAAAAGTACTCCATTATTTTCATAATTATTTACCCATTTTTTATTTTCTCTAACATCAGTTATAAGAGAAATAGCACCTGAAGCCATTGCTTCTGCGGTGCTTGCAGCAATTCCTGCATCACTTAAAGATGTAGAAACATATATCTGACAATTTGCGTAGAGTTTACTTAACTCAACTTGATTAACATATCCAGGAAATAAAACTTTATTCTTTAAATTATTATCTAAAGCGAATTGTTTGAGTTCTTTTTCGCAAGGACCTTTACCAATTAAGATAAGTTTATAATTTTCTTGAATATCAGTATTTAATTTGCAGTAAGCTTTTAAAAGGGTTTTGATGTCATAAACTTCATGAAAATTTCTAGTGCTCAAAATATATTTTGAACCATTAGATATTTTTGGCTCTTTTTTGTTTGGTTTAAAAATTATGCAATCTGTTCCAAAATTTATTCGATGTATTTTTTCCTTTTTAGTAATTTTTGATAGTTCTTTTATTAATTGATCAGAATCACAAGTAATCGCTTTAGCATTTTTAATTTGTATATTTTGAAGTATTTTAATTAATATATTCTTCCTTGCAAAATATATATCTGAACCCCAAGCGGTGAGCACTAATTTTTTATTGTTTACAAATAAGCTTGGCAAAAGATATCTAGCTAGAGAATGCACATGAACATAATCATATTTTAAGAAAAAAACTTTAAAAGTTTTTGGATCAAAAATAGAATTTAATTTTAAATATTTTATGTTTATTTTATTGTCAATTATCTCATTAGGAATTGGTTCATATGTTATCCAAGTTATTTCTTCAAAATTTAAAATTGTATTTACTTTCTTTATCCATCTTATTGAATGGGGATTAGAAGCTGGTGCAATATAAAGGAGTTTCATAAAATTTTTTGACTTAGAAAACTTAAAAAATATTTTTAGTTATTAATAAATTCTTTAAGTGTGTTTAATTGATTAATATAAACATTTTCCGTGTAAAAATCTGAAGTGTACAGCTTTTGTGTGTTTTTAAGTAAATTTTTTTTATCTAATTCTTTGTAAACGTTAAGTGCTTTTTTCATTAATTTGTATTCTCGATCAACTGTAAACCCAACTTCATTATTTTTAATTAGTTCTGCACATTTACCTTTGATAGTTGAAATTATATAAAGTCCTGCACATAAATATTCACCAATCTTATTTGGAAGTAAACCATCAATTTTATGAGGGACTAAACCAATATCACAATTAGAAGATATTCTTTTTATTTGTTCTTTATCTAGAAACCCATAGAGATTGATGTTAGACCTTTTGGAATTCAATTTTTTTAATTTATTAAATTGTTCCCCATTACCAATGATATGAATATTTAAAATATCTTCTTGTTTAATACTTATTATTGATTTAATTATACCTGTTACATCATAATTGACTCCAAGACTACCAACATAAATTATATTTATTGAGTTTTTATTTAATACTTTTTTACCATAGAATTGCTCATCACAGCCTATTGGACAAATAGTTGATGATAAAGGCTTTAATCTTGGGAAGAATTCTCTAAACCAATTTTCTAAACCTTCTGAAACTGAGAGAAGATAAAGCCTGGATTTATTCTTAATTTTTTTCATTAGAAAAATTGTGAATTTACTATAAATAAAATAAATAAAACCATTTTTAGTTTTTGGAGGCCATATATCTCTTACGTCAATAATTAAAGGAATTTTTAAATGATTAGTAAAAATTAATGTTGCAAATAATGATTCTGGAGTTGGATAAGCAATACAAATATGAGTATATTTTTTTATATTTTTAGATAAAAATATAAATAATTCTAATGAAAAAAATATTGTATGAATGAATCTTCTTGGAGATTTATTATTAAAATAACCAATAGATTTTAGTAAGATTATATTTTCATTATTTTTTAAATCTTTTTTTTTAACAAAAGCTCTTTGTGAATGTAGAAAATTACTTGTTATCCAACTTGTGTTGTATCCGTTCTTTTTAAAGTAAGAAATTAAGTGAGATACTCTCATTCTTCTGTCATTCTTTTTAATAGGTATAATCTCACCATCTTTGATTAATAAGATATTTATAGTTCTATTATTCATTAACAATAATCTATATTTTTTATTTCAATCAGATTTACATATTTTTTGGCAATAAACAATTTAATCATCTAACTATATATATAGTATGGCATTAAATTCATGCTTATTAAATTGAATCGTCTTTAGGAAGAAATTTAAATCCGCATAAGTTATTTGATTGATGTTTACTACAAAAAATTTAAAGTCATCTTTATTTTCTTTCTTTAATAATTCCGTTGTGAAAATTATTTTATCTTTAGCTAATTTTTCAAAAGATTCTTTCTTAATTTTAGACTTAATAAATTCAATTTCTCTATCGATTAATTCCAATAGGCTATTGAAAATAATATTTTTTGAATTCTTAATAATCTCATTTAAATATTTTTTTTCATTTTCATCAATAGGTTTTTTCTCAAAATTTACTATTAACGCATTAGGAAAGTAATTATTCAAAATATCTTTTTCATAAATTATATCTTTTTTTCTTTCGTAAAGAATTGAGGCAGCAATTCCTAAAAATGAACCAGAAATTAGCCCAACTATACCAAAATTTCTTAATCTTGGTGCAATTGGATTTTCCTTTAATGTAGGATTCGTTATTAGCTCCCAGGGATCTTCATATTTTGCTTCTTCAAGTAATATTTCTCTTAGTTTATTTTCTAAAGATATTAAAGTAGCCTCGTCTCTACTTGCTTCTCTCATTAACTCTTTGTATTTGAGAACAACACCCTCTGGTCTCATGAGGGATTTCATGAATGCTTCAGCCGAATTTCTTTCTGCTTTTAAATACCCAATTGCTCTTTTTTTGAGATAACCAATGAGAAGATTTCTTCTTTTAATTGTAAATTGTATATCCTTATCTTTTTCTGTATATCTTGTTCTAAGTTCTGCTAAATTACTCTCTAATCTTTCTAAGTTTTGAGGTAGACCTTCTTTAACTAATGCTGGGATTGTGGAACCAATATATTGAAGTTCATTAGCATCATTATCTAATGATTCAATTTTCTTTATCTGTTCATTTAAATTCCTGATTTCATTAGCCACCTTAACTCTAAGTCCTTCTATTGAAGTATTACGTATCCTATAATTTTCAGTTATAAAATTTTCTGATTTATCAACATCTAAAGAATTTTTAAGTTCATTGTTTATTAATAGATCATGAGATATTGCAAATTTCTGAGCTTGTTTAATGGAATCAGCACTTTTTAATTTATAAATATTTTTTTGTTCAATCAAATAATTTTTTGCCATTCTAATTGCCTCAAACTTATCTTTTCCACTATAGTCTTGGAAAGCTTTAGACATTTTTTCCAATACTGGAATTATAATTTCCCTATCTTGATCTTTATAGCTAATATCTAATATAGAGGTACCTTTTTTTAGTTTTATTTTTAGACTTCTTTCCCAATCTGAAAAATTTAATTCATCTTTTTGAGGTTTGAGTTTTCTCTTCTCTTCATCTTTTTGGGGTCTGAGTTTTCTTTTCTCTTCATTAACGAATTGAAAAATAGGCATTAAAACAGAGGGACTTTTTAAGATGCCAACCTGTGTTTTTAATTTATTGTTAATGTTATTACCTTTAATTGAGGATAATTGTTGAAGATTTATAGGAATCCTAGAAACATTATTTTTCTCAGATGATAAAACAATTTGGAATTCACCTTGCCATGTTTTTTTTGTTAAAGCATATGAGGTTATTGCAATTAATATTGATATAAATGTGAATAAGGCTATTAAATTCTTATTTCTGATTAGTCTATTAAAAAAATAAATTAAATTAATATCATTATCATTATAACTTTCATTTTCTTGAGAGTTAAAGTTTGTTTCCATTATATTTGACTACTTTTTATTTTAACATTATATACAATTTTATTTTAATAAATGGAGAGAGATTTTTTTTCTTTTTTTTCCAAATAATATACAAAAATAAATTTATATTAAAATAGGAGTTTGATAATAAAAAATTCTGTTGAAATTAAATCTTCTACTTGATCGAATTTATTAAATATGGATATTTAATAATTAAGAAATTTTTAGGTAACTTTTTATTTGATTGCTCTTAATTACATAGTTATTTTTGAAATAATTTCTTTAGATATAATAAAAAAATAAATTTCTATTTCTTGAATTTTTATAGTTTTAGAGATCAAAAATTAATCGCTGTTTTTAAAATTCGTTAAAGTTAAATTTATTAAGAATATTTCTTTATAAATCCCTTTATAACAAAAATATTTATAGAATTTTTAATCTTTTTTTGAAATTCAAATCTTTTTAAAAGTTTAAACATTAAACTCATTAATCAACTCTTTTGTGGCATAAATACTAATAAATGGGCATTTACGGCGCCAATTTTATTTATTGTTCTGCTGAAAAAGCTACTATTTAAACTGATAAAATCTCCATCTACTAAAAAAAGGTTTTTTATTGAAACCAGTTTTTGCTTTTGAATAATAATTTATAGTTTTCATGATAACACTTCCATTTGGACTATACCTAGTAAAAATATTTGTCAGCTCGTGGTATTGATAGATATGTTTTATTTAAGCTGATACAAAAACTTCAAGAGCGATTCTCACTTTCCTTGGATTTTTTATTTGACCTAAATAAGAATACAGAAACATTACTAAATTTTTGAAATAAAACTAGTCAAATATATAAATTTGGTAAATTATTACCCTTGTTTTCAGTTTTGGCATATAAATCCTAATCCTGATATTAATTTATTGCTCAGAATTTAGAATATAAGTATAAAAATTTATATTTCTGTCAAATAAACTAATTGTTTTATCTCTAGTTATTTTAATTTTGATATATCCCTGTAACTTGTTAGTTTTCCTGCTTTATTTTTAGCTTTGAAAATGATCGTTATTTAAATAGTAGGAGAGAGGAATTCAATTAAGTTAGTTAGAGAATTTTTTTAACGGGATTATTACTTTATACTTCTAATAATTCTGTTTCTGTAAATTTATTTTTAATATAGTTTTTTATCTTTGTTTTTACCAAAATAATTTTTCACTTTAAATCATACTTTTTCCTGTTTGAAAATATTAAAAATTAGCTCTTTGATAAGCGGGAAAATTATATATTCCTCGATCTTTTAATTCGCTAGTAATAGAAATTCTTATTAGCTTAAATATTTATATATCAATAAAACTTCTGCATTGTTAAAGTGATTTGAATAATATTCTCGAGCAGGCTTACTAATTTCATATAAAGTTAATCCTCTTACAAATATTTTTCTGGTTTCTTCTTTCTGATCCGCAGAAAAATTAGGAACGATTATTTAAACCTCCTCATTTAAAGCATATTTACACTTACCATTAGTCAAAAAGTTAAATCTAAAGATAGAAATTTATATTTCAGGTTTGATTATGTAGTCTAAAAACTTCATCAAGTAATTTCTCAAGTTCTCTTCTAGTAAAACCTCTTTCTAAAGTCTTTTTTTTTCATTGAAGAAGTATTTCCCAATCATTTTTTATAGCATTATTTTCAGATAATTCGGGAGTCTTAGAAATTTTAATAGATACAGAATAATCACCCTTATCCAATATATAATTTTTTTAAACATTTCCTTGGTTCTCAATAAAAGATATTAGTTTCTATTAATTTCATTCAACAAGTAATTTGCTTGTTGTTTTTTTTTAATTTTATATTTATATAAATATCCAGAATCAACTATATTTTCTCTCTCCTCCTTTTTTGATTCATGCTATGAAATATCAAAATAATTATAATCTTCTTTAAAATACATTTTCTGATTTAGTACTTGAATTAAATATTATTTAGATAAGAGTCCTAATTTTTAAGGATATAAATTAATTTCAAAGAATTTTAATTTGTCTTTTCCTTTAACTTCTGCAAACAATATTTCTATAACCTAAGAGATTAAAAAGAGTTTTTTTATTTAAAAATTAACTATTTTGTTACTTAGAAAAAAATTCTTAATTTAAAGTTAATTTAATATTGTGTTATGAAATTTCATCTATTAATATATTAAAAAGCTTATAATCATATATTTAAATAGAGTTTATTCATTAAAATGAAAGCTAATGAAAAACAAATTTAAAGATTTTTAAATGGTTTTACTGTCCAAATTTAAAAAAGAAATATTTTTTAAAATAGGCAAACAACTCTCAAGACTATTAGAGTTAGATTTAAAATACAAAAAAATCTTAATTATATGTACGGATATAATAGTTTTTTTCCTATCTTCACTAATAACTATTTTTATAGTTTATCCCAATTTTATTAGCCTATTCTCCTCAAATATTTTCATAATACCCTTAACTTCAACTCTGGGAATAATAATATTTATTTTTTTAAAACAATATAAACAAATTGTTAGATATACAAGCGGATTATCTATTTATAAATCATCGCTGAAAAGTTTAATAGCTGCTCTTTTCATCTATTTAATAAATAGATTAGGGTTTGGAATTACTTTATCAAATGCTTATTGGTTAAGTTTCTGGCTAATTTTATCTTTTGGAGTGGGTGCTGTTAGGTTAATTTTCAGCAAAGCAGTGAAAATATATTCATCAAGCTATAAAAATGGGCTGCCTGTTGTAGCTATTTATGGAGCTGGGTCTGCGGGATCTGCCCTCGCCATGACTATAGAAAAGTCAAATTCACACAGCATATGTACATTTATTGATGATGCACCTATCAAGTGGGGTAGGTCATTAAACGGTATTAATATTATTTCACCTAGTTCATTAAAGGATTTGAATATCAAAGTCGATCAAATTCTTGTGGCAATTCCTTCGTTAAGTATACCTAAAAGAAAAACCTTACTTAAATCTTTAGAATACTACAATATACCGGTTCTTCAAATTCCATCCATTGAGGAGATTACTTCTGGACAAGCTACCATAAATAATCTAAGACCAATATCAATCGAACAACTATTAGGGAGACAAATAGTTCCAGTCTATCCAAATTTATTTGGAACTAATTTGGTTGGAAAGGTTATTTGCGTAATCGGAGCAGGTGGCTCAATTGGAACGGAAATATGTTTGCAACTTTTAAAATTCAACATTAAATCATTAATACTCATAGAGAGAAATGAAGAAAATTTATATAATTTAAATGCAAAAATAATAAATTTAAATGATAAAAAATTACATTTTGAGGCTTTATTAGGAGATGCTTGTAATTTATTTTTTCTTGAGAAAATATTTGTCCAATATAATATTGATGTAATTTTTCACGCGGCGGCATATAAACATGTCCCAATTGTAGAAAATAATCCTTTAGAGGGAATATTTAATAATGTATTTTCTACTTACAATATATGTCTTGCCGCTCAAAAAGTAAATTTAGAGAAATTAGTATTCATATCTACTGATAAATGCGTACGTCCAACAAATATAATGGGAGCTTCCAAAAGACTTGCAGAATTAATAGTTCAGGCTTTTTCTAAAGATACAGTTAATAAGAATAAAAATAACCCTGAAAAATTCATCAAAACAATTTTCTCTATGGTTAGATTTGGGAACGTACTTGGTTCATCTGGTTCAGTTGTGCCTCTATTTAAAAAGCAGATTGCTGAAGGCGGACCAATTACTATTACAGACTTTAAAATAAATAGATATTTTATGACAATTGAAGAAGCAGCTCAATTAGTAATTCAATCATCATCTTTGTCAAAAGGTGGTGAAGTGTTTTTACTTGACATGGGCAGTCCAATACTTATTTATGAATTAGCAAAAAAAATGATATTTTTTAGTGGTTTAAGAGTTAAAGATAAAAACAATCCTAATGGAGACATAGAAATAATTCAAACTGGATTAAGGCCTGGAGAAAAACTTTTCGAGGAATTACTGATTGATTCTACTTCTCAGAAAACATTGCATAATTTAATTTATAAAGCAACTGAAAAGAGTATAGAACCTAATATATTATTCCCCGAAATAAATAAATTAAGAGAATACATTATGAACATGGACAAAGAAAATACATTGTTGACTATGAAAAAACTAGTTCCTGAATGGCAAAGATATATAGCCTAAATAAAAATTCATAATTTGATTTTTAAGTATCGTTTGAATTTTTTTAACGTAAATTATTTATTAAAATAAATATATTTTTTTAACCCTTTAAAAAGATATAAAAAAATAATCATTAAACGAAATATTACTATTTGATATAATTCAAATATCTGAATAACATATGCTTTTAGAAAATAAAGAAATACTGGTTACCGGATGTGCTGGTTTTATAGGTGCAGCTTTAGTGAAAAAGTTGTTAAATTTCAATGTAAATGTAACCGGAATTGATAATTTAAATACTTATTATTCAAAGAACTTAAAGCTTGCTAGGCTTGAACAAATTAAAAAAAATAGAAAATTTACTAAAGGAAATTTTAATTTTTTTCAATTTTCTTTAGAAGACTGGGAATCTCTTAGAAAAATTTGTTTTGAAATTGATTTTGATATAGTTATACATCTCGCAGCTCAAGCAGGAGTGAGATATTCATTAAAAAACCCTGAGTCTTATATCAATTCTAATTTAGTTGCGTTTGGGAATATTTTAGATCTTTGCAAAAATCAAGATATAAAAAATTTCATATTTGCTTCCAGTAGTTCTGTTTATGGCAATAATAAGCAAATACCATTTAACGAAAAAGATAATGTTGATTATCCAATAAGCCTTTATGCTGCAACAAAAAAATCAAATGAGTTAATGGCTCATGCATATAGTCATCTATATCAAATACCAACTACAGGATTGAGATTCTTTACTGTTTATGGACCATGGGGTAGGCCAGATATGGCTCCAATGATATTTACAAAAGCAATTCTAGAAAAAAGGGTAATAAAAATTTTTAATAAAGGCAATATGAGTAGAGATTTCACTTATATAGATGATGTTGTTGAGGGTATCTGTAGATGTTGCTTAAAGCCTGCCGTTAAAGATAATCAAATAAGTGATTTTTCTTCTAAAGCACCTTATAAGATTTTTAATATTGGTAATGGTAAACCAGTAAATCTTATGAGATTTATAGAAATTTTAGAAAATAGCTTAGGCATAGAATCTAAAAAAGAATATTTGGGTATGCAACAAGGAGATGTAGTTGATACATGGGCAAATACAACTAATTTAAAGGATTGGATTGGCTATGCTCCTACAACCTCACTAGAGAAGGGTATAAATAATTTTGTCAATTGGTATAAAAATTATTATTCTTTATAGAGTGATTCAATTTATAATTAATTTGAAAAATTAAATAATTATTTGATTAAATTGAAAAAAATTTTTTTCTTGATTTTTATTTTAAAAAGGAATTACTTTAATTAGTTATTTTTGACTTAACGCAAGCGATCTTATCAATTAAAAAAATAATTTACTAAAAATTAAAAATTGTAAGAATTTTAATTTATATGAACTTGTAATTTTTTTAGATCTATATCTTTTTAAGTTTAATGCTTTATTTTTACAGAATTTATTGTAATTAAAATTATGAAAATCTAATCGTTTAAATATTAATTTTATTTGAGAAACTATTAATAATTTTTTATTTTAGATCCACCCCCAATTCTCCATAAATTCAACTCTGAACCATTTAAGCTTTTATCTGAAATTATTGATCTTGAATCAAAAACCCAACCAGGTTTGCGCATTTTTTTTGATACTTCTTTCCAGTTTATTTTTGAATACTCATCCCATTCAGTCAGAATAACTACTGCATCTGCATTATCAAAACCTATATCCATATTTTCTGCAAAATACCAGTTTCCTTCATCTAAATTAAGAATATCTGTTTCTAATAAACCTAGATCTTTAGCAATTTGATCAGAATTTACTTTTGGGTCATTAATAAATAATATTGCTCCCTCATCAAGTAAATCTTTGCATATATTAATCGCTGAAGATTCTCTTGTATCATTTGTATCTGCTTTAAAAGCAAAACCTAAAATACAAATTTTTTTTCCAGTAACTGTACCAAATAGACTTGTTACAATTAGTTTTGAAATTCTATGCTGATGCCAATTATTTAGTTTAACGACACTTTCCCAAAAAACTGAGACTTCTTCTAATCCAAAATATTTTGACAAATAAACTAAATTTAAAATATCTTTTTTAAAACAGCTTCCTCCAAATCCAGGTCCAGAATTTAAAAATTTGGATCCAATTCTATTATCAGTCCCAATAGCTCTTGATACTTCTTTTACTTCAGCTCCAGTAGCTTCACAAATAGCCGCGATAGAGTTTATTGAACTTATCCTTTGCGCTAAAAAGGCGTTTGCAGTCAATTTAGCAAGCTCACTGCTCCAGATATTTGTATGAAGAATTTTATTTTTAGGAACCCAATTTAAATAAATTCTAGTTAATGCATCCATAGCCTCTTTACTCTCTCCACCAATAAGGACCCTATCAGGTTTCTCTAAATCATTAATTGCAGTTCCTTCAGCTAAGAATTCAGGGTTAGATAACACCTCAAAACTCTTTCTATCAGCCTTAGAGTTTGATTCAACAGAGAAAAGTATTTTTTTAATCACTTCTGCTGTTCTCACTGGTAGAGTACTTTTCTCAACAACTATCGTATGGTTAGATGAGTAAGTCGCAACTTGTCTCGCTGAAGCCTCAACCCATTTTAAATCGCTTGCCATACCAGCCCCAACCCCTTTTGTCTTAGTGGGTGTATTAACAGATATAAAAATCATATCCGCATTTTTAATATTGTTTTCTAAATCAGTTGAGAAATATAAATTTCTTCCCCTGCATCTACTAACAATTTCTTTCAATCCTGGTTCATATATTGGCAAATCTTCGAGATTTTTACTATTCCATGCATTTATTCTTTCTAAATTTATATCAACTACATTGACTTTAATATCGGGACATCTATCTGCTATTACTGACATAGTTGGTCCTCCGACATATCCCGCTCCGATACAACAAATACTTTTTATTTTGAATTTCATGGCTTTGATATTTTCAAAATTTATGATCTACACATTATCTCGTATTATAGTCCCAAGGTCCTCAAAAAATTGATAAGCAAGAATAGAATGAAATCAAAGGTGTTTTAAAGAAGATTTATTTGAAAATTTTATAACTTTGATCAAATTTTAAATCTCTATTTAAATATCAATTAAATTAATGATTTAATGATTTAATGATTTAATATTTTTTAATACTATATGAAATAAATTTTATATTTTTAACACTAATTTCTTTCAAATACGAATACTTTTGGTCCTTAATTCTACAATATAAATTGTTATGGTAGGATTTGGTATGATCAAAACTAAGTAATAATGCTATTATTCTCCTTTTGCGGAACATTTTAAAAGATAGCAAAGCAATATTAATTATTAATATTTCTTGAATAGATATTAGAACATAAAAGATAAAGTGGAATAATTTTTAAAAATCATGCTTATTAGCTATTGGTAGTTTGTTATCATTTTACGAGATTAATAGTAAGATATACAAAACTATATTAAACAGGTAATCTTGAGTTTAGAAAAAGTTTTTGAGAATAAATTTATAAAATTATTTTCCTTTAAAAGGAATTCAAGAAATTTTTTAATGACTTGTTTTTTGATTTCTTTTTGTATTTTTGATTTGACTAAAGCAGAAAGTAATAATTCAATTGCTAATAATAAGGCTAAAATTGCAATAGATAATTTAAATTCAAAAAGTACACTGGAGAAACTAGATTTTGATTTGGAATCAGAAAAATTAAATATTAAAAATATAAAAAAGCTCAGCGTTGACTATATCAAGTCTAAAAAAGATTTAGAAGATTACATTATTGATACTGGTGATGCTTTATATATCGAATTCGAAAATGCGCCAAGAGGCTTAAATTCTTTGAATCAAGAAAATAAAAATGAAATTGGCCCAAAAAATGTATCTTACTTAGAACCAAAAAATGATCTTAGTAACTACATATTAGATGAAGGGGATGTTATAAATATCGAATTTAAAAATATTCCAAAAGGAGATCCTGAATTACTGAAAAAAGTTACTAAAAACAAACCTCTCGATACTGCCTACTTAGCGCAAATAAGTAATCTTCAAAACTATCTTCTGGATGAAGGAGATAGTATTTTTATACAATTTGAAAAGACACCAGAGCTTAATAAGACGGTAACATTAGATAAATTAGGAGAAGTTTATCTTCCACGAATTAAAGATACATACATAAGAGGTTTAACAATTTATCAACTCACAAAATTATTAAAAGAACGTTATACAGAATTTTTAATAGATCCCGAAATTGAAGTTAGAATTGTTAAATATAGATTTATTGATTCTGGGGATTATAGAATTAGTAAGTTAGGAGAAATCTTTGTTCCGGAAGCCGAAAATTTATATGTAAAAGGTTTAAAAATAAAAGAACTGGAAAAACTTTTGGAAGAAAAATATAGGGAATTTGGTCTTTTCACTGATGTTGAAATCAAGGTCAGCAAATTTAAATTTATAGGATCAGGAATTTATAATGTTGATCTAGAAGGTGAAATTTTTCTTCCCAAAATAAAAGAGACTTATGTAAGAGGATTAACACCTAGTGAGCTCTCTCAAATTATCCAAAGAAAGTACTCTGAATTTAATATTAATGCTAAAACGACTATTAAAATAGCAACATTTAAAAAACTGAGGATACTAGTTAGTGGGGAGGTAAGAGTACCAGGTATTTACAATTTCCCAGCTTATTCTGTTATGGACTTTAAAAGTATAATAGATGATGTTGATAAAGAGGGAAAAGAAAAAACTTTATTTGAAAGGAATCAAAGTATATTAAATAAAGAAAATAAAATGATCGATCGAAACAAGATAAAGGAAAACTCAATTCAAGAAATAAACAAAGATTTGATTGTTAACTATCAAGATAATTTTCAAAATAAAAATCTGGATAATACCTTTATAAATAATACGATCAATAAATCAAACTTTCAAATAAAAAGACCATCTGAAAATTTCACTACCATTTCTAATGTAATTAGAAAAGCAGGTGGAATAACTTCCAAAACTGACCTGTCAAGGATCGAAATTATAAGAGACGTGCCTATTGGAAAAGGAGGAGGGAAAAAAAGGGCAATTATTGACTTTACATCTTTTTTAAATGACAACGATCCTACTAATGATATTAGATTATTTGATGGAGATAGAATATTTTTACCAGAGTTAGCTACAGCTTCCTCAGATATCATCCCAAAATCTATCCTTAATGGTATTTCTCCAAGATTTATAACAGTTGATATTTTTGGTCGAGTTGAAAATCCTGGAAATGTATCATTACCACTAGAATCTACATTATCAGATGCCATTGACCTTACTGGACCAATAAGACCTCTATCAGGAAAGATTATTTTGTTAAGATACAACAAAGATGGGACAATTTTTAAGAAAAATATTTCATATTCAGCTAAGGCAAAAAGAGGTTCAAAAAGGAATCCTTACATACAACAAGGTGATTTAATATCTGTGAGAAATAGTTTATTAGGAAGAGCAACAGGCGTTATAGGAGAAGTTACAGCACCATTTATTGGAATTTATTCAACCACAGAAATAATTAAAAGTTTTAATGATTGATTAAATATTTACTTAACTTTTTAAAAGAATTTAATAGTATACAAAATGCAGATTTAGATAATAAACCCTGCATTGATTTATTCGTTCTTACTAATACATTGCTATGAAAAATTAATTGAAGTAGCTTATTATTTAAAGTATCAAAGAAACATAAGCTTATTTTAAAAATAACGCACTTTTGAAGAAAAATTTATTTTAAAACGAGTCATCTTAAGAATGCTATTCCTTTAGGTTAGTATTTTCGCAAAAAAATAGATCAGAAAATCTATTTGTCTAATTATCCTTAGAGAGGGATTACTGTAAAATACCCAAATCACTACTTTCTTTTCTATATTTGAATTTTTCAAGTTTAAAAATTGCAGAGAGCATAGAAAGTCTTGGAACTATATTTATTCCAATTTAGTGAAATTTATCTAATATTATGAATTCACTAGGCTAATGTAAAATTCTCTTGTGGAAAATTTATTTAATTAAATAAAAAAATATCAGATAAGTATATTAAGAAAAATAATTATATATTATTCGAATGCTTCCTCTGGACCTCCAAAAATCCATTACTACTAGCAGGTAATTTAGTAATCATTAAAAATAGTTTATAGGTATATCAACAGGTTTTCTAAAGTAATCACAGAATCATTTATAAGTATATATTCAACTTAAATAGGTGATCAAAGGTATTAATGGAGAGAAATATTTTAATACTAATTAGATATATTCTTTTGATTTTTAAAGGACTTCAAAATAATTTGAATAATATTCTTCTTGATAGCTTTTTATGGTACTAATAAGCCCTATATCTAAAGATATTCTTGGATAGAATCCAAGAATTTTGATTTTGCTTTGTAAAACTTTATCTTTAAAAAAGTTATTAAAGATATTTTAAGGTTTTTAAGTTTTAAAAAAATTATTCAAAATTTGTTGATCTAAAAATATTACTTTCTTTACATAATTTTCTTTTGTTTGTTCTTGATAGTAACAAAGTTGATGTGTTAAGAATAAATTTAGTCTAAAGTTAAATCATAGATTAAGAATAATGCAATCAATATTAGTAACTGGAGGTGCAGGTTTTATTGGGAGTCATACTTGTCTTTTGCTCTTAAAGCAAGGTTATGAAGTATTTATATTTGATTCTTTTATTAATTCTTCTGAAAAATCAACAGAAAAAATATTACTAACTCTACAAGCAGAGAATTTAGAACTTAGAGAAAAATTACATTTAATAAAAGGAGATTTAAAAGATGCAAAAGATATTGAAAAAGTATTTCAATTATGTTTGAAACTCAAAAGAATGATTTTAGCAGTTATTCATTTTGCAGGTTTAAAATCTGTTCATGAATCAACTTTAGAACCTCTTTCATATTGGGAAAATAATGTTTCTGGAACAATAAATCTATTAAAAGTTATGAAAAAATATAATTGTAAAAATATTGTTTTTAGTAGCAGTGCGACTGTATACAGAACAACTTCAAAAAACCTTCTTAATGAGAATGATATTTGTAAACCAATTAATCCATATGGAAACAATAAACTAACTATTGAAAATATTCTTGGGGATTTATTTAAAAAAGACCCTCTAGAGTGGAGGATTGCTTGTTTGAGGTATTTTAATCCTGTCGGAGCAAATGAATTAGGGTATTTAGGAGAGGATCCAAAAGTTAAGACAAATAATATTTTTCCACAGATTACAAAAGTTGCCTTGGGTAGAATGAATAGGATCAAAATTTTTGGTTCTGATTGGCCAACGCCTGATGGCACTGGAATTAGAGACTATATACATGTGATGGATGTTGCTGAAGGTCATATATCAACATTAAATTATCTCTTGCAAAAACAACCTCAAATTTTAACTTTAAATCTTGGAACAGGTATAGGAACGAGTGTAAGAGAATTTATAAAAATTTTTGAAAAGGTAAATAATGTTGAGATCCCATTTTGTGTCGAAGAAAGAAGACCAGGAGATAATGCTTTTGTAGTCGCAGATAATTCTTTAGCTAAATTAATTTTAAATTGGGCACCAAAAAGAAATATTGAGGATATTTGTAGAGATGGTTGGAATTGGCAATTAAAAAATCCTAATGGTTATTAAGTCTTAAATATATTTTAATAAGCTAAAAATGAGAGTTTTTAGTTTATTTTAGTCAAAAATAAAGCTTCATTTATTACATGACAATATGATAATTATCTGTAAAAAATTACATTTAGAAAAAGTTTATTAAGTTTCTTCTTTAAAAAGACATTTAAAATCTTTAAATACTTCCAGGATTGATGATTTATTTTAAGTACCGCATTAAAGTATTTCAAAGTTTTTGCTTCATTCTGGAGTTTAAATCTATAGTTCAAAATTAATAAACTTATATAAAAAGATTCAGCCTCACGATATCCATAATTAGGATTTTCAGAGTCAATTCGCAGTTAGTTTTGGAAACTTCAATATAAAAGCAAGTTGTAATAAATTTGAACCCTTTAAGATTCTCAAGAAGTTTAAAAATTTAAATCTAATAAAAAATAAAATATATTTTTAATTACAATTGAACTAAACTTATTAGAACAAGAGGTCCTAAAAAGAATCAACACTTTTTCATCTTATAAGGATTATGCATTAGTGAAATTATATTAATATTGTATAGCAATTATTTATAGAGAAACATATGCTATTTTTGCTTATAAAGATATTATTTTCAACAAAGAGATGCCTATCAGAGGTGAAACTTTTGTTTATAGAAAAATAAAAAGTGAGCTTTCAAGAATAAATTATCTTATTGAAAAATGTATTTAGTATGAGTAATCTTAATCAAAAAAGAGCTTGGGTGCATGCTAAAGATATTGTTTGTAAGCAATGTCTTATGCTTTATACAGCAAAGCTCTCTGATTATGTTTTTGCTAATGGACAACTAGATTATGTTCGAGAATTCATAAAACTAAGTGCAAAACAGCTTGGTTGTAAAAAGCAAGAGATAGGTCAAGCTATTATCCTGGGGGAAAGTGTTTTATATGAAGTAGGTAAAATAACTTATAAAGATGACGATGTTTTAGGCGAAGATCCTGCGTACTTTAGCCCAACTGATGCTGAGCTTTTGAAAAAGGATTGGACTAAATTTAGAAAAGAATTAAAAGGGAATCTTAATATGATTCCAAATCAACCTTTTGCTGCGATGATTGAAAAAGATTCTAATGAGGCTAAAAAAGAATCTTTACTAAAAAAGAAAGGTTTTCAATATATAGCATCCTAGAATAATGAGTTCTAATATTATTTATAAAATTATTCCAATTATTTTAGCTGGTGGAACAGGTTCAAGACTTTGGCCGCTCTCAAGAAAGAGTTTTCCAAAACAATTTCTGAATTTGTTAGATGATGAATATACTATGCTTCAAAGAACATATAAAAGAGTTGAGAATTTAGAAAATATCAGCAGACCTATAGTTATCTGTAATGAGGAACATCGGTTTATTGTTGGTCATCAAATGAAAGAAATAAACATTGAACCACTAGAGATATTATTAGAGCCAGAAGGTAGAAATACTGCTCCTGCAATTACAATCGCTGCTCTTAAAGTTTTAGATATATATAAAAATACTGAAATTGATCCTATACTTTTAATACTCTCTTCAGATCAGCAAATTAAAGATATTAATAATTTTCACTCAGCTATTAAAAGTAGTATTGAATTATCTTCGAAAGATAATCTAATAATTTTTGGAGTATCTCCCACATATCCTTCAACTGGTTATGGATATATAAAATCTGAAAAAAAACTTGACCTTAATGAATTTAATCCTAGTAGGGTTGATAAATTTATAGAAAAACCAGATGAGAAAACTGCTAAATATTTTGTAAAGGATAAAAAATATTCCTGGAATAGTGGAATGTTTGTTTTTAAGGCAGCTGCAATACTTAATGAGATCAGAAATTTTGCTCCAGAGACACTCAAAAATTGCAAAAAATGTCTTGACAAAAGTAAAGTTGATCTTGATTTCCTAAGATTGGAAGAAAAGTCATTTAAAAATTGTGAAAACACTTCAATTGATATTGCAGTATTTGAAAAAACAAAAAAGGCATTTGTAATACCTCTTAATTGCGGTTGGGATGATTTAGGGAACTGGGAATCTCTCTGGAAAATATCTGAAAAAGATCTTAATGGTAATTCTGTGAATGGAAGGGTATTAGTGCAAGATACTAAAGATTCTTTGATACTTAGTGAGGATAAATTAGTAGTAGGTATTGATTTGGAGAATGTTGTTATAGTTGAAACAAAAGATGCCGTTTTAGTTGCAAATAGTAAAAGTTCTCAAGGAGTAAAAAACATAGTCTCTTTAATGAATGAAAAAGGTTTCAGTGAGGCTCAAAATCATAAAGTTGTATATAGACCATGGGGTTCTTTTTTATCCATCGAAGAGAGAAGTACTTGGCAAATAAAAAAAATTGAAGTTAATCCTGGAGCATCTTTATCTCTTCAAATGCATTTCCATAGATCTGAACATTGGGTCGTTGTAGCTGGTACTGCAAAAGTAGAAATAGGTGATCTTGAAAAAATCATAGGACCTAATGAAAGTGTTTATGTACCTTTAGGAACTAAGCATAGGTTATCTAATCCTACAAAATACCCTCTAATATTAATAGAGATTCAAAGTGGATCTTATCTTGGTGAAGATGATATTAAACGATTTGAAGACAAATATGGTAGAGAAAAAGACTAAAAAATTTATTATTTTATTTTTTTTCAACGCCAACCCAAAATGCCACAGATTTATCCCTGATTTTTTTACTAAATCAAAATTAATTATGGACCTTGAATGGAATACCCATTCAGGCTTAATCATTTTTTCTGCAACTTGATCCAATTCAATAGTTTTATAATCTTCCCATTCTATTAGAACTAAAACGTCGTGCGCATCATCAAAAATGCAAGATCCTCACTGACTGTGCAATTACCAAGATTATTATTTGAATAATCTAAATTTTCATTTTTAATTTTTGAAAATTACTTCATTCCTAAATCGTTCTCTATTTGTGAAGGATTGACTTTAGGATCATGAATAAAAAGTTCAGTCCCTTCATCGATTAAATCTTTGCAAATTCCTATAGTTGCAGATTCTCTTGTATCATTTTTCGTTTGAGATATAGTCCCAAAAGGTTTTTTAAACTATTTTTGATATTCTTTTTTAATGCCAAGAATTGATATATACAACTTCCTCCAACTCCTGGACCTGAATCTATAAATTTTGATCCAATTATTGAATCTTTACCAATTGCTCTTGAAACTTCCCTAATATTGGTACCCGTGAATTTACATATAGCACTTATAGCATTTATTTAACTAATGCGTTGGGCTAAAAAGCATTAGAAGTAAGTTTTGCAAGTTTGCTGCTCCATATATTTGTAAATAGTATTATTTATTTTGGTACCCAAATTTCATATATTTTACTCAATAAAAGCATCGCTGATTTATTCTCTTCGCCAATTAAAACTCTATCTGGATTTTCTAAGTCATTTATAGCTGTTCCCTTTGCAAGGAACTCAGGATTGGACAATACACTAAAAGTTTTTTATCACTATTTAAATTAGAGTCATTTGAATTAAGAATGCTTTCTATTACTTCAGCTGTTCTTACAGGCAATGTACTTTTTCTACAACTATTTTTTGACCAGTGGCAAATTTGGTTACTTGTCTTGCACTTGCCTAGAGCCATTTCAAATCACTAGATTTGCCTACACCTAGACCCTTTGTTTTTGTAGGAGTATTTACGGAAATAAATATTAGATCTGCCGATGCAATAGCATCTTCGATTTCGGAGGAGAAAAAAGATTGTTATTTCTAGTTTTCTCTATTATTTCGTTTAAACCAGGCTCAAAAATAGGTAATTTTGATAAATCTTTTTTATTCCATGCCGCTATTCTTTGCTTATTTATATCAACAACATTAAAAATAAATTATTTCATTTTTTAGCCATTAATGCCAAAGTGGGTACCCCTACGAAATCTGAACCAATGCATCAAATGTTTTTAATAAAAAAGACATTTTAAAATTTTAAAATATAACCACTTGATTTTTGTTATCTTAGAATTTATTTATTATTTATAGGATTCTTGAAAAGTATTAAAAATTATTCTTTAATTTTGAAATATTCCTTCAATTCCTATTCTTAGATGCTGAATTTTTCCTTATTAATTTTAATAAGCTCCTTTTCCATGGGGAAATAGAATAACTTTAAAGGTTTTAATAAAAATTTTAATGTCTAGAATAAAGTTTATATTTTTTGAATAAAACATATCTAATTCTATTCTTCTTTCATAAGAAAGATTATTTCTGCCACTAACTTGCCACAGGCCTGAAATACCTGGGCAAACAGAGAATGCTTTTTCAAAATCTTTTCCATATTTTTTTATTTCGCTTTTTACTATTGGTCTTGGTCCTATAAAACTCATATCTCCCATTAATACATTAAATATTTGAGGTAATTCGTCTAAGCTTGAAAATCTGAGGAATTTGCCAATGGGTGTAATTCTTGGATCATTAATCATTTTTCTCGTTTTTTTAAACTCATTTTTTAAATTTGGATTTGTAATTAATATTTTTTTTAAAAGATATTTTGATTGCGGGTACATTGTTCGAAATTTGTAACAAGAAAAAGTTGTATTATTCTTTCCCATCCTTTTTTGAATATAAATAATAGAACCTTTTGAGCTTGTTTTAATTAGTATCCCAATAATTATAAATAGTGGTATTAAGAAAATTATTAATAAAAAAGAGAATAAAAAATCTAAAAATCTCTTTAAAATTTTGTAATTCAAAATTATCAAAAAACTTTTTTAATAATAATTGCTTTGTTGTTTAAATATCTATTTTATATTTTTTAATTAATAATAAATAAATAAATAAATAAATAAATTTATCTAAAATCTTCCAAAGATTTATTTATGAAATTTGAGAATTTTGTTTTAAAATTATTAATACTAAAATTTTTAGACCATAAATTTATATCCTCGCTAGAAAACTCTAACCAAAGTTTTTTTTCTTCAAAAAAGTTTATACATTCCCTTAAGTCCCTATCACTTTGATTATTAAATAAAAGACCAGTTGGAATTTTATTTTTAGAACTTATACAATTAACTGTATCTAGAATACCTGCTTTCCCATAAGCTATAACTGGAGCCCCTGCTGCCATCGCCTCAACGGGAGCTATGCCAAAATCTTCAATGCCCGCATAAACAAAAGCCCTACATTCTTCCATCAGTTTTTTTAATTCCTTATTATCTATAACACCAGTAAACTTTATATTATTTTTTGCAATTTCTTTAAGACTTTTTTTCTCTGGACCATCTCCAACAATAATTAATGGCAGGTTGAGTGTATTAAATGCCTTTATTAATATATCAACTCTTTTATTAGGAACTAACCTTGAAACACTTAAGTAAAAACTTCCCCGGCTTTTATTAGGAGAAAACTTTTTAGTATCAACAGGAGGATGTAATACTTCGGAATCCCTCCCCCAATATTTTTTAATCCTTCTTGAGGTAAAATTAGAGTTAGCAATTAGTTTGTCAATCCTTGAGCTACTAATATAATCCCATTGTCTAAGGTTTTGAAGAATAACGCCTAAAATAAAATTAATTCTGAATTTTTTGTAAGAAGAATTCTTTAAATAAACATTCATTTGATCCCATGCATACCGCATTGGTGTATGAATATAGCTTATGTGCAGTTGATCAGGAGAAGTAATTACACCTTTTGCCACTGCGTGACTTGAGCTTATTATTAGGTTATATTCTCTAAGATCAAATTGTTCTATTGCCAAAGGGAAGAGTGGTAAATATTTATGAAAATGTTTTTTGCTGAAGGGTAAATTTTGTATGAAAGATGTATTAATATATTTTTTTTTGTTTAAATTATGATTTTTATCTAAGTGATTCACCAAACTGAATATCTCGTAATATGAATTATTCTCAATGATTATTTTTTCAATTTCACTAAAAACTTTTTCAGATCCTCCTGTGAATTCGCCTGAGAACCAGTCATGAATTATTGCGATATTACCTTTATAGTTTGATATCATTTATTTGAAACATAAAAAATAATTTTTCTTTTGATAAATTTAAAATAAATATTTTCATATTTTATATTTATATTAAAGATCTTAATCTATATATAATTATAATCTGTATGAATTAAATATTTTAATTTTGGAATATAAGTTACTTTCAAAATTAAATTTACTAGGTAAACTAATAATTTTTCTTATTTTTGATTCTTAAAATTGTAAATTAATAAGACAGCTTTAAATAAATACGAATTAGAATAATTATTTACAATATTTAGATTTATTGATTTTTTATTCATTTTAAATAAATTTCTTTTCATCTATAATAGTTTTTAGACCTGCTAATAGTAACCAAAAAACAAGACTGATTCTTCCATCAAAATATTGTACATCGACTAATTGTGAAATAAGAAAAATTGATGAGGCTGCCCAGTAAGCTTTATCATTAATATTTTTTAATGGATAATTATATATTTTCTTAAATGAATTAATTAAAAGAAATATCAAAAAAATAATAAAAATTATCGTACTAGGTAACCCATAACTTATAGCTAATTCTGCGAATATATTATGAGAGTGACCTTTCCAAAAACCTGTTTCAATTTCAAATATTATTGGGAAGGAGCCTGATCCGGTACCAAAGATTGGATTATTTATGATTATATTAGTTGCCGCACTCAATATTTCCATTCTAGTCGCATTTAAATGATTGAATCCCTCACTTGTAAATTCAAGCAAAACTTTATTAGGTAAGATATTTAATAAATTCTCTTGAAACTGGCCCTGAAAAATATTATTGGTCGAAAATAAAATTACAGATAAAATAAATAAAATAAGAGGTAAAAACCACCAAAGTGATATAAAACCAAAAACCAAAGGCAATGTTAATATTGATGATCCCCATGCATTTCTAGAATTTGTAAGAAAAATACAAGTTCCAATCCCTATAAGTAAAATTAATAAAAATGAAAACTTAAACTTATTTTTTGAATTACAAATTTGTGCAATGCATAGAGGAAAAATTAAAGTTAACCATGATCCTGCATAATTTGCATGATTAAATAATCCCGTTAACCCAGATATTTCATTTATAGGTCTCTGATACCAAATAATAATCCCATTAAAAAATTTGAAAGGACCAATCCAATCAAAAAAGTATTGTCCTATGCCAGATAAAATTACAGGAATTGTACCTAGAATTAAAATAAGACTGAAATCATTACGATCTTTTTTTGTTTTTAAAAAACCTTGTGCCGCCCAAAATATCCAGAAAAAAGGTATCCAGTTGAATAATCCTATCCAGGTAACGTATTTTTCAATTAAAAAATCATACTTTTTATCAATAATTAAATTTTGTACTATGCAACTTAAGATCATTAAACTACTTATGCAAAAAAGTATTTGATTATAAAAATCTTTAAAAAGAGACTTTTTCCTCTTATAAGTTTGAATTAAAAGTGATAATAAAATGAATATTGAGGAAAAGGAAAATGCAGAAGGCAATAAAAACAATCCAAACTTAAACAATATTTCATCTTTTTTAATTAATTTTATAAAATATTTCACTAACACTTTTATTTTTAATTACAGTGATAAATTTATCATCTATCAAGTGCATTTGTAATGTATGGTTAATTTGAGAGTATTTAAAAAACTATCCTTTTAGTATTTTATTCTCTAAAAATTTTAAATCTTTGAAACTTTCTGATTTTTTGCATAATTCTTCGAAATTACCCGAATTAATTATCTTTCCTTTATTAAATTCATAAATTTTATCTGAATTAATAACTGTTGAAAGTCTATGAGCAATAACTATTAATGTGCAGTTATTTTTTTTTAAATCAATTGAATTCATAACTTCAGACTCGGTTTTATTATCTAGTGAACTTGTTGCTTCATCAAGAATTAGTAACCTTGATTTTCTATAAAAAGCTCTTGCAATTGCTATTCTTTGCCTTTGGCCTCCAGATAATTTAATTCCACTTTCCCCAATATTAGTATCTAAAGCGTTAGGAAGACTTTCAACATATTCCTTTAATTTTGCCGACTCTATAGCCTTCCATACTTCATCTATATTGATTTGCCCCCTATCTGTTGCGAAAGCAATGTTTTCTAAAATACTAGAGTTGTTTAAATGAAAAGATTGTTGTACGTAAGCACAATTATTTTGCCATTTTTTTAGATCTTCTTGCTTTAAAGGCAAGTCATCTAATAATAAATTTCCTTTACTAGGTTTTAAAAGTTGAAGTAATAAATTAGCAGTGGTTGTTTTACCGCTTCCTGTTCCACCAACGAAAGCTATTTTTGATCCAACATTAATTTTTAAAGACAAATTATTTATTGCTTTAATCCTAGAATTTGGATATTGATATGAAATTTTATAAAGCTCAATGGATCTTTTTGGGTATAAAAAATAATCTTTAGATTCAATTGATTTTGAATTATTTATGGCGTTTTTATTTTTAATTAAATTTATCAATTTATATGTAACTTCTAAATCAGGAAGGCCACCCCTAATGGCACTGTAACCCTTAAATGTATCTTGAAGAGGAGGTGTAAGTTTTAAGCAAGCAGCGGCTATAGTAGCAAGAAATGGAATAACTTTTGCGATTTCATCTATATCTGAATTAAATAATGATGGTAAAATACCAATTATAAAAATAAGGGTAATTCCAAATGGTTCTATTAATGCTCTAGGGATTTCAGGTAAAGTTTCCCCCTTCCAAATTGCTTGAACTGAGTTCTTACCTACTTTATGAAATTGCTCCTTAAAAAAAATTTCAGATTTAGTTAATTTTACATCAATTATTGAATTTAGGGACTCATTAATAATGTTATTTGAAGCCAACTCTACTTCTAATCTTTTCTTAGTTGCATACCTTATATAAGGAATAATGGATAATGATATAAGGAGAAAACCTATTATCAGTCCTAATATAAGTAGGAGAGCGCTCATCTTCGCAATAACCAGGATGGCAATAGAAATTAAGATTATTGAAAATATCCCGCTGACAGTTTTTAATATAGGGAGAACTATATTTTCGGCTACTCTATTAATGCTTACGAGGATAGATGTTGAAAGGTCAGTATTTTTATTTTCAATAAAAAATTCGTATTCTTGAGAAAGTAAGTTTTTAAGTGCTAATTCAGAAAGATCTCTCCAAATAGTTGCTTTAAGCTTTAATTGTTTTGCCCTAACATATAGCTTAATTAAGGAAGAAAACCAACTAAGAAATATAAAACTGGATATTAGAATTAAAACTTTGTATTTTGGTTCGAAATCCAATAAATTGCTGAAAAAAGGAACAGGAACTCTAGGTTGATCACTTAAGAAGTGAAATAATCTTGATACAGTTGTTAAAACAAATATTTCAGAAAGACCTGCAATTAGAGCTAACGGTATTAAAGAATAAAATTCTTTTCTTCTGGATTTTGGTAAAAAAGAAAATATTTTTATAAATAAATTAAATGTTTTGCTATTAATAGTTTGTATTAATGCCATGAGAAGTAAAATCTAAGTAGTTCAAAAGACACTTTTTTAATTGTTCATAAAAGTTAATTATTACTTAAATGATCTCCAATTTTCAATAAAAAATTTCTTTCGAAATTATTTTGGAAAATCTTAAAGTTATTTATTCTGTGTCTTTTATCACTTTTATTTTTAATATCGAATTTGGAAAGACTGTTTAATTTGTCTACCCATTTTGATGGTTTGTTTTGTTTTACTAAATTAATTTTATTTTTCTTAGTTAAATTTTTAATTTCTAGATAAGAAGGAATTGAGGTGCCTAATGAAGATAAATTTAAGCTTAAAGCATCTAAAATAGGAATTCCAAAACCCTCTATAGAGGATGTTGAAATTAAGAGAGAAGAATTAAGAAAAAGCCAAGCCTTTTCAGTTTCGCTTACATAATCTAGTAATAATATATTTTTATGATTTTTACATAAATCTTTTATGTAGTTGCAATATTCACTCTTATGCATCTTTCCTGCAATGCATAACAAAAAGTCTCTTCTAGGAAGATTTGACTTTGAAAAATAATTTATAGCATTTTCAACCTTTTTTGTTTCAACTATAGAAGAATTAAAAAGAATAAAACTCTTTTCTATAGATCTTATAGAAGGAATTTTAAAAGCTTTTTCAAGTAGCTCGATTTGTAATGATGGCATTGGGTAAATAATTTCATTTCTATTACTTTTAGAATGTTTAATTTTTAAAATATTTTTTACAATTTTTCTGCTTTCTTTTGAGACATAGAGACATTCAGAATTTTTATGAGCGTCTCTCAATCTATTGAAAAAAATCCAGCTTCTTTCTGGATGATTTGAAATTTGTATTGGAATTGCATCATGAATTATTTGGATAACATCAGCGTTTTTACTACCTTTTTTCTTTAAGGACAATGGACTGCTGGAAATTATAAGGTCTATATCCTCTTTGTTTATGTTTAAAATTGGATCTTTGAAAATAAATCTCATGCTTCTTAGTCTGCATAAGTGAAAAATATTTTTAATAGAAATAAATCCTTTTATATCTATAAGATATTTAGTTCTATCGTTTAAATTATTTTTATATTTAAAATCTTTTTTGACTTTGTAAAATTTATATTTAAGTAAAAAATTGTATTTAAATAATTTAAATAGATTAAAACTTAATTCTAATAATAATTTAAATTTATATTTTGTATTTGAATTAAATAATTGTCTATAACCCCTGCCAACACTTAGAAAATCATAGATTTCATTAACAAAAATATTTTCAAAATCTTGATAATTCGTATGCTTCGCTTTTCTATTACAATCAAAGCTTGTAATTAAATACACTTCAGCTCCGTATTTACTTAATATCTTAATTGTGGATTTTATAAAAGAAGCTATACCTCTGTGTTCTTGGTTTTCCAGATCAAATGCTGTAATGGCTATTCTCTTTCCTCTTAAAAAATCTTTTACCATTACTTTTAATCTTTACTTTGCAATTTTAAAATTAAATTTTTATAGTTCATACATATTTTAAAAAGAAAAAATAGTAAAATTATTATATGATAATTAAATACTAAATTTCACCTTATATATATATTCTTTGTCAAATCTTTTTTACGAGGAAGGTAGTAAATTTAATACCAAATTTGTAAATAAATATGGTATCGCTCTTAAGTGCGATTATTATCCTAATATTTTAGTCTCAGATTTAACACAAATTAAATTTGAGGATTACTCAAATATATCTTCTGGAAGTTTAGTTTATGTTATTTCTTCAGCTTTAAGAAGTTGGTTTAGGGAAATTTATCCTATTTTGTTAAAAGAAAATAAAGCTATTATTTTAGTAACTGGAGATTCAATCCAGAACGCACCTCTGGGTGCTTTAGGAATGAATATTGATGAATTTAAAGAATTAAAAGAAGAAGGCATAATTTATCACTGGTTTTGCCAAAATTGTGATATTGATTTTGAGGATTATGTAACTCCCATACCTGTAGGTGTTGATTACCATACTCTTCATAGGAGGGATTTTTGGGGAGAGAAAAAAACCCACTTTATTTTTCAAGACATAAACTTAAATTTTATTTCTAGGAAAAGATTCAACGATTTTAATAAAAGAAAAGTTAAATTAATTTGTGATATTCATCTAAATAAGGGAAATTTTAATAAAGAAAGACAAGTTGCATATCAACAATCATTACATATAAAAAATGCTTTTTTTATTAATAAAGCAACCTCTAGAATTAATTTCTGGCGCCTTATGAGAAATTCTCAATATATAATTTCACCTAGAGGAAGGGGGTTCGATTGCCACAGAACTTGGGAAGCGCTTGCTTTGGGAGTTGTACCAATTATAAAAACATCAGTAAATGATATCTTATTTAAAGACTTGCCTGTTTTAATTGTTGAATCATATAAAGAAATAAGTGATAATTTATTAAACAAAAATTATATTTTTGGTAACTATAACCTAGAAAAAATCACCTTAGAGTATTGGGTTGATATCATCAATCAAAAAAAAAAGATACTAAATCAGGAAATTTCAAAAGATAAATCAGCTAGATTAATATTAGTTAAGAAAAAATATTCTCTTTCAATATACAAATACTTTTCAAAGGATTTAATCCTAATTACGCTTTCAAATCCAACTATTATAATTTTATTTTTTATATCTTTTTTGAAAATCTTGTTTTATCCATTTTTAGTTTTTAAAGACATTTTTTTATATGTACTTAGAGCCCTCGTTCTTAAGATATAGTTTTTTTGTTTAAGTTGTAAAATTTTAACTTTATAAATACGCTTCCTGCAGGATTCGAACCTGCGGCCCACTGCTTAGAAGGCAGTTGCTCTATCCAGCTGAGCTAAGGAAGCTGAAGGTTGTTAGGGTTTGGGTCGCAGAGATAACATATCGTCATTCTTCGACAGTCTGAGAAGGTAAAACCTAAACAACCTTTTTATTTTATAACAGCCCTGCACACCTAACCAGTAATTAATCAAAATTAAAAACATACCATATATATGTAAACTAATTTTCTGACTTAATTTAAAAATATAAAATTACTTATATGGTAAGTTAAAAAAAGTTAAAAGTAATTAACTTTAAATTTTTTTATTTCTTATAGTCCCAAATTACATGAATTAGTTTTGCAAAGAACACTTAACAAGTTATTAAAAATCTTTAATATAGGATTTAATTTTTCACTAGGGTATATAAAATCTCCTAACAAAATATTACAAACAATCATTTTTAAAAATTATCTCGATGAAACTGGATGGTACGAAAGTAGAAATAAGAAAAAGCCAGTAAACAAAAATAAAGAAGCGATACCTTGGTTTACATATTCTACAATTTATTTCCTAAATAAAAGAATTAAAAAGGGGATGAAAATTTTTGAATTTGGTAGTGGTAATTCAACCTTATGGTTTGCCAATAAAGGCTGCTTTTTAAATACTATTGAACATAATTTAAGTTGGTATAATACGCTTAAAGATCAATTACCTAAAAATGTAAATTAAAATTATTGCCCTTTAGAAGTTAACGGAGATTATTGTAAATCAATAACTAGGCAAAACATTAGGTTTGATATTGTGATTATAGATGGTAGAGATAGGGTAAATTGTATTATCAATTCTATAAATTACTTAAATAAAGAAGGAGTTATAATTTTTGATAATTCTGATAGAGAAGGCTACGAAGAAGGTTTTAAATTTCTAAATGAAAATGGATTCAAAAGATTAGAATTCCAAGGGCATGGTCCAATAAACGTAAATTTTTGGGAAACTTCTATATTTTATAGAGAAAAAAACTGCTTAGGAATTTAACTTTTTAATTAAATAATAAAATAATTATTTTATCTTATAAATAGATTTAAAATATATTTTTTTTGACCAGAATCTTCGTACCAACCTGCAGCAAGTCTTTCATCTATTTCATCAAATTCATTAACTGATGTTTTATTATTTTCTTTTTTATTCACTAACTAATAATCTGTCACATTAATAATTTTTGTATTTTCCTTATCTATTAATACTTCCCTGATCTCTATTAATTATCTATTTTGTATTCTGTCTAATACGTTATCTTTTATTATTTGATGACTTAATTGAATAACATTAAGAGATATAAGTTGATTTTTATATTTTTTTTATTTATAGAAAGTTTTTGTTAAAAGAATTCAATGAGAAAAACTTTACGTACTCGCTTCTTGATAAAAAATTATTTTCTTAGCTCCTCCTTTTATGATGAACGTTGTTAATTAGAAATAAAATTATATGAGGCTAGAAAAAAATTATCTAATTTAGAATCCCAAGTTTATCTTTTTCAATCTAAAAAGATATTTTAGAAATCATCTATAAAGAAAAAGATTTGAAAAATATGTTTTGATACAATTACTTTAAACACGTATGAACAATTCTCTAAATCTGCTATTAACCACTATATAAATAATATGTTTAAAAACTCTTTAAGAAATTTCCTCAAAAGTGTAAAGCTTTTAACTTTTTTCCAAAAAATAAAGACTTTTTTTAGAAATAAACACCCATTGCAAAAAGCTAAAGAGGCTAAGGGATATAACTTAATTTTTCTAGGAACTAAATATGGCGGCTGGACTCTTGTAGACGAAGAAAGCTTAATGAATTGCACAATAATAAGTGCTGGTTTGGGAGAGGATGCTTCCTTTGATATAGAATTTGCTTCAAAATATGATGCAAAAATAATTTTTGTAGATCCAACTCCGCGAGCCATAAACCACTACTATGAAATAATTGATTCTCTTGGTAATCCATCAGAAACTGAATATGAAGTAGGTGGCAAACAACCAATAAATTCATATAATCTTACAAATCTAAAAAAAGAAAATCTAATACTTTTACAAAAGGCATTATGGAATAAAAATGAGAAATTAAGATTTTATTCTCCCCCTAACCCTGAACATGTTTCACATTCAATAATTAATTACCAAAATCAATACAAGGAGGATACAAACTTTATTGAAGTTGATTCTATTACTATTGATAAATTATTGGATCAACTGAAGTTAAGTAAAGATGATATTCCCCTCATTAAGCTTGATATAGAGGGAGCTGAAATAGAGTTTTTAGTTGATTGCTTTAATAAAGGGTTTAGACCAAGACAAATTTTGGTCGAGTTTGATGAACTTAATATCCCTTCGGCAAGAAGTTTTGAAAGGGTTACATATATTAATCAAATATTAATCAACAATAATTACCAATTACTAAAAACAGATGGACAAGCTGATTTCCTTTACTTCAAAAATTAATATTTCTGTATTTAAAAGTTAAATATTAATTTTCCAATATGTATTAAGTTTTTAAATATTTTATCTGTGCGATCAGCTTAAATTCTTCTCTAATTTGCAATATTGGATGTTATTTCCCTAATACTCCGATAATCTTTCCAGAATTAATAAAAAAATATTTTTTAAATTGATCTAAATTCTCTCAATATTTTCAGATAATCTTATAACTTCTGATCTGCACAGATTTACTTCTCAGCAATCTCAATATTCCATTTAGCGATTAAATAGCGATTATTTGTATGGCTTTACTATGGCTATTAGAGATCATTTTTAATTAAAAGATTCCTATTAAGTTTCGAGTAATTATTTTTCAACTTTTTCTTTAACATTTAAACTAATAAATAAGTAGATAAAAAATAACTCTATGAGAATAAGAAAAAATATAAGTTTTTGTGCCCGAAAAATATCTGATTTACTATATGATTTTTCAATATTTTTTAAAAAACAATCATCATCTATCGATCCATTTACATCAATAAATGATTTAGATAAACAGATTTCTATCCTTTTGCCAGATTTACTAAATAGTAAAACTTTTTATATAGAAGTTGGGGCCAATGATGGAATTACTCAAAGTAATACATTTTTCTTAGAAAAAAAATATAAGGCAAAAGGAATGCTCATTGAAGCTTCTCCTTCACTTTATGAGAAATGCTTTATTTACAGAAGCAAACAAAATATCATAGAGAATTATGCATTAGTTTCTCCAACTTATAAAAAAGAATTTGTAAAATTAATTTTTGGGAATTTATTTACTACACAAACAAACCAAAAAAAAGGTTATAGAGAACATGCAGAAAAAGGAGTTATTAGAAAATTACCTATTAGAAAATTATTAGGATTACCTAAAGATAAAGTTTATAATTTTTTTGCACCTGCAATAACTCTTAACAGTTTAATTGAAAAGCATTCTATAAAAAATATTGATTTATTATCTTTAGATGTTGAAGGCAATGAACTCGCTATATTGGAAGGTTCCAGCTTAGAGAAAGGGCATATAAAAAATATTCTTGTAGAGACTTCAGATTATAAAACCATTAACGACTATCTTATAAATTCTGGATATTACTTAATTAAGAAACTCTCACATCACGATTATTTGTATACAAAAGAAAATTAATTTTTTTATTAGAAAATTTGAAAAATTATTTAGCGATTATTTGTAAATTTATGATAGTCTTTGTATAAACTAGATACAATCCTAAGACTCATTTTAAATACTAGCTTTTAACTAACAAGTTATACCAAAGTTTGTATTTAAGGTTTCTGTCTAAATTTATCGTATGGGTGTTTTGGGAGCATTTGGCGGCAGGTTCGAATACTGTCGCCCTGACTCAACAAAAACCAAGTCATACTAATGAGTTTCCCAGACTCTCTTTTTTATTAGCAACACTTCGAAAGATGAGACTGAGCAAGCTTTGAGCGAGGATTTGCTATACCTTGCCGCACTTTGCTGAATCATGTAGATCAGTATCACTAGAAATAGATTTATTTTTTATCTGTTTCTCTAAACTATTCTAAAGTTTATATCTATAGCTCCTTTTCTTAAAGGAATAATATTTTGATAATCACCTTCATAGCGATCTTGTGATGCTTTTTTGCTTGGAAATTGTGCGAGTACAGCAAACGGTGGGGCATATCCCTCTATTACATCTGTTTCATAATCAACTGTTAATATCTTTGCTCAGAAATCTTTAACAACTACATCATTTACTGCTGCAAAGTATTTACTTGCTTGTTCTGGATTTGTAATCATACCAGAAAACATTACATAACCAACATTCTTGTCTTTTAGGACTTTATAACCAATCGCAAGCCCAGCAATTAAACCAATTAAAATATTTTTTTCATTTAAATTTGATTTTTATAAATGT
>QCLE01000014.1 GCA_003214815.1 Prochlorococcus sp. AG-412-J13 | reverse complement strand
CATCTGGAATTAGAAAGCCAGTATCACCTAATGAACTCTTACAACTTCAAAAAACTAACAAATCTGAGAATGACAAAAAAGTTTTAAAAAATAAAGAGCAACAAAATACTGAGACAACGAAACAGAAAGCGAAAGCTCCAAATAGTCGTCCAAATACTGCCCCTAATTCAAAAAAACCACCCCATAGAACATTTTCAAATAATTCTAAAAAACCAGGAAAGACAGACTGGGACGATAGCGCAAAACTTGAAGCATTAAGAAGCAAAAATCCCCAAAAACAAAGGCAGAAAGTTCATATTATCGGTGAGAATGATGATTCATTAACTTCTGAAACTAGTGGATATTCAGGCGAAAAAATTTCAATCTTATCAGCTAGTTTGGCGCGTCCAAAGAAAGAAAAGTCTGATGAATCCAAATCTCAAAAAACTATAAAACAATTTAAAAAGAAGAAAAAAGAGACTACTAGGCAAAGGCAGAAAAGGAGAGCTATGGAGTTAAAGGCTGCCAAAGAAGCCAAACAAGTAAGGCCTGAAATGATAATAGTACCCGAAGATAATTTAACAGTTCAAGAATTAGCTGATAAATTAAGTCTTGAAAGTTCTGAAATAATCAAATCTCTCTTTTTTAAAGGAATAACTGCAACCGTTACTCAATCACTCGACTTAGCCACTATTGAAACTGTAGCAGAAGAATTTGGAGTACCTGTTTTGCAAGATGATATCCAAGAAGCTGCAGAGAAAACAGTAGCTATGATTGAATCTGAAGATATTGATAATCTCATAAGAAGACCACCTGTTATTACAGTGATGGGTCATGTAGATCATGGAAAAACAAGTCTTTTAGATTCCATCAGAGAATCAAGAGTAGCTTCGGGGGAAGCAGGGGGCATCACTCAACACATAGGAGCTTATCAAGTTGAATTTATACATGAATCTAAAAAGAAAAAATTAACTTTTCTTGATACCCCTGGTCATGAAGCTTTTACTGCAATGAGAGCGAGGGGTACAAAGGTTACAGATGTAGCAGTTCTTGTAGTTGCTGCAGATGATGGTTGCAGGCCTCAAACACTTGAGGCTATCAGTCATGCAAGAGCTGCAAAAGTACCAATAGTTGTTGCAATAAATAAAATTGATAAAGAAGGCGCATCTCCAGACAGAGTAAAGCAGGAACTATCAGAAAAAGATTTAATTGCTGAAGATTGGGGAGGAGATACAGTAATGGTTCCAGTAAGTGCAATCAAGAAACAAAACATTGATAAATTGCTCGAAATGATTTTATTAGTATCCGAAGTAGAAGATCTTCAAGCTAACCCTAATAGATTTGCAAAAGGTACTGTTATTGAAGCTCACCTAGACAAAGCCAAAGGGCCTGTGGCTACTTTGTTAGTACAAAATGGGACCTTAAAATCTGGAAATGTTTTAGCTGCGGGTTCAGTCCTCGGAAAAATTAGAGCAATGGTTGATGAACATGGTAATAGAATCAAAGAAGCAGGACCCTCATTCCCAGTGGAAGCCCTAGGATTCAGTGAAGTACCCACAGCCGGGGATGAATTCGAAGTCTACCCTGATGAGAAAACTGCTCGAGCCATTGTTGGAGAAAGGGCAACAGATGCTAGAGCCACAAAATTAGCTCAGCAAATGGCCTCTAGAAGAGTCAGCTTATCATCCTTATCAACTCAAGCAAATGATGGAGAACTAAAGGAGTTAAACCTAATTCTCAAAGCTGATGTTCAAGGTAGTGTTGAAGCGATATTAGGATCACTGGAACAATTACCAAAAAATGAAGTTCAAGTTAGAGTTTTGCTCTCTGCTCCTGGAGAAATAACTGAGACAGATATAGATCTCGCTGCTGCATCTGGGTCAGTAATTATTGGGTTTAACACCTCATTGGCTTCTGGTGCAAAGAGAGCCGCTGATGCTAATGACGTTGATATAAGAGAATATGAAGTAATCTATAAGCTCTTAGAAGATATTCAGTTAGCAATGGAAGGACTACTTGAACCTGATCTTGTTGAAGAATCTTTAGGAAAAGCCGAAGTTCGAGCAACTTTCTCAGTTGGTAAAGGAGCTATAGCAGGCTGTTATGTACAAACTGGTAAATTACAACGGAATTGTTCGCTTAGAGTTATTCGATCAGATAAAGTAATTTTTGAAGGTAATTTAGACTCACTAAAAAGGTCTAAAGATGATGTTAAAGAAGTAAATACAGGATTTGAATGTGGAGTTGGGTGCGATAAATTCTCTTCTTGGATTGATGGAGACATAATCGAAGCATTCAAATTTGTAACCAAAAAGAGGACATTAACCCAATAAAAAAATATTTAACTTATCAATCCTTATTCCTATCAAAAAACAATAAGGTTGGGAATAATATACAAGCACCAAATTGTATAAAAAGATTATTTTGCTGTAATTCACCACCACTTGCAATTTTGGAAAGCATTATTAAAAGACCTAAAAATGCTGAACCACTAAAAGCTATCCACAATATTCTCCTTAAACCCTTGAAGGGAGACTGGGACTCTTTCAATAATTTCTTTTTTAATTCAGGATCTATTTTTGACATTAATAAATTAAATTATAAACTTAATTTTATATGAAAATATCAATATTTTCGTATTGCCGATATAGCTCAGCGGTAGAGCAACTGTCTCGTAAACAGTAGGTCATTGGTTCAATTCCAATTATCGGCATTTCAAAAGTAAAGTAAATTCGAAAATGTTTAATAGTTTTTTAAAATTAAATATCTTTTTAAAGTAATTATTTTTATTCATATCATATTTTATTTTGGAAAAAGAATATTTTATTGATTTTTAATGGAAGATTTTATTCATTGCATGCTAGATGGATACTGGATCAATGCAACTAGACAATTCCTCTTTGGTGGGAGCAATATGTATTAGATGAAATAATAACATCAAATACTAAATTATCCTGTTAGGTATTATGCGAGAAAATTTGTAGCACCAAATATCTATATGGATAGATAAATTAAAAATTCTCAAAGTATGCTGTATTTATATGATTTCTAATATCTAAATTAAATAAAATTTTCTTGAGTATTTTCTTAGAATTTTTAATTTCTCCAAATAAGTAATAAAGTAGTTAGATTCTTAAGGAAATAAATTCATTAAATTTCATAACATGAATTTTAATTTGAAGTACGAAAAATTAAATAAAAAAAATTACCACAGAATGCACTATGGAAAAATCCTAACTGTAAGACTGCCCTGTAATCCAATATTTCCAATAGGACCTATTTATTTAGCAGACCATATTCACAAATGTTTTCCAGGTATAGAGCAACAATTCATTGATCTAGCAATTATTCCATCTAATAAAGTTTCCAAATATTTAGCTAGAAAAATTGATCAATTTAGACCTCATCTAATCATTTTTTCATGGAGAGATATACAAATTTATGCTCCTGTAGATGGCAGAAGTGGGAATCCACTACAAAACTCTTTTGAAGTTTTCTACTCAAAAAATATCCTTAAAAAAATTAGAGGTTCTTGGGGAGGATTAAAATTAATTGCATCTCATTACGGAGAAATATATAGAAATACTTCTTTGGTCAAGATGGGTCTAAAAAGAGCACAAAAATACAACAAAAATGTAAAAGTAGTTTTAGGAGGCGGGGCGGTTAGCGTCTTCTATGAACAATTAGGAAGTCTACTTCCAAAAGGGACTGTTATCTCTGTTGGAGAGGGAGAAAATCTCATAGAGAAAATCATTAGGGGAGATTCTATAGAGGAAGAAAGATGTTATTTTGCTGGACAAAAACCTCGGAACAAATTAATACATGAACAACCTTCAGGCAACGTTAAAACTGCTTGCAACTATCAATATATTCAATCAATATGGCCTGAATTCAATTGGTATCTAGAAGGAGGAGACTACTATATCGGGGTACAAACTAAAAGAGGTTGTCCTCATAATTGTTGTTTCTGTGTTTATACAGTAGTGGAGGGGAAGCAGGTTCGCATTAATCCTATAAACGAAGTAATCAAAGAAATGAAGCAACTTTATGATCTCGGAGTAAGAGGATTTTGGTTCACAGATGCACAGTTTATTCCAGCCAAAAAACATATTGAAGATGCAAAAACACTTTTGCAAGCTATTAAAGATCAAGGCTGGGACGATATTAATTGGGCTGCATACATCAGAGCAGATAATATTGATGCTGAGCTAGCTCAGCTTATGGTTGATACAGGTATGAGCTATTTTGAAATAGGTATCACTTCGGGATCTCAAGAACTTGTTAGAAAAATGAGATTAGCGTATGACCTTGAAACTGTATTAAATAATTGCAGAATGCTAGTCCAATCAGGTTTCAAGAATCATGTTTCTGTCAATTATTCATTTAATGTTTTTGACGAAACGCCAAGCACTATAAGACAAACAATTGCTTACCATAGAGAATTAGAAAAAATTTTTGGTAAAGGCTTAGTAGATCCAGCTATATTCTTTATAGGTTTGCAACCTCATACTCTTCTTGAGAAGTACGCCTTGGATCATAAAATTTTGAAGCCAAATTATAATCCAATGAGCATGATGCCTTGGACAGCGAGAAAACTTCTGTGGAACCCAGGCGCATTAGGGGAAAAACTTGGTCAGGTTTGCTTAGAAGCTTTTGATAATCCAGAAGATGAATTTGGTAAAACAGTTATCAACATTCTTGAGAGAGAATATGGAAAGTCTTCTTTAAGTGAATCTTTAAAAGTCCGTCCCTTATCAGAAAGGAAAGTAGCCCAACCTAAATAATCAATAAAACCGATACTAATCCTCTTTCTCAATTGAACTAGAAATTCCTTTCGATTTTAATGATTCTGAGTAGAATTCTGCTGGCTCTAAATCACAAACAATTACCAACCCTACACCCGTATTGTGTGCCTCTAGCATTATCGCGATAGCATCTTGTTCACTTAATTGCGGCACAACTTCTCGCAGTGAAATAGTGACATACTCCATAGAATTAACTGGGTCATTATGAAGTAAAACCTTATATTTTGGAGATTTATTTTTTAATTCAGCAGGTTTCTTTTCAATCACTGCTGAATTATTACTTTCACTTTGTTCTAACTTTATAGATAACATTAAAATTTTAGAATTTAAATAGTACTAATAATTATATATCAATTATTCTTTTCATTGCATCAATAACGTTTGATCGTGAGTTAAATGCTGACAGACGAAAATAACCCTCTCCTGATAATCCAAATCCGCTCCCAGGTGTTCCCACTACACTAACTTTTTGGAGAAGGAAATCAAAAAAGTCCCAAGATGTCATTTGATCAGGAACTTTAATCCAGATATAAGGAGCATTGTCCCCACCATAAACTTTATATCCTGCATTCTGAAGTTTATTTTTCATGATTTTTGCATTTTCCATATAAAAATCAATTAAACCTCTTACCTGTTTCTTCCCTTCAAGAGAATAAACAGCCTCTGCTCCTCTCTGAACCACATAACTTACTCCATTGAACTTTGTAGATTGTCGTCTATTCCAAAGATGCCATAAGTCTATTTCCTCATTTGTTGAGCTCAAACCTTTGAGATTTTTAGGTATTACTGTAAAAGCACATCTAACTCCAGTGAATCCTGCATTCTTTGAAAAAGATCTAAATTCAATAGCACAATCCTTTGCTCCCTCAATCTCATATATTGAATGTGGAATATCATTATCTTGAATGAATGCTTCATAAGCTGCGTCAAAAAGTATTAGAGATTTATTTTGAAGTGCATAGTCAACCCACTTTTTCAGTTCTTCTTTATTAATCGTTGCTCCAGTCGGATTATTAGGAAAACAGAGGTATATTATATCAACTTTTTTTTCAGGTAATTCTGGCAAAAAGTTATTCCCCTCGTTTATTGCAAGATATGTCAATCCTTGATAAGTACCATTTTCAAGAGCATCTCCAGTTCTGCCTGTCATTACATTACTGTCTACATAAACAGGGTAAACAGGATCTGTTACAGCAATTGAATTATCTTTGCCAAGAATATCTAAAATATTACTACTATCACATTTAGAACCATCTGAAACAAAGATTTCTTCAGGTGAAATTTTACAGTCTCTCGAAATAAAATCATGCTCAGAAATTTTTTCTCTGAGCCAAGAATAACCTTGTTCTGGTCCATAACCTCTGAAACCATCTATTGTGCCCATATCATGTAAAGCTTTACCCATAGCCTCTATGCATGTTCTAGGTAATGGTTCTGTAACATCTCCTATGCCAAGCTTAATAATTTCTGCAGTCTTATTTGATTGAGAATATAGTTTTACCCTTTTAGCAATTTCAGGAAATAAATAGCCTGCTTTGAGTTTTAAATAATTTTCGTTTACTTGAACCACTTTAGATAAAAAATTTCACCTATATTAGAATAATGTATCAGCGTGCTTTAGTGGTGATTAGATGTTAATATTAGTCTAGTTATGATTAATTTAAGAGATCATCATAGCTATGAATTAAATTTCAATTAGTTTGAAAATCGTTTAAAGCTTTATAAATAGCAGAATTAAACCACTATTAACTTTATTAATTTAAAAAAGTAAATAATAAAAGCTACATATAGCTTTATTAAAAGATAAAAATCTAATTATTTAATTTAGATGATTTTCAAAATTCAAATCATTAGGAATCAATTATATGTCTCAGCAAATTATCATCGCTGAGCAGGCTCGAATTGCAGCACTACTCACAGATGATCGAATTGATGAATTAATCGTCGCACAAGGTCAATATCAAATTGGTGATATTTTTTTAGGAACAGTTGAAAATGTTCTACCTGGCATTGATGCCGCTTTCATAAATATTGGTGAAAGTGAGAAAAATGGATTCATCCATGTTTCAGATTTAGGTCCACTAAGACTTAAAAAAGGGACATTTGGAATAACTGAATTACTAGAACCAAAACAAAAAGTTTTAGTACAAGTAATAAAGGAACCCACTGGATCTAAAGGGCCCAGACTGACCGGAAGTATTTCAATCCCAGGAAAATACTTAATATTACAGCCATATGGCCAAGGAGTAAATATTTCGAGAAAAATAAATACAGAAACAGAACGAAGCCGTTTAAAAGCTCTTGGGGTTTTAATAAAACCACCTAGCACAGGCTTGTTATTTAGAACAGAGGCTGAAAAGATAAAAGAAGAACTTTTAATTGAAGATTTAGAATATTTAATTCAACAATGGGAAAATGTACTAAAAGTTTCTGAGACTTCTAATCCGCCAAATTTAATAAAAAGAGATGATGATTTCTCTCTTAAGATCCTAAGAGATCATATTAAAGAATCAACTAAAAGCATAATTATCGATAGTAAATTTTCAGTTGCAAGGGCAAAAGATTTTTTAATAAATTATGAATCTGATATAGATATTGAATTTCACAATAACAGTTTAAACCAACATATTTTCGAGAAGTACGAAATTAAGAAAACAATTCAAAAAGCTCTCCAGCCTAGAGTAGATCTTCCTTCGGGAGGGTATATCATTATCGAACCTACTGAAGCTTTAACAGTAATCGATGTAAACTCTGGTTCATTTACAAGATCCGCCAACTCAAGACAAACCGTTTTGTGGACGAACTGCGAAGCAGCAGTTGAAATCTCAAGACAAATGAAATTAAGAAATATTGGTGGAGTTATAGTAGTAGATTTTATTGATATGGAATCTAGAAGAGATCAATTTCAGTTACTTGAGCATTTTACCTCAGCAATAAAAGATGATTCTGCCAGGCCTCAAATAGCTCAGCTTACTGAATTAGGCTTAGTGGAGTTAACCAGAAAAAGACAAGGTCAAAATATATATGAATTATTCGGTAAAAAATGTTCTACATGCGATGGTACTGGACATGTAGAAAATATATTAAATCACGAAATTTCTAACTTAAAAATTAACAATGTTGAAAATAAATCTAATCAATCAAACAATCTAAAATCTTTAGATATGTATACTTCTCAATCAACTGATGAGCAGGAAAAAATAATTGACAAGGAATTACTTAATTCTAAAGACCTAAGCAAAGAGAATTCTTCTAATAAAAAAGAAAATGATAATGATAATTTGAACCAATCAAATTCAAAAGAAAAAAATATAATAACAGTTGATCTTACTAATGAAGAAAAAATTGTTTTCAGTCAATTAGGTATTAATCCACTCATAAAGTTAGGTAAAGAATATCTTACAAGCAATAATTTTGTGCGTTTAAAAGACATTAATAAGGAAACAAAAAAACCCTTAGATAATAAAAAAACAAAAGCAAAAGAAATTAAAAAAATCTCAAATTCGGGAGAAGAAAAGATTCAAATTAAAATTGAAGAAAATACAAATTCTAAAGATAAATCAACAAATAAAACTAATGAAAATAATGAAGTTGTATTTAAAGATAAAAACGATGAAATTGAACTTACAGATGAGCTAAACAATGCAAGAAAAAAAAGAAGAAGATCTTCAGCAAGCCTTGAATAAAATATCCGAAGTTGGAATAGATGAAGTTGGAAGGGGAGCAATTTTTGGTCCAGTTTTTTCAGCAGCTGTAGTATTAAATGAAAAAAATAAATTTATCTTAAAACAATTTGGAGTAACAGATAGTAAAAAACTAACTCCAAAAAAAAGAAAATTACTTTTACCAAAAATTTTATTACTCTCTTCAGATTATGGAATTGGGCAATCTTCAGCTAGAGAAATAGATAAGTTAGGTATCAGAGTTGCTACAGAGCTTTCAATGATAAGAGCTTTAAAAAAATTACAAGAGAAGCCATCTGAATTAATAATTGATGGCCCCTTATTATTAAGGCCATGGAAAGGAGTTCAGAAAAACATAGTATCTGGAGACTCAAAGTTTATCTCGATAGCTTCAGCAAGCATAGTTGCCAAAGTTTCTCGGGACAATTTAATGGAGAGGTTAGAAAAAAAATACTCAGGATACTTGATATTTCAAAATAAAGGTTATGGTACTAAAGACCACCTTTCATTAATCAAAAAAAATGGAATAACTAAACTTCATAGGAAAAGTTTTTTAAAAAAATCAAATCTTATTTAATTTACACCAATCTAAAAAATCTTTTACTAGTTGCTGTTGAACCCTTGACTTTATACCCAACAGAATCCCATTTAATACCGAATGACCAGTAGATTCCAAAATTTTCTTTGGTACCAGCTTCAGTAGAGGGGGTTGGCTCACTGATACCCCAAGAAGCGCCTCTCCTTCTAAACCACTTTCAGTTGCTTCCAAATTCGCTTTCAAAATAAGATTAAAATCATCTATCATCCCCAAACCATCCAATGTACTTTCAAGGGCACTCATTTTTAAAATTCCATCTTTATTTTCTACCGCAATTGAGACAACAGGGTTAATATCTAATTGAAAAACCTTAAAACTTGTTACTGTATACTTATATCTACCTACTCCTTCTGGTACTAATTTTTTGGAGTCAAGCATTGCTCCAACAACTCTTTCTTCTTCCAAAAGATATTTAGAAAGATATTCTTTATTACGTGTTACAGAAAGCTTAAGTTTCTGTTTAGCATCAAAAGACAATAGCATTTTCTATATTCCTCCAATGCTTATTTGATCTCTTTTTTTTACGATTAATCATGCGCAAACAAGTTGCATATTTAGGTCCTAAAGGAACATACGCAGAAAAAGCAGCTCATATATTATCAAAGCTTGCCAATTTTCAGACACCTATATTTGTACCATGTAATGGGTTACATTCGGTGATTAAATCAATAGCGTACAACAATTGTGATGCTGCTGTAGTCCCTATAGAAAATTCGGTAGAGGGAGGAGTTACGGCCACCCTTGATGCGCTTTGGAAATTTCCTGAAATCTTTATAAATAAAGCAATTGTTTTACCTATTAAACATGCATTAATTAGTGATGGAGAACTTTCAAACATTTCAGAAGTATTATCTCATCCTCAAGCATTAGCTCAATGTTCAGAATGGTTATCTGAAAATCTTCCAAATGCAATTCCTCTCCCAACAAATTCAACATCCGAAGCTGTCAATATGGTTAAAGGGAGTAAATTCAGAGCTGCTATCGGTTCAAAATCATTAATTCAAATAGAAGGACTTAAAGAATTAGCCTTTCCTATTAATGATGTTCCAGGTAATTGCACTAGATTTGTCTTATTGAGCAAGGAATCAAATTCAAATTTGGCTAATATTGCAAGTTTTGCTTTCTCATTAATATCAAATAAACCTGGTGCTTTGCTCAAAGCTATAAATAATATTGCAGATTTTGGATTTAATATGAGTAAAATTGAATCAAGACCTTCAAAAAGAGAATTAGGCGAATATATAATTTATATTGATTTAGAAATAAATAATCAAAATAACATTAAAAATTTTCTTGAATTAAAAAATAAGCTAAAGCCACTTTGCAAGAATTTTGTGGATTTTGGAAATTATTTTTCTGAAAATGTTGAACTAGATTAATTTAACCTCTACATTTATAAACTCCAAACTCCATTAAACCTTTGCTAAATGCCCAATTCATGAGAAGTATTGTTGGAATTTCTCTAATCGACTTCACTAGTGCAAATGGACCAAGTGACAAAATTGCGTAGGGCCTTCGAATGCCTTCAATAATAGAGTCGTACCATGAAGGATTTGTATAGGAATTCCAATTTTCAGAAATAACTCTTCCTGAACTATTTTTGTTAGTTCTAAGAATGTTACCAAATTCGTTAATGCTAATAAAATTAGGATGTACCCATTGTTCAAGTAATTGTTTAAGAACCAATTTCTCCAAAAATGATGGAGGGTATGACTTGAGGTTTCTTGAGTTCCAATCAGCCAGCGCCAAATAGCCTCCAGGTCTTAGAGTTCTCAGCATTTCATCTGCAAACCTAGTTTTATCATTCATGTGTGCACCAGCCTCAACACTCCAGACCGCATCAAATGATCCATCTTCAAATTTCAAATCCAAAGCATCCATAACTTGAAAGTTGCAATTTAGCCCATGAGGAGTCAGTTCTCTTGCTCTTTTAACTTGAGCGGGACTAATTGTAACGCCAGTGACATTAAACCCATAATATTCTGCAAGAATCCTAGAACTTCCCCCTATTCCACAACCTACATCGAGTATTCTGGATCCCTTTGGCAATTTATCTAAACCACTCCATTTGACTAATTCATGAACAAACTGAACTTTAGCCTTTCTAAAATCAATATTTTTTTTTCCTGAGGGATAAAAACCCAAATGTATATGTTCTCCCCACAATCTCTCAAGTAATTTATCCTTAGTCCAAGCATCATATGCAGAAGCCACTGTACCGGAAGAAATATATTTTCTAGCATTAATTCTCCAAACTATAGATAGGACTAGAAAGAATAAAACTAGTAAAACAACAGCGAATAATAATTCAAACATTTAATTTTCTTTTATATCAGGAAAACTTTCTTTCAATGCTGTTCTTGCTGCAAGTTGTTTTCTTGTATGATCAAGCATTTCATATTCTCTTTGTAAACGGGTAAAAGTATTTCTTTCCTCAAGAAGTCTTTGCTGTTCCTCAGCAACAGGACCGCCCAAATGGGATCCTATCCAAAATGATAAATCCATAGGGTTGTCAGGTAATTTATCAGGTAGATTTTTCTTAGTATTAGTCAATTTACTTGTTAAAGTAATAACATCACTAAGTGCTTCTTTTACTGAATCTTTTAAAGAATCTAATTTTTGAAAGTCATCAATATTTTCATCACTAATCCAACTAACCATCGCGGAACAAAATGGCGTCGAACGCATAATTTCTAAGACTTGAAATCTTTGTTGTCCGAGAGTGATAATATTACTTCTCCCATCCTCTGCAGTTTGATGTTTTATAATTTGTGCGCAACATCCAACGTTAGCCATACTTTTAGTATTTGGATCCCACTTTATAACTCCAAACATAGAATCATTCTCAAGAACAGATTGAAGCATGATCCTATATCTCGATTCAAAAATATGTAAAGGCAATACTTCTTGAGGGAAAAGAACCACCTCCGGCAAAGGAAATAAAGGTAATTCCCTTACTGAGAGTTCTCCCATTTAAACCTCATTATATTATTTTATACTAACCAATTTATGGGGGTTTCGGGATTTATTAAAGTTTAACTTCTATATCTACACCACTAGGGAGATCTAGTTTCATTAAAGCATCAATAGTTTTTGCAGAAGGACTATAGATATCTATTATTCTTCGATGTGTTCTTGTTTCAAAATGCTCTCTAGAATCTTTATCTACATGTGGTGATCTTAGGACACAATAAATCTTCCTTTTTGTAGGTAAAGGTATTGGACCTATTGCTGAGGCTGAAGTAGTATCAGCAGTTTGGATTATTTTGTCGCAAGATAAATCTAGCATTCGTCTATCAAATGCTTTCAGCCTTATTCTTATTTTTTGTTGTGCAATTGATGCAGTCATAGTTTCAAATAACTTCTAGTGAAGGGTCATTGATAAAAATGACCCTTGTCCATATACCTATACTAGATGATTGAGGTTAAATTTTTAAAATTCAAATATATTATTTGAGTATTTTAGAAACAACTCCAGCACCGATAGTACGTCCACCTTCACGGATTGCGAATCGCATACCTTGTTCAATAGCCACTGGACAAATTAATTCGCCAGTCATCTTAATTCTGTCTCCTGGCATAACCATTTCAACATTAGAGCCATCATCAGAGGTAAATGCGGTTATTTGACCTGTAACATCAGTTGTTCTGATGTAGAACTGAGGTCTATATCCTGCAAAGAAAGGAGTATGTCTTCCACCCTCTTCTTTTTTGAGAACATAAACTTCTCCTTCAAACTGAGTATGAGGGGTAATAGATCCTTTCTTAACAAGAACCATTCCTCTCTCAATATCTTCTTTCTGGACACCACGTAACAGTAAACCAACATTATCGCCAGCCATACCTTCATCAAGAAGTTTTCGGAACATTTCAACTCCAGTAACAGTTGTTACTCTTGTGTCTCTTATTCCAACTATTTCTACTTCTTCTCCAACCTTAACTTTTCCCCTTTCAATTCTTCCAGTAGCAACAGTTCCTCTACCAGTAATAGAGAAAACGTCTTCAACTGCCATCAAGAATGGTTTATCAACTTCTCTTTCAGGTTCAGGAATGCTAGCATCGACTGCTTTCATTAATTCTTCAATCTTTGATTCCCAAGTTGAATCACCTTCGAGAGCTTTTAGACCTGAAACTTGAACTATAGGAATGTCATCTCCAGGGAAGTCATAACTATCTAAAAGTTCTCTAATTTCCATTTCGACAAGTTCAATAATTTCTTCATCATCGACCATATCGCACTTGTTGAGAGCTACTACAAGAGCAGGTACACCTACTTGTTTAGCTAAAAGAATATGCTCTTTAGTTTGTGCCATAGGGCCATCTGTAGCTGCACAAACCAGGATAGCTCCATCCATTTGTGCGGCCCCTGTAATCATGTTTTTTACATAATCGGCATGTCCAGGGCAATCAACATGCGCATAATGTCTGCCTTCTGTTTCATATTCGACGTGAGCTGTATTGATAGTAATGCCACGCTCTCTTTCTTCAGGAGCACCGTCAATGTCTCCATAGTCTTGAGCTTGAGCTTGACCTTTTTTAGCTAATACGTTTGTAATAGCAGCAGTAAGTGTTGTTTTTCCATGATCAACATGGCCAATAGTACCTATGTTGACATGTGGTTTGTTCCTTTCGAACTTCTCGCGAGCCATTTTGAATTAAAGAATCGAGGGTTTAATAGTGTTTAGTTTAGAGATCAGGAGTTGCCCTGATTCTTGGAAATGATAGCTTCAGCAACATTACGAGGAACTTCCTCATAATTTGCGAACTCCATTGAAAATATACCCCGACCTTGAGTCATTGATCGGAGTTGAGTGGCATAACCGAACATTTCGGCTAAAGGCACTTTGGCCTGTACCTTAGACAATCCATCATCAACAGATTGTCCTTCTACTTGACCTCTTCTCGAAGAGAGATCACCAATTACAGATCCAAGAAAGTCGTCAGGACTTTCGACCTCAACTTTCATCATAGGCTCTAGAAGAACTGGGTTGCATTTTTTAACACCATCTTTGAAAGCCATGGAACCTGCAATTTTAAAGGCCATTTCAGATGAGTCTACATCGTGGAATGAACCATCGACTAGTGTTACTTTTACATCAATGAGTGGATAACCTGCAAGAACACCAGATTCACATGTTTCTTTCATGCCATTAGATGCAGGACCAATGTACTCTTTCGGTACAGCTCCTCCAACAATTTTGTTAACGAATTCAAAACCTTTACCAACTTCCGCAGGTTCCATTTCAATTATTACATGACCATATTGGCCTTTTCCTCCAGTTTGTCTTGCATATTTACCCTCACCTTTAGAACTAGACCTAATGGTCTCTCTGTATGAAACCTGAGGAGCTCCAATATTAGCTTCAACTTTAAATTCCCTTAACATTCTGTCAACGAGAATTTCTAGGTGCAACTCACCCATACCAGCAATTACAGTTTGATTTGTCTCAGGATCTGTACTTACTCTAAAGGTTGGATCCTCTTCAGATAAAGCAGTTAAAGCTTTGGATAATTTTTCCATATCCCCTTTAGTTTTTGGCTCAACTGCAACTGAGATAACTGGTTCGGGGATAAACAATGTCTCCAAGACTATGGGATCATCTGTATTACATAATGTGTCACCAGTTGTTGTGTTCTTAAGACCTAGTACTGCTCCTAAATCTCCTGCCCTCAATTCATCAACTTCCTCTCTTTCATCAGCCTTTAAGATTACTAATCTAGAAATTCTCTCTTTAGCATCTTTAGTAGAATTCATGACATAACTCCCCTTGGAAAGTACACCTGAATACATCCTTACAAAGGTTAATTTCCCATAGGGATCTGACATCACTTTAAATGCTAGTGCACTGAAAGGAGCATTATCATCCGAAGGTCTTACATCTTCCTTACCACTTGGTAAAACTCCTTGTATTGGTTTTACGTCAACTGGCGCTGGTAAGTAATCAACAACAGCATCTAAAACAAGTTGGACTCCTTTATTCTTAAAAGCTGAACCGCATAGTACTGGAACTAATCCATGTTTTAAAACTCCTTCCCTGATTCCTTTTTTAAGTTGTTCTTCAGACAGTTCTCCTGTTTCAAGGAATATTTCTATTAACTCTTCATCATTTTCTGCAACACTTTCCATCAACTTAGATCTCCACTCAGCAGCTTCATCCTGCATTTCAGATGGAATTGGTGCTTCTTCGATATCAGTACCTAAGTCATTTTTGTAAAGATAAGCTTTGTTGGCTACTAAATCAATAATACCTGTGAGATCACCTTCAGCTCCAATAGGTAGCTGAATTGGGAGTGCATTTGCCTTTAGACGATCTTTAATTTGCTTATTAACCTTTAAAAAATCTGCACCAGTTCTGTCCATTTTATTAACAAAAACCATTCTTGGAACAGAGTATCTATCGGCTTGACGCCAAACTGTTTCTGATTGAGGCTGAACTCCACCAACTGCGCAAAATACAGCTATGACTCCATCTAAGACGCGCATTGATCTTTCCACCTCAATAGTAAAATCAACGTGTCCAGGGGTATCAATAATATTAATTCTATGATCTTGCCAACTAGTAGATATTGCAGCAGCAGTAATAGTTATACCTCTTTCTCTTTCTTGAGCCATCCAATCTGTTACGGCAGCACCATCATGAACCTCTCCTATCTTGTGAACTACACCTGAATAAAACAAAATTCTTTCAGTTGTTGTTGTCTTCCCTGCATCAATATGAGCGGCTATACCTATGTTCCTTACTCGTTCTAGGGGAAAGTCGCGTGCCAATTTTAAAGCTCCAAATAAAATAATTTTTGATAATTATAGTTCACTCTAAAAGCAAACTTTTATAATAATAAACTACTTAAGTACCTTTTTGATGAAATTAATATCTGTAATGTGCAAAAGCTTTGTTAGCTTCAGCCATTTTGTGAGTGTCTTCTCTTTTTTTAACGGCACTACCAGTTTCATTTGCTGCATCCATCAACTCACCAGCAAGTTTTTGAGACATACTTTTGCCATTTCTTGCACGTGAAAATGAAACAAGCCATCTTAGTGCCATAGCTGTACCCCTCTCTTGGCGAACTTCCATGGGTACTTGATATGTTGCACCACCAACTCTTCTAGCTCTTACCTCGACAAGAGGAGTAGCATTTTTTACAGCTGTTTCAAATAATTCGACTGCATTCCCACCTGTTCTCTCACTTATTAAGGAAAAAGCATCAGACAATATTCTTTGAGCTGTGGATTTTTTACCATGTTTCATCAATCGAGAAATCATCATTGAAGCAAGGCGACTATTAAATTGTGGATCTGGAAGAACTGGTCTTTTTACTGCTGCATTACGACGTGACATTTTTTTGAGAAAGTGATGTTTACAAATTAATCTTTTGGAGCTTTTGCTCCATACTTAGATCTGGATTGACGCCTATCCTTGACTCCAGCCGTATCTAAAGTTCCTCTAATTATATGATATCTAACTCCTGGTAAATCTTTAACTCTTCCACCCCTAAGTAGGACTACAGAGTGTTCTTGCAAGTTATGTCCAATACCAGGTATATAAGCCGTTACTTCGAAACCAGAAGTTAATCTAACCCTAGCAACTTTTCTCAAAGCTGAATTAGGTTTTTTTGGTGTTGATGTATAGACTCTTGTACATACCCCTCTTCTCTCAGGGCAAGCTTTTAATGCAGGAGATTTTGTTTTCCTTGTCAGACGTTTTCTTTCTGAACCTATTAATTGCGAGATGGTGGGCATCTATTATATTTAGATAAAAATGAACATTTAACTATCATAACCTTTTACGAGCACCAACTAAAAGTTTTTAATTATATTTTTTTTAAAATTTGTCAAATTAAAATTCTTTGGTAAATATTCATTATCTTTAGATTTATTTTCATATTTATTTTTATAATAGAAATACATAAATAACTTAATAAAAACAAATAATCTATGGGAGAGAGTATCAAAAGAAACGTTGGATCATATCAAGATAGTTATTCCCAAAATGGAATAATTGGGGAGAAAGATGCTTGTGGTGTTGGTTTTATAGCAAATGTAAAAGGGATAGAAAGCAACTGGATCCTTAAGCAATCACTAAAGGGCCTTAACTGCATGGAGCACAGAGGGGGTTGTGGAGGAGATAGTGAATCAGGAGATGGAGCAGGCATTTTATGTTCAATTCCATGGGAATACCTAGAAAAGGAAATGAATCTAAAAAATATACAAGAATTGAATAGAGGTTTAGGTATGGTTTTTATGCCTAATAAAAAAGAAAAAATTAAAGTTTGTAAATCAATATGTGATCAAGAAGCAGAAAAATTAAGAGTTAGCAAAACATTTTGGAGAACAGTGCCTGTTAATAATGAAATCTTAGGTCCTTTAGCTAAAGCAAATGCTCCATTAATATGCCAGTGGATTTTATACATCGATAAAAAAGATCTTCAGGATATTGAGAGGCTTTTATTCCAATTAAGGAAAAGAATTGAAAAAAAAATAAGAGAAACTTTCAAAAACCATGTTGGGGATTGTGAATTTTATTTTGCCTCACTAAGTTCTCAAACAGTTGTTTATAAAGGGATGGTTCGTTCAGAAATATTATCTGAGTTTTATCAAGATCTAAAAGAAGAGAGTTTTAAAGTCTCATTTTCTGTTTATCATCGTAGATTTAGTACAAATACACTTCCAAAATGGCCACTAGCTCAACCCATGAGATTTTTAGGGCATAATGGCGAAATAAATACTCTCTTAGGGAATATCAACTGGGCTAAAGCTTCAGAAACACATATAGATGATTTTTGGGGAGAGTTATCTAATGAAATAAAGCCTATTGTAGATGTAAATAAAAGTGATTCATCAAATCTTGATGCAACCCTTGAAATTAATATTCGTTCAGGCCAACCAATAACTGATTCATTATTAAAACTTGTTCCTGAAGCATTTAGAGATCAACCCGAACTTGAACAGAGGGGCTACATTAAAGCATTTTATGAGTATTCTGCGAGCCTACAAGAGGCTTGGGATGGACCTGCTCTCCTTGTATTTTCGGATGGCAATTTTGTAGGAGCAACACTTGATAGAAATGGTCTAAGACCAGCAAGATATTCAATAACGAATGATGGTTTTGTAGTAATGGGTTCCGAAACAGGAGTAGTAGATCTTGATGAGGAAACAGTAATTGAAAAAGGTCGATTAGGACCTGGACAAATGTTGGCAGTTGATTTTCATCAAAATAGAATCCTAAGAAATTGGGAGGTAAAATCTGAAGCAGCTAAAAGGCATGATTATATAAACCTCCTCAGTCATAGAACTATAAAAATTGAAAATAGTGAATGGGTTAAAGATTGCAAACTAAAAGACCTTGAGTTGTTACAACAACAAACTGCATATGGGTTTTCAGCGGAAGATAATGATCTTATCTTAGATTCAATGGCTTCATTAGCTAAAGAGCCTACTTATTGCATGGGCGACGACATCCCATTAGCAGTTCTTTCATCTAAGCCACACATTTTATACGACTATTTCAAGCAAAGATTTGCGCAAGTCACCAATCCTCCTATCGACCCTCTGAGAGAAAAACTTGTAATGAGTTTAGAGATGCATCTTGGAGAAAGATGTACACCATTTGAGATCAAAGATCCTAAACCTTTTATTCATTTACAAAGTCCGATTCTTAATGAGGAAGAACTCATTTCCATCAAAAAATCAGAAATTAAATCTCAGACAATTTCAAGTTTGTTTGATATTGAGGAAGGTGTTCAAGGCTTAGAGAACCAATTAAAAGCAATTTGTAAACAGAGTGAGCTTTCTATAAAAGAAGGTTGCTCTTTAATTATCATTTCTGATAAGGGAATTAATCCTAAAAAGACTTTTATTCCTCCTTTACTGGCTGTTGGGGCAATTCATCATTATCTTCTTAAAAAAGAAATCAGGCTAAAAGCTTCTCTAATAATTGAGACAGGTCAATGTTGGAGCACACATCATTTAGCTTGTTTGATTGGTTATGGTGCAAGTGCAGTTTGCCCTTGGTTGACCTTCGAAGCAGGAAGACATTGGTTAAAACATCCAAAAACTCAAAAACTTATAGATAGTAAAAAAATAAATTCATTTTCAATAAATGATGTACAAGAAAATATTAAAAAAGCTCTAGAAGATGGTCTAAGAAAAATTCTTTCTAAAATAGGTATTTCACTTTTGTCCAGTTACCATGGTGCACAAATTTTTGAAGCCGTAGGTCTTGGTTCTGACTTAATAGAAATTGCTTTTGATGGTACAACAAGCCGAATTGCTGGCATAACGTTAAAAGAATTAACTAATGAAACACTTTCAATTCATACGAAAGCCTACCCAGAGATGGATCTAAAAAAATTAGAATTTTTAGGATTTGTACAATTTAGAAATAATGGTGAATATCACTCTAATAACCCTGAAATGTCCAAAGTTTTACATTCGGCTGTCAAACAACCACCAGGATACGATCATTTTGAAACTTACAAAAAACTCATAAGTAATAGGCCGACAACCTCTTTAAGAGATTTACTAACAATTAGTTCAAAAAGAAAAAGCATTCCATTAGAGCAAGTTGAAAGTGTTGAATCAATTTGCAAAAGGTTTTGCACTGGAGGAATGAGTTTAGGTGCTTTATCACGAGAAGCGCATGAAGTTTTAGCAGTTGCAATGAATAGAATTGGTGGGAAAAGTAATAGTGGTGAAGGAGGGGAAGATCCAGCTCGTTTTAATGTTTTAAATGATATTGACGAAAATACTCAATCAGCTACTTTGCCTTTTATAAAAGGTCTAGAAAATGGAGACACGGCATGCTCAGCTATTAAACAAATAGCATCGGGAAGATTTGGAGTTACACCTGAATATCTAAGAAGTGGTAAACAACTCGAAATTAAAATGGCTCAAGGGGCTAAACCTGGAGAAGGGGGACAATTGCCTGGTCCAAAAGTTGATTCTTACATAGCAAAACTAAGAAATAGTAAACCTGGAGTAGCCCTCATATCCCCTCCCCCGCATCATGATATTTATTCAATTGAAGATTTAGCTCAACTAATCCATGACTTACATCAAGTACATCCAAAAGCGAAAGTAAGTGTAAAGCTTGTTTCTGAAATTGGTATAGGCACTATTGCTGCTGGAGTAAGTAAAGCAAATGCAGATGTAATTCAAATTTCAGGACATGACGGAGGAACAGGCGCTTCACCTCTAAGTTCAATTAAACATGCAGGTTTACCATGGGAATTAGGAGTCGCTGAGGTTCACAAATCTCTATTAGAAAATAACTTACGTGAAAGAGTAATTTTGAGAACTGATGGAGGTCTTAAAACTGGTTGGGATGTGGTTATTGCAGCTTTACTGGGTGCTGAAGAATACGGATTCGGTTCTGTAGCGATGATCGCTGAAGGATGCATAATGGCTCGAGTTTGCCATACAAACAAGTGTCCTGTTGGAGTAGCCACTCAAAAAGAAGAATTGAGAAAAAGATTTAAAGGGCTTCCAGAAAATGTTGTCAATTTTTTCTTATATATCGCTGAAGAAGTAAGACAGATAATGAGTAGTATCGGTGTTTCTAATATAGACGAACTAATTGGTAATCAAGAATTCCTTTCTAAAAGAAATATCAGGCTTCCAAAAACTTCTAATATTGATCTTTCTTCTTTAATAAATAATGAATCCTCAACCAATGATAGATCATGGTTAAAACATTCAAAAAATGCTCATAGTAATGGTTATGTATTAGAAGACGAGTTTTTGTCTGATCCTGCGTTCATAAATTCAATTAAAAATCACGAAAAATTAACCAAAGAAATTGAGATAAAAAATACAGACAGAAGTGTTTGTGCGAAAATATCAGGCGAAATCGCAGAACTTCATGGAAACATTGGCTTCAATGGCGAACTTAACTTAAATTTCAAAGGATATGCAGGACAGAGCTTTGGTGCTTTTTTATTGAAGGGAATGATTGTTCAATTAATCGGAGAAGCTAATGATTATGTTTGTAAAGGAATGAATGGAGGAATACTAACAATAATTCCACCAAAAATAGATAAAATCTCCTCCGAACAAGTGATCCTAGGAAATACTTGCCTTTATGGAGCAACAGGAGGAAAATTATTTGCTTTAGGAAAATCGGGAGAAAGATTTGCAGTAAGAAATAGTGGCGCCATAGCAGTAACAGAGGGAGCAGGTGATCATTGTTGTGAATACATGACTGGAGGTAAAGTAGTTATTCTAGGTTCCACAGGAAGGAATATTGGTGCTGGCATGACTGGTGGAATAGCTTTTATACTCGATGAAAATAATGATTTAAGTAATAGAGTTAATAAGGAAATAGTTAGTATTCATAAAATAACTTCAACAAAGCAGGAAGAAATCTTATTGGAAATTATTGGAGAATATCGAGCAAAAACAAATAGCTTAAAGGCTGCCAAAATAATTAAAAATTGGTCGCATTTCAAGAGTAATTTCAAATTAATAGTTCCCCCAAGCGAAGAAGAGATGCTTGGCATAAAAAAAATGTAAATGCCTGTCTTTGTAAAAACTGAAATTATAAAAAAAGAATATTTAACTAATAATGATTTAAAAAGAAAAATAATTAACGAACATATTGATTGGATAAAAAAATTAAAAAAAGAGGGAATTAATATAAAAAGTGGTTTTTTGATAGATGAGTTGAAGAGGCCAGGGGACGGCGGATTACTCATTCTTGAGATGAATAATTATAAAAATGCACTAAAAATAATTAAAAATGATCCAATGATTAAAAATGATCTAGTTGAATGGAAATTAAATGAGTGGGTAGATTCAGATCAATGAAAATGACTATCTTGGATACTTTTTCATAAGTTTTTGAATCTCTTCTGCATGGTAACTGCTACGAGTAAGAGGAGAACTAACTACTTGCATAAAGTCCAAATCTTTTTCCCCAAAAACTTCAAAATAATTAAATTTTGAAGGACTCACAAATCTTTGAACAGGTAAATGATTAGGGCCAGGAGATAAATATTGGCCAATAGTAACTATATCAACGTAATTAATCCTTAGATCCTCAAGAAGATTCAAAACCTCCTCATCTTTTTCCCCTAAACCAAGCATAAAGCCTGACTTTGTATAAACTTTAGGAGAATAATCTCTAGTTCTTTTAAGTAACTCTAGAGATCTCTCATATTTGCCCTGAGGTCTTACTTTTTTATATAGCGATGGCACTGTTTCTATATTATGGTTTAAAACATTTGGATTGGAATCAAGAACTTTTTCAAGCGCTTTCCAGTTGCCACAAAAATCAGGAATTAAAAGCTCGATTGTAGTTTCAGGAGATTTTTTTCTTACTTGATAAACACATTTAAAAAATTGAGATGCGCCACCATCCTCAAGATCGTCTCTATTAACTGATGTGATTACAACATGTTTAAGCTTCATTCTATAAACGGCTTCGGCTAGACGAAATGGTTCTGTTGGGTCTAGATCTCTCTTAGATTTATCAAAATCAATATCGCAATATGGACATGCCCTAGTGCAGCCAGGACCCATTATGAGGAAAGTTGCAGTTCCACTTGCAAAACATTCACCAATATTTGGACAGCTTGCTTCTTGACATACAGTATTGAGATTTAAATCATTTAATAAACTTGCAGTATTACCAATTCTCTCAACTTGAGGAGCTTTTACTCGTAACCAATCAGGTTTAGAAATTAAACTATTTGGATTATTAGTCAAATTAATTCATCTTAGCCTGTAATTTTATTTTACTAAAAACAAGATGAATTAACTATTAATAATTTCAAAGATGAAGCCTATGCAATAGAAGTCAAAAAATAAAATGACTTTTACTAATCCATCTACAATTTAGAAAACTCTAATTCAAGTAACTAATTATACAATATACACGTTTCATTAACTAAAATCATAACAGAATTTAGAACGTTATTTTTAATACAGATATCAAAATACTCTAATCAAACACTAAATGCTTATATTATTGATATTTATAAGAATATTTTGTCCTAAAAAGTGTTTTTTTATTTATTTATTGATACAGTAAAAAATATATGTAATAAAACATTGACTTTTAAATTTAAAAGAAAACGTCTTTTACTATCTGAAAAAAATAAAAAATCTAAAGCTATAGGATATGCTAGGGCTACTAATAATGAATTTGAATATTTAAAGGCACAAATAAAAAATTTAAAGGAAGAAGGTTGCAGTGTAGTGTTCTCTGAATTTGCAAGTTTAGATGAAGAAATCAAACCCCAACTAAATAAAGCTATAAATTCCTTATTCAAAGGAGATGAATTAATAATAACTAAACTTGATCGAGCATTTAAAAATAAAAAAGAATGTTTGGTGACAATAAATAAACTCCTTAATAAGGATATTAAATTGCGAACTTTGACTGGTTTTTTTGCGGCCAATGATTCCTCTATAACAAATTCTTCAATTTTTAAAATTTTACATGAATTAGATAATTTAGAAGATAAAAGTTTAGATGAAAGAAAAAAAGAACAACTTTTACGTAGAAAATTATCTGGAAATAATCTGGGAGGTAGGCCCAAGATAAGTCCTTTAAAAGAATCTCTAGTAATCAGATTGCGTAATGAAGGATATTCATATCGATCAATCAGATCACAAACAGGAATTGCATTATCAACAATAAGGAGAGTAATTTTGGAAGGAGAATTAAAATAAAATGAGGGATAAAGAAATTGAAAATTTAATTAAAGAAAATTTGAAAGATACAGCATTGCGTATTTATGAATTAGATAGTAAAGATAGAAAAAGTTTATTAGCAGAATATAAAGAATGGATTATGAATGATTTTGATTTTGAAGAAGTAATGATGTTACCTTATGAAGCCTATACTGACAAATTAGACTCTAATTTCTTAGACGATTAACTTTAGTACTAAATAGTAAATCTCTTATTAAATTCATATACTTCTTTTGCTATTAAGGGTAAGAAGGAAGTATTTTTGGAATATTTTGCTCCATTACAAAAAATGACTAATAAAGTTTGTAGAGATTGACTATTAGTCCACCAAGCGGAATCATGTCTAACTTCAGACATTAAGCCAGCTTTACTCCAGAGATTAATGCTTTCTGGTAATCCTTCTCCTAAAAAACCATCTATTTGATTAAGAGAATCCTTTTTAAGAACAACTTTATTTAAATTTCTTTTTAAAAAACTTCTTAAATTTAAGTCATTTTTTTGATAATCAATATGGATCATAATTTCCTCAAAAACCCTTGCAGCTGAATCAGTAGTCATTGCATTCCTATTATTATTTTCATATCCATAAAATTCTTTTTCACGACCAAATGGGCCATCATCCCAGGTCTTCTGACAGCAATTTATACCAATCAATTCCTCCCAATGTAGATCATGCAGCCAATCGTTTATTATACTTCTTTGATATTTCCAATTTTTCCATAATTCTCCCTCAATACATGGTCCACTTGTAGTTCCAGTAAGTAAATCAATTAAAAAACTTGTCGCATTATTACTTGAGAAAGATAACATTTTCCTCACAGCATCAATGATCTCATCTGATAATAATAAACTTCCTTTTTCAATCCAATAATAAGCAGCAAGGGCATAAACCAACTTGACTATGCTGGCAGGATAAATCATTTTTTTATTATTAATACCAGATCCAGAACCTTTAAATACGCTTTTATTGTCACTTTTGTAGTTGATCCATGTTATGGCAATATCTTCTCTCGAAAAATCTTTATTATATGAGCATACTCTACCTAAAATATCATTTAAGGCTACACCCATCTCATTACTTAAATAGTAGAAGGACATTTTATGGAAAATTATAAAGACCCTATCTCATTATTTAAACAAACTAATTTTTCAAAGACTATTTGGTGGATATTAAAAGTTAATATTTCTGGATATCAAAATGAAACAGAAAATAAGTTAGTGACAGAAATTTCTAAAAATAGAATTTTTAGACTACTTTATCCAAATATTCATCAACATGGCCATAAATTTTCAAGGATTTTAATTCAACTATATGAAGATGGTTACATCTGTTGGATAAATTTAGATGGATTAATTATTGAGAAATACGAATTAAGAAAAACTGATAATTTAAAAAATGAACACTTCTTTATAAAAGATAAAGTCCCCTCAATTTTAAAATGGATCAAGGATCAAGCTGAGTTAACTAATGAATACCTTTGGGGAGGCACATTAGGACCCAATTTTGATTGTTCTGGGTTAATTCAGACTGCTTTTTTCATGCATCATATTCATATTCCTCGAGACTCTTATCAAATAAAAAGTTTTTGTAAACACCTTTTTTATTTGAAAGAATTTAACAGAAAACTTAACCCAGGAGACCTCTTGTTCTTCGGAAACAAAAAACAATGTGATCACATTGGAATATACAAAGCAGATGGGTTATATTACCACAGCTCTGGTAAAGAGTTTGGAAGAAATGGAATAGGATTAGATACTTTAAAAGATACAAATGATCCAATTTCATTACATTATAAATCCAAACTTATTTCTGCAGGAAAAATTATTAGAGAATACCGATGGGATAGAACTATTAGATAGCAGTCTTTTTATTAAATTATTATCTTAAAAATCTATTACTTATTTAAATTTCAATTTAGCCAGTAGTCCAAATATTTTGAATTAATTGCATGATACTGTTCAAATGAAGTGTACCTACAAGAAGCCATGCAAAAACAGCTCCACCACAACCGCCTAGCCAAAATCCACTAGTAAAATCAGCCCATCCAGCTCTAGTAAATAAATCTGCAGGAGGATTATTAACGGTAGCATCAGGAGGCTGTACATTAGGTGCTTTACCTGGGGCATTATAAAGAACTAAGAGTGCTGTCAAAATATGAACAGCGCCTATAGCAGCAAGTAATCCTGCTGTTAATGCGAAATCAGAATTTCTTAAAGGACCAGTCATAGTAAATGGACCATATAAGAGATATCCAAAAGCTGCTCCAGTTTCAAGGCCTCTAAAATTAGGAGAAATTCCTTCTCTATAAAAAGGTAAATTATTTATAAAAGCTTTAGTAAAATAACCACTATTAACTGGGGTAGCTAAATTCCCAACAAACGGATCAGCAACTGTTTTAACAGCCCATTGTTCTGCAATCCCAATATCTGTAGGATGGACACTTTGGTCTATATATTTTTCAGGAAATCTAGGAGTAGCTCCTAATAATTCTTTACTTTGTGTTTGTGAATCGCTCATTTTAAAAAAAAGATAATGTGATAATTAATTTTTATTCAGTAGCCGTTATGAATCTGCCTATTAAAACAATAAATACAGCAGGTGCTACCAAGCCAATCATGGGGACAAAGACCGAAGGCAGAAGATTTGAAAATTCAGATGACATAATTCTTTTAACATCTTTAAATACTTTAGTATTTATATTAGAAATAGTGTTAATTTTATTAATGGATGATATAAAAATTATTAACTTTTTACATGTTTAATTTTTTCGCAATATTGCTCATAATTTTTATTGTATTTTTAGTGCTAAATTTTAAAAAAAGAAGGTTTAAAAATGCAATAAATTTAAAAAACTTTTATTCCAATAAACCTACAAATAATAAAAATAATATATCTAAAAAGAATGATTTTTCTTACAAACATGAAGTAAATAAGTACTCAGTATTTTATAAAAATTCTCTTAGAAATAAAATGTTTACTCTTTTTCAAGGTAATACAGAGGATAAATTAAAAGCATTAAAAATTGCAGAAGAATTAGCTGATAAATCAACATTACCAATTTTACGAAAAGGCTTAAGAGATATTTCTCCAAAGGTAATTGAAATATCAGCATTTTTAATAAGAAAGTTCAAATAAAAATTCAATTTTTATTTGTACAACTTATTGATCTAATTCTGTAAATTGGTCTGCCTTGACTTTCATGATATGTCCTTATTAAAAGTTCACTCAATAATCCAAAGCTAAATAACTGAACCCCAGCAATTCCTAATATGAGTGCGAACATAAGCATAGGTCGATTTCCAATATCATTACCCAAGATTTTTATAATTAACAAGTAAGAAGATATAGAAAGACTTATAAAAATACTTATAATTCCAATAAAACCAAATCCATACATGGGTCTAGTCAAGAATTTAGTCATAAACCAAACAGTTAATAAATCCATTAAAACTCTGAAAGTTCTATCAATTCCATATTTACTAGATCCATATTTCCGGCCTCTATGATTAACTTTAATTTCCTTTATTCTTGCACCTTCAATATTTGCTAAAACTGGTAGAAACCTGTGAAGTTCACCATATAGCTTAATATCATCTATTATTTCTCTTTTAAATGCTTTTAATGAACATCCATAATCATGCAACTTCAAACCTGTTACTTGAGCTATTAATTTATTCGCTATTTTTGATGGTATCTTCCTGTTAATTAATTTATCTTTTCTATCAAACCTCCATCCACAGATCAAATCATAGCCATTATTAATTTCTGAAATTAATTGAGGAATATCATTTGGGTCATTCTGTAAATCACCATCCAAAGTAATTAAAATATCGCCTTTAGAATTATCAAAACCAGCTGAAATTGCTGCAGTTTGCCCATAATTTTTTCGCAAAGAAATTACTGACAATTGTTTAATTTTGAGAGTTAGTTGTTTTAATACTCGAAGAGTATTGTCAATAGAACCATCATTTACAACAATCAATTCGAAATTCAATTTATTGGCTAACATTACACTTATAACTTCATCCAATAAAAAACCAATACTCTCACTTTCATTGAAAACAGGAATAATAATAGAAATTAATTGGTTTATATCTGACATATTTATTTGATAATGATTCTATAATTTTAACTTAATTTAGAACAAAAAATTAAACAAAAAAAATCACCACATTCGTGGTGATTTGTATTATTTAAAACGAATTTAACCAAACTTACCTGAAGTTGAAGCAATTACAAAGGCTCCAAATGTAAGGATGTTTCCTATCGTGAAATGTGCTAAACCAACTAATCTAGCTTGAACAATTGAAAGGGCAACTGGCTTATCTCTCCAGCCTACAAGGTTAGCTATAGGTGTGCGTTGATGGGCCCAAACTAATGTTTCTATTAATTCTTGCCAATAACCACGCCATGAAATTAGGAACATAAATCCAGTAGCCCAAACTAGATGACCAAATAGGAACATCCAAGCCCAAGGAGATAAGGAGTTAACACCAAATGGATTATATCCATTAATTAACTGTGACGAATTAAGCCATAGATAATCTCTAAACCAACCCATTAAATAGGTACCTGATTCATTAAATTGAGCCATATTACCTTGCCAAATTGTTAGATGCTTCCAGTGCCAATAGAAAGTTACCCATGCAATGAGATTTAATGCCCAGAACATTGCTAGGTACATAGCATCCCATGAAGAACTATCACAAGTTCCTCCACGACCTGGTCCATCGCAAGGGAAAGCATAACCTAAATCCTTTTTATCAGGAATTAATTTTGTACCTCTAGCATCTAGTGCTCCTTTAATAAGGATTAGTGCTGTGGTATGAAGTCCAAGAGCAATAGCATGATGAACTAAGAAATCTGCTGGTCCTATAGGTAAGAAAGAGCTTAGAGCGTCTTGTCTATTAATTAGATCCATCCAATAGTGATTTCCTGGCATAGAGTTTGCTGCTATAGTTGCAGAACTAGTAGGATCAGATAATAAAGCATCGAAGCCATACATCATTTTCCCTTGTGCAGCTTGAACAAACTGAGCAAATACAGGTTCAATTAGAATTTGTTTTTCTGGATTTCCAAAAGCTACTACTACATCATTATGAACATAAATTCCAAGAGTATGGAATCCTAGTAACATTGTTACCCAACTTAAGTGACTTATTAGTGCTTCTTTGGTTCCTAAAACTCTAGCTAAAACATTATCTTTGTTTAATTCTGGATCATAATCACGTACAAAGAAAATAGCTCCATGAGCAAAAGCTCCAACCATTAAGAACATAGCTATGTATTGATGGTGAGTATATAGAGCGGACTGTGTAGTGTAATCTCTAGCAATAAAAGCATAAGAAGGAAGAGCTCCCATATGTTGAGCAACTAGAGAAGTGACAACACCAAGTGATGCTAAAGCTAAACCTAATTGAAAGTGTAGAGAGTTATTAACTGTCTCATAAATTCCATCATGATTAATTCCGAAACTACCTTTATGTGGGTCATTTGGGTGTCTAGTATTATGAGCTTCAGTAATTTCCTTAAGGGAGTGTCCTATTCCAAAAGTATTTCTATACATATGGCCAGCAATTACAAAAACACAACCAATTGCAATATGGTGATGTGCAATATCAGTAAGCCATAAAGCTTCACTTTGAGGATGTAGTCCTCCTAAGAAGGTAAAGATTGCTGTTCCAGCTCCCTCAGCAGTTCCGAAAACTTGATCTAAAGAATCAGGATTTTGGGCATAAGCACCCCAATTTAAAGTAAAGAAAGGAGCCAATCCTGCAGGATGAGGAAGAACTGTTAACCAATTATCCCAACCTACATGTTGACCTCTAGACTCAGGAATTGCAACATGAACCAAATGTCCTGTCCAAGCAATACTACTGAAACCAAATAAGACAGATAAATGATGGTTTAATTGTGCCTCAGCATTTTTAAACCAAGCAAGTGTAGGTCTAAATTTAGGCTGTAAATGTAACCAACCAGCAAATAAAACCCAACAAGCTAAAATGCTCATAAAGATTGATGCTTGGAAAAGTTGCTCGTTAGTTCTCATTCCTATTGTGTACCACCAATGGTACAAGCCTGAGTAAGCTATGTTAACTGGACCATTAGCTCCAGCTTGAGTCATTGCTTCTGTTATGCCGGCTCCGAAATGAGGATCCCAAATTGCATGGGCAATTGGTCGAACATGAGTTGGATCAAGTACAAATTGCTCAAAGTTACCCTGCCAAGCTACATGGAATAGGTTACCAGCTACCCAAAGGGCAATAATTGCCAGATGACCAAAATGTGTAGAGAAAAGCTTCTGATAAAGCTTTTCTTCAGTCATTCCATCATGACTCTCAAAGTCATGAGCGGTTGCTATTCCGTACCATATTCGGCGGGTTGTCGGGTCCTGAGCTAGACCCTGGTTAAATGATGGAAATTTTGTTGCCATTGAATTAAAAAGGTGAAGTTCAGGTAATTAGCCCAGCCCGAAAAGGCGAGCATGGAAGAAAGCCCAAGTAGTTGCTATACCTCCGAGAAGGAAGTGAGCTACACCAACGGCTCTACCTTGAGTAATAGAAAGTGCTCTTGGTTGTATTGTTGGGGCAACTTTAAGCTTGTTATGAGCCCATACTATTGATTCAAATAATTCTTGCCAATAGCCTCTTCCACTGAATAGGAACATCAAACTAAACGCCCATATGAAGTGCGCTCCTAAAAACATCAATCCATACATACTAATAGCTTCACCGTAACTTGTTAGTACTTGAGATGATTGAGCCCATAGGAAATCTCTTAGCCAACCATTAATTGTGATAGCACTTTGAGAGAAGTTTCCTCCTGTAAGTCCCCACACATCACTTTGCATTTTCCAAGAAAAGTGGAATATAACTATTGATATGCAGTTATACATCCAGAAAAGAGCTAAGAATACATGATCCCAAGATGATACCTGACAAGTACCACCTCTTCCTGGACCATCACATGGGAATCTAAATCCAAGAGAAGCTTTATCTGGAATTAGTCTTGAACTCCTAGAATAAAGTACTCCTTTTAAAAGAATTAATACAACTACATGTATTTGGAAAGCATGAATATGATGGATCATCAAATCAGCTGTTCCAAGTTGAATTGGAGCTATTGCTACCTTTCCACCTACTTCAACTAAACTTCCATTAAAAACTTCACTTAAAGCTTTTTGAGGTAATCCCTCAGGAGTACCAGCTAAAATTGAAGTGCCTACAGCTGAAGCTTGAATACTTTGAATCCATTGCGCAAATATTGGTTGAAGCTGAATTGCATTATCACTAAACATGTCCTGAGGTCTACCTAAAGCTCTCATAGTGTCGTTATGAATATAAAGTCCAAAACTATGAAAACCTAGCCACATGCAAACCCAGTTAAGATGACTTATTAAGGCATCTCTCGCTTTTAAAATCCTATCTAAAACGTTATCAATATGTTTTGCTGGATCATAGTCTCTAACCATGGCTATACCAGCATGAGCTCCAGCTCCAATTATAAATAAAGCTCCTATCCACATATGATGTGTGAATAAACCAAGAACAGTCATATAATCAGTTGCTATGTAAGGATATGGAGGCATAGCATACATATGATGAGAAATCAGTATGCTAAGAGATCCTAAACATGCGAGGTTTACAGATAGTTGAGCGTGTCTGCTTTCAGCCATGAACTCAAAAAGACCTTGATGACCTTTTGGTGCTGGGAATAATATTGGATCTCCTTGATGAGCTTCTAATATCTCTTTCATACTTGAACCAATACCATAGTTAGTTCTATATAAATGACCTCCAATTATAGCAATTACACCAAAAGCTAAATGATGATGTGCAATATCGGTCATCCATAAACTTCCAGTAACAGGATTCAAACCACCTTTAAAAGTTAAGAAATCTGAGAAAGCGAACCAATTAAGAGTAAAGAAATTACCAACTCCACTAGCTAGGCCAGGAAAAATCTGACCAATTATTTGGGGATCGCAAAGCTGATGAGGCATTGGCATATCAGCAATAGTTGCTATCTTTTGACCATTGATAACTAAAGGTGATCCAGCGTCAATTGCATCAAGAAGCGCAGCTGTTGGCGCTCCAATATGAATACAATGTCCAGCCCAAGCTAATGATCCAAGCCCAACCAAACCTGCAATATGATGATTAAGCATTGACTCAATATTTTGGAACCATTCCAATTTTGGAGCGGCCTTATGATAATGGTATATACCTCCATGAAGCATAAGAGCAGCCATTATTACTGAACCAATAGCCAAAGCCATTAACTCACTTTCGTTAGTAATACCCCAAGCTCTCCACATATGAAAAATTCCAGAGCTTATTTGAATACCGTTATAGTCCGCTCCAAGATTACCGTTTAGCATCTCTTGGCCTACAACAGCCCAAACTTGCTGAGCTCCTGGTTTAACGTTAGTTGGGTCAGCTAACCAACCTGTGTAATTTGAAAATCTTGCTCCATGGAAAAAAGCAGCACTCATCCATATAAAAATTATTGCAAGATGTCCAAAGTGAGCTGAGAAGATTTTTCTTGTTGCTTCTTCAGCATCGCCTGTATGCACATCAAAATCATGTGCATCTGCATGCAAATTCCAGATCCAAGTTGTAGTTTTTGGACCCTTAGATAATTTTGTAGACCAGAAACCTGGCTTATCTAATTTGGCAAAATCAATAGGTCTTGGATCGGCCTTAACAGGATCTTCCAAAACTTTCTTGTTTTTTTCTCCACTTTCTGGTGGGCTGATGGTCATCTAGCACCTCGAAAATAATTGACATTAAAGCCGATTGATCAAATCTTGGACTTATTTTTAATAATAATGTTCAAGAAAACGAAATCATTCGGAACTTTAGATATTCGTTTCAGAAATAATAAGTCAAAGATCTTTCGTTATGCATTAACGTAACAAATGTTCTAATGATTGTTACTATATGAATATTTTGTTAATTTTTTGTCTATGACTAAATTATGAGTATTTTTACCCAAATTTTATAAGAATTTCTTTATATTTGTTTTATATTTAACACGATTTTTTTGAAATCCATTGAAAGTATATAATTTCCTTATACCAAAAAATTTTTTGATTTGAAAGGAATCGCAATAGGTCTATCTAGTAATTCAAAAGCAATTTTAAAAAGACTTCAAAAAACTGAATTTGTTAACGAGATATATATTGCAAGTTCTTTAAAAAATGATGATCTAGAAGATGATCTTGTAAAAATACAAAAACCTAAGGAAATTTTACTTAAAAAATGGCCAGAAATAGATTTAATAATTTTTATAGGATCAATTGGTGCATCAATACGAATAGTAAATCCTTTTTTAACCTCTAAAGATCAAGATCCAGGCGTGATAGTAATAGATAAAAAATGTTCCAAGATAGTGCCTTTAATTGGTTTACATCAGTCAAATACTCAAAATATCGCATTTCAAATTTCTAATTTATTTGGTGGCCAAATAATAGAAACTAATAATGCAAATGATCAAAACTTTTTAAATCTTGATTCATTTGGTAATCAATGGGGTTGGAAAAGATCTGGCAAAATACAGAACTGGTCAAAACTAGTAATCAATCAATCTAAGAACAAAGAAATATTTTGCAAACAATTATCTGGTAACAGTTTATGGAAAACTTCAGAATCAGGAGAGATTATTAATGAAATTCATGAAAAGGAAACTGAAAAACCAGATTCAATATTTCATGTGAGTATATTTGAAACTCATGTTACAACTTGGCATCCGCCTGTATTATGGATTGGCATTGGTTGTGAGAGAAATACTAGCAAAGAACTAATAGCAAATTCTTTAAATAATTTTTTGGAGTTAGGAAACATATCTCAGCATTCAATTGCGGGATTTGCAACTATTGATATTAAAAAAGATGAGAAAGGAATTTTAGAACTCGCTGAAGAAAATAACTTGCCTCTCAAGTTTTTTACTAAAGAAGATCTTTCAAAAATAATTGTTCCAAATCCATCAAGTGTAGTTCAAAAGGAAATTGGCACATCTTCTGTAGCAGAAGCTTCTTGCTTACTAGCAGCAGGAGAAGAATCAAAATTATTAGAAGAAAAAAGAATTTTTAAAAATCAATCTGGGGCAGTAACTATCGCTATAGCAGAATCAAAAAATCAATATTATCCAACCAATGGCGAAATACATATTATTGGAAGTGGGCCTGGCGATATCTCCTTCTTAACCAATAACGCAAGAAAAGCACTTTCAAGATGTACTGTTTGGATTGGATACAAAATGTATTTAGATTTAATTAAACCATTAAAAAGGAGTGACCAGGTTTTAATTGAAAGTAAACTTACTGAGGAAAAAGAAAGATGCAGCAAAGCAATTAAACTAGCCGAAGAAGGAATAAAAGTGGCTTTAATTTCGTCAGGGGAATCTGGATTCTATGGAATGGCTGGTTTACTATTAGAATTACTTCAAAAAATCAAAAAAGAATATAGACCTTACTTTGAAGTACACCCCGGGATAAGTAGTGTTCAATTAGCCGCTGCACTTAGTGGAGCTCCACTAATGAATGACTTTTGTTCAATAAGCTTAAGTGATAAGTTAACGCCCTGGCCTTTAATAGAAAAAAAAATTGAAGGAGCTCTTATAGGTGACTTCGTAATAGCTTTATTTAATCCTCAATCAATTGAAAGAAATTGGCAGCTAAAAAGTGCAATTGATCTATGTTTAAAATCTAGGCGAGGAGATACTCCCGTTTTAATAGCTAGACAAGTAGGGAGAGAAAATCAATCGAGAAAATTCTTTACTTTAAACACCATTCCCTTTAAAGAAATCGATATGTTATCAATAATAATCATTGGTAATTCTCAAACCACTTTAGTAGATGAAATATTTCTTACTCCCAGAGGATATTTACAAAATTAAGTTTAGATAATTCATAATTTAATAATGTGGAGTGTTTTTTGCTTTTTTTTGATAAGAATACTAATCTTTTATAAAATGATTAAGAAAATTAATTGAAAAATATTGGTTTAATTTTATTTGATATAGATGGTGTAATCCGTAGCGTAGAAAATAGTTACAGACTTTCATTAAAAAAAACAGTTTACAAATTTTCCGGATGGGAGCCAAGTTATTTAGATATTGATAATGCAAAAAATGAAGGGATCTGGAATAATGACTGGGATTTAAGTTTAGAACTTATAAAAAGATGTATAAAAAAAGAGAACTTAAACCTTAAAATTCCTCCAAGAGAGAAAATAGTTAAATGTTTTGAAGATTTTTACTTTGGAGGAGATCCAAATAAAGATAGTAAAAATTGGTCTGGATTTATAAAAAATGAGGAGTTATTAGTTGATAAAAAGTTTTTTGATTTAATTCAAAGCAATGGAATAATCTGGGGTTTTGTGAGTGGTGCAGAGTCTGCTTCTGCAAAATTTGTGTTAGAAAAAAGACTAGGACTAAAATCACCGCCATTAATATCTATGGGAGATGCCCCGGACAAGCCTAATCCTCAAGGCTTTATTAACTTATCAAAAACGCTACTTGGAGATAAAGTTAGCGAATCAAATATTCCCATTGCATATGTAGGAGATACAATTGCAGACATAAATACAGTTATAAACGCTAGAAAGGAAATACCATCTCAAAAATTCATAAGTATTGGAATAGCTCCCCCTCACCTACATTTAAAGTCTCGATTAAAAGAACGTAATTTATACGAAAAAAAACTCCAAAATGCAGGTGCTGACTTGATTTTAAATTCTATTTATGACCTTCAAAATGTTAATCTTGACTTATTTTAAAAAAAATTAAAAAATTTTCTTAATTAATTACGGAGAGGGAGGGATTCGAACCCTCGACAAAAGTTACCTCCTGTAACTCCTTAGCAGGGAGCCGCTTTCAACCACTCAGCCACCTCTCCAGTTCTTATACATTATCAATTTTTTTGCAAACATTCAAAATTAGTTATTTATTCGAAATGTCTAATCAACTTGAACTCTCGGCAATCTATTTTTAAAAGAACAAAGAATTTCCCATGGAATAGTGTTAGATTCTTTTGCCCAATCTACAGGAGAAATTGTTTTATCTCCGTCAGATCCTAGTAATACCATAGTACTACCAACTTTAATTTCATTTGAACCTGTTATGTCAACCATCATCTGATCCATAGTTATTGATCCTACTTGGGGATAAAGTTTATTATTAAACATAACTTTTATCTTACCTGAGAGGTTTCTTGGAACTCCATCCGCATAGCCAATACTTAATACAGCTAACTTAGTTTTTCTACTACTCACAAATTTCCCTCCGTAACTAACTCTTACCCCTTTATCAATAATTCTTATAAAAGCTACTTTAACCTTCAAAAATAAAGCTGGTTTAAGGGATAAGTTTTTTTCTGTTTTTACTAGAGGACTATAACCATACATAGAAATCCCAACACGTACCATATGAAAATGAAAATCTTTATTAAGAAGCATTCCAGCTGAATTAGCCAAATGAATCTTAATTTCATTATTTCTATTAAGATTGATTTGCTTTAATAATTCATTAAACTTCAGCCTTTGTAATTGAGTAATACTTTGAGGATTTAATGCATTATCTTCATCTGCAGACGATAAATGACTATATATACCTTCTATTGCAATGTTCTCAAAAGATTTTATTTTTTCAAATTGCTGAACAAATTTATCAGATTCAAATCCTAATCTTGACATTCCAGTATCAACCTTAAGATGTAAAGAAAATTTCAACCCAAAATTCTTTCCAATATTATTGCAAATTAAACACTCTCTTATACTACTGATAGTTGGCATAAGATCATTTTTAAAGGATATTATTAAATCTCTTTTTGTGTACAGATTTCCGAGAATAAGAATTGGTTTTTTAACTCCAGAAGAACGCAGCTTAATGCCTTCTTTTAAAGTGGCAACTCCTAATTGCGAAGCTCCTCCTTTGATAGCGTACTCCGACACTAATTTTGCATCATGGCCATAACCATCAGCTTTGACAACTGCCATAAATTGACAATTTTTACTTAACTTTGATCTTAACTGCCTTACATTTGTTTCTAGTGCTTTTCCATTAACTTCAATCCACGCTCTTTGTTTTGGATCTATGTCTTGTTGAAAAGTTGGATATTTATCAAAATTATATCCCTGATTAATCTGCCGAATTTGCATTAACTTTGCACAAATATATGCGCTTATTGAAATATACAGTTAGCATGACATGTAAATTGTATTTTGGCATGGGCCAGACTCTAGTTTTAAATGCATCTTATGAACCTTTAAACATCACTTCTTGGCGAAGAGCTGTTATTTTAATGATCAAAGGTAAAGCAGAAAGCTTAGAGGAAGATAAATCATATTCAATACATAGCGGAAGAAAATTGCCAACAGTCATAAGACTTCGTTACTACGTGAAAGTTCCTTTTAGAGAAGTTTCTTTAACAAGAAAAAATATTCTTCTTAGAGATAATAATTCTTGCCAATACTGTAACCATAGGGGTAATGACCTATCAATAGATCATGTTTTACCTAGAAGCAGAGGTGGAACAGATAATTGGGAAAATGTTACTACAGCATGTCTCAGATGTAATGTACAAAAAGGTAACCGAACCCCTGAAGAGGCAAATATGCCTTTAAAACGCAAGCCTTATCGTCCACTTAGTAATCTCAATTTTGAGGCCACAAGACAAATTGACTCTGGCAGGCATAAAGAATGGAGTAAATACGTCATAGGGCTTACAATCTAATAAAAATAAAGTCTTAATTTACTTCGTTATTAAAATCTTCCATCATTCTTTTTTGTTCTTGCGCTATGCATGCATCAATCACTTCATCCAATTGACCAGCAAGAATTGGATCAAGTGAAAAATTTGAACCTAATCTATGATCAGTTGTTCTGTTATCCTTAAAATTATAAGTTCTTATTTTTTCACTTCTATCGCCAGTTCCAACCTGGGAAAGCCTTTGTGATCTTTCTTTTGCATTCGCTTCTTTTAATTGAATTTCATATAATTTAGCTCTTAAAATTTCCATTGCTCGTTCGCGATTTTGCAATTGTGATCTCTCTTGAGTACAAAAAACTCTTATTCCTGTAGGCTTATGGTGAAGATCAATAGCTGTCTCTACCTTATTAACATTTTGTCCCCCTGCGCCTCCTGATCTTGCTGTACCAACCTCTAGATCAGTTGGATCAATTTTAACCTCAACAGGATCAGCCTCAGGCATGACGGCTACTGTAGCAGTAGAGGTGTGCACTCTACCTTGAGATTCAGTAGCTGGAACTCTTTGGACTCTATGTACACCAGCCTCAAATTTAAGTTGACTATATACAGAATCTCCCTTAACAGAAATAACTAACTCCTTAAATCCCCCCATATCTGACTCGGAAGCACTAACAGGTTTTACAGACCATCCAATCTTTTGTCCATATCTTTCATACATTCTTGCTAAGTCACCTGCCCATATACAAGCCTCGTTACCTCCAGCACCAGCTCTGATTTCTAACATTACACTTCTCTCATCTCTTGGATCTTTTGGCAATAAGGCGATTGTGGTTTTTTGAATCAATTCATTCTTACATTCCTCTAGAATTATTATCTCTTCATTTATCAAAGATTCCATTTCTTTATCGTTTCTATTCTCCTTTAATAGATTTTTTGAATCTTCAATTTCTTTATCAGTATCAAGCAACTTATTAAAATCAATCACCAAAGGTTCCAATTTTGACCTTTCTCTTGCTATTGATTCTAATTTTTTTGGATCATTAGCTATGTCAGGATCTGCAAGTTGCACTTCCAAATTTTCAAAACTTTCTGAAGCAGTTTTCAACCTTGCAATTAATGTTGAGTATTCCAATTGAAATTATACTTAACTTTTGAGAATTTTATTTTTTAGAATCTTTTTCTTCTTTTTGCTCTTTTGATGTGGCTGAATTAGCTGAACCCATACCATATTTTTTCATAAACCTATCAACCCTACCTTCTGTATCAAGAATCTTCTGAGTTCCAGTGAAGAAGGGATGATTCCCACTCCATACATCAACATGTAATTCAGGCTGCGTTGAACCAGTTGTCATTACAACTTCTCCATTACAAATAACCTTTGCATCTGGATACCATTTTGGGTGTATTTCTGATTTTGGCATGATTTAGATTCCTTTAACGTTTAGAGAATTGAGGAGCTTTTCTTGCTTTTTTAAGACCATATTTTCTTCTTTCCTTAGCTCTAGGATCTCTACTGAGATGACCTTCAGTTTTTAGTGGTTTCCTATTGTCAGGAGATAATTCGCAAAGTGCTCTTGCTGCTCCTTGCTTAATAGCGCCTGCTTGACCTGTCAATCCACCACCAAAAACATTTACAAGAATATCATATGAATTTTCGAGACCTAATGTTTGCAAAGGTGATTTTATTGCATTTAAGTGCAGAGGATTAAAGTTTAAGTAATCATCTCCAGAACGACCATTTATTTTAATAACTCCATTCCCTGGAATCAATCGAACTCTAGCTACTGAAGTTTTTCTTCTTCCAGTTCCCCAATACACCGCTTTGTTTTTTATTTGACTATTCATTTTGATAAATTAACTATTTAATAATACAGGATTCTGAGCGGAATGAGGGTGATCAGCACCTTTATAAACTTTTAGTTTTTTAAATTGCTGTCTTCCTAGGGAGTTGTGGGGCAGCATACCCTTAACAGCTTGCTCGATGATTCTTTCAGGAATTCTATCTTGCAGAGACTCAAATTTTTCAATTTTCATTCCTCCTGGTCTACCAGAATGTCTTCTATACAACTTTTGTGATGTTTTTTTCCCTGTTACCTCAACTTTTTCAGCATTTACTACAATGACAAAGTCTCCAGTATCTAAATGAGGAGTAAATGTTGGTTTATTCTTACCTCTTAATACAGTTGCAATTTCTGTAGCAAGTCTCCCAAGTGTCTTATCTTTTGCGTCAACTAAAAACCAATTTCTTTTAATGGTTTCTAAAGATGGAGTAATTGTTTTATTCATTTACCAAATTTATGCAAATAAATTTATAGTTAGTTTTAAATTCTACCTTATTGAATGAATATTAAACAACAGTTTTGAATGATTTACACAAAAAAAATTCGCTTAATTAAAATTTACTTAAGAAAAACCCTTAATTAAAAATACAGGGAAAAAATCATTGTTATTAATCTTTTTAAAAACATTTTCTTCATAAACAGCATTTACAAAACATAAACCCCTAGCTGGAGCAGATTCTTTAACATCACTTTTCCTTTTGTTTAACCATCTATCTGCAAAAATTTCTGGCGATATTTTTTTTTCTCCAACTAACACTAGTTGACCAACAATTAAACGGACCATGCCATATAGAAAACCAGTAGCTTTAATATCAACTAGAATCAAATCTTCTACTCTTTTTATATCTATATTTTTTATTTTTGTAATAGAGTTTGTCCTGTTACTTCCGCTTTTCTGAAAAGCAAAAAAATCATGCTCTCCTTCCATAGTTTTGGATGCATTTAACATTAAAACTTCATCTAATACTTTTTGATATCTATGCCATGACCAATTATTGATGAACAAGTTTGGGAATTTACTGTTATTAATGACGTATCGATAATGTCTATACATTGCTGAATAACAGGCATGCCAATTATCTTTAACCTCAACTGATTCTAATATCCTAATTGTTGAGGGTAACATACTATTTAAGACATTAGAATAACTATTTCCTGGAATAACGCAATCAGTATCAAAGTGTACTACTTGACCTGATGCATGAACACCAGCGTCAGTCCTACCTGCTGCAAAAGTCTTTACTCTATGATTTGTAATCTTTAAGAGAGCTTTGTCTAGAATTTCTTGAACAGTAATTGCATGTTTTTGTTTTTGCCAACCTGAATAACTAGATCCATCATATTGGACTAGTAAAGCTACCCTTTTCAAAAATTTTATTTTCTAGTAAAAGAACCTTTTTTAACTAACTTAAACAAGCTCGATTATGGCCATTTGAGCGTTATCACCTTTTCTAGATACGGTTCTGACTATGCGTGTATAACCACCTTTTCTGTCTCCATATCTTTCCTTTGCTTTCTCAAATAATGAATGAACTAATTTCTTATCATAAATATAGCCAATAGCCCTTCTCCTAGAAGCCAAACTTCCCTCTTTGGCGAGTGAAATCATTCTTTCAGCTTCATTTCTTAAAGCTTTTGCCCTAGCTTTTGTTGTCGTTACTCTACCTTCCCTAATTAATTGTGTAGTTAAACCTCTTAAAAGTGCTTTCCTCTGGTCAGCAGGTTTACTTAATAATGGAATTCTAAGTTGGTGTCTCATAGTCTTAAAAATTGCTAAACAGATGTTCTGCTTTGTGGAATAGAAATGCCGATGCGCTCAAGTGCCTCAATAACCTCATCTGCAGATTTAGAGCCAAAGTTCTTAATTTCAAGAAGATCTTCATAGCTGAAGCCCATTAAATCCGAAACAGAGTTAACTTGCGCCCTTTTCAAACAATTATATGCTCTAACGGACAAGTTTAGTTCCTCAAGAGGAATTTGAGCTTCAGGAGATGGCTCAGGTTCTTCAGGAATTTCCTCAACCATTGTAACAGTAGCAAGAGGTTGAAAGAGTTCTATTAACTGATTTGCAGCATCAGCAATAGCATCGTCAGGACTTGTTGAGCCATCTGTTACTACTTCCATTTTTAATCTTTCTCTTCCTGTTCCGCCTTCTGCTACAGCAGTTTCATCAATCGTAAAATTAACTCTCTTGACTGGCATAAATACAGCATCTATTTGCAGTAAATCAATAGCAGTTGTCTCTTCACTCTTACGGTCGACGGGTCTATATCCAACACCTCTTTCAACATGGATTTCCAACTCTAAGTTATGCCCCTCCTGAATAGTTGCGATCGGTTTTTCACCATCAACAATTTCAACTTGAGAGGAGAATTGAATGTCATTCGCCTTCACATCCATTGGACCGCTCGCTACTAATCTGCCGATTTCTAGCTCTTGATTAGAACTATTTATTGATAGCTGCTTGCAATTGAGAAGAATATCTAAAACGTCTTCTCTAACTCCAGGAATAGTAGCATATTCATGATTAATTCCTGCTATTCTTACTGCAGTCACTGCACTCCCTTCAAGTCCTCCCATAAGGACTCTTCTAAGAGAATTACCCAAAGTTGTAGCTTGTCCCCTTTCTAAAGGGCCAATTAAGAAAGTTCCTGTTTGGGAGCGATCATCTGCTATATGATGATCGATTCTGTCAATCTTGTATTGCAACACGGAAAATAATGAGGTTAAAAGTTTTTTGGGGTTAGTTGAGAATGATTAAACCTAAACGCGTCTCCGTTTAGGTCTTCTACATCCATTATGAGGTAATGGAGTTACATCTCTTATTAGAGTTATTTCTAATCCGGCCACTTGTAAAGCTCTTATGGCCGTTTCCCTACCTGCGCCAGGCCCTCTAACAAGTACTTCTATTTGTCTCATGCCTTGATCAAGTGCTCTTCTAGCTGCAGCTTCAGCAGCTGTTTGAGCAGCAAATGGCGTACCTTTCCGAGCTCCTTTAAATCCACTTGCGCCCGCAGAAGACCAAGCAATTACATGACCAGATGTGTCAGTAATTGAGACAATAGTATTATTAAATGTACTTTGTATATGTACCACACCATTAGGTACATTACGTTTGGATTTTTTTGAACCTGTTTTTTTTACTGTAGCTGCCATGATGTTTTAATTTAATACTTCAATTGATAAATGGAATTAGTTAATTATTTTTTTCTTCCAGCAACTGTTTTCCTCGAACCCCGTCTGGTTCTTGCATTGGTTCTAGTTCTTTGACCTCTGACTGGAAGACTCATTCTATGTCTTCGTCCTCTTACACACCCTATATCTTGAAGACGTTTTAAAGCCATTCCCTCTTTTCTTCTCAAATCCCCTTCTAAAGTGAATTCTTCTGTAGCGCCTCTAAGCTTTTGTACATCAGAATCTGAAAGGTCTTTGACACGAGTATCTGGGTTGACACCAGTATTAGCAAGAATTAGCTTAGATCTCGTTAAACCAATTCCATAGACGTATGTAAGTGCAATTTCCACTCGCTTTTCGCGAGGTATGTCAATTCCTGCAATCCTGGCCACGTGTTTTGAATAAGTAAATGTTTGAATTTAAGGGTTGAAGTTTAACCCTGACGCTGTTTATTGCGAGGTCTTTTCTTGTTAATAACATAGATTTTACCTCTTCTCCTCACGATCTGATCGTCAGGACTAATTTTTTTGACTGAAGATCTGACCTTCATAGGGGTTTAACAAATTAAACGTTAATACTATATTCTACATCATCATCAAGCCATTTTTTGCTTGATATCAGATGAAATAGTTTTTAAATCTCTATCAGCATCAATATATTCTAACAAAGAGAGCTCTTTAAAATATTGAATCAATGGTGCTGTAGTTTTTTTATAAATGTCAACTCTTGTTCTAATTGTCTCTTCAGTATCATCTTTTCTCCCTCTTAAAAGCAAACGCTTAATTAAAACTTCTTCTGGAATATCTAAATAAAAAACCATTTCCAAAGGTTGATTTATTTCAATTAAGACCTTACTCAATGAATTTGCTTGAGATAGATTTCTCGGGTATCCATCTAAAATCCAGCCTTTATTATTCTTGTCTAAATTTTGTCTTACTATCTTTAATACAAGTTCATCACTAACAAGTTCGCCTCGATTCATAATATCTTTTACCTGAATACCAAGGATAGTATTCATTTCGATTTCTTTTCTTAATAATTCACCAGTAGAAAGGTGTAAGTAAGAATTAGTTTGACTTAACAATTCCGCTTGAGTCCCTTTCCCTGCTCCAGGAGCTCCTAAAAATAGTAAATGTTTCTTCATTAATTGTTAATTAGTCCCTCATACCTTTGAGAAATAACATAAGTTTGAATTTGCTTAGAAGTATCTATAGCAACGCCCACAAGAATAAGTAATGAAGTTGCTCCTAAACCTTGAAAAGTCTGGACGTTTGTAGCTCTCTCTACAGCAGCTGGGATTATTGCTACTGAACCCAGAAACAATCCTCCCAATAATGTCAACCTATTTTGTATGCCTGATAGGTAGTTTGCCGTATTAGTTCCTGGTCTAACTCCTGGTATCGCTACACCTCCTTTCTTTAAGTTTGAAGCTACATCAACTGGATTGATAGTAAGAGATGCATAAAAATAGGAGAACCCCAAAATCAAGGAGAAGAATGTAAGAGCATATGGCCATGGATTAGAAGATCCTGGATTTAAACTACTAGCTAACTTGATTAAGACTTGATTTCCCGTGACATTTGCAATAGTTATAGGTAAAAAGATTAAAGCAGATGCAAATATTATAGGCATTACTCCTCCTGCATTTAATTTCAAAGGTAAATAACTTTGCCTTGTAGGAAGTAGTGTTGAATTTCCTATTTGCCTTTTTGCACTAACAATAGGAATGCGTCTTGCTCCCTCTTGGACAAAAATGATTCCAACAATTGTTAGTAAAAATACTCCAAGTAAAACAGCTATACCTAAAACATCTCCTCTATCGCCAGTTTGAGCTTTTTCAATGGTTGAACTTAGAGCCTTAGGTAAAGTCGAAACAATATTCAAAAAAATTACCAGTGAAGCTCCTTGACCTATCCCTTTCTCCGTAATAATTTCACTAAACCACATAACTAACATTGAACCAGTAACTAAGGCAATGGAGGTTTGTAACACAAATGTAGTTTCACTTATCCCCTGAATAGCATATTGTCTAAGAATTAAGGAAAAAATTATGCTTTGCAAAAACCCCCATCCTAATGAAACATATCTTGTTATTTGAGCAATTTTTCTTCTTCCCGCTTCTCCTTCATTTTTTTGTAAATCTTCAAGCACAGGCAATGAGGCTGTGAGCAGCTGAATAATAATTGATGCGTTGAT
>QCLE01000013.1 GCA_003214815.1 Prochlorococcus sp. AG-412-J13 | reverse complement strand
ATATAAAAATAAAAAAAATACACTTTCATTCAAAAATACATATGGTGCTGCCAAGATAAGTTTAGAAGGAGTCGAGAATATTAATAAAAAAATTAACGATAAAGTAAAAGTTGAATTGTTAAATTACCAAAAAAACAAACTAGAGTCCCAATTAAAAACAGGAGATTATAAAGTTACTCTTTTTGGAGCAGGATCCTCAGGAAAAACATCTATAGCAAGATCTTTATTGAAAAATATTGTCGGACAAACTTCCGCAAAAATAGGTACAACAAAGCAAATTAATAGCTATAAAATTCGTATCCCAATCTTAAAAAGAAACATTAATATAGTTGATACTCCGGGTTTATTCGAACCATCTAAATTAGGAGAAGAAAGAGAGAAAGCAACAATTATACAAGCATCAAATTCCGACTTGGTTCTCTTTGTGTTAGATCAGGACATAAATAAATACGAAAACTATTTAATTAAAGAATTATTAAAATTAAGAAAAAAAATAATAATAGTTCTAAATAAATGTGATTTGAGATCTAGAGATGAAAATAACCTCATCAAAGAAAATATAATTTCTATAACTTCCGCTAGAAAAAATAAAATTTCAGTTGTTCAATCAATTGCAGTACCTCAACAATCTCCCTATATAAAATCAGATGCTTTAAATTTAGTTCCAGAGGTAGGAAGTTTATTTAGAGAAATAATTGAAACGCTCGATAATAATGGTGAAGAGTTGTTGGCTGATAATATTCTTTTTCGCTCAAATAAGTTAGGTATTAAAAGTAAAAATTTCGTGCAAGAACAAAGATATTTAATGTCAAATAAAGTGATTAATAAATATATGTGGATAACAGGAGGAGTAATACTAGTTAATCCACTACCAGCTGTTGATTTCCTTACTACTACCTCCGTAAACCTTCAAATGATAATGGAATTATCAAAAATATATGAAATAAAGCTTACAAAAAAAGATGCAAAAGATTTAGCGACTTCATTACTAAGCACATTGGCTAAACAAGGAATACTAAAAGGGGGTCTCGCAATTCTTTCTCCTGCTTTAGCAACAAGCTTTACTAAAATAATATTATCTAAATCTATACAATCAGTTACAGCAGGCTGGTTAATAAGAATAGTAGGACTAAGTTTGATTGAATATTTTAAAAATGGGCAAGATTGGGGAGATGGAGGAATCCAAGAAGTAGTAGATAAGATCTATAGAATAAGTAAGAGAGAGGACATTTTAAAAAACTTCGTAAAAGAAGCTATTTCAAAAATTGAAATGAAAAAGTATTTTAAATCAAATAAAAGTTTGCCTCCATTTACTATGTAAAATTGAAAAATTGATCATTTAGATAAGTTCTGAAATCAAAGATAGTTATTAAGAGTAAATAAGCAATACAAATAGCTATAGATATAAACCCTGTAACTTTTGCAATAATTTTTGGTCTACCCATATTCATAAATTAAGCATCTAAAAGTCTCAAAAGTTCTTCAATATGAGATTCTTTTGTATTGTAATTTCCCATAACAACCCGTAAAAAATATTTACCTTTAAATTTTGGTCTAGAAAGCATAAAATTATTGTTAATTAGTTCATTAACTTTAGCTTGAGTCCATGCATCAGAGTCTTTTGGTTCAAGTTTCTTTGGTAAGAATGAAACAATATGAAGAGGACCTGAATATATATCAAATTTATTTTTACTAATATTTTTTATAAAAAAATCTTTTCTTTTAATTGATGATTTTAATATATTTTCTATTCCATTCAGACCTAGAAAACGTAACCCAAGCCATAGTTTGATAACCTCTGCAGGTCTAGAACCTTGTATGCCTATTTCTCCTCTATTTATAATATTTTCTTTAGATGATATATATGGTAGTCCAGTATTAAAAGTATTTTCTAAAGTACTCATATTTGAAACTAATAACAACGATGAAGTCTTTGTAATGCCAATGATTTTTTGTGGATTTATCGTTATCGAATTAGCCTGATTAATATTATTTAGACCTTCTATTGGAATAGAAGTTATAGCAAAAACCCCTCCAATTGAACCATCAATATGTAACCATATGTTTCTTTGTTTACAGATTTCACTTATTTCTTTAATAGGATCAATTGCTCCCCTTACAGTTGTCCCAAGGGTGGCAACAATAGCAAATATTTTTTTATTTTCTATTGAACATTTATCTAAAGACTTTCTGAGATCGTTTATATCCATTCTACCTTGATTATCAGTTTTAATCCTGACAAGATTGGTAGTATCAAGACCGATTATTCTTATACATTTAACGAAGGAAGAATGAGCATCTTCACTAATAAGTAATACAGAATTAGGATTTGTAGCTAATCCAGCATTATTTCTAGCTGCTATAAGCGCATTCAGATTACTTAATGTACCTCCACTAGCAGCTATACCTCCTGAGAAATCATTAAACCCTATTTTCTTGGCAAACCATTTGCATAATGATTCCTCAAGCAAAGTTACACTTGGTGATAACTCGTAAGCGAGAAGATTATTATTTAAACCAGCAGCAATTAAATCTCCCAAAATAGAGAAAATTAAGGGTGGGGGATCAAGGTGAGCTAGTGAACCAGGATGAACGGGATTAAATGAATTATTCAAAAGAGATTCAATCTCAGAAAACAAATCTTCTACAGAGTTACCATCTTCCGCAGGCATAATGCACTTGAAACTCTCATCAAAAGGTAAAGGACCATTTTTATCAGCTTTAGAGAACCAGTCACAAAGAGTTTGACTTGCTCTATTCAGAAGAGTAATCAATTTGTCATTAGTCCCTAAATATGAAGGGAAATATATATCTTTATTATTAATTAAATCTTCAGCCATCAGATAAGATATCTATTAATAATTCTATTCTCAATATTGGTAAATGAGATATATTTTTGAAAATGGAAATAGTAATAAAGATCTACAAAAAAAAACAAATAATTCAAAATACACTTTGTGGATGAATTCGATATTAAGAAGATCCAAAGAAATTGGAAAAGTTGAGCTACCAATCTGTTCAATAATTTTAGATGAGAGAGGAAGATGTATCGGGAGAGGGGTTAACAGGAGGAATAAAAATAAAGACCCTTTAGGTCATGCTGAGATAATGGCACTTAGGCAGGCATCTCTAATAAAAAATGATTGGAGATTTAATGAATGTACTATTATCACAAATTTAGAACCTTGTACTATGTGTTCTTCTGCTCTTATTCAAGCCCGGATGGGTAAAGTTATTTTCGGTGCTTACGATAAGAAGAGAGGTGGATTGGGTGGCTCAATTGACCTATCAAAACATGAAAGTGCTCATCACAAAATGGAAATAATTGGAGGTATCCTAGAAGATGAATGCAGTCAAATTTTACAGATTTGGTTCAAAAAGCTGAGGACTCAAAAATAGAAAATTTCTTTAGCTCACTATCAAATAGGTTTAATAATCTGTCAACATTCTCCTCACATGAATTAAAACCCATCAGCCCTACACGCCACACCTTACCGGATAATTCTCCAAGTCCATTTCCTATCTCAATTCCAAAATTTCTTAAGAGATGATTTCTAAATCCATCTCCATCAACTGCTGGAGGTATTTTAACTGTGGTTAAAGTTGGCAATCTATAATCCTCTGATACATGTAATTCCATTCCAAGACTTTCTAAACCATTCCACAGTTTCTTTGCATTAGTATTATGTCTATTCCAAACATTTTCTAAACCCTCATTCGCAATTAATCGTAAACCTTCACGAATAGCAAAATTCATATTTACGGGAGCAGTATGATGGTAAACACGATCAGAACCCCAATATTTATTTAATAGAGATAAATCTAAATACCAGTTAGGTACTTTTGTTTTTCTTGAACTTAGTTTTTCTTCAGCTCTTTTATTCATTGTAAAAGGGCTTAATCCTGGGGGACAACTTAATCCCTTTTGACTGCAACTGTATGCTAGATCAATTTTCCATTCGTCTATCAATAATTCTAAAGCGCCAAGTGAAGTAACTGCATCAACTAAAAACAAGCAGTTATTTTTTCTGCATATATCCCCAATACCATCAAGAGGTTGTAAAACACCACTTGATGTTTCAGCATGGACAATAGCAAAAATAGCTGGTTTTTTAGTCTCTATTTCGTACTTAATTTCCTCATAAGCAAAAGCCTCACCCCATGGTTTTTCAATAACGGAAACTTGAGCTTTATATCTAGTTGCCATATCAACTAATCTATCTCCAAAATATCCATTTTTAGCAATAAGAATTTTTTCGCCGTCTTCAATAAAATTAGCTATTGAAGCTTCCATCGCTGCACTGCCAGTACCACTCATTGGGAGTGTAAGACGATTATTGCACTGCCAGGCATACCTTAAAAGTTGCTGTACGTCAGACATCAATGAGATATATGCTTCATCTAAATGACCAATGGGATTCAAAGAAAGAGCACTCAAGACTTCTGGATGTGCATTTGATGGTCCAGGTCCTAATAAAAGTCTAGAGGGAACATAAGTCTTTGAAAAATGAGATAAATTCTCTTTATTTAAAGCCGAAATAAGTTTTGCTTCTGTCAAAGCATCATATTCAATTACTTTTAAATTAGACTAATATCGTCGCTTAAGCGATATTTTTTTATAGAAATTAATTCAATTTAAATAATTAAGTAAATATTTATTAAAGTTATGACTTGAAACACTGAAAGAAGACATCTAGTGTTGAAAAAAGTTATGGTTGATACATAATAAGAATCATCAAGTTATTAATTTCTTAGTAAGGTATCTCAAAAGTTATGTCTAAGTCTCCACAAGATGTTTTAAGTCAAATTAAAGACGAAGGAATTGAACTCATCGATTTAAAATTCACAGACATCCATGGTAAATGGCAACATTTAACTCTTACATCAGACATGATAGAAGAGGATTCATTTACAGAAGGTCTAGCATTTGATGGCTCATCAATAAGAGGTTGGAAAGCAATTAATGCCTCCGATATGTCAATGGTCCCTGATGCAAGTACAGCATGGATAGATCCTTTTTATAAACATAAAACTCTAAGTATGATTTGCTCTATCCAAGAGCCTAGAAGTGGTGAGCCTTATGATAGATGCCCAAGATCTTTAGCTCAAAAGGCGTTAAAGTACTTAGAATCTACAGGGATTGCTGATACAGCATTTTTTGGACCGGAACCAGAATTCTTTTTATTTGATGACGTGAGATACGACTCAAAAGAAGGTTCCTGCTTTTACAGTGTAGATACAATTGAAGCTCCATGGAACACAGGAAGAATTGAAGAAGGTGGAAATTTAGGATACAAGATCCAATACAAAGAAGGTTATTTCCCAGTTTCTCCAAATGATACTGCTCAAGACATCAGATCAGAAATGCTACTTTTAATGGGTGAATTGGGTATACCCACAGAAAAGCATCACCATGAAGTTGCTGGTGCCGGTCAACACGAACTTGGAATGAAATTCGATTCGTTAATTAATTCTGCCGATAACGTAATGACTTATAAATACGTTGTCAGAAATGTTGCTAAAAAATATGGGAAAACTGCAACATTTATGCCCAAGCCTGTATTTAACGATAATGGAACTGGAATGCATGTTCACCAGAGTTTATGGAAGAGTGGTCAGCCACTATTTTTTGGTGAAGGAGCATATGCAAATTTATCTCAAACAGCAAGATGGTACATCGGAGGCATACTTAAACATGCTCCATCATTCTTAGCATTTACTAACCCAACTACAAATAGTTATAAACGATTGGTTCCAGGATTCGAAGCACCTGTAAATCTAGTTTATTCTGAGGGTAATAGATCAGCTGCAGTAAGAATACCTTTAACAGGACCAAGCCCTAAAGCTAAAAGATTAGAATTCAGATCAGGTGACGCACTTGCAAATCCTTACTTAGCATTTTCTGTAATGATGCTTGCTGGTATTGATGGAATTAAAAATCAAATTGATCCTGGTGATGGAGTAGATGTAGATTTATTTGAACTTCCAGCTGATGAACTTGCAAAAATTGATACAGTACCTTCATCTCTAAATGACTCACTTAATGCGCTAAAAGCAGATAAGGATTATCTATTAGCTGGTGGAGTATTTACTGAAGATTTTATTGATAACTTTATCGATATAAAATACGAAGAGGTACAACAACTAAGACAAAGGCCTCATCCACATGAATTCTTCATGTACTACGATGCATAATTAAAAGAACACATTAGTTTAAATTAATCAATTTGAGAAATATCACAAAATATTCTCAAATTGATTTTTTTTTTGTTGGAATATAGATATATAAATTGAAAAATGGCTAGGGAATCTATTTCAAAAATTGCATATAAAACGCTACAACAAAGTAAAAGCATTGCAGGTTTCGCTCACAAGCAGATAAGTTCAAGATTAATGAATTTTATTCTTCCCGATTCGAAGCTTGAAAACATTGATATAGATAAGGATCTTCTAATGCAAATCCAAAATTCAATGAATATCTTAAGAGAAGAAGATTGGAATGATGCAGAAAAAAATATATATCCAAAAAAATTATTATTTGACGAGCCATGGCTTAGATATCTAACTCAATATCCTAAAATTTGGCTCGATATGCCTAATACATGGGATAGACGCAGAAAACAAAACTTTGATGATCTTCCAAAATCAATTGATAAAGATAATTATCCTCAATATTACTTGAGAAATTTTCATCATCAAACAGATGGTTATTTATCAGATTTTTCAGCTAGCATTTATGACCTACAAGTAGAGATACTTTTCAATGGAAGTGCTGACTCAATGAGGAGAAGAATAATTAAGCCAATAAAAGAAGGACTTGAAATTTTTAGCGATAGAAAAAAAAGTTCTATTAAAATACTTGATGTGGCTACAGGATCAGGAAGAACATTAAAACAATTAAGAGCCGCATTTCCTAAAGAAAAAATTACAGGAATTGATTTATCTGATTCATACTTAAAAGAGGCAAGTAGATATATTTCAGATTTAGATGGAGATTTAATTCAGTTAATAAAAGGTAATGCTGAAGAATTACCTTTTGAAAATAATAGTTTTCAATGCATTTCTTGTGTTTACTTATTTCATGAATTACCTAGAACAATTAGAGCTAAAGTATTAAATGAATTTTTTAGAGTTCTTGAACCTGGGGGGATATTAGTATTAGCTGATTCAATTCAAATAAGTGATTCACCTGACTTTACATCCGTAATGGAAAACTTTTATAAATCTTTTCATGAGCCTTTTTATTGTGATTACATAAAAGAGGATATAGATTCTAAAATAGAGGAAGTAGGGTTTAAAGATGTAAAATCAAATTCCTTTTTTATGACCAAAGTATGGTCTGCTGTAAAGTAAATAAAAAATTCTATGACCTATTGGGATAAAGATACTATTCAACTTGTTCAAAGTCTTAATGACAAATTAAAGATTGATCATTCTAAATGGCATAAAGATAAAGGAAATAAATATAAACGAGCTGCAGAACTAATTTCGGCGGGATTATGCCATTTAATTATTTCTTGTAATGAGAAGGAAACTATTGAGTACATAGAAGAAAGTATTAAATGGTTAAAAGAAATTAACGTAGATCAACCTTGCCCTAGTAAAAATCACCTTTTTAAAGCCAACTGAAGCCTATTACCTTTACTACTCCATCTAATGTCATCAAAACATTCATTAATAATGTATAAGCCTCGACCATTTATACTATTTATTTTTTTTGGTAATTTATAGTTTCTTTTTTTTATTTCTAAACCATTGCCTTGGTCTTGAATTTGCCAAACACACCAATTAGGAGTAATTATTCTTCTTACTCTAATATTTTTTGTAGGATCTAATTTATTTCCGTGTTTTACTGCGTTAACAAGAGCTTCATGTAAACCAAGTTTGATGAGATAGCTTGATTGAGAATTTTTAATAGGTTCTAATAATTGTTCAACAAATTCATTTAGCTGTAATGATGATTCGAATTCGTAGTTTGACCAGTTAATCCTTGGCCTTTTAAAAAACTTTTTTAAAATATTTTTGCCCCGAAACAAGGACATAATAATATTTTGATACTAGCTTAATTTTAACTTATTAAATAGCTCAATTTAAAGGATATTGTTATGTCTCTCAGCAATAGCAGGATGTCGTAGGATGGAATCCATAAGTCTTACACCTCTTAGTTGATTTATTAAAGGCATATGTCCATCAGGTGCATCCAATGACCAGCAAAAAGATCCAGGATATCTAGTCCATAAGCCCTCTTTTTTCCAACCTATTTTAGGCCACATTGATTCATATTTTTTTCCTACTGATTTTAATATCTTTGCTTGAATTGAGAATCCAAATCTACCCGTAGAATAAATAGTCCATAATCTATCAATGGTTTGTAAATCTTTACCTGACATATTCTTAACCTCACTATAGAAAACATATCCACGTTTTTCAGCTAATTTTCCAGCTAATTTTCGCAGGTATGAACTTGTTAATCTATCAGCCTCTTCAAATTCTTGCTCAACTAAAACTAATTGCAATTTATCATAATTTATATCAACGTCTGAATAAGTATCAAACCAATTATTGAATTTATTGTTTTCAAAGAAAATTGGCTTATATTTTTTTAAAACTTGCAATAACCACCCTGCAGCCCAGTCATCTCCATTGCTATCAAATATTTCAAACAATGTTGGTCCAAGTTTAAAAATATTATCGACTTCAGATTCTATTAGAGTTAATAAATTTAATCTTTTTCTTTGATTAGAATCTACAAATTTTTTTATAAGATCTAATGTAGCATTACTATAGTTATCTTGTTCTTTGTTAGTCATTTTCAATAAATTAACCTAAAAAATAAAAACTATCCATGTATTTCAAAAGAATAGAACTAGAGAAATTTAGAAGTTTTAATGGACCACTTATAGATGTTAGGAGCCCGAGTGAATATTATAAAGGACATATGCCTAATTCTATTAACATTCCATTATTTGATAATGATGAGAGATCAATAATTGGGACAAGTTATAAAAAAGAGGGTCGCAAAAAAGCAATTATAGAGGGATTAAAATTTTTTGAAAAGAAATTGGAATATCTTCTTGATAATTTGTTTATGAATATTGACTCTTATAAAACTATTCCTGATAGCAATAATAATGAATTATTTATCAGAATATATTGTTCTAGAGGAGGAATGCGGTCACAAAGTATTGCTTGGTTACTGGAAAAATATAAATTAAATCCAATAACACTTAAAGGAGGATACAAAACGTACAGGAGATGGATATTAGATTGTTTCTCTAAAAAGTGGAATATTTTAATTATTGGCGGTAAAACAGGCTCTGGGAAAACAAGGTTATTGTCATTACTAGAGAAATACAAATATCAAACTATAGATCTTGAAGGATATGCTTGTCATAGAGGAAGCACATTTGGTGGTTTAGGAATGAAAGAACAACCTTCTAACGAACAATTTGAAAATAAAATAGGAGAAAAATTATATTCCTTTAATACTAGCAATAATATTTTTGTAGAAGCAGAAAGTGCGAATATAGGTAAATGCAAAATCCCTCATGAATTCTTTAATAAGATGAGGAAATCAAGGAGAATTGAGATATTAAGGAGCGAATCAAACAGGTTAGATGAGTTAATAGATACTTATAGTGTATTTAAAAAAGAGGAACTCAAAGAATCTGTACAAAGGATTAAAAAAAGATTAGGTCCTCAAAGAACAAAAATAGCTCTTGAATCAATTGATAAGGAGAAATGGGATTTAGTATGTAGATCAGTTTTAGATTATTATGATAAGTGTTATGAATATGAAAAGGTTGGTAAAGAAAATATAACGATATTAGATTTAACAGATAAAAATTATGATGAAAAGATCTTAGAGTTAATAAATAATGTTATATAAAATATTTGAAAACGAAAGTAAAAATTTTTTCTTAAAATAAAAAATATCTTAAGAATATTATGACAGTAAATAAAACTGCAAAAATACAATTTTATCAAGGAACAGATGAACCAGTTGTTCCTGAAATAAGACTGACTAGGAGTAAAGATGGTACAACTGGTCAAGCATTATTTTTGTTCGAGAAACCTCAGGCATTATCTTCAATTACAGAAGGTGAAATCACAGGTATGCGTATGATTGATAGTGAAGGTGAAATACTAACAAGGGAAGTTAAAGTAAAATTTGTTGATGGAGAACCCATATTTTTAGAGGCAGTTTATATTTGGAAAAATACTTCAGACTTTGAGAGATTTATGAGATTTGCAAATAGTTATGCCAAATCAAATGGATTAGGATATTCTGAGAAGAAGTAGAATATTTTGTAAATTGAGTAGTTCATCATATTTCAAGTTAGTAGTAATTTTAATCACATCGTTAATAATATGGACTTTAAGAGATTTTCTACTCCTAATAATTTGCTCTTTAGTAATTTCAAATATTGTATGTAATTTATGTAATCAAATGCAAAAGGGTTTAAAACTTCCCCGATTGCTCTCTTTGTTTCTTGTATTAACTTTTATATCAGTAATAGTATTTACTATTTTTATTCTTGTTCTGCCTCCATTTATAAATGAATTCAATGAAATACTAGTTGATATTCCAAATGGTTTATCAAAAATAAATATTTTAATTAATACAAATCTGAACAAATTGAATAGCCTACTTTATGGCGGAAAATCAGAAAATGTTTTAGACATATTCAATCTTATAAATAATATTGTTACTATTCCAGATGCTGCAACTATTGCAAAAGCTATTCAAGAAAGTTTTAGAAATTTAATTAATATAGCGGGGAATCTGGGTTCAGGTCTTTTGAAATTAATATTCGTATTAGTAGTCAGTTTGATGATTTCTATTGAACCTAAAGAATATAAAGAAAATATTCTTCTATTAATTCCAAAAAATTATCGCAATAAATTTAGAAATATTCTGGATAAATGCAATATTGCATTAGCAAATTGGTCCTTTTCTATGGTCATAAGCTCATTATCAGTAGGTCTATTATCATTAATAGTTTTATCTATATTAGATGTAAAATATGTTGTCTCAAATGCTTTAATAGCGATGGTTCTTAATATAATTCCAAATATAGGGCCAGTTATTAGTGGTATATTTCCAATTTCAATTGCACTATTAGATAATTTTTGGAAGCCACTTGCCGTTTTAGGAGCATATGTAATCATTCAAAATATTGAAAGCTATATAATAATGCCATCTATTATGAAGAAAAAAGCAAACTTACTTCCTGGTTTGACATTAATATCACAATTTGGATTTACCTTCATTTTTGGTCCATTAGGCCTAATTCTATCTCTTCCATTAGCTGTAGTAATACAGGTTTTAATCAAAGAATCAATTAAAGATATTTAAAAACTACTTAATTAATTTTTTATATAAATATGGGTAGGAAAAAAGTATAAAAAAAGCTAAAGGATGTTTACCGATAGCAAAATATAGTGAACTAAAAGTAAAATGATCAAATAATATTCTTAACTCAGTAGAAAGATCTATTAAAACTAATGAAAGTAAAATAATTAAATAGTAATTCAATTTCATAAAGTTAGAATCTTAATCTCAGTCTTTAAGCAAAAAAGATGGAGCCAATAAAATACTTGAATAACTTCCAACTATAATTCCTAATGATAAGGCCACAGAAAACCAAAATAGTGAGTAAGATCCAAACAAAATTAAGCTTAATAAAGGGATAAGGGTTGTAATACTTGTAAACGTTGTCCTCCTAAATGATTCATTAACTGATAATTGAATAGTTTCGTTAAAGCCTTCTTTCCTTGATCTTAAATTTTCACGAATTCTATCAAATATAACAACAGTATCATTTACAGAATAACCAGCAATAGTTAACAAGGACACAGCAAATAAACTATTTACCTCGACAGATAAGATAATTCCCAACCAGGAGAAGATACCGAAAACAATTAACAAATCATGGAATAAAGCTAATAATGCAAATAGTGCATATTTCTTATCAAATCTAATAGTTATATATAAAGATATTGCAAATAAAGAAACTAACAAAGAAGTAACACAATTAGTAAGTAATCTTTTCCCAAGCTTTGGACCTATTAATCTTGAATCCTTACTCTCATAATTTAGAGGCCCAATAATATTTTCAAGATTAGTAATAAGATTATTTGATTCTTCAATACTCAAATAAGGTGTTCTTATTGAAATTAATTTATTATAATTTTGAAATTGTAATTTAATATTATTGAAAACGTTTTTATTTTTGGAGATCTCTCTTAAATTTTCTAAAACTAAATCAGGGGAAATATTAGAACATTCCTCTTCACAAACTCTCTCTATTCTTAATTCGTTACCCCCAACAAAATCCATCCCTAGATTTATTGGTTTCTTATAAGAAGTATTAAATGTTGAATATAAAATTCCTAAAAGACTCAATAAAATAAGAAAGGTTGAAAAAGCAATTATCTTTCTTTTATTTTTTATTAGTTCAAGGTTGAATTTCATGGATAAATTAGAAATAAAAAATTTAATTAGAAAAATTGTTCCTTGGTAGGTAAAGATTTTTTTGTCTTAGAGATTGATATGTTGTAAAAAATCGCAAAATAGTTTTGGAACAATTTAATGATGTAAACAAGCTTATTAAGACACCAATCCCTAATGTTGCAGCAAAACCTTTAACAAAATTTGTTCCTAATAAAAACAATACAAAACAACTTAGAAGAGTTGTAATATGGCCATCAATTATTGATGAATTAGCTCTTTGAAAACCGCTATCAATAGATCTTGTAAGAGTATTGCCATTAAATAATTCTTCTCTAATTCTCTCAAATATAAGAATATTCGCATCAACAGCCATTCCGATACTAAGTATAAGCCCAGATATTCCAGGTAAAGTTAAAGTAACAGGAATTAAAGAATATAAGGCCAAGTTAAAGAATCCATAAAGTACTAGAGAGAGAACTGAAACAAAACCTAATATTCTATAATTAAAAATCATAAATATACCCACAATAATTAATCCACTAATAGCTGCATAAAGACTTTTTAAAATATTTTTGGATCCCAGCAGAGCACCAATAGTGTTAGTTTCTACTATTTCAATAGGCAAGGGCAAGGAACCACCTTTAAGTTGAACCTCTAATTCTCTCGCTTTTTCAGCACTAAAATTACCACTTATAGTTGCTGATCCACCTGTAATGCCAGTATTAGCAAACTGACTACCAACACTAGCTTCACTTATAGATTCTCCATCAAGAATGATAGCTAATAGTCGATCAGTGCCAGCAATTGACTTTGTGATCTCGGCAAATTTATCTCCTCCTGAATTACTGAAAGTTAAAAAAACCTCCCAACTACTATTTGTTTGTTCTTGTCTTCTTCCTGCGTTAATTAGATCCTTTCCAGATAAATTGGTTTTTACAAATAAATTCGTAATTTCATTGTCAATATAACTTTTAATATCAATTAACTTCCCATATAAATCCTTACTATTAGATGAATACTTTAATTCTTGCTGAGTTTCTTGAAGATCATCCTGAATAATTTTCAAGAAATTATCATCATATTGACTTTTTTCTAAAGAGGAATATTGTTCAATTAATTCTTTAATATTCAATCTCTGAAGTTGCAAACTTTTTAAATCTGAAGATGTCCCTTCTTTTTGGGTTCTAAATTCTAATAAGGCAGTCTTACCTAAAACTCTTGAAGCAACTAATGGATTTTGTTCTCCGGGCAATTCTAATATTAATTGATCTCCACCAAGTGTTTGCAAGTTAGACTCCGAAACACCTAAATTGTTAACGCGTCTATCTATAACCGAATTAACTGCTTCAAGTTCATCCTTGGTTACTTTACCTTCCTCTTTAATGATTTGTAGTGTAAGTTGAGAACCCCCTTTTAAATCCAATCCCAACTGTAAGGGGTAATTTATTAATAAATAAACAGATAAAGTAAGTAGAAATATTATAAAAAAAAGCCAACCTTGCCTTCTTTTCATTGACTATATACTCCCACTAATTAAATGTTCAACTTTTTCAACTATTTGATGTGGTTGAATTATTGTCAAATTCTCAAGATTACCATTATAGGGTGTTGGGATATCCTGACTGGATAACCTAATTGGTCTGGCATCAAGATCATCGAAACACTCTTCCGTAATCAATGCAATCAATTCGGCTCCAATACCTCCAGTCTTCATACATTCTTCAACGATAATTACTTTATTTGTCTTTCTTACTGATTTGGCAATAGTTTCCATATCAAATGGTTTTAAACTTATCAAATCAATTAATTCAACATCTATTCCTTTTTTTTCTAATTCTTCAACAGCTTTGAGACAGTGATGCCTCATTCTTGAATAGGTTAATAAAGTAATATCTTTACCCTCTTTTACAATGTCCGCCTGATCTAAGGCACAAGTATAGTCACCCTCAGGCAATTCTTCAGATAAGTTGTATAGAAGAACATGTTCGAAAAACAGAACTGGATTATTATCTCTTATCGCTGCTTTCATTAAACCTTTAGCATTTGTGGGAGTGCTACATGCCACTATTTTTATGCCTGGAACAGCATGAAAATATGCTTCAAGCCTTTGACTGTGTTCAGCTCCAAGTTGACGACCAACTCCTCCAGGCCCCCGAACTACTGCTGGTATTTTATAATTTCCTCCACTTGTATATCGAAGCATGCCCATATTATTTGATATTTGATTAAACGCTAAAAGTAAAAAGCCCATATTCATTCCTTCAACTATTGGTCTTAACCCCGTCATTGCAGCACCAACTGCCATACCTGTAAAGCTATTCTCTGCAATAGGAGTATCTAATACTCTTAATTCACCATATTTTTCATATAAATCCTTAGTTACCTTATAAGAACCTCCATATTGTCCAACGTCCTCACCCATGACACAAACATTAACATCATTTGCCATTTCCTCATCAATTGCCTCTTTCAAAGCATTAAACAATAATGTTCCAGCCAAAATTAATTACCTAATTGATCACATATATAATCCTACCACTTTGATTAATTAAGTTATCCTCCTTCTGCAAAGGTTATAAGTAGTAATATTGACAAAATCATTCCTGGTGAGAGCAAAAGAATCAAAAGGCCTAGGTCATGTAAAGACATTCAAAGAAAGTGTTTTTTTTTAATAATATTGGTAATTCAACTTTTCTTCAGAAAAAAACTTCGAATAAATACAATGAAAAGTCCAATGCCTATAAAAGCAAATGAAAAAGTTAGTAAAAAAGATAATCCAATTATTAAGGTATTAATACTAGAAGAAATATTTTGGACAATTTCAGAAGAATTAGATGGTTTATGTATTGAAAAATAAATTGCAATTTTATTACTTAAGAAATAAAAAAATATAAATAATAAAAAACTGGTTAATGATCCAACAATAAAACTTAATGGTCCTTTTTCGGGAATATTTTTTTCCATATTTTCATTACTATTTTCAGCCACAATAAAATTTTGTATAAAAAAATTTAAATGAATGTTATTCCTTTTTCAAGGAAAGTGCAAACCCATGAATCGTAACCTTTATCTTGAAATAGTTTATAATTTGCAGCTAATTCTTTTTTAGCAGTCTCTATATCTTTAAAGAGTGCAAAGCATGTAGGGCCTGATCCACTCATTGAATATGTCAAACAATTCTCTAATTTAGAAAGTAAAATTAATGCCTGCTTTACAGAATCATTATCATTTTCAACAACTAACTGCAAATCATTTTTTATAGTTAAATATTGATTATCAAAATTTAAATTATTTAAACAATTTTCTCTTAAATTTTTTCTTATGTTCTCAATCATTTCTCTATTAGTAAGATATTGATCACAAAATTTATTACTATATTTTTTATAAGTTTCAGCAGTAGATACTGATACATTTGGATTTTTTATAAGAATTACTCCATATTCAAAGTTTGAATCTAATTTCTCCAAAATTTCGCCTCTTCCAAAACATAATTGAATGCCACCATTTATAAAAAAGGGAATATCAGATCCTAAAGTTGATGCTAATGAACATAATGTTTCTTGATCTAAGCTCAAATCCCATAACTTATTAAGACCAATTAATGTTGCTGCTGCATTACTGGATCCACCAGCTAATCCTGCACCAATTGGAATATTTTTTCTTAAAAATATATTCGCACCGAAATCTATATTTGATTTTTTCCTTAATAGATTTGCCGATTTAACAATTAAGTTTTCACTAGATAAGCTTAAATCATTACAATCAGATTCAAGTTTAATTAAACCTTCATTATTAATTTGAAATTCTAAATAATCAGAAAGATCAATATTTTGCATAATCATTGCTAACTCATGGAATCCATCCTCTCTTTTACCAATAACTTCAAGGTGCAAATTTATTTTGGCAGGAGATTTTATAACAATTTTCGTTTCAGCTAAATCTTGCATATACTTAAATTTTTATTTTTTAATTTTAATACAACTTTCTGCAAGCTTAATCCATTGGTAAATTGAAATATCTTGTGGTCTTAAATTAAAACAAACTTTTGAAGATTCAGATAATTCATTTATCTCTTCATTTGAAAGTATTGAATTAAGAGTATTTCTAAGCTTTTTTCTTCTTGAATTAAATGAAATTCTAAGAAGTTTATCTATATATTTTTCTAGACTAATATCTAATCTTAAATCATTTTTAATTGGTTCGAAAACCACTAAAGAAGAAAAAACTTTTGGAGGCGGACTAAATGATGAAGGCGGTACATCGCAAATTTTTTTTATTTTTGATAAGAGTTGCATTCTTATACTAAGCGCACCAGCATTAGGAGTACCTTCTTCTGACAAAATCCTATCTACAACTTCTTTCTGCATTAAAAAAATTATTTTTTCGTAATTATAGTCTCTTATAATGCCCAATCGCCCTATAAAAATATCCAGTATTGGGCCAGTTATATTGTAAGGAATATTTGCAATCACTTTTGTAATCTTCTTATTCATCGAACCTAAATTTACAGAAAGAATATCTCCCTGCTGAAGTGAAAACTTATCATTATTATTGAATTTATCATTTAATAAATTTATTAAATCTTTATCTAATTCAATCGCATGTAATTTTTTAATTTCTGAATCTAATAACTTAGATGTTAAAGCTCCTTTCCCTGGACCAATTTCTAAAATAAAGTCATTTTCATTAAGAACAGCAATTTCTTTAATTTTTTCTAATATTTTTTTATTTACCAACCAGTGTTGTCCAAATCTTTTTTTTTGATGATAGTTTTTAGAATTCATCTAAAAGATAAATAATATGTTTAAATTAAATATAAATTTATTTAATACTTTATATCATGAGCTTATCAAAAAAAAATTTAGATAAACTCCATAAATTTAAAAAAAATAAAAATTTAAATAACGAAAGTAAAAATATAAGTAATTACACAAATATACCTAACAATGATAATTTAATTACCAATCCACTTAATTCAGAAGATCCCAATAAAATTTTTTATTCGTTAATTGATAATTCAGAATCTTTAGAAGAGACTTCTAACGTTAATAATTCACTAAGAAAAAGTGAGCCGAATCAAATTAAGATGAATTCTATAAAAGCTAATTTTTCTAAGAAATTAACAACCGAAGAGGAACTATATGATGAATTTAATTATCTTCTTGATGAATAATTAGTTTTAATATTCACTTATGCTTCAGAGTAATAGATTAACAATTTATGCTATCGGCAAAATAAAGAAACTTTGGATTAGAGATGGAATTAATCAATACAAAAAAAGAATGCCTGAACTTATCATTAATGAGTTAAAAACTTTTAATTTAAATAATCTTAGATCCAATAACAATATTATTATCTGCCTAAGTGAAGAAGGGAAGCAGTTTAATTCAGTTGAACTATATTCTTTACTCTTAAATTTTAAAAATAAAAAAATTAATTTCTTAATCGGTGATACTGATGGAATAAGCTCAGATATCAAAAAAAATTCAGATCTTATACTAAGTCTTTCTCCTTTAACTTTTCCTCATGAATTAGCTAGATTAATCCTAATCGAGCAAATCTATAGAGCTCTTTCTATATCTAACAACTCCCCTTACCATCGTTCTTAGAAAAATTAGATTTAATCTAAAATTAATCTATAAAACTTTAATAACCAACTATTTTTTGAATTTTTGTTGTATAGTACATATATACTATTAATTTAAGTCTTGGATTCCTTTGATTCAACTACTAAAAGGTTAAGAATCCCCTTATTAAATGATTCGGTATCTGCAGGGTTTCCTTCTCCGGCAGATGACTATACGGAAGAAAATATTGACTTAAATGAACATTTAATATCTAATCCGTTTAGCACCTTTTTTCTTAGAGTTAAAGGTGACTCAATGATAAATGCAGGAATTAAAGATAAAGATTTAATAATAGTAGACAAGAGTTTAATAGCCAAGCCAGGGAATATTATCATTGCAATGATCGATGGGGAATTTACAATAAAAAGATTATCTATAAAAAATGATGAATTATATTTAAAAGCAGAAAATCATAATTATCCTGATTTTAGATTTAAAAACCATATTGATGTACAGATATGGGGGGTTGTTATTTATTCAATACATAGCTATTTATGAGAATTCCAAGTATTGATGCTATAGCTCTCATAGATGCCAATAATTTTTATGCGTCATGTGAACAAAATATTAATCCTCATTTGAGAAATAAACCAGTAGTGATTTTATCTAATAATGACGGATGTATCATTGCGAGAAGTCCTGAAGCGCGAGCTTTAAAAATTAAAATGGGAACTCCTTATTTTAAAGTCAAAGAAACACTAAATAAATTAGATGTAACAGTCTTAAGCTCAAACTACTCGCTTTACGGCGATATGAGCAGAAGACTAATGAATTTACTAAAAAACTACTGTGAAGAAATAGAAATTTATTCTATTGACGAAGCATTTGTCTCAATTTCTAGACCTAATGATAAAAATCTATATCCTTGGGCAAGAAACATAAGATCATTAATATATCAGAATTTAGGGATTACCATAACAATAGGAATAGGAGAAAATAAAGTAAGAGCAAAAATTGCTAATAAATTAGCTAAAAATATTGATTATTCAGCTGGAATATTTGATTTGGCTAGAGCCAGAAATGAGAATAATTATTTAAAAAGAATTAATGTAGATAAGATATGGGGAGTCGGGAAACAAACCTCTAATTGGCTGCAAAGTAAAGGTATTAAGAATGCGCGAGAATTAAGAGATATGGAAGAAAATGAAATCATCAAGAAACTAGGCATAGTAGGAAAAAGATTGCAATTAGAACTGAAAGGTTATAAATGTCTGCCTATAGAAAAAAACAAGAAATCAAAAAAAGAAATTCAGGTAAGCAGGAGTTTCGGTACTCCTGTCACAAAATCAGAAGACTTAACTCAAGCACTGGCGACTCACGCAATAAAAGCATCTGAAAAAATGAGAAGTCAGAATTTGCAATCATCTAATATTAGAGTATTTGCAAGAACCAGTAAATATTCAAGTCAAAATTATCGAAGAAGTGCTCATAGAAAACTTACAAATGCAACAGACGACACAAACAGCATTTTAAAAATAGTAGTTGAATTATCCAAAGAAATTTATAATCCCGAATATAAATTTTCAAAAGCTGGTGTTTTAATGCAGGATTTAACTAATAGAGAATATTTACAGCAATCAGTTATCAATTACAAATCTCAGAAAGACCTAAAAAAATCAGCAAATCTCATGAGAACTATTGATTTATTAAATAAAAGATTTAATAACAATGCAATTACATGGGCTATTACAAAAACGCCAAAAAGTTGGACGATGAATAAGAATTTCTTAAGTCGCTCATCTACAACTGATATAGAACAGATTCCAACTATAGTAAAGTAAAAAATAAAATGGAATTTATAATATTTTTAAGCAAATTAGATAAAGAGATTCTTGAATTATTAATAAAAGCAAACTACATAGTTGAAGAAAATAAAATTGAATGTCTTTTAAACAAAGAAATCAAAGGACTACATAATTTTGAAAAAAATAAAATAATAATATGTACTGAAAATGCAAAAAGGAAAACAAATTATAGAAATGAAAAGCAGCATCGTAATAAAGATAATTTCAAAACAGCACTGGCAATAAGAAAAGCGTTAAGACATGAAGCAACTCATGCCGTACAAAAATGTAATGACAATAAAACAGTGGGAGATATAAAAAATTTAGAAACTAAATTACATCAAAGTAAGAGAAGAGCATTAGAGTTTTCTACTTCCAATTTTTCTGGAACTTATGCAAAAGAAGTAGAAGCATATATTCTTGAAGACAAACCCAAAAAGGTAAAAAGAATGATTAAAAAATACTGCCTATAAATTTAAAGAAAACATATTAACTAGCAATAAAATTGCCACAGCGTTGTTTATCTAAAAAATTCATATGTCGTCTTTCTAGATAATATAATTCCTGAAATTTAATAGCATCAGAGTTTAAATCCTTAAAAAGATCATCTATCTCTTTATTAGTCTCTGATAAACCTGTAGAGGGATTATCAATCAAGATAGATATACAATTTTCTAACGTTTTTAATCTTTGAGATCCCCAAGATTCAATCAAGTGTCTACATCTTTTTAAAGAATTATATTTCTCAAGAAGTGATAAAGTTCCAAGTAAATTATCTTTAGGGTTACTCAGCAATGTTAAAAACAATTCATTTGGGTTAACAAAATTATTAATTTTATTTGATGAATCAGGATTATTAATAGCTAAGTAGTCAGCCAGAAATGAAATTAAGTTAATAGCAGAAAACTCTTTTTGTAGAATTTGACTGTTTGATTGTTTTAATTCATTTAAATAATTTAAACCCAAATTAGTTTGTTCAATTTTTGAAATAATTTCCCACAAATTTTGAATATATTTAGTATTAAAACCATTAATTTCTCTTTTAAGAAATTCATCGCGAATGAAAAGACGAAGATCAGGACAATGCAAATAATAAAAAATTATTTCAGATTCATTTTTCTCTCGCCGAGAGATTTCTTTTGGTTGTTCAAATTTTTTTGATCTACCGTGCCAACGAAATCCCTTAACTTGATTTCGTAAATCTTGTTCAAACTGTATCGCTAACCTTGCTTGACCCTTACTCAATCGTTCGGAAACTTTTTGTAAGTAATATGTTCTGGTTGATGATTGTGGTAATTTACTCATCAATTTTACCAATAATGAAATTACACTCTGGAAATTTTCAGACTTAGTTAAATCTTTATCCTTAAAAATCTGATCAATCTCCCAATCAATCCAAAAGGATGAATTATCAATTAAGTTAAAATAATCTTCTGGAGTATGATTATTCAAGAATTCGTCAGGATCTTTAAAATCATTTAGTTGAAGTATCTTTAGATTAATTTGATCATGGAGAGATAAGCTTTCGACTTCTTTTATTACTCTCTTTGTAGCTAATATTCCTGCATTATCAGAGTCAAAATTCAAGATTATATTTTTATTATCTGTACATCTACATAATTGAGAAATTTGATATTTATTTAATGCGGTACCTAGAGAAGCTACAGAATTATTAATACCTTTTGCATGAAGAGAAATTACATCAAAGTAACCTTCAACAATAATAGCTTTATCTCTTTTTCTTATATTGCTAGATGCTTTTTCAAATGCAAACAACATTTTCCCTTTTTCAAATATCTCTGATTCAGGAGAATTAAGATATTTGGGTTCCTGCCCATCAAGAGATCTCCCACCAAAGGCCACTACTCGTCCTTGCATATCATGTATTGGAACTATTAATCGATTTCTAAAACGATCATATATCTTGTCAGAATTATCTTTTGAAATTGCAAGACCTGAGGCCAATATTAAATTAATTGGAAATTTTTCTACCTTGGATAGATAGTTAAATAAATCATTCCATGAATTATGGGCAAAACCTAATTCAAAGTCATCAATAATTTTATTACTTAATTTTCTCTTGGATGTTAAATATTTCATAGCTTCAACACCTAGAGAATTATTTAATTGAGACTTAAACCAATTTTTAGTGACTCTTAATATTTTATAAAGCTCTTCCTTTCTAGATAATTGTTTTTTATATGCCTCTACTTGGAGACCTTCAAGATTTTCAACATTAATATTATTTTTCTTAGCAAGAGAAAGTACAACATCAGAAAAATTTGCACGAGTAAATTCCATTAAAAATTTAATAGAGTTACCACCAGCACCACAAGAAAAACAATAATAGAATTGTTTACTTGGTGATACTGTCATAGATGGCTTAGTATCATCATGAAAAGGACAAATCCCAACAAATTCCTTGCCTTTCTTCTTAAGAACAATATGTTCAGATATAACGTCAACAATATCTGCCTTTTCCTTAACCTCTTGAACAGTTCTTGGGTGTATAGAATGAACCATTGAGATTTTTATAAAAAAACAAATAATGATTTATTTGTTATAGGTCAAAATGAAATAAGAATCTACTTAATTTCACAATAAAAATATTTTTAAATGATAAGTTTCGCAGAATTTGAAAAAAAATTTAATTCATTGAATAAGTTTAATTTGGTATTGGCCTCATTCTTCTTTAGTTTGATGACTTTGTGCGTAAAAAATATTGATAAAAGGATACCTATTTATGAATTAGTTTTATTCAGATCATTTTTAAGTTTAATGATTACATTATTCATAATTAATCTAAAAAATATAAATCCTTGGGGCAACAATAGGCCATTACTTATCTTAAGAGGTCTTTTAGGAACTTTAGCTTTAGTTTGTATTTTTTATGCTATTAGAAATATGCCTCTTAGTATATCTACTGTCATTCAGTACACATATCCTATTTTTATATCTATATTTGCTGGCATAGTTATAAATGAAAAAATAACTCGGAATATAATTATTGCTTTAATTATTGGTTGGATTGGAATATTAGTAATTTTAAATCCAATTCAATTGTCAAATATAGACGTTGAGATTGACAATGTTTCGATTTCTGTAGCATTTCTTGGAGCAATCTGCACTGCATTAGCTTACGTTACAGTTAAGAAACTTTCATTTAGTGAAGATGTTTATGTAATTATTGAATATTTTCCACTTGTTTCTTTTATAACTTTATTGCCAATTGTATTAATCAACTGGGTTACCCCAAATTGGAATGAATTAGTTTGGATAATTGGCATTGGCTTATTTACTCAATTAGGTCAGACATTCTTAACTATAGGGTTAAAAAAATTACCTGCTTCTGAAGCTTCAACAATTAACTATTTACAAGTTTTATTCGGGTCAATTTGGGGGGTTTTATTTTTCAGTGAAATAATAAACTTAAATTTTTTATTTGGCGCCTCACTTGTTTTATTAGGAACTATTGTTACTACTACCAAAATAATCAAAAAGACCTAGAATATATATAAAGTAAAAAAAAACGGTGAAAATTTTCTATTTAGGTTTATTAGTTTGTTTTTCTCCTATTATTCAAGTTAATGCAACAACCCCAAAGTCAGTTACTTGTACAAGAACTGAATATAGAGAGGAGTACATTCCTGGAACAAAATTGAACCCAGGCTACGTAAAGAGTTATGAGATCGATGTCGTTATTCCCTGTGGAGGAGAAAGTCAAGCGAATAAAATAGATGATAATGATTGTAGTGAAGGCTCTGTAATTGGAGGACTTCTAGGTGCTGGAATAGCACTTTCTTCCTCTAGAGGGAAAGATAGATTTTGGGCTGTTCCTGCTGGCGGAACCGCAGGAGCACTTATTGGATGTCAGGTGGATGGTGGTTAATTGATTAGTTGGATAAATGGAGAGCTGGTCGAATCATGGCAAACTGATCAAAAATTTTTTGTTTTAATAAACTGTCAAGGATTAGGATATGAAGTTCAAATATTAGAATCCTTTTTTCTAAAATTAAAAACAAATCAGATATCTAATAAAAACGTCACTCTTTGGATAAAACATATTAAAAAAGAAGATTCAGATTTATTATTTGGCTTTACATCAAAGGATCAAAAGAATTTCTTTATTGATATTTTAAATATTCGAGGTGTCGGATCTCAAATTGGGATGGGGATATTAAATAAATTATCCATTAGTGAAGTTATCAATGCAATAAATACAGAAAACAAAAAATTAATTTGTTCAGTACCTGGTATAGGACAAAAAATGAGTGATAGATTAATTTTAGAATTAAAAAGTAAATTTAAAAATAAAATACATATTGAAAAATTAAAAACCAAAGATGAATTTGAAATTAACAATACTGAAATTAACAAAATGGTGGGAGACCTTCAGTTAACCCTTGAATCTTTAAATTATAAGAATAAAGAAATAAAGACTATTTTGCCAATTCTTATTAAAGAAATAGATGTCCTTACAAAAAAAGAAAAGAAAATATCATTTGAAAATTTATTGAAATTTGCTATGAATTATCTTAATAACGATAATAGTAATATAGCTAGATGACGTAGTATTATAGATAAAAGGAAGATAAATTTTATGTCACTAGATACAGCTGAAAAACAGAAGCTTATTGAATCTCATCAAGTACATGCGACTGATACAGGATCAGCAGAAGTTCAGGTTGCAATGCTCTCTAAAAGAATTTCTAAATTAAGTGACCACCTTCAGGGAAACATTCATGATTTCTCATCTAGACAAGGATTACTAAAAATGATTGGTAAAAGGAAAAGATTACTATCTTACATAAAAGACAAAAATGTTCAGAGATATCAAGATTTAGTAAAGAAAATCGGAATCAGAGGATGATTACCGTTAATGAAAAAAAAGCAATCAAAAAAAAAGAAAAAAAATTATACAGAGAAAACTGCTTTCGCTAATCTAGAAAAAACATATAATTCTGAAACAACCCCAAAGCGATCAACAAGTGGGATACCTAAATATGTTGCCGATAGAATGGCAAGAAGAATATTTTTTACTGCTGGAATACCGACAATATTAGGAATGTCTGTTTTTGTTGTTAGCTACATTATTGTTACAAGAAATATTGCTGAAATACCTCCATCCTCAACAATTGCAATTTCAGCATTGTTTTTCTTGTTAGGTCTAGCGGGATTAAGTTTTGGAATATTATCAGCTAGTTGGGATAAAGAGCCTGGATCTTTTTTTGGTATTGAAAATATTCCAATGAATATTCAACGAGCAAAAGCAGCCTTTAAACCTGCAACCCAAAATTTTGAAGAGAATAGATAATTTAGGAAACTAAAGATTTCAAATTAACTTGGAATGATTTATCTTCTAATAATTTGCATGCTCCTTGTATATCACTAATACAAAATTGCTCCCCAAATCTAACGTAGGTAACACTATTTTTATTTCTTACTGCAGCTAAAACTGGAATCTTTATGCCACATCTACCTTTATCTGGTTTAAATTTAATTAAACAGTCTCTCAAAGTATTTTGTACTCTTACATCTGATGCTTGAGAACTTTCAAGATTAATAATTAGCAATTTAAGGTTATCAATTTCTCTACAATCATCAATTATTAATTGAGTCTTATCACTTTTTTTATCAATTGTTCCCCATACCAATAATCTAGTATCAGTCAGAAGAAATTCTGATAATCTGACATAGGTTTTTGGAAAAACTATTGCTTCGCAACTTCCAGAAAGATCTTCTAGCTGAACTATAGCCATCCTATCTCCTTTTCTCGTGGTAATTTGCTTCAAATCAGGGATCATTCCAACTAAAGAGACTTTGGTTCTATCTTTTGTTTCTTCTAACTGGGAAACGCTTATAGGAGATATAAGTTTTGCTGGCTTAGTTAAATGCTTTAGAGGATGATCAGATAAATAAAAGCCTAATAGCTGTTTTTCTAACTTTAACCTCTCAATAAGTGAATAATCATCAACCTTAGCTAATTGTGAATCTGAAAAAGCAACATTAGAAAATTCTTCTTTAGAATCAAATAGATTTCCTTGACCGGATAACCTATCACGATTTCTTGAAGAGGCCCATTCAATAACATGTTCGAGGTCTGACAATAACTGCGCTCTATTATTATCATTTGAAAACTCATCTAGTGCTCCACAATGAATTAGAGATTCAAGACTTCTTTTGTTAAGAACATTAGAAGGCAAGCGGTCGCACAAATCAGATAATGACTTAAAGATTCCAAAACTATTTCGGTTTTCAATTATATTTCTTATTGCTGAATCTCCTAAATTCTTGATTGCAGATAGCCCGAATAAAATCTGATTATTCTTAATAGTGAAATCAACCCCAGAAAAATTAATACTCGGAGAAATAACTTCTATTCCCATGGCATAACAATTAGAAATATATCTTTGCATCTTGTCGCTAGAGCCAGAATTAACGCTTAAAAGCGCTGCCATATATGCAACAGGAAAATGGGCTTTTAAAAATGCAGTTTGATAAGTTACAGCACCATAAGCAGTTGAATGACTTTTGTTAAAACAATATTCTGCGAACAAAACCATTTGATCAAAAAGATCATTTGCTAATTTTTCATTTACACCTTTCTTCATAGAACCTTCTACAAAAATATTTCTATGCTTAACCATCTCAGATACTTTCTTTTTTCCCATTGCTCTTCGAAGTAAATCAGCATCACCTAAAGAATAACCGGCTAGGTCTTGAGCAATTTTCATGATCTGTTCTTGGTAAACCATAATTCCATAGGTTTCAGTGAGAATTGACTTAATAAAAGGATGAGGGAAATCAACCTTTTCGTTCCCATTTTTTCGATTTATGAATTTAGGTATAAGGCCTGCATCAAGAGGACCAGGTCTATAAAGAGCAAGTATGGAAGAGATATCCTCTAGAGAATTAGGCCTGAAATCCTTAACGACCTGTTTCATACCAGAAGATTCAAGTTGAAAAACACCTTCGAGATCTCCTCTCCCAATAAGCTCAAAAGTTTTACCATCATTTTGAGGCAACTCATCTATATTTATTTTCTTTCCAGTAGATTGATTAATAAGAGAAACTGTCTTTTCAATCATCGTAAGATTCTTAAGACCCAAGAAATCCATTTTCAATAATCCAAGTGATTCAATATCATCCATAGAATATTGGGTTATTATTTGTCCTTCATTATTCCTTTGAAGAGGTACAAGTTCGTCAAGAGGATCTGATGCAATAACAACTCCAGCAGCATGAACTCCATATGTTTTATTAGTTCCTTCAATTCTCAAAGCTAAATCAACCCATTTTTTCACCCTATTATCATTAATATATTTTTCTCTAAACTCTTGGCTAGGAGAATTCATATCAATCATTTCATTTAGTTTATATGGTTTCCCTCTTACAACAGGTATTAATTTAGCCAATTTATCCGCCTCTCCATAAGGTATATCTAGAACCCTAGCAACATCTTTTAAAACCGCTTTAGAGGTCATTTTATTGAAAGTAATTATTTGTGCAACTTTATCCTCTCCATAACGATTAGTGACATAATCAATAACTTCATTTCTCCTATCAATACAAAAGTCAGTATCAATATCTGGCATAGACTTTCTAGCTGGGTTTAAAAATCTCTCAAACAACAATCCATGCTCGACAGGATCTATATTGGTGATTTGAAGGGCATAAGCTACTAGTGAGCCTGCTGCAGAACCTCTGCCTGGTCCTACTGGGATAGAGTTATCTCTAGCAAATTTGATGTAGTCCCAAACAACCAAAAAATAATCTGGGAAACCCATATCTTTTATAATTTTCAATTCAGAAGTTAGTCTTTTTTTATAGTTCTCATCTACTTCTGTAAGATCATTTTTTTTAAGCCTTTTTAAAAGACCTTCGTTAGATAATTGTGTTAAAAAAGAAAAAGAATCTGTGTCGTCATTAAGAGGGAATTTTGGCATTCTATAATTACCAAACAAATCAAATACTTCAACTTTTTGAGAAATTTCTACTGTATTGTTCACTGCCTCATTAATTGATTCATCATCAATATGATCTTTAAAAAGTTCAAGCATTTCGTTTTCACTTTTAATATATTCTGTACCGGTATATCTCAATCTTTTTTCATCACTTATTAGTTTTCCTGTTAATACGCAAAGCAAAGCATCATGTGCTTCAACATCCATATTTGATAAGTAGTGCGCGTCGTTAGTAGCGATGACTTTTATTTGGTGCTTCTTCCCAATTTTTATCAATTCAACGTTAACAATTCTATCCTCAATAGAGCCATGATCTTGTATTTCTAGATAAAAATCATCTGCAAATAATTTTTTATACCAAAGAGCTATATCCTCTGCTACGTCTAATCTCCCTTTTAAGATAGCCTGAGGTATCTCTCCACCAAGACAAGCTGTAGAAACTATAAGACCATCACTATATCTACTTAAAAGAGATTTATCAATACATGGCCTAGAGAAAATGCCTCGACCTCTCATCCCATTAAGGTGACTAATTGTTGTTAACTTCACTAGATTCTTATAACCAGTATAATTTTTTGCTAACACTACCAAATGATATCTTTTTTCTTTTTTAGGTTGAGGGTCATCAATAGAACCATTAATCACGTACATTTCATTACCAATAATTGGTTTTATGCCTTTCTCCTTACACTTCTTGACCAAATCAAGAACACCATACATAACTCCATGGTCAGTAAGAGCTATAGATTCCATTCCAAGATCAGTAGCTCTATCTACAATTTTTGAAATTTGACTGGCTCCATCAAGTAAGCTGTAGTCACTATGATTATGAAGTGGAACGAAACCCATATTCAAATAATTTATATATATAAGATAGAGAAAATTTCTAAAAGATCTATACTTTGTGATTACAAATTAATTATTAATACAAATTTAGAATAAAGGTCTATTCTTAATTACCTGAGCATCAATTTCAAAAATATTTGCGGCGTTCAATATTCTAGCCTCATCTAATACATTACCTATTAATTGCAATCCTATAGGTAATCCTTTACTATCAAAACCACAAGGAATACTGATTGCTGGGAGGCCTGCTAAATTAACAGGAACAGTTAATAGATCAGACAAATACATTGAAAGTGGATCATTGACAAAATCACCCTTCAAAAAAGCGGTGGTTGGGCAAGTTGGAGTTAATAAAACATTTACTTTCTTAAAAGCATTATCAAAATCTTTTCTTATAAGTGTCCTGACTTTTTGTGCCTTCTTGTAATAAGCATCACTGTATCCAGCTGACAAAGCATAAGTTCCTATCAAGATTCTTCTTTGTACTTCATCTCCAAAACCTTCAGCTCTACTTTTGGAAGTCATATCAATAAGATTTGAACCTTCATTCGATCTGTAGCCATATTTAACACCATCATATCTAGCTAAATTTGCAGAAGCTTCAGATGGTGCGATGACATAATATGTCGCAATTCCATCGATAAATCTAGGACATTCAACTTCTATAATTTCAGCTCCTAAAGTTTTGAATCTATCAACTCCAGAAAGAACAGATTCCTTAACTTCTGAATTAAGGCCTGGGTGTTCAAAACATTCTTTAATAATTCCAATTTTTAAACCCTTTATAGATTTATTTAAATCAGTCAAATAATTTGGCACTGGTTTATCAAGACATGTTGAGTCAAAGTGGTCTTTACCAGATATTGAATAAAGTATTTCAGCAGCATCTGAGACAGTATTGGTAATTGGGCCAATTTGATCAAGAGAGCTAGCAAATGCTACCAGTCCCCACCTGCTAACTCTGCCATAAGTAGGTTTAAGACCTACAACTCCACAAAAAGAAGCTGGTTGTCTTATTGATCCTCCTGTGTCAGAACCTAAAGCAGCCGCACAAAACCCAGCGGCAACAGAAGCAGCACTACCTCCTGAACTTCCTCCTGGCACTCTATTAAAATCCCAAGGATTTGAAGTGACACCAAATACAGAGGTTTCCGTTGAACTTCCCATTGCAAATTCATCTAAATTTGTTTTTCCTAAAAAAATTCCCCCTGAAGACCATAATTTACTTGAAGCTGTGGATTCATAAGGTGAAACAAAGCTTTTGAGCATTTTACTTGCACAAGTGGTTACAACTCCTTTGGTGCAAATATTATCCTTTATTGCTATTGGCATCCCAGAAAGAGGAGGTAGTTTTTCCTTATTTTGAATTAATTTGTCTATTTTCTCTGCTTGCGAGAATGCCTTATCTTTTGTAGTACGGATAAATGAGTTAATTTCAGGATCTTTATAATCGATTTTGGAAAAAATATCATTAACTAATTCTTTAACTGAAGCATTATTGTTAATAATTTCTTTTCTTAAAGAATTAAAATTCATTTCTTAATTTATTTTTAAAAATTAAAGTTATCAAACAGTTAGTGGTTCTTCTTTGTTGCAGCGAACCAAACTATGTTTAATATTTTGAGAACCTTCATCAGAAAGATCTTTAATAAAATAAGACATATTTTCTTTTAAACTACGTTTAGTAATAAATGGTCCGAACCAGTAAGTACCACTAGGTTGATTTGTTTCAATTTTAGCCCACCAGGCTAATCCGAGTTTGTTTCCAAAGTTTCTAATCAATTTTATTGGCCTACAAGGCAATCAATTCTTGTTAAATTCTATACAATTTTGTAGTGAAAATTCAATAAATTTTTATTAATCATATAAATGTATTGAAACAACAACATTTTAGAGGTCTTTAATAACAGTGATTATTAGAAAATAAAATTATTTACTTGTCAAGTAAAAGAGTGATATGGCCGCCGCCACAGAGGCATTTAAACTTGAAGTCTTACCTTTAAGAGGAATGCTTAATAAAAAATCGCATTTTTTTTGAGTAAGCAAAGAAATACCTTTATCTTCAGCACCGACGATAACAACCAAGGGTGCTTTTTCTAGAAAATTTGAGATAGATAATTGACTATCTCCAGATAAACCAACAACAAGAAAACCATTTTTCTTAAGCTCCTCAAGTGCTCTATTTAAATTAACAACTCTACTTACTTGCAAGTGTTCTAAGGCTCCTGCAGCTACCTTGGCAACTGTTCCCGTCAATCCAGCAGATCTTCTCTGAGGAATGATAATGCCCTTGCAATCAAATGCTTCCGCTGATCTTATTATCGCACCAACATTATGTGGATCAGTTATACCGTCCAATGCAAGAATTATTGGATTTGCACAGTTGTGTTTAGAAAAATCGATTAATTGTTCTAGGGATATTGTTTTAGAGCATGCTAATTGTAATGCGACACCTTGATGAGAAGCACCATAAGTCAATTGCGAAAGCCTGTTCCAAGAAACTTCTTCAATGAGGACTCCTTTTGATTTAAGGTCCTTAAGCAAAATATAGAATTTGTCTGAAGAAAAGATTTCCGAAGTACACCAAATCCTATTAATTGCACTATCACTAATAAGAGCCTCATAAACCGAATGTTTACCCCATATCCAATCATCAAAATTCCTCTTGTTAGAAAACTCTTGATGAATATCAGGATTTTTATTAGGAAATTCTTGATTAGATTTAAATATTGGCTTTCTTCTTTTTAAAGATGAAAAAGTATTATTTTTATCATTTTTATTTAAATTTTCAACATTCTTATTTTTAGCGGAATAGTTCAAAAATCTTTCATTTTTTTCTGAACGCTTTGTGTTTTTTGAGTAATAACTAAAATCTGAATTTTTTTGGTAATCTTTATTATTTTTTTTGGGAAACTTTTTTTTAGAGGAGTTTTTCATAGTTTCAATTTATTTTTAATTCTAAATATTCAAAAAGTTTTGATAATCTTTGAGGATCTTTTAAAAATAGCCAGCCAATGAGAGTTTCAAAACCAGTTGCTCTAGAGTATATAGTAGGGTCTGATGATTTTGGATATCTCTTTGTTTTATTTCTAGCACGCCTAATTAGATCTATTTCATTTGAATTTAATAAATGTTCAATTTGACTTAATGAATTTGACTGAGATTTTGCTTTTACTTCGTTTACTACAGATAAATGGAGGTCTTTAGATTTTAAAGGGAAATGAACATGCCTTAGTCTTTGGTGAAGCTCCCATACCGAATCTCCAAGCCACGCGAGTTGAATAACACCTATATCCTCGGGAGATCCATATGGAACCAAGTTTTGAATCCAATAATTCAATTTCTTAAATAATTTAATCCATCTTCAAGACTTGACTTCAAGTTAAGAAAATCCCCTAAGCGAACAAGTTTAATTGTTTGGGCCACTCTCGAATTGCCAACAACAGAGAAAGCAAGTTTCGACTTTTTGCATTCTTTAGCAGTCTGAACAAGAGCTCCAAGACCCGAGGAATCTAAAAAATCTATTTTTGTAAGATCAATAACGAATGGAAGCTCATTTTTTAAGTTACTAGTAACAAAAGTCTTAAATTGTTTTTCTGAGAAAGCATCAAGTTGACCTTTAAAAGTAAAAATAATAATGTTTGTTTTAACCTCAAGGTTTCCTCTTAAAGAAACCGTTAGCTTCTGGAAATCTTCTATGATCTAATACCTCCAAAAAATTAATGTATCAAATGTAATTATCAAATCAAAAGAAAACAATATGTCAACATCTTTCTAACATTAGAGAAACAAATTTTTTAAATAAATAATCTGAATCATGCGGGCCAGGTCCTGCTTCTGGATGATACTGCACACTAAATATTGGCTTATTATTAACTTCTAAGCCAGCCAAAGTATTATCGTTAAGGTTGTAGTGGGTTACTCTAACTATGTCCTTTGAGAGAGAATTAGGATCAATAGCAAAACCATGATTCTGACTAGTTATCTCAATTTTATTATTTTCACCACATGGATGATTTAAACCACGATGTCCAAATGGCAATTTATAAGTTGAGCCTCCTAATGCTAATCCAAATATTTGGTGGCCAAGACAAATACCAAACATAGGTATTTCACCATATTCAATAAGTGATTTTGCTAATTCTATACCTTCAGAAACAGAAGAAGGATCGCCTGGACCATTTGAGAAAAATATACCATCCGGCTTGTTAGATAGAACATCTTTTAGAGAAGATCGAGAAGGCAAAACCAAAACTTCACAACCATGAGATACAAGTCTCTTTAGAATTGAATTTTTAATTCCAAAATCAATTGCAACTATTTTTAATTTTTTTGACGATTCATCATATATTTTTCTTAAATCAAAACTTGTTTGTGTATGACTTTTCCATAAATATTGATGCTTTGTTGAAACTAATTTTGATAAATTTAATCCCTCCATCTTAGGTGTATCATGAATTATCTTTAAACAACTTTCATTAGTTTTATCTAGAGAAGTAATAACTCCATTCATCGCGCCACTAGATCTTAAAATTTTAACAAGAGCCCTTGTATCAATTCCATAAAGACCTATGATGTTTTTCTCAACTAACCATTGATTAAAATTCTTTTTAGATCTCCAATTGCTGTTATTAGATGAAAAATTTCTAACAATTATCCCTTTAACATTAATATTAGATTCTGAATCCTCAAAATTAATACCTGTATTTCCAATCTCTGGATAAGTGAATGTTAATATCTGTCCATAATAACTTGGATCAGTAATAACTTCTTGATATCCGGTCATTCCAGTATTAAAAACTATTTCACCAATGGCTGTACCAGAAGCACCAAAAAAGAATCCTGGGAATACAATTCCATTTCTTAAAACTAATTTTGCGTTTTTCTTATATGGATTAATCATCAATTTGAAATTAATTAATTTGCGGATAAATAATTTTTTAAGAGTAAAAACTTTTTCCAAGGATCTCCTTGATTAATCGAAAATAAAGCTTTAGTAAAGCCTTCATTTATATCATTCTCAATTCCTGCTGCCCAAAGCACTAAGGCAGTATTCAACGCAACAACATAAATATGAGACTTTTGTCCAGAACCATTTAAAACAGACTTTAATATTTCCTCGTTAGACTCAAGATCAGAAACCACAAGCTTTTCGTTGGCAATATTTTCATGGTTAAAATCTGAAAAATTTATTTCTGAAAATCGTAATTCACCATTTTCAACAAACACTAATTTATTTTCTCCTTGAAGCGAAGCTTCATCAAGGCCACCAAAACCATGAACGACTATTGCTCTATTCATACCCATTTTTAAAAGCGCACTTCCCATAGGTTTTAAAAGATCCTCAGAAGCAACACCCAAAACTTGCGCATTGGGTCTTAAAGGATTTACCAATGGTCCAAGTTGATTAAATATTGTCCTTATTCCAAGGGTCTTTCTTAATGGAGCAAGTTTTATTAAAGATTTATGCCAAACAGGTGCGAACAAAAAAGTTATTCCAATTTCACTTACTGCTGTGATTACTTTTTCTAATGAACAATTTAAATTCAAACCAAGATTCAACAACACATCAGCAGATCCGACTTTTCCACTAGCACTTTTATTTCCGTGTTTTGCAATTTTTACCCCACAAGATGCAGCTACAAATGCTACTGCAGTTGAAATATTAAATGTATTAGCTCCATCCCCTCCTGTTCCACAAGTATCTACCAAATACAAATTTGGTCTTGCTACTGGCAATTCGCAAACATTTAAGAGTTCCTCAGCCATAGAACTTAGTTCAACTCCTGTAGAGCTTTTAGCTCTCAAAGCACTCAAAAAAGCTCCTGTTTCAACATCTGAAATTTCATCATTAAGCCATCTTTGCATTAAAGATCTAGCAGTTAAATCATCAAGATTAATTCCCTCTAACAAATTATTTAGGATTTCAGCGTTTGATAGATTAGAAAACATTTATTTATTGAAGAAAAATTATGCAGAAAAATTCAATTTGAGGTATCAAAACCTGAGCCAACTAAATCTTTATTTGTATTAGAAGGCCTGAAGTTTTTTGACCAAATATTTTTTGTTTTTAAAAAAAGTTCATTTTTAGTGATTTTCCAAAATTTTAAAATTTTTTCAATATCATTTTTAATTTCAATTTCTCCAGGGAAATTGATATAACGATTTATTAATCTAGCTAAATTTATATAATCAAGATCTTCTGGTGTTTTTTTTGTGATAAGGGAATCTATAATATATTTGTCGGTTGCATGTAATGGATGAGTTTGTTCGTTACCCATAAATAAATACTAAATCATTTATAAAATTAGCTCACATATTTAAAAATGAAACATTATCTTAATCATATTGGCAAAATAAAATGAAAAATTTAAAGATAAAAGTTATATCTAAATACCTAAGACCATATAAAAAAGAATTCTTATATGGAGCTTTAGCTCTATTGGTAGTAAATATATTGAGTGTGGTAATACCCTTAGAAGTAAAAAATATAATTGATCAATTACAAACTGGATTTTCTTCAGATTTTATTATTTCTAAATCTTTGTGGTTAATATTTTTAGCAACTTGTATGGGTTTAATAAGATTATTTTCAAGACAGATTGTCTTTGGCATAGGTAGAAAAGTAGAGGTAAATCTTCGTCAAAAACTTTTTGACCATTTACTTATTCAAGATCCAGAATGGATCCAAAAAAAAGGTAGTGGAGACATTATTAGTAGAGCTACAAGCGATGTTGAAAACATAAGAAGACTTTTAGGCTTCACTGTTTTAAGCTTGTGCAACATTGTCTTAGCTTATTCATTCACTATTCCTTCAATGTTTTCGATTAATAAAACACTAACAATATCAGCTTTAATGATATTTCCATTAATCCTTGGAATTGTAAGTCTATTTGGTGGCAGAATGGTTAATCAAAGAAAAGCTCAACAAGAATCATTATCAAAACTTAGTGATCTAATACAGGAAGATCTTTCTGGCATAAGCGCAATTAAAATTTATGCCCAAGAGAATGCTGAGATAAAAGAATTTAACTTATACAACAATGCCTATCGAAATTCAGCTATAAAATTAGCAAGAACAGCAAGTACCCTATTCCCATTGTTGCAAGGTATTTCTTCAATTTCATTATTGATTTTATTATCATTAGGGACTTTTCAACTAGAGAGTGGATTTATTTCGATAGGTGGTTTAGTTGCTTTAATTCTTTACGTAGAAAGACTTGTCTTCCCTACAGCTTTATTAGGTTTTACCTTAAATACTTTTCAACTCGGTCAAGTAAGTTTAGATCGTGTGGAAGAAATCTTTCAGAACAATCCAAATATTGTAGATAGAGCAGAGACTAAATTTTTAAAAAGAAAGGTTAAAGGATTCTTAGAAGCAAAAAATTTAACAATAAAGTATCCAGGATCAAAATTTAATTCATTAAATTGTCTCAATTTTAAAATTTATCCTGGAGAGCTTATTGCTATAGTTGGCCCAGTAGGTTGTGGCAAGACAACACTAGCGAAGTCTCTAGGACGGACTATTGAAATTCCAGACAATCAATTATTTTTAGATGAAATTGATGTTAAAACTTTAAAATTAAGTGATCTTAGAAAAAATATTTCAATCGTTCCTCAAGAAGCATTCTTATTTACTTCTACAATCTCAGAAAACCTAAGTTTTGGAGAACCCAAAGCTTCTAAATATTTAGTTAAAGAAAGCGCTACAAAAGCTGGATTAATTGATGATATCAATAGTTTTCCACAAAGGTTTAAAACTATTGTTGGTGAAAGAGGTATTACATTAAGTGGTGGACAAAGGCAAAGAACTGCACTAGGAAGAGCACTACTTGTTAATTCTCCTATTGTTGTTCTTGATGATGCTTTAGCAAGCGTAGATAATAAAACAGCAGCAAAAATAATCGATGAAATGAGCGATAGAAATAATAAAACAATCATAATGATTAGTCACCAACTTTCTGTTGCAGCAACCTGTGATAGGGTTTTAGTAATGGATAAAGGCAAAATAGTACAAGAAGGGAGCCATAAAGATTTAGTAAAAGAGAATGGACTATATAAACAACTTTGGGAAAGAGAACTAGCTATCAGAATTGTTAAAAGCTAAAAGTAAATTTTTTTACTTATAATTAAGAAATTTAAATTATGTTTAAATTCCTGAAAAACATTATGCTCAATGAGGAGGTAAATTTAACTAATGATTCTTATTCATTACATAGAATATTAAAAACAGATATTAAAAAAGATCCTAATATCCAAGAAGATGAAATAATTTTTGGATGTGGTTGTTTCTGGGGAGCCGAAAAATGTTTTTGGAAACTTCCTGGAGTTGTTACAACTTCTGTAGGTTATGCTGGTGGTGAAAAAAGCAATCCAACTTATAATGAAGTTTGTTCCGGCTTAACTGGTCATTCAGAAGTTGTAAGAGTTATATGGGATAAAAGAGAAATTGATATAAGTGATTTATTAAAAATGTTTTGGGAATGTCATGACCCTACTCAAAAAAACAGGCAAGGTAATGATATGGGAACTCAATATAGATCAGCAATATATTACACAAATGAAAATAATTCTAAAACAATATTAGCTAGTAAGGATCAATATCAAAAAGAACTAAACAAAAAAAATCTTGGTTTAATTGAAACGGAAATAAAAATGATTGATGCATATTTTTATGCAGAACAATACCATCAACAATATCTTGCATCAGCTGGAAGCAGACAATATTGTTCTGCGTCTCCTACAAAAGTTAAGTTAGGAGTTTTTACTGGAAGCAACTACAAATTAAAAGACCATATATGGGAAAACTTTAATTGGGAAGTAGATAAGTGTGTATTGATATCTGATAACAATCCAATAAATAATAACATTTAAATCAATCTTATCTTTATAGTAAAGACACGGGGCGTAGCGCAGTTTGGTAGCGCACCACTTTGGGGTAGTGGGGGTCGTGGGTTCAAATCCCGCCGTTCCGATTACTTATCGTCTTCATTTATAAGGGATTTGTATAGTTTATATGAACTTATGCCTACAGCTATGAATGTAAAAGAAGAAAAAAACGCTAATACCAATATAGTAAGATTTGAAACTTCCACTTCACCTAGTTGGAAAGATATAAAAATATTCATTAGAAATAATTTTTTTAAACATTAACACAATTGCAAAAATTTTTTACAACCAATTATAAATTCAGAAGAATTACAACACCAAAAATAACCCTATAGATAATAAATATTTTCAAGCCATTTGAAGAAAAATACTTTAATAAGAAATCTATAGCTAATAACGAGGACAAAAATGTCGTAATAAGACCAACAAAAAGAGGGAGAAAACCTAATGAAAAGAAATCATTAAAAGTAGAAATAAACTCAACAATCGCAGCAATAGAGATAGCTGGCATACCTAAAAGAAAAGAAAATTTCGCAGCATCGCTTCTTTCCCATCCTGATATTAGAGCGCTAGAAATAGTAACACCCGATCTTGACACCCCCGGGAAAATAGCAAATGCCTGAAAGAAACCTATCAAAAAGCTATCTGAATAATTATGGTTTTTAATATTAATAAAACCTCTTTTCGAACTATCTGCCAAGTACATAAAAAAAGCCATTAGAAATGATACCAATGCTATTGAAATATTTGAACGAAGAACGTTATCAAAAAAATAAGGGACAAATAATTTTATACTCCCACCAAGCAAAACAATTGGGATAGTACCAATCAAAATAGACCTTAATAATCTTTCATGCAAGAGATATTCAAGAAATTTTTTGGAAGATTGACTTCTGAAATTAAAAATATCATTCCTAAAATACCAAGCTATAGCTAAAACACTTCCAAATTGAATAGTAGCGGAAAGAGATGCTCCAGGATCATCAATACCTAAAAAAAGAGATATAACTTTTAAATGAGCTGTACTACTTACAGGAATAAATTCCGTCAAACCTTGAATTAATCCATATAAAACAAATTTTAAATATTCCAAAAAATTAGTAAACTACTTAATTAATTAATAGCAATTTACATTTAAATATTAAAAGCTAGTATAGAAAAATGAAAAAAAAATCTATCTTAATATTATTTTTTCTTTTTTCCTTAATCTTTTCTGATTCTGCGAAAGCTAACTATTGGTTAATAATTGGAACTTATAGACAAGGACCTGGAAGAAGGCCAGAGGTTAGTGGAATAACAAGTCCTTCGTTACATTCTATTCCAATGAAAGATTTAGATACTTGTAATAAAGCAGGAGAAAAAATTACTAATGAAATATACAAACCTGTTTGGCAATTTGATAGTAGATGGACCTGTGTATTTAGTGGTGATTAGTAATAAAGTTACCTTTTAACATCGTGAGCACAACCATCTCCTTTATAGTTTTCACTCTCGTAAAAATCATTTTTTGTCCCAAAATATACTGTTAATAAAACGAAAGGTAAGCTTAATATAAATAAAATAGTTGTTAAATCCATAGTGTTAAATTATTAAAGAAGGTTATAAAAATTACAATTTGTTCATTAATTTATGTTTAATAATCTGTGGTTCCTTTAATACCAAGATAAAAGAAGGCTCCTAACCCAACTAAAAGTAAAATTCCAGAGATAGCTGCAGAAGGAATAAAACCTCCTATTTTAAAAGAAGAAAAATAATACATCTATGAAACTAAAACTAGATTGATAATATCAATAAAAACTAGGTATTTGTAAAAAATTTTGACTCGAAGACAATTAGACAATATCTTTTCTAAGCCACTAGAGTCGAATCTTCGTTATCAGCCGAAATTCTTATTCTCTCTTCCAACTTGGGGCCATATAATTCATTTCCCCAGATTTCAACTCTTGAGTCATTTGGGGCCATAAAAGTAAGAATGTCAGTTGGGAATAAAACTCTCTCTAAGAAAAAATTTGATGGGCCAATACATCTCAAGACAACCATCCTACAGCCTTCATTTTTGTAAGAAAACTCAACCATCTCGAAAAAGCAAAATAAGTACAATTAAACACCATTTAGAACTAAAAAAAATGTATAAAAAATAACTGAAAAAAAAGAAATCTAGGAATTCTACAAATTTAATCCAGCCTCAACTAAATTTCTTCCTTGATCAATTAATAAAAGCGCATAAGAATTTATAAAATCATAACTTTTATGAGGGATAGAGACATTAAGCATTCTCAAGAAATTAGATAATTTTTCATCTTTAAGGGCTTTCCCTTTCTCAAGTAACATTTCTTTTTCTTGATGTGTTTTCCATATATTCATATATTCAATCTTCAGTGGCTTTAAGTGCCAAATATTGTCTATTAAAGTCCAAATATCTAAATATTCGTTTAGGTTATTTTGAATGGTTGATATATAAGAAGACTCATCAAGACTCAAATTTGTTGTATTTATAGATCGATAATTTGTGTCAATAGAATAAGGTTTTATTCCCAAAAACCATCCCTCAAGAATTAATAAATCAGGATTATCTAATCTCCAATGAGATCTATCTCCTAAACCATTTCTTAAAGATTTATCAAAAACTGGTACATTTAATTCTCCATTTATCTTCCAATTTAATAATTTTTCATGCATTAATTTTACTGAGTGACTCCCAGGAAACCCTCTTGAAACATTCCATGGATTATTCTTAATAGCTAATTTCATTTCATCTGATGGGAGATAAAAGTCATCAATTGAAATAACCGCAATTTTGAAGTTTAATTTTAACGATATAGCCTCAAGCCATTTACCTAGTGTTGTTTTACCTGTACCAGGTAGTGCCGAGATCCCAATTATTTTTCTATCAGAAAAATTATTTTGAAATTTATAAGCCTGAGATAAAAGAGGTAAAGCTAAACCCCAAATCCAATCATCATTTACTTTATTGTTCCAATATTGATCAATTGAAAGAATGTTTCTTTGATTATTCCAAAAGTTGAACCAATCATCCACGGATTTCCAACCAATATCAATAATTAATTTTTCAAATTTATCAAGAGGAAAATTAATATTTAAATCTTTCATCTTTCTAATTTAATACTCGTTTATTTATCAATTTATTGATTTCATTTTTCCAACCATATCCATTTGGTTCAGAAGCTAAAGTAAATTCCAAATCTTTTAATTGATCTAGTAAATTTAAGTTAGGTCCATCTATTCCAGGAATAACAATTTTAATATCTGAGTTTAAAAGCAGAGGCAAATCATTTGGAGAATCACCTAAACCTATAATTTCAATATTTTGAACATTTGAATATTCTTTAAGAGCATTTATTGCTTTACCTTTATTAGATTTTGTAGATAATAAGTGACTCATTCTATTTCCCTTAAAAATATCAACATCGAACTTTTTACAACAGATATTAATTTTCTCTTCTAAATAACTTGGCGGATTTAAAAAAGGCATGCTCCAATGCCTATCACGCATTAAGTCCAATGAGTTGCCTTCTAAACCTGTTAGCTGAGTGGCTTCTTGATCAGTGAGATTGTTAAGAGGAGTAAGTTTATAATCAATTTCATTAGAAATAAAATTTAAGATTTCTTCAAGAGATTCGTATTTTATTCCAAGAATAATTTCTCCATTTACTCTTTTAAGGGATTCACCATATATTGCTGCACCATTCTCAACAATATAAGGATCTGTCAAGTTAAGTTCCTTTCTAATAACTTTTACTTCCGAAGCGGTTTTGCTTGTACAAAGAATTACGGGTATAGATAATTTTTGTAGTTTTTTTATAGTTTCTCTAGCAGGTGATAAATCATAGGAGTGATCCATTAAAGTACCATCTACATCACTTACTACCCAAAGAGAAGAATTTTCTATCATTTTTATAAAGCGCTAAGCCAAATTACTTGAAAAGGATCAAGACTAATATTTTTGCAATTGTATTTAGTGGATGTTAAAAAATCTTGGGTATTGAAATCATTATCAATTATTTTTGGTAGATCATTATCATTCAATTGATAATTAATTTTATTTTCAGTCATATTATGGATTGCAAAAACAGACTCAGGACCTTTACTCCTTTTGATTACAACAATATCACTTCTACCTTTAGACAAACATTTCATTTCCGAACAAGGGTGAAATTGCTTTAATTCTGATCTAACATCCATAGCATTACGAAGATATTTTAAGTTTTTATTAGCATTAGATTCAGGATTATTTAAAACGGCTAAAAGATTTTCTGATTTAAACTTTTCTCTATTTAGGTCTCTTCTTTGACCTGTCATAGAAAAACTTTTGATATCATTTTCTGAAGCTAGTAATGCTGGCAAATAAAAGGCAGGAACCCCTTTCAGAGCCATTACTAATAATTGACTCAAAATAAATCTCTCATATTGAAATCTTTTAGCATCTCTACTGGAGTCTTCCATTGCACTCCACCAACTAATATTCAATTCATAAGGTTTATCATCACCATTTGATAAACGTCTATGACTTACTAATCCGCCTCTTTTCTCACAATTGATTAATAAATCTTTTATTCTCTGCTCGTCCATTAAACCCTCAAGAGCTCTTAGGCCAACGCCATCGTGCGATGCAGAGAAATTAAAAAGAGTAGTATCATCAGGTAATTCTGGCCAGTCAAAAATCCATAAATTTAGAATATCAGCTCTTGAAGTAATAATTGCTTCTAGGAGAAGAGGAGGCAATGGGAAATTGTATGCCATATGGGCTTCATCATCAGGAATCAGATAAGATAGATTTTCCTTCTGAGGAACATTAGTTTCAGTTATTATAACTCCCTCATTAAGAAGATTATTTAAAAGAACTCTTAAGAGTTTCACAATTGAATGTGCTTTTGGTAAATGCAAGCACGTTGTCCCTGATTCCTTCCAAATAAAACCTACAGCATCAAGCCTGAACCATTTAATTCCACTAGATAAATAAGTAATAATTAAATTTAAGAACTCAAGAGTCATTTTTGGATTATGCCAATTCAAATCAATTTGGTCTGGACCAAAAGTTGTCCAAACTTGTTTAGGGCCATCTTCAGTATTTATTTGAGAAAACAAGGAAGAACTTCTTGGCCTAACTACATTTGACCAGTCAAGATTTTGTTTCGGTGAAAAAACATGTGATATACCCGGTTCTAGGGATTTAATAAATTGTTGAACCCATGGGTGAGATGATGAAACATGGTTTAATACTAAATCAGCCATCAAATCATGATTTTTAGAAATACTTTTGAGATCGTCCCAATCACCAAACTTTTCTTCTAAGGAATCATAACTTGAGACTGCAAAACCTCCATCACTTGTAGATTTCAAAAAAGGAAGAATATGTACAACTTTAGAAAGGCTGCCAAAATGTTTGCTTAACAAATCACTAAGAGTTATTAATGTTGCCTCGCCATTTTTATAAATACTATCTGCATAAGTTATCAAAACCGAATGAGATTCATTCCACCTTTCCTTATCTCTTATTTCTTCATAAGCAGATTTCTCTGAGAAATCATCTAAAATCTGTAATAATTGGTTTGAAATAAAATTAATTTCTTCTGTAGTATTATTTGAATAAATTGTTTTTAACAATTTATCAATCTTTAATCTATCTAATTTTTTCTCTGAATCAATTTGCTTCACTTTGAAAAAATCAACGAAGTATTAATACTATTCTGCACATCAATTAGAAAATGGACTTTCAACAAGGGTTAATCACAACAATACATGAATATGGAGTTACAAGAAATTTACTTAAAGAATTAAACAAAAGTCTTAAAAAAAGATCAACTAGCATTTTAATACCTTGCTTATATGAAGAGTTTGAGCGTCCAGCATTAAAAGATATAAAAAAAGTTTTAAAAGACCTTACAGGCTTAAATGAATTAGTTATTGCTCTATCTGCAAAAACTGTTGAGCAAGTTAAAGCAGCAAAATCATTTTTTGACTCAATGCCATTTCCAGTTCACGTTCAATGGACTAATTCTCCCTCTGTAATAGAACTATTAAAAAGCCAAGAAAAAAATGGGTTAGAACTTTTAGGAACTCCAGGGAAAGGATGGGCTGTCTGGCAAGGCATAGGAGTTGCGACGAGAAAATCAGAAGTTGTTGCTCTTTTTGATGCTGACATAAGGACATTTAGTCCTTTGTATCCTTCAAGAATGATACTTCCCCTTCTGGATGAATCATATGGTATATCATATGTAAAGGCTTTTTACAGCAGGTTATCCTTAGAGACCAATCAATTACAAGGTAGAGCAACAAGATTATTTGTGGGTCCCTTATTGGCAAGTCTTGAGCAGTTAGTTGGGAAGGGTCCCTTTTTACAATATCTTCAATCATTTAGATATCCATTAGCAGGTGAGTTTGCTTTCACTAAAGACCTTGCTATGAATTTACGAATTCCTTGTGACTGGGGTTTAGAAATAGGTTTATTATCAGAGGTTTACAGAAACGTAAGAACGTCAAAAATAGCCCAAGTTGACCTAGGTTTGTTTGATCATAAACATAAGAATATTGGTGATTCATCTAAAGAAGGATTGCAAAAAATGTGTACAGAAATACTTTCAAGTGTTTTAAGAGGTCTCATGGAGCATCAAGCAGAGACCTTAACAAGTACTCAACTGGCAACCTTAGAAGTTCTTTATAAAAGAGTTGGAGAAGATCGGGTAAAACAATTTGGATTAGATTCAGCAGTTAATCAACTTCCATACGATAGGCATGAAGAAGAGCTATCAGTCCAAAAATTTGCGAAACTATTGAGACCTGCTACAGAAGATTATTTAGCTTGCCCTACGACACAGCAGTTACCAAGTTGGTCAAGAGTTCTATCTTGTGAGAACAAACTGCAAGAAGATTTGGCAATCGCTGGTTCACAAGATATAAAGACAACTGAAAAAGAATTAATTAAAAACTTCTAAAGTAAAAAGTACCTTTGAGCCATTGGGACTTCATCAAGAGGTTCACAAGTAAGAAGTTCCCCATCAGCAAAAACTTCATAAGTTTGAGGATTAACTGAAATATTTGGTAGTTTACTATTAAGTTTTAAGTGTGATTTATTAATATTCCTGGTATTTTCTACGGCAATACATTTCTTTTGTAAGCCTAATTTATTTGGAATATTTTGATCAATTGAATTTTTACTTAAAAAGGTAAAAGAACTCTTAATTAGAGATTGACCGAAACTTGCAAACATAGGTCGACCATGTACAGGACCTGGAGTAGGAATTGAAGCATTTGCATCACCCATTTGGGACCAAACTATAGATCCTCCTTTAACAACTAATTCAGGCTTTACCGCAAAAAAGGAAGGTTTCCACAATGCCAAATCCGCAATTTTACCCTTTTCTATAGACCCAACATGTTTATCAATACCATGAGCTATTGCAGGATTAATAGTGACTTTAGAAATATATCTCTTTACTCTATAATTATCGTTTCTATCAGAATCCTGCGATAGCGGTCCCCTTTGGACTTTCATTTTATGAGCTGTTTGAAAAGTTCTTGTAATTACTTCACCAACTCTTCCCATAGCCTGAGAATCACTAGCAATAATTGAAAAAGCACCTAAATCATGCAAGATATCCTCAGCTGCAATAGTCTCTCTTCTGATCCTTGATTCAGCAAATGCGATATCTTCTGGGATTTTAGAATCTAAATGATGACAAACCATTAACATGTCAAGATGTTCTTCTAATGTGTTCCTCGTATAGGGTCTTGTTGGATTAGTACTACTTGGAAGAACATTTTTTTCTCCACAAATTTTTATGATGTCTGGAGCATGACCTCCACCTGCTCCTTCGGTATGAAAAGTATGTATAGTTCTTCCTGCAATAGCGTTGATGGTATCTTCAACAAAGCCTGCCTCATTCAAAGTATCAGTATGTATACATACTTGTACGTCAAATTTATCTGCAACATTAAGACAAGAATTTATTGTAGAGGGAGTTGTTCCCCAATCCTCATGAAGCTTCAATCCACATGCACCAGCTTCAACCTGATCAATAAGATTGCTCTCGTTTGTTGAGTTTCCTTTTCCAAAAAAACCTAAATTCATGGGAAATGCTTCTGCAGATTGAAGCATTCTTGAAATATGAAAAGAACCGGGAGTACAAGTAGTGGCATTTGTGCCAGTTGCAGGTCCAGTTCCTCCTCCCAACATGGTTGTAATTCCGGAGGCTAATGCTGTCTCAATTTGTTGGGGACAGATAAAGTGAATGTGGGTATCTATTGAACCTGCAGTAAGAATATGGCCTTCTCCAGCTATTACTTCTGTTGATGCACCAATAACAATATCGACATTATCCTGGATATCAGGATTACCAGCCTTACCAATTTCAAAAATCATTCCATCTTTTATACCCACATCAGCCTTAATTATTCCCCACCAATCTACGATCAAAGCATTAGTAATTACGGTATCTACAACTCCATCAACTCTTCTCACTTGAGACTGTCCCATCCCATCTCGAATAACTTTACCTCCACCGAATTTAACTTCATCTCCGTATGTAGTTAAATCCTTTTCTACTTCTATAAAAAGTTCTGTATCAGCAAGCCTTACTCTATCTCCGGTAGTGGGTCCGTAAGTTTGCGCATAAGTATTTCTGTCAATTTTATAGGACATAATTTTAAGTATCTAAAGAACCGTTAACCAATGAATTAAAACCATGTGCAATTCTTAAACCTGTATATGGAACTAATTTGACATCAGTTGTATCTCCAGGTTCAAATCTAATTGCTGTTCCTGCAGGAATGTCAAGACGCATACCAAGTGTTAATTCGCGATCAAAAATTAAAGCCTTATTAGCTTCAAAAAAATGATAATGAGATCCAATTTGTACAGGTCTATCTCCAGAATTAGAAACTTTTACTGTTTTAACTTCCTTACCAAGATTTAATTCTATTTCACCTTTTTCAGGAATTATTTCGCCAGGAATTAAATTACTCATAACTAGTTAATCGGATTGTGAATAGTAACTAACTTTGTCCCATCAGGGAAAACTGCTTCTATCTGGACTTCATCAACCATTTCAGGAATGCCCTCCATAACTTGTGATTTTGAAAGCCAGTTGGTTCCTTCTGCCATTAATTGACTTACACTTTTTCCATCTCGAGCTCCTTCAAGAACTTGAAAACTCAAAAAAGCAATTGTTTCAGGATAATTAAGCTTAAGACCTCGACTTAGCCTTCTTTCAGCTAAGAGCGCAGCAGAAAAAATCAATAATTTATCCTTTTCTTGAGGTGAAAGATGCATAATAAAAAATTAATCTATAAATTCATAAAAAAGGTTCATTCTAAACATAATTAATAATTCATAGAATCTTGTAAAGGCCATACACCTTGATATTTTGGCTCACAAAATCCACAAACAGACCTAATTTGTTTCCAAATACAAAAAAAACATTTCCTAGCTTCTTGAGAAGAACTCCCTAGGAATCGGACAGAGATTCCATTTTCAAGGATCCCAATAGATAAATTATTATCAGTTTCATTGAAAATCTTTTTTATATTTCCCACAAGGTTATTTATTTTTGACTTGGAAAAATCTTTTTCGCAAATCCAAATTAAGGAGCCAAAAACAGGCATATAATCCATACCTGACTTGGCCACATAACTTTCCTTAGATAATTCAATTAGATCAACATATTCCCAATCATCATATAAATCATTATTTCTCATAATTTCTAATTTAGACCTAAAAACTCCACTCTCAATAGATTCTCCTGACGAAGATCTTCCAAGTCTTATTAAATCGGTAAATAAAAAACTTGAAGTTTCTGAAATAGATACTTTAAACTTTTGCTCATATAAACCATTTGCAAAGATAATTGTTTCTTGGGGAAGATATTCCAAATGAGAATTATCAAGAATCTTTATGAAATTTTTTTGCTTTGAAAAAGTACCTTTTGGATTAATTTTAGATATCCCAACTGATCCATATACTTTCTGAGCTGAAGAAGTAGTCAACAATACCTTAGAGTTTTGTTCAAGGTTTACCTCAAACTCAAGTAAATCGCCTCCAACCAATCCCCCTGCAGTATGAAGAACAGGTAAAATGCATCTCCCCTCCTGATCATGAGTAGACTTTAATAACTTGTAAGGAGAAGTTGATTTAGATTTAAAGATTGTTTTATCAACATTTCCTAAACTTGCTTTATTATTAAAAAAATTTAAGAAACAATTACCTTCCCAAGAAGTTTTAATCATAAATTGTTTTCTTTAATTATTAAATTAAAGTAACCATAAATTTTGATTATGAGAATGAATAAACAAATAGTTGTAACCGATTGGATTAAAGAAAAACCTCGACTAGGTTCATTTTTAAAACTTACCCTAAGTTCAGATGAAAGAAGAATCTTACGAGGTAAAAGATTAACTGATTGTGATCAAGAAATAATTTTACAATTACCTAGAGAGGGCAAATTAAATGATGGAGATATTCTTTCAACTAATGAGTCCAATTTTTATATAGAAATAATTGCCAAAACAGAAAATTTAATTGAAATAAGTTCAAATTATAAAATTGAACTTATTAAAACTGCTTATCATCTGGGCAATAGGCACGTAGAAGTAGAAATTCAAGAAAACATTCTCCTCACAAAAAGTAATTACGTTATTGAAAATATGCTTAAAAATTTCAATGTTGATATCACAGATACCCAGAAAAAATTTTTTCCTGAAAGAGGTGCCCATAAGCATGAGTAAAAGTCACTTATTTAAATACTTATTAATAAGCCCTAACTTACCAGTGGGAGGATTTTGTTATTCTGAGGGCATGGAGAGTTTTCTTCATAATAAAAATTTAAAAGACTCAAATTCAGTAAAAAAATTAATCATTAGTGAACTAAAAATTGGCCAGATTAGACTAGATGCAAAGCTCTTAATAGATTTTTTTGATATTTTCAAAGAGATAAACGACGGCAAAAATTTAAAAAGTAATTTGCAAAAGCTATTAAGTTTGGATAAGTGGATCCTCTCATCGAAGGATTCTGTCGAAATGAGAGAACAACAAACTCAAATGTCAAAATCTCTCTTTGAATTAACCAAAGAATTTGGGTTTGAATATCTATATGAAAAAAATGAAAAAAGCTCCTGGCCATTAGCGTGGAGTTGGACTTGTTATTGTTTTGAAATTACTAAATTAGAAATGGTTGAGAATTTTTTCTACTCTTGGAGTGCAAACCAACTAAGTGCAGCATTAAGGATTATTCCTATCGGTTCAACAAAAGCACAATTAATTCAGAGAGACTTGTTAGTAATAATTTCAAAAGTTTCTAAAGAAATTATGGACAAAGAAATTGATGACATTTATTTTGGCAATGTAGGTCTAGCTATGGCACAACAAAATCATAATGACCTTTATACAAAACTTTTTAGAAATTAATTTATGAGCAGTAAATTGAGAGTAGGAGTTGCTGGGCCGGTAGGCTCAGGAAAAACTGCATTAGTAGAGACTCTATGCTTAAGCCTGAAGAAAAATTATGAGATAGCAGTTGTCACCAATGATATCTACACCAAAGAAGACGCTAACTTTCTTATAAATAAAAAAGTTTTAGAGGAAGGAAGGATTATTGGTGTAGAAACAGGCGGTTGTCCTCATACAGCCATAAGAGAAGATTGTTCCTTAAATAAAAATGCAGTTTTAGATTTAGAAAATACATATAATCCTTTAGATTTTGTTTTTGTAGAAAGTGGAGGAGATAATTTAGCATCTAGTTTTAGTCCAGAACTTGTAGATTTATCAATATATGTGATTGATGTATCTGCTGGAGATAAAATACCTAGAAAAGGTGGTCCTGGAATAACAAGGTCGGACTTATTATTAATAAACAAAATTGACTTAGCAGATATGGTTGGTGCTGATTTAAATATTATGAAAAGTGATACGGAATTCATGAGAAAAGGTAAACCTTGGTTTTTTACCAACCTAAGTAACGGCAAAGGAGTTGAAGAAATAACTCAATTTTTGGAATCGCAAATACCTAATAATTAAGACTAGAAAAATATTCATTACTAATATATTGGATTCAACAAAAAGTTACGACTGATACAAAACTAATTCTCACTCGTTTATAACTTTTATTTTAACCCCTAAAGAGGGTCAATTAATTAATTTATCCTAATTCATGAGAATTTCAAGGCGTATTTTGGCAGGATTAGCTACTGCCTCACTAGCGATCACAGCAACTTCATGTGGTGGAGGTGGAACCTCCGGAAGTTTCGATGACACAGTAACCGTTGGTATTTTGCATTCGTTATCCGGAACGATGGCTATTTCTGAATCAACTCTTGTTGATACAGAAAAAATGGCTATTGAAGAGATAAATGATGCTGGTGGTGTAAAAGTTGGCGGTAAAAGCTACAAAATTGAGTACATAGTTGAAGATGGCGCATCTGACTGGCCTACATTTGCTGAAAAATCCAAAAAACTTATAGACCAAGACGGTGTTCCTGTTGTATTTGGTGGTTGGACATCTGCAAGTAGAAAAGCAATGTTACCAGTCTACGAATCAAAAGATGCCTTCCTTTACTACCCAATTCAATATGAAGCTCAGGAATGCTCTAACAACATTTTCTATACAGGAGCCACACCAAACCAACAATCAGAACCTGCTACAGATTTTATGTATAAGCGTTCTCCAGCAGCTGGCGGAGATTTCTTCCTTGTAGGTTCAGATTATGTTTTCCCAAGAACTTCTAATACGATCACAAAAGCTCAGGTAGCACAGTTAGGGGGTAAGGTAGTTGGGGAAGATTATCTTCCATTAGGAAATACTGAGGTTGCTCCAATTATCTCAAAAATCAAAGAAGCTTTACCTGATGGTGGGATAATCATTAACACACTTAATGGTGACCAAAACGTAGCATTCTTCAAACAGATTCAAGACGCAGGTATTACACCTTCAAGTGGCTACTACGTAATGAACTATTCGATTGCGGAAGAAGAGATTAGTACGATTGGTCCTGAGTTCCTTGAAGGTCATTACGGTGCATGGAACTACATGATGTCAATTGATACTCCAGCATCTAAGAAATTTGCTGCAAGCTTCAAGAAAAGATGGGGAGATGATCGTGTTGTAGCTGATCCTCAAGAATCTGCTTACAATATGGTTTATTTATGGAAACAGGCAGTTGAAGAGGCTGGGACCTTCGACGATAACGCAGTAAGAGAAGCCTTAGTTGGACAAAAGTTTGATGCCCCACAAGGTCCTGTTGAAGTTATGCCTAATCACCACTTATCTCAAACAGTAAGAATTGGTGAGATTAATGCAGAAGGTGGATTTACAATTCTTGAAGAGACAGGAGTTGTTCTCCCTCAAGCGTGGAACCAAAAGCATCCTAGTTCAAAAGGATATGCATGCGATTGGACAGACCCTTCAAAAGGAGAAAAGTATAAGCTTTAATTTAATTAAAACCTATACTTCTAAATAAAAGGAGGTTAACACCTCCTTTTATTTTATATAATCAAATATTTTCTTTTTCTAAATTGGAGTTACTTCTCGATAGTCTTTTTAATGGTGTTGCAATCGGATCTGTACTTCTTGTTGCTGCATTAGGTCTTGCAATTGTTTTTGGTCTTATGGGCGTAATTAATCTTGCTCATGGAGAACTTATGATGCTTGGGGCTTACACAACATACGTTACACAATTAATTTTCAAATTACCTATATTAAAACCCTTCTACAATTCATACATAATAGTTTCAATTTTCCTTGCTTTTATTGTTAGTGGAGTAGTTGGCATTCTCCTTGAAAAAACAATAATAAGAAAGCTTTATGGAAGTCCACTAGAAACACTTCTCGCCACATGGGGCGTAAGCTTAATTCTTCAACAATTTGTCAGAAGTGTACCTTTGGCTTATGGGACTGGTATAGTTATAAGTCTAATAATTGGTTTATTTTTACCAACAACGTTTACTTCAAAAATAAAAGAATCAATAAATTTCAAATATTTTAAATTTGGTTCTTGGATATTGGCTGCATTAACTGGAGTTCTCACCGGTAGCGTTATTTCATCTACTGTAAGCAAACTTAGTAGAGCAAGTGCTCGTAATGTTGATGTAACAGCTCCCTCATGGATGAGAGGTCAAGTAGAAATCATTGGAAATGCATTTCCTAAAACTAGATTAATGATAATTGTAATTACACTTATCTCTGTAATAGCAATAACATTATTTCTTAATCAAAGTGCTTGGGGAATGCGTATTAGAGCAGTTACTCAGAACCGACAAATGAGTGATTGCCTTGGTATATCTACTGAAAAAGTGGATATAATTACCTTTGGAATTGGATCTGGCCTAGCAGGAGTTGCAGGAGTAGCAGTATCACTATTAGGTTCTGTAGGACCAAATGTTGGAGGAAATTATATAGTTGGTTGTTTTATGGTTGTAGTTCTTGGAGGAGTAGGAAATTTATTAGGTACAGTACTTGCTTCATTTGGAATAGGAATAATGACTGATTTAATTGGAGCCGGAAGACTCTTATCAATATGGCCAGATATGCCTTTACCTCTCTCAAACACAATAAACTTTTTTGCTACAACAAGTATGGCAAGAGTAATGATATTTGCATTAATAGTTATATTCTTACAATTTAAACCCACAGGTTTATTTCCTCAAAAAGGCAGGATGGTTGAGAACTAATGTCCCTAACTAAATTTAAATTTGATAAAAAAATATTATTTTCATTCTGGATAATATTAATAGCTCTAATTATTGCAGCACCAACTTTACTCCCTGTATTTAGACTAAACCTCCTGGGTAGATACTTATCCTTATCCATAGTTGCTCTTGGAGTTGATCTTATCTGGGGATATACAGGTTTACTAAGCCTTGGACAAGGTATATTTTTTGCACTAGGTGGTTATTGTGCAGCTATGTATTTGCAAATAACCAGCTCTTCTGAATTTCCAAATAACATTCCTGAATTTTTTGCTTTATATGGTGTAGAAAAATTACCCTTTTTCTGGGAACCATTTAGATCGCCGGTTTTCACTTTTTTCGCTATCTGGATCATCCCAGCATTGGTTGCTGGTTTACTTGGATTTCTTGTTTTCAGGAATAGAATCAAAGGGGTATATTTTTCTATACTTACTCAAGCTTCTCTTCTTGTATTCTTTAACTTCTTTAATGGGCAACAAAAACTTATAAATGGAACAAATGGGTTAAAAACAGATGTAACCCAACTATTTGGTCAGATGGTAGGTTCCGAATCCATGCAAAGACTCTTCTTTTGGTTAACTGCCATACTAGTTATAGCAGCATGGTTTTTTGCAAAGTGGGTAGTTAAAGGAAGATTTGGCAATATTCTTATAGGAATACGAGATGATGAACCAAGAGTTAGGTTTACAGGTTACAATCCGGTGATATTCAAGACGATAATATTTTCTATCGCTGGAGCTCTAGCAGGTATTTCGGGAGCTTTATATACTGTTCAATCAGGAATAGTATCGCCTCAATTTATGACTGTTCCATTTTCTATAGAAATGGTTATCTGGGTTGCAGTTGGAGGGAGGGGAACTTTGTTGGGAGCAATATTAGGAGCAGTTTTCATCAACTATGCAAAAAGTCTTGTGAGTGAAGCTCTTCCTGCTAGCTGGATGTTTATTCAAGGAGGGTTATTTATTTTAGTTGTAACAGCTCTACCAGAAGGAGTTCTAGGATGGATTCAAGGAGATGGACCTAGGAATGTTCTTCAAAAATTTGGTTTAAAAAGAAAAATCGAAACTTATCCAAGCTTAGAAATTAACAATAAGGAGGGGAATAATGATTAATAGAGATCTATTAAATTTGATTGATATTACTGTGAGTTTTGAAGGTTTTTTAGCTCTTAACAAACTTAATTTAAATTTAAAGAAAGGAGAATTAAGAGCTGTAATAGGACCCAATGGCGCTGGCAAGACAACATTCCTTGATGTAATAACTGGTAAAGTTAGACCAACAAAAGGTGAAGTAATTTTTAAAGGAAAATCTTTAATAGGTCGAAAAGAGCATAAGATTGCTCGACTTGGAGTAGGAAGAAAATTTCAAAGTCCAAGAATCTTTGAAAATCTAACAGTTAAAGAAAATCTTGAGATATCAGTAACAACTCCTAAAAGTCCCCTAAACCTCATTAATAAAAATATTAAAGAGGAGCAACTTGATGAGATTGAACGTCTTTTGAAAATTGTTAATTTATCTCAAGAAGTCAATTCAAAAGCAGGTTCTTTGTCACATGGACAAAAACAATGGCTTGAAATAGCCATGTTAGTAGGACAGAAGCCAGACTTAATGCTTGTAGATGAACCGGTTGCTGGCTTAACTGATGAAGAGACTGATCTTACTGCTGATTTATTAAAATCATTATCAGGAGAAAATACTGTAGTAGTAATAGATCACGATATGGAATTTATTAGAAGACTTGATAGTAATGTTTCAGTATTAAATCAGGGCACAGTATTATGTGAAGGGACAATGGAAACTATACAAAAAGACAAAAAAGTCATTGATGTTTATTTAGGAAGACCAGAGGACTAGTTATGGAAAATTTACTGGAAATAAAATCGTTAAATACTTATTATGGCGAGAGTCATATTCTCAGAGATGTAGATTTAAATGTTAAATCAGGAGAAATGGTTTGTTTAATTGGGAGAAATGGAGTTGGCAAAACTACTTTATTGAAATCACTTATTGGTCTGTTAAAACAAAAAAATGGTGATATTTATTTGATTGGAGAAAATATCAATAGAAAAGCACCACATCAGAGGGCGAGGAAAGGAATGGCTTACGTTCCTCAAGGGAGAGAAATTATTCCATATCTATCAGTTGAAGAAAATCTTATGTTAGGAATGGAATCTCTGCCAGGTGGATTATCTAAGAACAAGAAAATAGATCCATTTATTTTTGATCTATTCCCAATCCTAAAAGATTTTCTACAAAGGAAAGGAGGAGATCTTAGTGGAGGACAACAACAGCAACTTGCTATTGCAAGAGCATTGCTGGGCAAACCTCAACTTCTATTACTTGACGAGCCAACGGAAGGTATACAGCCCAATATAGTTTTAGACATAGAAAATGCAATCAATCAGATAATTAGAGATACAGGAATTGGTGTTTTATTAGTTGAACAACACTTGCATTTTGTAAGACAAGCCAATAGATATTATGCGATGCAACGCGGAGGTATTGTTGCTAGCGGAAATACTAGTGAACTGAGTCAAGCCGTTATAGATAAATTCTTAAGTGTTTAAATAGATTATTATTTTAAATTACTAAAAACTTTTATTCATTTTTCACATCTTATAAGGTCTATACTATTTGGATGTTCATTTATATACTTATTGAATTCCATTGCTAGTGTTCTAGCCTCGTAAGCATCAAAAGCATAAAAACAATTTTCTAATCTTATATTTTGAAAATCACGGTAATGCACCGTATATGGCTTCAAAATATTATTTTTGTTCATTTTAATTTGCTAAAAAGCAATTATTACATATCTCAACAATGCATACGTTAATAAATTAAAAGTACATCTTTTGTTGTTATCAAAACATATTGACTTAAATTATGTATTAAAAGATACTTTATAGAGACAAAAAGAAATTAATCTATTTTTTTCTTTTTTTTAATACCTTGCTTTTTACCTTCTATTAAAAAAACAAATTTTGATAAAATATAACCAAAAACTGGAACCCAAAACTTTTCATAAAAATATTTCATAATAAATTAAGCAGCTAATGATTCGTTATCTTCAGTTTCAGTTTTATTTATAAGCTTTAAATCTATAGAATTAAATAAATCTTGCATAAGAAGAAAATCAAGTTCCCCTTTCAACAAATTAATATCTGAAGAAAGTAGATCATCCTAATTTAATTTATCCATAAAAATACTAAATTATTATGAATTCTTCTGTACCAATTTTATCTGTAAATTTGCTTCCCCCAGATAAGTTATATTGCAACTTTAATTATTGGAGTTCTTTGTTCTCTCAGGATATGCAAATTTTGTGGGATAGGGCTCATGGAGTACCTTTAGAAAAACTCCCCAAAGGGGTTTCTGATATGATTTTTCCGTATTTATTGTTAGCACTTTCGGACTACAAGACTTCTCAATTTAATAAAATGAATGGAATAGGATTAGACAATCTATTAAGCCTTTGGTTTGACAGGTACTTGTTAAATAAAAATGGGTACTTTGAACTAATTAAAAAATAATTTTTAAAAATTTGCTCTTTTAATATCAAATTAGGTCGCGATAGAAGATTTATTTAATCCCAAAAACCTTCTAAGTGATTGTTTTCGAATTGTCACACTATTAGTCTTGCTATAAATTAATTAAATGGTTTAAGATGATTTCTTTAAATTTCTTTTTATAAAATATGTATATTATCCCTTAGATAATGC